>CABUIC010000001.1 GCA_902491515.1 uncultured Porphyromonadaceae bacterium
AATGGAATCGGCCCTATTTTTTCTATTGCTCCCTAAAGTTTAGCGGACAGTAATAATACGAAATCAATGTCTATGGATTGCGTTCATCCCTGCCGGCTGACGCGCCTCTCGGTGTGGAATTCAGCCTTCCCGAGACAATGGACAGCGGTGAGACAGTCGTTCTGGAGCCTGTGGCATTCACGCGCGGCGGCGAAGAGCTCCCGGAAGCGAAAGTTGTATGGAGCGCCGACCGCGAGGCCCGTTTCGATGGCAATGACTTCACCCCGCTCTCGCACGGACGCTACTCGGTTTCGGCCGCGCTCGAAGGTGTCGGCTCCAGCGAAGGCACGGTATTTGTCAACGATGTGGAGCGTCCCGCCTCCGTATCCCTTGACAAGGAAGCCTACGTTGCCATTCAGGGTGTGCCTGTTTCCGTTCCTTTCAGGGTCATGAACCAGTTCCTTGCGCCGTATACGGGCAATCCTGACGATATGGATATTACTCTCCTCGGGCCCGGAGGCGGGACTTCTGAAAATGCGACCTATGACCGCAGTACGCAGAGCTTCGTAAGCACGGAATGCGGAACGCATCATATCGACTTCGGCGGTCTGGCCTTGTGCGCTGTTGATGTCAGGCCTATCGGTGAAGTGAACCTCGCGCTCGGAAAGACCGCCTGGGGCAGCTCGCACGAGAATGACGGCCTGTCCGCTTCTTTCGCCGTCGACGGCCGTCAGGACACCCGCTGGGTAAGTACCTTCAACGATGAGGAGTGGATGGTCGTTGACCTCGGAAATGTCTACATTCTCGACAAGGTGCTCATCTACTGGAACAATCCTGCATACGCCACTCACTACACAGTGTCGGCTTCACGGACTGGTTACGACGACGATTTTGAGACTGTTGAGACGCGCTCAGGCTACCGGTACTCTCCCGAAGCGGATGTCATTTCCTGCGATGGACGCGAGGCCCGCTACGTAAGGCTCCAGGGCCATAAGCGCTCCACGGGCTACGGCACGAGCGTCAACGAGCTCGAGGTCTACGGTTCAGGATTCGTTTCCGGCATCGGACAATTTGCAGAAGATACATCCTCGGAGGCGCGATGGTACACGGTTCAGGGCTTCCCTGTGGCCGCTCCTTCGGTCCCCGGAATCTATATCAGGGTCGCGGGCGGTAAAGCTTCGAAGATAATAGTCCGCTGAAACGCGGCCGGATTATTCTGAACGAGAAAAAGAGGTGCTCTCACGAGTACCTCTTTTTCCATTCATCACATTATGCTAAACGTACAATCGGACACGTCCGACTGTATAAGTTGATGAGGGGTGTAGCGACACCGTTCAGAGTCAGTACCTGTTGTCGACGATGTCCCAGTCGACGATGTCCCAGAGTTTCTTGAGAGCGTCGGCGCGACGGTTCTGATAGTCGAGATAATAAGCGTGCTCCCAGACGTCGAAGCATAGGAGCGGGGTAAGACCGTCGGTGATGGGATTCCCGGCGTTCGGACCCTGGGTGATGAAGAGCTTCCCGGCATCGTCGCGGGAGAGCCATACCCAACCGGAGCCGAAGAGGCCGACACCGGCGTCGACAAAAGCTTCCTTGAATTTCTCGAAGGAACCGAAGTCGCGGTCGATTGCCTCACGGAGACGTCCCGAGGGCTCGCGGGAGCCTTCCGGAGAGAAGGAGAAGAAATAGAAGATGTGGTTCCAGGCCTGGGAGGCGTTGTTGAAGAGCGGACCCTTGGCGTGGGCGATAACCTCTTCAAGCTCCATGTCCTCGAATTCAGTGCCTTTGATGAGGCGGTTGAGGTTGTCGATATAGGCCTTTTCGTGCTTGCCGTAGTGGAAATCGACGGTGCGCGCGCTGATGGCGGGCTCCAGCGCGTCGGGCTCGTAGGGGAGCTGGGGTTGTTCGTATTTCATAAGGAATAGGGTGTGTGTATTGGGTTGTTTTATAGTATTTGTGAAAGTTCTACTATAAAAACACCACACACCCCTGTCCGGTTCACCCCGGAGGCCATTTTAGCCTGTTCTTATCGGAGTCAGTCAGCGTTTTCTGATGGAGAGCCTTTTCGAGATTGCCGCTACGAGGATTGGAGCGAGGACACCTCCGGTGCCTCCGCAGAGGCCCAGGACAAGGGCCTGACCGTTTTCGTAGAGATAAGGCTGGTCGAAGAGCGTTCCTACTCCGTATGCGCATCCGGCAGTAAAGGCGCATACGATAAGAAAGGCGATAATCAGTGAAACAGTCTTTTTCATAGTAATCGACGAGGATTTTTTCTTATATTTCAAGAGGGAGGTCGAAACGGTCGGCGTCCTTGGCGGCGGGGAAGCGTCGGCGCCACTCGTCGATGTTCTCTCGGGAGAAAGTTGCTATTACGGCGCCGTCAGTTCCGGCCAGGGGCTGTCCGACGGGCTGGCCCATGGAGTCGAAAATGTAAGTCATGCCGGAATAGTCGCCATAGTCGTCGGAGCCTCCGCGGTTGGCGCCCACGACGTATGCCTGATTCTCAATTGCCCTGGCAATCAGAAGTTGCCGCCATGCGTAGCCGCGGGCGGAAGCCCAGTTGGCCGGGACAATAAGTGCGTCGTATTCCTGCTCCTTGTTGCGGCACCAGACGGGGAAACGAAGGTCGTAGCACACAATCATGGCGATGTTCCATCCCCTGAAACGTACCACGGGCATAGGCCGCGTGCCGGGAGTATAGACTTTGGCTTCGGAGCTTAGGGAGAAGAGGTGCCGCTTGTCGTAGAAGGTTTCATCGCCCGAAGGTTCGATGAAAAAGCCTCGGTTGAACACCTTATGTGCTGTTTTTGCGAGGAAACTTCCCGCAAGGGCGCAGTTATGCCTTGCGGCGAGCCGTCTGACGGCTTCCATCGTCTCGCCGTTGTTTGTCTCGGGAAGACTTGTCAGAAGCGCGGGGTCGTTTATGAATCCCGTTGTGAACAGTTCGGGGAGAACCACGAGGTCTACGCCTGCGGGAATCCTGTCGAGCGCGTCGCCGAGGGCGCGGAGGTTGGCCTCGCGGTCGGCCCAGACGATGTCGAGCGGGAGGGCGACGGCCGTGAAAGTTGGATTTAGAATCATTCTTCTTCGTCGGTGCTGAAGTTCCGTGGATATTTGCCCTTGAAGGGGCGGTAGAAGCGCTTTATGCTTCGCATATCGGCATCGATATCGCCGGTGGGGATGAATTCGTCCTCGATGAGGATGAGTTTTTTCTCATAGTCGATAACTCCGAGCATTATGGGGATTCCGGCGCCGTTGGCTATGCGGAGGAAGCCGGTGCGCCAGCGGGAGGTGCGGCTTCGCGTGCCCTCCGGTGTGATTGCGAGAGTGAGGCGGGATTCGGTGCGGTATTTCTCGATAATCGCGTCAGTCAGCGAAGAGCCTTTGCGCCGCGGGACGGGAATACCCCCCATCGCGCGGAAGAGATATTTCATGGGCCAGAAGAACCAGCTTTCCTTCATAAGGAATCCGGCTTTGCGGCCCACGGAGGCGTATGCGAGCTTACCCCACAGGAAGTCCCAGTTGCTGGTGTGGGGAGCGACGCAGATAATGCACTTCGGGCAGTCGGGAACGGTGACCGACACCTTCCACCCGAAGGCATTCAGAATTCTTGCTGCCAGGTTCATTACTTGGCGGATTCCTTCAGGGATTCACGTACGTCGGCGGGGAGGGCGGCGTTGATTTTCCTTACGATTTCCTCGACTTTGGTGTTGAACTCGTCGAGAAGGGCGCGGATGGCCTTGCGGAAGTACTCCCTGCGGGCCTTGCGGTACTCTCCGGGCTCCATGGAACGGGGCGTCTTGTCGAAGGCGACGCCCACTTTCGAGAGCGTTTCCACCTGAAGGGCGGCGATGTCGTTGACGATTTCGCGGACTTGTGCGGGCTTTACGCTGTCGTAGGCGTAGGCTGTGTCGAGGGTGATTCCGGCGAGGTCGCCGCACACGGTGCGGACGTACTTCTTGAGTTCTCTGCGGTTGCTCATGATGTGTGTGATGGGGAATTAAGGGGTTGGTGTTCTATGTTATAGTTTCTTTGAAGGATGCAAGGCTCCGCGCACGAGTTTCCTCAGGGCAGGCACGGTGGGAGCCATTCGGATTACGGGCAAGAGCTTTGTATTCATTAAACGTGTGAGCTGGTGCGGCAGTTCGACGGGAGCACCCGTAACTGCGGTGAAGACATCGATGTCGACGGCGGGGTGGGCTGTGGCGAGTGCCACGACAGGCACCCCTGTGCCCGTGAATTTTCCGGCGGCGGCGAAGGCCACGGCTGAATGCGGGCTGAGGCTGTAGCGGTGTTTGCCGAGCGTTCCGCGCATTGTCTGTTCAATCTCGCTGTCGCTTACCACCACGGTGTCGATTTCCCGGGCGATGCCGTCCCGCCCTCCGCAGAGGCTGACGAGGCGCGGCAGACTGGTGGGGCAGTCGGCGTTCATCGATGTGGCGAGCCGGCTGTGGGAGCCCGACGGGGATGCGTCGTTGCGGAGGAAGGCGCCGAGGGCGTCGGTCACGGTCTGGGCGGCTACTATCTTTCCCATGGGGAGGCCCATCCTCCGGGCGATGACTGCGGCGGTCAGGGCTGTAAGGTTGCCGCAGGGCACGGAGTATACTGCCCTGTCAGCTTCCGGCTGTCCGAGCTCCGAGCGGAGGCGCGAGTATGCGTGGAAGAAAAATACGACTGCGGGGATGAGGCGGGCGATGTTGACGCTGTTTGCGCCGCAGACTTTGGTAAATCCTGCGGCGCGCTCGTCGGCGATGCAGGTGCGGACTATTCCGTTGCACTGGTCGATGTCGCCTCCGGCTTCGATAATATGGACGTTGGACCCGAAAGAGGAGAGAATTGAATGGCGACGGCGCCGGACTGACCCGTGGGGGCAGACCACGTAGAAGTCGGCCCCGCGGATGCTTCTGAAAGCCGAGCCTATGGCCACGGCGGAATTGCCGGAGGAGGCGAGGAGAACCTTCCAGCCGTCGTTCTCCTGGTCAGCCGTGGGGTTGAGCCGGAGGATTATGCCGGCCATGAACATGGCGCCGAAGTCCTTGACTGTAAGGGTAGGCCCGTGGAAGAGTTCGAGAACGCGGGGAGCGTCGCCCCCGCCGGGGGCGACGAGCGGAATCCCGCAGCCGAAGGCGCGGTCCGTGATGTCCTTGAGAATGTGGGGGGGAATGTCGTCGCCGAAGAAGCTCGTGGCGATGACGTATGCTATCTCCTTGAGGGAGAGTTCAGCTATGTTGTTGAAGAACGCGCCGGGAAGCTTTGGAATCGACGCCGGGAGGAGAAGGCCTCCGTCGGGGGCGATACAGCCGCTGACAGCTTCGGTGAGGCTTGTTTCCAAGCGGGGATTGCTTGTGCTGACGAATTTCATCCGGGAGGTGGTTTAGTTTTTGCAGACGTGAAAAAATTATTCAGTAAGCACAGACGGCCGTTCAGAAGTCCGTGTCGTTGCGGAGTTTTCCTGCCAGGTCGTGGAAGTGGCGCTCGGCCTTTTTTGAGCGGAGATATTCGTCAATCGCATTTATGTGGCTCATGCGGTGTATGTCCGTGCCGAGGTAGTCGACGAGGCCTTCCGCGATGAGGCTTTCGGCCACCTTCTGCTCGGCTTTTCCGTAATTGCCTGCCAGACTCAGGACGTTTACCTGAAAGGCGAGGCCGGCTTCGTGGAGCTTGTGGTAGCGCTGGGGCTTGTTGTAATAATACGAGTACCGTTCGGGGTGTGCGAGAATGGGGCGGATGCCGCGCACCTGAAGGTCGAAGACGAGACGGTCGATGTTCCAGGGCTCCTGAAGGAAGGAGTTCTCGATGATCATGAACTTGTTCGGAAGGAGGGTGTATTTTCCGTCCTCGAGACGTTTCTGAAGGAGATCGTCGATGCGGTATTCGCCCGAATAGCTGATGTCTATGTCGTTGCCACGCGAGTCGAGGGCGTATTTGAGGTTTCTGAAAGCTTTCTCGATTGTCTCGGGATTGTTTTCAAAGATACCCTGAGTATAGTGGGGACTTGCAATGATTCGCCTGATGCCCCAGCGCTGCATATTTTCGATAAGGTCGGCGGCAGTGGCGGCGTCAGGGGCCCCGTCGTCCACGCCGGGAATAACGTGGCAGTGGATGTCCGTGGCTATGGGGAGCGGTAAAGGTTCGCGTTTCTTGGAGAAAAATGAGAACATAGGGAATAATATTTGCACAAAATTAAAGAAAAATTTCCATAATTCAAAAAGTAAACGTAAATTTGCACACCCAATATACGCTAAATTATATGACAATGGAACAACGCAAACTGAAAATCCGCGACTTGACTCTCCGCGACGGTCAGCAGTCGCTCTTCGCCACGCGACTCAGCCAGGCCGAAATCGACAAGCTTCTGCCTTATTACAAAGATGCCGGCTTCTATATCATGGAAGTGTGGGGCGGAGCCGTACCCGACTCCGTGATGCGTTATCTTGACGAAAGCCCCTGGGACCGTCTTCGTTCCGTGGCCAAAGTCATGGAAGGCAAAAGCCTTCTTTCGGCGCTCTCACGCGGCCGCAACCTTTTCGGATATGTGCCTTATCCCGACTCTGTCCTCGAGGGATTCTATAAAGAGGCTATAGCCAACGGCCTCAACGTAATGCGAATTTTCGACGCACTCAACGATATCGACAATGTAAAGGAATCAATCCGCATGATCAATGAGCTGGGCGGTATTCCCGACGGAGCCGTCTGCTATACGGTCGATCCCAAGACGGAAGCGCCCAAGGGCTTTTTCAAGCGGATGTTCTCCAAAGAGCCTGAGAAGATTTTCACGGACGAGTACTTTGTTGAAAAGGCCCGTGAGATGGAGCGCCTCGGCGCGAAAATCATTACGCTGAAGGATATGGCCGGTCTCGTGACTCCCTCGCGCGCCGCATCCATCATCTCGAAGCTGAAGGCCGCCGTGAAGGTGCCCGTCGATTTCCACACCCACTGCACCCCCGGCTACGGCCTTGCCTCCTCTGTGATGGCTATCCTCAACGGCGTGGACATCCTCGACACGAACATCTGGTGGTTCGGCGGCGGTTCGGCCGCTCCGGCAATCGAGCTTATCTATCTCTTCGCACAGAAACTCGGAGTGGAGATTGAAGCCGACATGAAGGCTGTGGGCGAAATCCGCAAGCGTCTGCTCGACGCACGTCACTCCCTGAAGGCATTCGACCTCGGCAAGCTTCCGCGCGAGTTCGATCCTCTAACCGACAAGCTTCCCGCCGATGTGGAGGCTCAGCTCGACCGCGCAGTCGCTGCCGCCAAGGCCGGCGACGAGGAGACCCTCCTCTCGGCCTGCCATGCAATCGAGGAATATTTCGGTTTCCCGAAGCCCAACGAAATCGTCAAGAATGCAGAGGTTCCCGGAGGTATGTATTCCAACATGGTTGCCCAGCTGAAGGCTCTCGGCGCCGAGGACGTTCTCGAGGACGCCATGAAGCTCATTCCTATGGTCCGCCGTGATGCCGGACTGGTTCCCCTCGTTACTCCGACGAGCCAGATTGTCGGCTCTCAGGCTGTGAGCGTGGCTATCGACCGCAAGAAAGGCAATCCCGACTATACCACCACTTCCAATCAGTTCATCTCGCTCGTGAAGGGCGAGTACGGCCACACCCCCGTACCCGTCGACCCCGCCTTCCGCGAAAAAATCACCGGCAGCTCCGTCGAGACACCTTACGACGTCAACAAGTACAAGCGTCCCGAGAATCCCGTGCTTGCCGAGTACGGCAATGCCCCTCTCGCCGCCAACACGGAGGAAATGCTTCTGCTTGAGCTGCTTCCGACCGTAGCCAACGGCTTCCTGCGCAAGCGCCGCGCCGAGGAATACGCCGCCAAGGCTCCCGCTCCGGAGGCCAAGAAGGAAGAGGTCGCCAAGGAGCCGGAGGAACCCGTGACCGGTCCTACGCTCGTATCGCCCATGGGCGGTCGTATCATCTCCATCTCCGTCAAGCCCGGCGACACTGTCAAGAAGGGTGACCTTCTCCTCGTCTACGAGGCCATGAAGATGGAAAACGACGTCACCAGCGACAAGGATGCGCAGGTAAAGCGTGTGTTCGTGAAGCCAGACGACGTCGTGGCAACCGACCAGGTGCTCATCGAATTCGAATAAAAGAAATCTAAATCCACAGCACAACAGCCCCCGGACCGTTTTTTCGGCCCAGGGGCTTTGCTGTATGAAGAAATTTTCGTATCTTTGTGGTATACTGAAAAATAATGGAGCTGAACTACATTTATTTCATCTATGGGCTATGCTGCATGTTCTATCTCATGATGGCATGGCTCTTTCTGCGCAAAAAAGACAACCGTCCTGCCGGATTTGTGGCGGCACTCATGGTTATAATCGAAATCGGATGCGTCAAGGACCTCTTTTTCCTCTCCGAGCCGGTTTACAAAATCCGCCATCTCTGGACTGTAATGACCGCTCTCGATATGGTTGCGGTTCCCCTCTATGTCTTCGTTCTCAAAGAGCTTTGCCGCCCCGGAAGTGTAACGCGGAAAACTGTCTTCTGGCAAATTGCGCCATTTGTAGTCCTCCCCGCGCTCTATATCATAACTTCCCTCAGTCTCTTCTATATAATTGAGGTTGTATGGGCTGCAGCCTATGGATTGTTTTATGCCGTGTGGACTATTTTTGCCATTCCCCGCTACAACAGGTTGCTGAAACAGCAGTTTTCTTATGAGGAAAACATAAATCTCGAGTGGTTGAAAAGCATCCTCGCGTTTTTCTTCCTCATCCTCTCGCTTTGGATTTTAGACAGCGTATTCATCAGCATCGATATCGAGGCCGTCTATCTTGTCGCTGCGATGGTGCAGTGGATGTTCCTCGGTTATTTCATCTACCGCCATGAAACGGTAATCGGCGAACTGCGTGCTCCGGAGGAAATTACGGACGACCATCTTTCCGAGGAGTCGCAGATGTCGATTAACATCCGGAAACTCTTCGACGAGGAGAAAGTCTTCCTCAATCTCAACCTCAAGCTCGCCGATGTCGCCGCGAAGGTCGGCAGCAACCGCACCTACGTCAGCCGTTTCTTCAATTCCGAGCAGAACACGACCTTCTTCGACTTCGTCAACGGCTACCGTGTGGCCTACGCCGAGGAGCTGCTGAAAACTTCCGACGAGAAGATTGAAATCATAGCCGAAAAATCGGGCTTCAACTCCCGTCAGGCATTTCACAGGGTGTTCTCAAAGATAAAAGGCGAGACTCCTGAGAAATTCCGGTGTCGCATCGCAAAAGATTGAAAATCAACAAAACGTATATTTTGTTACAGCTGTTTTACTCATTGCGACAAGTTAATTACCCCGAATGTTGCCCGAGTTGTATTGATTGTTACTGAATTGGAGCGGCCGGATGGCTAATTTTGCATCAACCTCTAAACCAATCACTATAACTCATGAAAAAACTGTTAGCCACATTTCTCGCATTCCTCGGGCTTCTGCTGCCTTCAGGCGCAAGTGCCCAGCTCTACGTCACTGACAACGCTTTCGAGGACTCCGTCGAGGTTCATCCCATCACCGTGTCTGAAAAAAGCGGCGCGGAAATCCCCGGTATCAGCGACCGGAAAATACCCGTAGATACCAAAATCCAGATTACCGGTCAGCTTATCGGCAACGAGAGCTACGGACGTCTTATGCTCGACGGTAAGGAATATGCCATTCATAGTTCCGACATTATCTTCAGCGATGATAACCCCGAGGGGGTAGAGGATACTTTCGGGAATACCCGTGAGCGCACGAACCATTCCGCAATCTACAAGTTCTATGCCGGACCGATTCCCTACACTCTGATATGTATCCTTTTCGTTGCAGCCATGGCCTTCATGTTCGTGGGCATCCGCGTGCAATCCGCCCGTAATCTCGCACTCAAGGTCGTGCCCGCCTGCATCATTGTGGCTTCTATCCTTGAGATTGTAGCTCTTTATACTATGGGCAACACTGCCTTCTGGTGGTGTTCACCGGAGCGCTACGGCTTCTTCGGCTCGCTCTTCCGTGCCATTCCCTTCGTGGTGTTCGTTGCCTTCCAGATCTTCAGCATCAAGTTCTACAAGCAGCTTCTCCTTGGTCCTGACTCCGAGGAAGACCTCTCGCTCAAGCCCATGGCCATCAGCATAGCCGTCAGCCTTCCTGCGCTAATCGTGGTTGCGATTGTCTGCGCATTGCTCAAAGTCCCCAACGCACTGATGACTATATTCTGCCTCGTGGCT
Organism: uncultured Porphyromonadaceae bacterium; assembly: GCA_902491515.1. Classification (GTDB taxonomy): domain Bacteria; phylum Bacteroidota; class Bacteroidia; order Bacteroidales; family Muribaculaceae; genus CAG-873. The sequence continues at coordinate 10,176 of CABUIC010000001.1, forward strand.
TTCTTCGCTACACTCGGCATAGGTCTGCGTAAGTCCACTAAAGAGAATATCGCCGTCCTCGGCCGCACGGCCGGAATTGCCTTCACGGTCTTCGCCGCGGTCTATATCGTTGGTACACTCGTTGCTCTCTGGGGCCTGATTGTAGTTATCTTCAAGCTGATAATCCAGATTCTGATGATTCTCGCCGCCATCGTCGGCGCGGCCTTCGTGATGGGACAGAACTCCGGCAGCGGTTCGTCTCAGCCCCGTCAAATGTTCTATGATAAGAGCGGCAACGCTCATTATTTTGCGGCAGACCGCGACAGCGCCAATAAGAAAATTGATGAAAAGCGCGCCAACAGCTAAAACACCTCCTTCATAACTCGAAAACCGTCCATCGGTCAACTGCGGCCGGAGGACGGTTTTTGCATATCGTGTGCGGATGAGGGCCGTGGCACGGCTTTTTGCCCGAAAAATCGTAACTTTGCATACGGTAAAACCCTCTCATACGACTATGCAAGGTAATTTTTTCAGGATATTGGGCCTTATGGGCCTGACTTTGGCTTTCGGAGCCTGCCACAACCATGCCTCTGACGGGCATGACCATGAATCGGAAACAAAAGAAGCCCACAAGGATGGGGCGACCTCCGGCGACGACATTGTACTCGAGCCCGAAATGGCACTCCGTTTCGGAGTGGAATGCGACACGGTCCGTAGCGGAGCTTTCTCCGAGGCACTGAAAGTGTCCGGGCGCGTGCTCGCCACAGGCAATGAGCTCGCCGTGGTTTCGGCGCCGACAGCCGGTATCGTAAGTTTCTCCCGCGATATGGTTCCGGGAAAGAAAGTGCCGCGCGGAGCCCGCATCGCTTCTGTCCGCACCGGCGCCACCACAGGCGGAGATGCCAATCAGGCAGCCAAGGCCGCTCTCGATGCCGCGAAACGTGAGCTTGACAGACTAAAGCCCCTCTACGACCAACGCCTCGTCACCGCCTCGGAATACAACGCCGCTCTTGCTGCCTATGAGTCGGCTCGTGCCGGATTTTCGGCTTCCGCGGCTTCCGGCGCGGCTTCTGCCCCGATTTCGGGAGTGATAGTAAGCCTTGACGTGGCCGAAGGACAGTATGTGGAAGCCGGTGCGCCGCTTGCGTCCATGGCATCCGACAAGGAGATTACTCTCCGCGTGGACCTTCCGCGCAGGATGGCCTCGCGTATGGGGACATTCACGGACCTGCGCCTGGCACTCGCTGACGTCGGGACGGTCCTCGTGTCCGAGCTCGGCGGCAAGCGCTCGGGGGCCTCTTCCGCGGCCTCGGGCAACAATGCCTCGGCATATGTGCCGATGTACTTCAGCGTTCCCGCCGCTTCCGCAGGGCTCCTGACCGGCGGAGGATTCGAGGGATGGCTTCTCGGCTCGGGCCGTGAGGATGTCACGGCAATTCCCGTCTCGGCGCTTTCTGAGCAGATGGGGGATTTCTTCGTGTACGAGCGTCTCGACGAGGACTGCTACCGCAAGCTGCCCGTCGTCGTAGGCTCCTCGGACGGGGAGCGCGTGGAGGTCGGCGGTCTCAGGCCCGGAACTGTAATAGTCACACAGGGCGTGACCACCCTTCGCCTATCTGAAAACGCCAAGGCGGTTCCCGAAGGCCATTCACACAACCATTGATTCCTACGAGTCATGCTGAACAGAATAATCCAGGCTTCGCTCCGCAACAGGCTGACCGTGATTGGCCTCACCTGTGTGCTGCTTGTGGCGGGAGTAATCACGCTCCTGCGCATGGACGTGGATATTTTCCCCGACCTCAACGCCCCGACCGTAGTGTTGATGACCGAAGCTCCGGGCCTCGCCGCAGAGGAGGTGGAAACGCTTGTCACCTATCCGGTGGAGACTTCCGTTAACGGCTCGAACGGCGTGCGCCGCGTGCGCTCGTCGTCGACTGTCGGTTTCTCCGTAGTATGGGTGGAATTCGACTGGGGCACGGATGTCTACCGCGCCCGTCAGATTGTGGCCGAAAGGCTCGAAAGCATGGCCGCGGACCTCCCCGCCGGGGTTTCTAAGCCGGTCATGGGGCCTCAGTCCTCGATTCTCGGAGAGGTGATGATTATAGGCTTCACCGCCGACTCCACAAGTATGCTCGACCTCCGGAGGCTCGTCGACACCGCTGTGCGTCCCCGCTTGCTCGCGCTCGGGGGGGTGTCGCAGGTGAGTGTGATTGGCGGCGAGGCTCCGGAATACCAGATAAAGCTTGATCCCGGACGCATGAGGCAGTATGGCGTCACCCTCTCAGAACTGATGGATGCCGCGGAAGGGCTCAACGACAACGCCCGGGGAGGCATAGTATATGACTTTGGCAACGAATACATCGTCAAGGCGCGGCTGAACAGCAAGTCGCCCGAAGACCTGGCGGCATCCGTAGTGCGCTCAAATCCTGCAACAGGCGAGATTATTACAATCGGGGATGTAGCCGATGTGGAAATCGACGCCCGACGCCCGATGACCGGTATCGCGAGTGTCGAAGGAACTCCGGCCGTGCTTGTGACGGTGACCAAGCAGCCCGAACAGGGGACATTGAGCCTCACGGAGAATATCGACAGCGAGCTCGCCGACATCGCCGCTTCGCTCCCGAAGGACGTCCATATGAATGCGGATATTTTCCGCCAGAGCGATTTTATCGACGCTTCCGTGACAAACCTCCAGCGCTCGCTCTTCGAAGGCTCGCTCTTCGTGATAATAATTCTTTTCCTTTTCCTGATGAACATTCGCACGACGGTAATTTCCGTCGTGGCCATTCCGCTGTCGATTATTGTCACTGTCCTGGCCCTCAACTTTATGGGCTACAGCATAAACACCATGGTGCTCGGAGGAATAGCCATAGCGATAGGCTGTCTTGTCGACGATGCCATCGTCGACGTCGAGAATGTCTACAAGCGCCTGAGACAGAACCGCGAGTTGCCTCCCGACCGACGCAAGACAACTCTCGACGTTGTGTACCATGCCTCGGCCGAGGTCCGCACACCGATATTCAACTCCACCCTTATTATAGTAGCCGCATTCCTGCCTCTGTTCTTCCTGACAGGCATAGAAGGCCGACTCCTGCGGCCTCTCGGCGTGTCTTTCATTGTCGCCCTTGCGGCATCGACAGTCGTGGCCCTTACGCTCACTCCCGTGCTATGCTCCTATCTGCTCGGCGGCTCGAAGAAGGACACGGATAAAAGCGGGTGCGAGCCTAAACTCGCGGCCTGGTTGAAAAAGGCATATGTCAGGACGCTCCGCGGCGCTCTCGCTCATACCCGAGCCCTCCTCATAGCAACAGGCGTGGCGTTCATCGGGGCGCTTGTGCTCTTCTTCAATCTCGGACGCAGCTTCCTGCCTCCGTTCAACGAAGGCTCCTTTACCATCAACATCAGTGCGCTCCCGGGCATTTCCCTCGAGGAGAGCGACCGGATTGGCCGGGAGGCCGAGAAAATCATCATGGAGATTCCCGAGATACGCACCGTGGCCCGCAAGACCGGACGCGCTGAGCTTGACGAGCACTCGCAGGGCGCTAACGGTTCGGAAATCGAGGCGCCCTATGTGCTCGACAAGGGGCGCACCCGCGCGGAACTCAGCGCCGAGCTCCGCCATCGTCTCGGCGAGCTCCCCGGTGTGGTTGTCGAGGTGGGTCAGCCTATATCCCACCGCATAGACGCGATGCTTTCCGGCACTCAGGCTCAGATTGCCATAAAGATTTTCGGTCCCGAGCTGCCGAAACTTACAGCTCTCGGCCACGACATTCAGAAAATCATCAAGGGTGTTCCCGGAGTGGTCGATGCCAACGTCGAGCAGTTGATCGAGCGTCCGGAAATAGTCATCACCCCGAAGCGGGAGATGCTGGCGATGTACGGAGTCAGGATGGCGGACTTCAACAGGGCCGTCAGTGTGGCCCTTGGTGGTGAAGGTGTCTCGCAGGTGTTCGACGGCGGGTTCAGCTACGACGTATCCGTGGTCCTTGATCCCAGATACAGGAAGAGCCTCGAGGATATCCGCGCGCTCACAGTGGACGGTGCCGAAGGCCCGGTGGCTCTCACGGAACTGGCCGACATCTCTTCGACGAGCGGACCGAACGGAATCAACCGCGAGAACGTGCGCCGTCGCCTGACAGTCTCGGCAAATGTCGAGGGCCGCGACCTCCGCGGGACGGTCGATGAAATCAGAAAGGAAATAGACTCGCGCCTCGACATGCCCGAAGGTTATTTCCTGAGCTACGGAGGCCAGTTCGAGAGCGAGGCTCAGGCATCGCGGACTTTGCTCTGGGCTTCCCTTGGCGCCCTGCTTGTCATTTTCATGCTCCTTTACAGCGAGTTCAGGAACGTGGGCCAGTCTCTCACCATCCTGCTTAACATGCCGCTGGCGCTGATAGGCGCCGTCATCCTGCTTTTCGTCGTCGACGGTGAGATGAACATTCCGGCGATAATCGGGTTTATCTCCCTGATGGGTATCACCACGCGCAACGGAATGCTGCTCATGAGTCGCTATAACCGCCTCCGGACCGAGGGCGAATCTCTCGACGAGCGGATTGTCAACGGTTCCTCCGACCGCCTTCTCCCAATAGTCATGACGACTCTGACCTCTGCGCTTGCTCTTGTGCCCATAGCCCTTGGTGGCGACGAACCCGGTAATGAAATCCAGTCCCCTATGGCCATAGTAATTCTCGGTGGCCTTATATCCAGCACAATACTCAATGTCTACATCGTACCTGCCGTCTATCGGCTCCTGCAGAAAGATTAAACTCGCGCTCATTATCCTCGGGGCGCTTGCATCCCCGGCGGTTTCTGCCGGAGACAGTTTTGACGATATAGTCGCAGGCGTTCTCGCTTCTGATCCTGCCTTCAAGGCCGAGCGTCTGCGCATGGCCGCGGAAATAGAGACCTTGCGGGCGGAGAACTCCCTTGAGAATCCTGAAGTAGATTTCGGCTACAAATGGGGGCAGGGGAGCACGCACGAGAACAAGTGGGAGATTTCCGTGAGCCAGAGCTTCGACTGGCCCGGAGTCTATGCCTCCCGGCGTCGGGCAATCCACAGCCGGCAGATGGCCGCGGAGGCCTCCCTACGGGCATGGCGCAATGCCCGGGGAGCCGAAATCCGCAAGCTCCTTGTCGATTACGTGTCCGCCCGCAGACGCCTGCGGATTAACGAGGAATACTCAAGAAATGTCGATTCAGTCTATGCCTTTTCCGAAAGAATGTATGAGAAGAGGCAGCTCACCGTTCTCGACTACCGAAAGGCCCGTATAGAACGCGAGCTCGCGAGGGCCCGCGTTACGGAGGCCCAGGCGGTGCTGAAGAGTTGCGAGGCCGGAATACGTGCGCTCGCGGGCGGGGAGACCGTCGACCTCACCGGACTTGATGAATATCCGTCGTCCCTCCTTCCGGACTCCGAGCTTGCGGAATCCCCGCGTCTCGGCGCCGCCAAATGGAATATACTTGCGGCGGAGGCTGATGCCCAGGCCGCATCCCGCTCGCTTTTCCCGGGTTTCTCCGTAGGATATGTCCACGAAGTCGAGGGGAGTGAGCATTTCAACGGTATTTCCGTCGGTCTGACATTGCCTGTCTGGAAAGGAAGAAAAGAGAAGATAGCCGCGAAGATTCTGGCGGAAGCCTCCGCGGAGAATGCGGAAATGACCCGCCGCGAAATCCTCGCCGCCATGGAGGCAGGCAGGGGCGAGGCTCTTGCTCTCGACTCGAAAGCTTCGGACCTTGAACGGGCGCTTGGCGACGGGCAGGAATATCGCGCGCTTCTCGACCGCTCGCTCGAGGGCGGAGCGATTACATTCTTCCAGTATCTTGACGAACTGAACCTCCTCCTCGACGCTAATCTTACAGTCGAGGAGCTGCGGGCCAAAGCCGCATCAATCCGTGAGGAAATAAGAGGAAAGCTTTAAGAGCTATAATAAAAACCGCCGCACGGGAGTTCCATGCGGCGGCTTCTTTATGCTTTTTATGACGGGGAGAATCAACGCTCGAGTATTGCCGTGCCGAGAGGCGCGAGACGGCCTTCGATGAAACCGTTCTTCGAGGTGAACGTAGCGCCGCTCACGGCGTCAGTGTAACTGCCGGCGGGAAGGGAGGTCTCCATCTTGAATTTCTGTTCCTTGTCGGAGAAATTCACGAGTGCTGCGCCTTTTTCGCCACGGGCAACTTCTGCAACGGCCTGGTTCTTGGAGAAGAAGATGTGTTCGGGTTCGCCGGCCATGGCCTTTTTGAACTTATTGACGGCAACAACTTCGGGAGCGAAGAACTCGTCGTTGCCGCGGTCGCCGATACGGTTGTTGCCCCAGTAATTCTCGCGGGTGCTTCCGGCCGGACGGCTGAAGAAGAGGGGACGGCCGTTCTGACGGGCGGCGAGGAAAACCCATGCGGCGCGGATCTGGTCGTCGGTGAGGCCGGCGCTCTCGTGGGCGTTGCAGTATGTGTCGTGGCTTTCCACCCAAGTTACCAGATGGTCCGGCGCCTCATGGTACCAGTCGAGAAGGGCGTCGGAGAACTGCCCTTTTGAGAGGGCTTCGCGAAGTACGTGGCCGTAAGAGCTGGCGGTCATGTCCATGTATTCGGCGTATTCCTTCTCGGGAACACCCTTGTCCTGGAGAACTTCGCCGTAGATGAAGAGGCTGTCGGGCATAAGAAGCGAGAGGCCCTTCACAGCCTCGCGGCCGGTGGCTATGTCCCAGAAATTATTTTTCCATCCGTTGGCGGCAACCTTGGGGTCGAGGGGGTCGGAGTGGACGCCGATGTGCTTGGCGGTGTCGTAGCGGAAGCCGCGGGCGCCGAGATTGATGAGGTCGTTGACGTACTGGAGATAGTAGTACTGGAAGTCCGGGTTCTCCGTGTTCACGTCGGGAAGGCCGCCCATCTGGCCCGTGGTGCACTCCATGCGGTCGTCCCATTTGGTGATGGGTGTGAAGCCGTTGGCGTGGAAAAGGTTCTCGTGGCCGCCTACGGCATTGTCGAGACCGGGAAGAACGGCGGTGTGGTCGATGGCCGTATGGTTGGGAAGAACGTCGACAATCACGCGCACACCGTATTTATATGCGCTGTCGCACATGGCCTTGAAGTCGTCGCGGTCGCCAAGCATGTAGTTGCCGATTTTCCAGTCGGTAGGCTGATAGTAGTAGTACCATTTGCCCTGGACGCTGTCGCCGGGCTGGCTGAAGAGTGCGCGTCCTCCGCCGTCACCTACGAAACATGCCTGTACCGGGGAGGTCTGGACGAAGCTGTACCCGGCCTCAGCGATTTTTTGCATATTGGCTGCAATGGTGTCGAGGCTCCACGACCACGCGTGGAGGATGACTTCGTCTTCGGTGGAAGCTTTGGCCGGGCCCTTTGCCATGGCGCTCGTGCAGGACAGAAGACCGATGCCGGCGCCTGCAAGGAGTAGCTTTTTGAAATTCATGGTGGAAAAATGTCTATTTATTGCTTTGGTTTATAGCTGAAAATCTTTAATTACGTAAAGTTACGACAAAATCCGGCTTTCGCCAAATCACTCTGCGTTAAATTAACAAAAAATCGTTAATCCGCTTCATCTGCACGTGTTTTTTGCGTAATTTTGCCGTGAAATGGAAAACCTCCGGCCTCTTTTTCCCGACCTGCCCGAGTGTGGCGTATTGCCTCACGGCCCGGCGATAATAGCCGGCCCCTGCAGCGCCGAATCGCGCGGGCAGACGCTTGCCACGGCCGAGGCTCTTGCCCGTGGAGGCGTCCGCGTGTTCCGCGCAGGCATATGGAAGCCCCGCACGCGTCCCGGTAGTTTCGAGGGGGTGGGGGACGAGGCTCTTCCGTGGCTGAAAGAAGTCAGGGAGACCACGGGGATGAAGGTGCTTACGGAGGTCGCGACGCCCGAGCATGTTGCCTCGGCTGTTTCAGCCGGCCTCGACGGTGTGTGGATCGGCGCCCGCACCACCACCAACCCGTTTGCCGTCCAGGACATTGCCGATGCTCTTGCGGCGCTTCCCGAAATGGAACGGGACAGGCTTGCCGTGCTTGTTAAGAACCCCGTAAATCCCGACCTTGAGCTCTGGATCGGTGCCCTCCAGCGCCTGTATAGAGCCGGAGTGCGTCGCCTTGGCGCGATTCACCGCGGATTCAGCTATTATGCACCCGGCCCTTCGGACTATAGGAACGCTCCTTACTGGCGGATACCGATAGAATTGCACCGAAGGTTCCCCTCGCTTCCCTTGTTTTTCGACCCGAGCCATACTGCCGGAGTCCGCAGATATGTGGGACCTTTGAGCGCACAGGCGCTTGAAATGTGTTTCGACGGACTGATTGTCGAGGTGCATTGCAATCCTGACGCGGCTCTCTCGGACGCCGCCCAGCAGCTGACTCCGGATGATTTCCTGAAAATGGCCGGCGAGCTCCGTAAATCGGCGGAGGCTCCGGCCGAAGCGTCGCTTTCCATCCTCCGGGATGAAATCGACGCGCTCGACAAAGAGTTGCTCGAGGTTCTGAGCCGGCGCATGGATGTCTCGCGCCGAATCGGCGAGCTCAAGCGAAAGCAGGGACTGGCTGTAGTCCAGCCCTCCCGCTATGCCCGCCTTATCGACGAGCGCACGGCCCGCGCGGAGACTCTCGGGCTGCCCGCTGAATTTGTCAGGGGAATATTTTCGGCAATCCATGAGGAATCGGTGCGCCGTCAGTTGCCGGAAAAATAATTTTTTTGGCAGGACGTGTCACCTCTTATATTTTCGAAACGTCATTAAAGCGAGACGTCTCGAAAAGAACATTTATGAACCTCTAAAAACAAGAATTTTATGGTGGCAATATTAGTCCCTATTTTCGTCTGTGTGGTGCTTCCGGTCTGCATCGTAGGTATTTATTATGCCTCAACAGCATATTCGGCAAAACAACGCTCTGAAGTGCTCATCAAGGCCATTGAGGCCAACAACAACATCGACACCGACCGTCTGGCCGAAATTCTCGGCGATGAAGGGAAGAAGTCTAAAACTCCTGCCGAACAACTCGCCGGACGACTCTTGCGCGGTACAACATTCAGCCTCATCGGTCTTGTCCTGATTGGCCTGAGCATCGGCAACATGTGCACAGGCGTCGATTTCCAGTCAGACAGCGCCTTCATCCCAATGTTGGCTGGCGGAGTTTCTCTTGCCATCGGCATTGCTTTTCTGGTAGTATACTTTGCTACCCGCAGACAAGTCCCCGATAGCTCGGACAAGGACTGAACGATGACCCGCGAAGAATTCACCGTACAAGCGGAGGCTGTCAGCGGATCGCTTCGGCGCTTCCTGACGGCCCTCTGCTGCGGAGATTGCTCCACGGCCGACGACATAGCCCAGGAGGCGTTGATTAAGGCATATCTCTCGAGCGAGGGCCTTAGAGATGAGACGAAATTCCGGGCATGGATTTTTCGGATAGCCTATAATTGTTTTATCAGTCACAGGCGCGCTCTCGGAGCTGCCCCGGCGGCAGTGAGTACTGAGGACGAGAGTGCCCGCAGCGTTTATTCAGGCGACAGCGCTGACGGCGCGTTCCGCTATCAGGCTCTGTATGCCGCCCTCGACCGGCTCGGACCGAGAGAACGCTCGGCAATCCTCCTTTATTATATGCAGGGCTACAGCGTGCGAGAGACCGCCGGCATCGTCGAGGCCTCGGAAGAGGCCGTAAAACAATATCTTTCGCGCGGTCGAAGGCACCTGCGCGGGCTTCTTGAAAATGAATGATATGGATAATACTGAAGATAAGAAAATAAGAGAGCTTTTCGGAGCTTACCACCCTGAGCAGAGTTCGGCTCGGGACTTCATGATGGAACTGGAGCGGCGGATGGATGCCGTAGAGTTCATCCGCGAGCGCCAGACCGAGGCGGCGCGGGCGCGCAAGACAGCGCTGGCAGTTGCCTCGGCTACTGGATTCCTTGCCGGGTTCCTTTTCTCGCGCTTTTTGCCTTCAATCATTGTTTTCCTCGAAAACTTGGGTCTGGCCAATGCTCTCCCCGGATCGACCGACGTAGTCGGTTGGTCTCTGGTTGCGGCGGCGACAGTAGCCTCCGCTGTCGGTACCTTTGAGCTGAGCCTTTCCTTGCCCGTGAGAAAACAGGGTTTTTAACATTCGGACAAAACTTATTCGCGATTTTTGTTGTCGGATTGGATAATAATTGTTACCTTTGAACATTTAATCAACTCTTTCAATCCACACCAATCTTATACCTTCAATGAAACCCTACGTTCTCGGCATCGACATAGGCGGTACAAACACCGTTTTCGGCCTTGTAGACACCCGCGGTATGGTAATAGCCAGCGGCTCTATCAAAACAGCAAAACATTCCAATATTGACGATTACATCGATGAACTCTATACGGAGGCAACGCGCCTTATGGAGGCCAACGATGCTGTCGACAAAGTTCACGGCATAGGCATCGGCGCACCCAACGCCAACTATTTCACAGGCACAATCGAGGACGGCGTCAACCTTCCCTGGCCCACGCCTATACCTCTCGCCGAGCTCGTAAGCTCAAAGTTCGGCATTCCTGTGGCTATCACCAACGACGCCAACGCCGCCGCCATCGGCGAAATGACTTACGGCGCCGCCCGCGGTCTCAAGGACTTCATCATGATTACTCTCGGAACCGGCGTCGGTTCGGGCATCGTAATCAACGGTCAGGTGGTTTACGGCCATGACGGATTCGCCGGCGAGCTCGGCCACATGATTGTAAAGCGCAACAACGGGCGCCTATGCGGCTGCGGCCGGACTGGTTGCCTCGAGGCATACTGCTCCGCCACGGGCGTTGCCCGCACGGCCCGCGAATTCCTCGAAATCCGCACGGAGCCTTCGACGCTCCGCAATCTACCCATAGACCAGATTACATCCAAAGACGTGTATGACGCCGCTATGAACGGCGACCAGCTTTCCAAAGATGTGTTTGATTTCACGGGCAAAATCCTTGGCGAGGCTTTCGCCGATATGATGGTGTTCTCCTCTCCCGAGGCTTTCATCCTTTTCGGAGGCCTTGCAAAGAGCGGTGAGCTCCTGCTCAAACCCTTGCGCAACGCCATGGACCTCAACATGATGCCCATCTTCAAGGGCAAAGCCAAGGTCCTGCTCAGCGAGCTCAAGGAAGCCGATGCTGCCGTTCTCGGCGCATCCGCCCTCGGCTGGGAAGCCAAATAAGGACTGAAAATAAGCAATAGAAAGAGGCGCGCTCCGCGAGGAACGCGCCTCTGCTATTTAGCAGAAAGCGCCTCTACGATTTCTTTTGCGGCGGTAGCCGGTGCGTTTTTGTCGGTCAGGCGCATGGCGATTTCCTTGTACCCTTCGAGTTGGGCCAGACGGTCCGGGGCATCCGGCCGGAGCAGGCCGCCCAGTTTCCCGCTCACGTTGTCTGGCGTGCATTCATGCAGGAGCAGTTCAGGAATGACTTCGCGGCCGGCAATGAGGTTGGGAAGGGTGACGAAGGGGACCGACAATACTTTTGACATCAGCTTATATGCCAGTTTTGAACCGTTGGAGCGATACATTGCAACCTGCGGGACGGAGCACAAGGCGAGTTCAAGTGTCGCCGTGCCAGAAGTGGCGAGGGCTCCCCGGCAGTGTGCGAGGACGGCGGGGGTGGATTTTTCCCTGACTACGGGCACTTCCCGCCCGGCAATGAATGAAGAATAAAACTCATCTTCGATGCCTGGAGCGCCGATAATCAGAGCCTTGTATTGTGTGAAGCGGTCCATGGCCTCGAGCATCACGGGAAGATTAGCCCGGATCTCACCCTTCCGGCTTCCGGGCATAAGAGCCACCAGCGGACGGTTGGGCCTGAATCGGTATTTCAAAAGAAAATCCTCATGAGTCGAGGCTTCGGCGAGCTGTCGGCGCACTTCCTCTACCGATGGGTTGCCGGCGTAGACAAGCTGATTGTTCCCGGCGTATTTTCCTCCGGCATAACTGTTGTAAAAATCGGCCTCGAAAGGAAATATTGTGAAGACTTTGTTGCAAAGGCGCAGAATTGTTTTCGTGCGCCATTTCTTCCAGGCCCATACCTTAGGCGGAATGTAATAGAAAACGGGAATATTCCGCTTTGCGGCCTCCCGGGCCACGCGCAGGTTGAAGCTCGGATAGTCGATGAGAATTAGTGCGTCAGGCTTCTCCGCGTCGAGCACACGTATTGCCGCGCGGAGATTGCGCCTTATGTCGGCGAGATGGCGGAGAACTTCGGAGAAGCCCATATAGGCCATTTCCCGGATGTGTACAAGCGGGGCCTTACCGCTCTCGGCTTGCATCATGTCTCCTCCGAAGAAGGTGAAGATGGCCGAAGGGTCGTTCCCGGAGAGCTCTCGGATGAGGGCCGCGCCGTGGAGGTCGCCGGATGCTTCACCGGCTATAAGGAAATAGTTCATGACTTAAAGTATTGAAAGTCCCTCTATGTCGCCGAGGCGTCGGCGCAGATTGTCGGCGTGGTCAAGGCGGATGCGGAGTGTCATGCTGCATACATTGTCGAAGGACTGGCTCACAACCTCGGCCTCTCCACCCTTGGCGAGCCTCATCACCGGTTCCATGCTGAGATACGGAAAGGTGAAGGACACGTCCGCCATGTCGTGGAGCTCTATGATTTCTCCGGCGGAGATTGCCTCGCGCGCGGCCTCGCGGTAGGCCACGATCAGGCCCGACGTTCCGAGCTTTATGCCGCCGAAATATCGGACGACGGCTATCGCCACATTGGTGAGATTGAATGAGTTGATCTGGCCGAGAATGGGCTTGCCGGCTGTTCCGGAGGGCTCGCCGTTGTCGCTGGAAAGGAATTCATTGCGTTCCGAGCCTATCATGTAGGCCCAGCAGACGTGGCGCGCGTCGAAATATTTTTTCTGAATGGCAGAAATGAAGGCCTTGGCCTCGGCTGCGCTTTCGACAGGCGCCGCGAAGGCCATGAACTTGCTCATCTTCTCCTTGTACACGCCTTCGGAGGGCCGGGCGAGTGTGTAGTAGACGTCTGCCATGGGAAGTGCGAAGAAATCAGATTATTTCGAGGTCGGAGGCGAGGCGCTGGCGGACAACCTCGTACATCATGACTCCGGCAGCCACGCTGACGTTGAGCGAGCCGATTTTACCGAACATGGGAATTGCCACGGGCGTGTCGCAGAGCGCGAGCACTTCCTTGGAAATACCGACATCCTCGGCGCCCATTACGATGGCAACGGGAGTCGTGTAGTTGCCGAGCGTGTAGTTTTCCGCCGATTTCTCGGTTGCGGCTACAATCTGGTAACCCGAGTCCTTGAGATATTCCACGGCGTCGCGAAGGCTGTCTTCTCGGCACACGGGGATGTGGAGCAAAGCTCCGGCCGAAGTCTTGACGGCATCGGCGCCCACGCTGACAGAGCCGCGGCGAGGGATGATTATGGCATTGACGCCGCAGCATTCCGCCGTGCGGGCTATGGCGCCGAAATTCCTGACGTCGGTAAGACCGTCGAGCACGAGAACGAAAGGCAGGATGCCTTCTTCATAGAGCCCGCTTACGACATCCGAGAGGCGGTGATAGTCGACAGCGGCCAGTACGGCCACTACGCCCTGATGGTTCTTGCGCGTGATGCGGTTGAGTTTCTCAACGGGTACGCGCTGGACGGGCACCTTGTGCTCGCGGGCGAGTTGCGTCAGACGGACAGCGAGCTCGCTGTGGAGGTCTTTCTTGAGGAAGAGCCGGTCTATGGTCTTTCCGGCCTCGATGGCTTCGATGACGGAATGAAGTCCGAAGATATAGTCGTTGGAGTCCAATGTATTCTGAATTTAGAGTGTTTTAGCTTTGTCGAGGAGCGCTCTTGCGTTTGCGAGGGCGGCAGGGTCGGAAGCCGAGCCGCTGAGCATCAGGGCCAGTTCCGGCGCCCGCTCCTCTTCGGAAAGGGCGCGGATGTGGGTGTGGGTGGCTTCGTCGTCGTCTTCCTTGTAGACCTTGAAATGACGGTGGCCGTGGGCCGCCACGCCCGGGAGGTGGGTGATGGTGATGACCTGAATCTTGCGGCCTATGCTGCTCATCATCTCGGCCATGCGCTGGGCTATGTCGCCGGAGACACCAGTGTCGACCTCATCGAAGATTATCGAGGGGAGTTCCATGCTTTCGGCGACAATGCTCTTGATGCAGAGCATCAGGCGCGAAATCTCGCCTCCGGAGGCAGTCGCCCCTACCGGCGTGAGAGCCTGATTCTTGTTGAATGCGAAAAGAAATTCTATCCGGTCTGCGCCGTCGGGGCCGAGTTTGTCTTTGGTCAGGGCCACCTCGCATCTGAGGTTCGGCATTCCGAGTGGCATCGCCCGCGACTTCAGGAGCTCCGCGAAGGCCGCCGCTGTGGCGGTGCGGCTTTCCGTGAGTCTGTTCGCAAGCACGACAGCTTCTTTCTTGGCGCGACGAGCCTTTGTCTCGAGTTCGGCGAGGACGTCCTCGCTGTTGTTTAACTCCCTGAGCTGCCCCCCGATGCGGTCGCGGAGGGCTATAAGGTCTTCGGGCGACTCCACATGGTGCTTCATTTCAAGCGAGTAAAGCTCGGAGAGCCGTTCTTCGACTTCCTCGAGCCTTCCGGGGTCCGCCTGAAGGGAATTGTCGAAGCTTTGGAGCGAGTCGGCTATGTCGCGGATTTCGATTCTCGCGGACTGAAGCCGCTCGGCGAGGGAGCGGAGGCCGCCGTGGCCCTCTTCGTCGGAGTCTCCGGAATTTTCAGCAACCCCCGATGCAAGAGCTTCGCATGCTCCGGCCGCTTCGGATAGGAGACCGAGCACGTCTGCGTCGCCGTCGCCTCCGTTTCCGCCGAGAGGTCCGAGAACGGCCCTGACGCGCTCTTTTATTTCCGTCAGGTTGCCGAGGATGTCGCGTTCGCGCTCGAGTTTCTCCTGTTCGCCGGGAGTAAGGTTCAGCTCGGCGAGCTTGTCATACTGATACTGCAGATACTCGGCGTCGCTTTGGCTGCGGCGGATGCTCTCGCGGGTGTCTGTATAGGCTTTCAGTGCTTTCCTGTAGCTATGGAAGGCTGTCCGGTATTCGGCCAGGAGCGCGGAATTGCGCGCGAGTGAGTCTATAATCCTCAACTGGTATGAGGCGTCGGAAATAAGCAGGTTCTGGTGCTGGGAATGGATGTCGACAAGCCGCAGGGCCACGTCGCGGAGCGTCGAGAGGCTCACCGGCGTGTCGTTGATGAAGGCGCGCGACCTTCCTCCCGGAGAGAGTTCGCGGCGGAGGATGCATTCGCCCGGGAGCATGTCGAGATCGGCGTTGCGAAGCAGCGCTTCTATCGTTCCGTGCCCGTCGATTGCGAAAGTGGCCTCGATGACCGACTTCGCACCTGAGTCGCGCACGGCCTTGAGGTCTGCGCGTCCGCCAAGGAGGAGCCCGAGGGCGCCGAGGATAATCGACTTGCCCGCGCCGGTCTCGCCCGTGATGATGTTGAGGCCCGGAGCGAACTCGATGTCGATGCGGGATATGAGTGCGTAATTGGATATATGAAGACTTCGTATCATCGTTCTTCAGCTCCTTTTTTAAGCTGTTCGAGACGCTCGGTCTCGGTTGGATAAATCGGTTCCAGAAGATTGTAGACTGCGGTGCGCTCTGTAGCCGGAGCCTTGGAATAGAGGTTCACCAGTTCGTCGAGCTTTGCGTCCTTGAACATCGAGATGACCACGCTCATCGGCGCCTTTCCATAGATGTCGCCGATGGTTTTCAGACCCTCGGTGATTGTCGCACGCCCCTTGTCGGGACTCTGCACCATCTCGTCGAGGCCTTTGCGGTGGTAGCTGTAAAGAAGATCGCGAATAGCTGTGGTAGCCGGGTCGGTGAGGGAGGACAGCACGGCGGAGCGGTTTTTGGTGTCCTCAAATGCCTTCCAGCCGCTTTCGCCGGAGCTCTGGCCCTGCTGGACAATCACGGCGAGACGCTCGTACATCTCATCGCCGCCCCGCGGTGCGAAGCTGTCGCAGTCCATTGCGATGATGAGACAGGCGTAGAAATTCAGGATGCCCGTGAGCTGACTTTCCCAGTTGTTGAGAGAGAAAATCAGCGGTTCGTTCTCGCGGTAGGTGAAGTCGATTTTTGTGTCCTTGAAATTTATCAGGGTGGTTGTGTAGCTGGAATTGTAGACCGGGCGGAGCGACTGAATCTGGAGGTCGCCGGTCATCTGGTCGTCCGTATATTCCTTGATGGTGAAAAAGAGGGTGCATTCGATTTTTTCGTTGGCCGAAAACTGCATGTTGGTGAACACGGTGGTGTTCATGTAGTCGGATATGGCCTGCTGGAGGGTTTCGAATGCCGATTTGTTCGAGCCGTTGACCTGGTCGGAGTTAACCGTTACCTTGCAGTTGAGCTCCTGGGCATTGGCCGGAGAGGCGGCGGCCCATATGGCCGCCAGCGCGAGGAGAAAAGGTCTGAAATAGTGGAGGGAGAGGTTCATGCGTCGGTGCGTGGAATTGATTTTAGAGTGAATCGATTGCATCGATGATGTCTGCGGCGACGTCGGCTTTGCTTTTGAGCCCGAATTCCCGGGCGTCGCGACCGTCGGCGAAGAGAAGGGTTATCTTGTTGGTATCGGTGCCGAATCCGGCGCCCTTGTCGGCAAGCGAGTTCACGACAATCATGTCGAGATTCTTTCGTGCAAGCTTTTCGCCGCCGTTGGCTATTGCATTGTCGGTTTCGAGCGCGAAGCCTATCAGACGCTGGCCGGGAGCTTTCGAGTGTCCGAGCTCGGCGGCAATGTCGGGATTCTTCCGGAGCGCGATGCTTTCGACGGCCTCGTGCTCGCGCTTGATTTTCCTGTCATGGAACTCGGCTGGAGCGTAGTCGGCGACTGCGGCGGCCATGATGGCGGTATCGCAGGATGGAAAGGCTTTCCTGCACTCGTCGAGCATTTCAACGGCCGATTCGACGGGCACGACCCTGATGCGGGGATTGCGGGCACGGACACTGACAGGCCCGGAGACGAGGGTTACTTCGGCTCCGCGGGCGGCGGCTTCCTCGGCTATGGCGTAACCCATTTTGCCGGTAGAGAAGTTGCTGATGAAGCGCACGGGGTCGATACGCTCGATTGTCGGGCCTGCGGTGATGAGGAATCTCCGTCCGGCAAGCGACTGACCTTTGGCGAAAAATTCGGCGAGCACTTCGACAATGCGCTCGGGCTCTTCCATGCGTCCCTTGCCGGTGAGATGGCTGGCAAGCTCTCCGGAGGCGGCCTCGATGATGTGGTTGCCGTAGGAGCGGAGCAGTTCGATGTTTCGTGTGGTCGAGGGATGGGCCATCATGTCGAGGTCCATGGCCGGAGCGATGAACACCGGTGCTTTCGCGGAGAGGTAGGTGGTGATGAGCATGTTGTCGGCCACGCCGTTGGCCATCTTGGCGATGGAGGAGGCCGTAGCCGGGGCAATAACCATCGCGTCGGCCCATAGACCGAGGTCCACATGCGAATGCCATTCGCCCGTATTGGCCGAGAAGAATTCGCTGACAACCGGCTTGCCCGACAGGGCCGAAAGTGTTACCGGGGTGATGAACTCCTTGCCGTTGGGAGTGATGACAACCTGGACTTCGGCACCGGCCTTGATTAACAAACGGAGAAGCACCACCGACTTGTAAGCGGCGATGCCTCCCGTGATGCCAAGTATGATGTGCTTGCCTTGGAGAGGTGAAGTCATTTGATTTTAAGCATTATTCGCGTAAAGGCGTTTTTCGTGTTCTGCGGGAAGTCGCCGTTCATTATCCAGCCGTAGTAACCGCGGTCGTTGCGGAGAACTTCTGCGGCGAGCTTGCCTTTGTACTTGCCGAAGTTGATGACCTCGCGGTGCTGGTCATCGTAGATGAGGCGTCCGGCAAGGTCGACATTGCGGTTCTGCGAGGCGAATTCCGAAAGGGCGTCCACATCGTCGGGAAGGTCCTGATATTTGTCGAGCTGGGCCTTGAAGACCTCGAGAGTCGCACGGGTGTCGCCGTCGGCACTGTGGGCAACGTCTCCGAGCTCTTTGCCGCAGTAGAACCGGTATGCCGCCTCGAGGTTGCGGGGCTCTTTCTTGTGGTAGATGGTCTGGACATCGATGAAGCGGGCGTTGGAGATGTCGAAGGCCACTCCGGCGCGCTGGAATTCCTGGTCGAGAAGGGGGATGTCGAAGCGGTTGGAGTTGAAACCGGCGATGTCGCAGCCCTCGATGAGTTTCGCCAGAGAGGCGGCAACCTGCTTGAACGTAGGTTCGCAGGCAACCATCTCGTCCGTGATATGGTGAACGGCGGTAGCCTCGGCAGGGATGGGCATCTGCGGGTTTATGCGCCGGGTCTTCTTGATTTCCTGACCGTCGGGCATCACCTTTATGAGCGAGATTTCGACGATGCGGTCGTGGGTGATGTTGGTCCCCGTGGTCTCGAGGTCAAAGAAGACGATGGGGCGGGTGAGCTTCAGGCGCATATCAGAATTCTCCTACGGTCATGGGCATGAGGAGCATGACGAGCTCCGTGTTCTCTTCCTCCTCGCCGGGGCGGAACATTCCGGGGCGTCCGGCATCGCCGAGGTTCACGACAACGTCCTGACCCTTGAGCGTGTTGAGGATTTCGAGAAGGAACGAGGCGCTGAAGCCGATGGTGAGCTCAGTTCCGGTGAAGGAGCAGGGCACCTGTTCGCGGGCGCTGGTGCAGAGGGCCGGGTCGTTGCTCTTGAGGAGGATGCACTCGGGGGTGATGCGGAACTTCTCGAGACCGCCCTCGACTTCCACAAAAATGGCCACGCGGCGCACGGCGTTGATGAGCCCCACGCGGTCGGTGGTGAGCACCTGGGTATTGTTCTTGGGGATTACGCGGTTGTAGTCGGGATAGTTCCCGTTGAGGAATGTGCATTCGAAGGTGAAGTTGGGGCTTTCGATGCGGGCGGCGCGACGGGTCATCGTCAAGGCGATTTCAGGTTCCTTGGCGAAAACGTTCTTGATTACTGTCGCGGGCTTGGTGGGCACGATGCAGGAGGCTTCTACGCCCGGGGCGATGCGGCGGTCGATGTAGCGCACGAGCTTGCGGGTGTCGGTGGCCACGAAGGTGATGCAGTCGGGCTTGATGTCGAAATACACGCCCTGCATGACTGCGCGGTATTCGTCGGTGGAGACAGCGAACATCGTGTTCTCCAGGCCCTTGAGAATATTCTCGGTGGGCACTTTGAAGGATACGGGTTCGCCTTCGGATTCCGGGGCACGGAAAACGGGGTACTGGTCGGCATTGACGCCTACGAATCCGTAGTGGCCCGAGGGATATGTGAGCTGCACTTCGAGGGTGTCCTCGTTGATGTCCACTTCCACGCCCTGGTCAGGCATTTCCTTCAGGAGCTCCACAATCCTGCGCGCACCGAGGCAAAGACGGCCTGAGCCTTGGGCATCATGCACTTCAAGACGCGCCGTAAGGGCGTTCTCCGTGTCCGAGCCCGTTATGGTCAGGATATTTCCGGAAAGACTGATGAGGAAATTGTCAAGAATGGCGAGTGCGTTCTTGCTGTTGATTACTTTGCTTACGGCCGACGTGGCGTTGTAGAGCGCTTTGCTTGATACGTTGAATCTCATATATGCGGAGGATTGTTTTTCGGGGTTTGTTTAGCTTACAAAAGTACAAAAAAAACATAAGAAACTTTTATAAGGAGCAAAAATAAATGTTAAAGCTCCATATATCGGGCCGCAGGCAGGAAACGTGCGGGCACATCGAGTTCGCGGCAGATTTCTTCGTACTGCCTCCTGCGTTTGACTGTGAGCGTGCCGCTTATTATAACCAGTTCAGGGCGTAGACGCGAAATTTCCGTCAGGTCAGGGAGATAGTCGCGGTGTACGAGCAGTAACGCGTTCCGGGGAATGACCCGCACCGGTCCATACACTACACTTTTTCCCGGCAATACAAGCAGACCGGGACTGAAGTTCTCGAGCCCGGGCCATGAAAGGCGGGGGACGGTGTCGCACACCCCTGGGGTGTCGCTTCCGAGCCCGGCGAGATAGCCGGAAGAGCCCCGGTAGTCTCCGGATTGGCCCGAGGGTGAATATATCAGCCCATTTTCGCCGGCGTGGAACATCATTACGATATGCCCGCGGTAAGTTCCGACGCACGCTCCGGGAGTGGCAGGCTTCACAGGCAGTACCACGCATAAAGCACCGACGAGTACCGCTGAGAGGGCAGCGGCGGCCTTATGGCGCCGCTTTTCGAGCCGCAGGCCGATGGCGAGCGCCAGAAGCGACAATGTGAGTCCGGCTATGCCGAAAGGCGAGGGGACGAGGGTCATTGACGAAGAAAGCTCCGCGGCATGGGAACAAAGTCCCTGCATCTGTGAGAACAGAAAATCGGCCGGAGCGCCAAGTAAGCTGTAATGGAGGCCCGTATGCCAGAGCACTAAGGCACTCCCCGCCAAAGCTATCATCAGGGGGAAGAAAAGGGCCACAATCATGTTCGCAGGCAGAAAGTAGAGCGGGAACGAATGGAAAATCAAGAGTGTGGCCGGCAATGTGCCGAGAATTGCGGCAACCGGCAGACACATCCATGAACACAGAACATACGCGCGGTGTTGCCGTCTTCCGAAAGGATTGAGTGCGTCGGCGAAAAGAAGAATTCCGAGCACAGCTCCGAAGGAAAGGAGGAAGCCGCCGTCGAAGAGCCAGTACGGATTGAACAGCAGGATTACGAGGGCGGCTAAGGCCAGACTGTTGTATGGAAAGTTACCATGCTGAAGAAGCCGGGCAATCAGGTAGGCTGTTATCATCACTCCCGCCCGCACGGCTGAGGGCTGGGCGCCGCATATCAGGATATAAAGCCAGATGAGTAAAATTGCCGGAATGTGGCGCAAACGGCCAAGGTTCTCGCCCAATCCTCCGAGCGGGAGAAGGCAGAGGCTTATCAGCCATGCAACCAGTCCGACGTGGTAGCCGCTGACGCAGAGGATGTGCGAGATTCCGAGTTGCCTGAAGTCGGCGCGCAAATCGGCCGGGAGTTCTCCCCGGAGCCCCAGGACTGTTGCAAGGAGGAAGTCCTGCGATTCGGAGGAAAGCGGTGAGGCGACTATCATTTCGGCCAGTCTGTCGCGGAGACGGGAAGGCAGGAAGCGGAGGCTCCGGGAGTGTCCGCTGACGGAGATGTCTTTCGAGGTGCAGAATCCGTCAGCGCCGATTCCGCGTGCGAAATAATAGAAGCGGTCGGGTTCGAGAGAGCCGGTTCCCCGGCGGTCCTCTGTCGCGTCGGCAGGGCAGATGGCCGTCACGCTGTCGCCGGGATGAAGTTCAGGCTCGATGTCGCCTATTGTCAGCAGGCACTTGAACGGGCGTACCTCCGTGTTGTCAACACGGTTAACGGTAATGGTGGCACGTTGGGCGTTTTGAGTGCAAGTCATGTCGACGACCGTTCCCGTAAACTTGTGCGGGTAGCCGTCGACGGCATAATCGGGCGCCGCAGCAGGAAGGGCATAAGCTGTCGAGAGACACCCAATGCCGAAAAACAGGGCGCAAACTGCCGGATAATGTTTTTTAAGGATAATGAAGCCGGCGAACAATAAAAAAGCGCACCCGACCGCGGTCCATATCAGGACCGCCGAGCCGGGTGCGATGCATCCTGCGAGAATTCCGAGCACTGTAGCCCCCAGAAGTCCGGAAACCGGAGCGTATGACAGCGGGGGCTTCATATGGCTTGGAAATTTATGAGGTTTTATTCAATTGTCTCAAGCACCACGAAAAGGCTTGAGATGCTGATGACAATCCATAAGGCTACAGCCTGAAGAAGTGGTTTTATGCCTACATTCTTTATAGACTCAAGAGACAGCGAGGCGCCGATGAGGAAAAGGGTCACGACCATTCCGCGTTTGGCAATCCACACCATAGAGCTGACGAACCAGTCGGGAAGAGCGACGTAGGTGTTGACCACCATGGCGATGACGAAGAGGAAGATGAACCAGGGTATGGAAATCTTGCTGCTCTTGTCGCGGAAGATGAACATCGTCACGAGCGCGAGGGGTATAATCCACAGCGCGCGGGTGAGCTTGATGAGGGTGGCAACCTGAAGGGCCTCCTCGCCATAGACTTCGCCTGCGCCAACGACGGACGACGTATCGTGGATGGCGATGGCCGCCCAGGTGCCGAACTGCTGCGGGGTCATGTCAAGCATGTGGCCCAGTGGCGGGAAGATGAAGAGCGCTATTGAGTTGAGAATGAAAATCACGCCGAGCGACACCGCCATCTCGTTCTCGTCTGCCTTGACTACGGGCCCCACGGCCGCAATTGCGCTTCCGCCGCATATGGCCGTACCTGAGGAGATGAGGTAGGCCGTCTTGCGGTTGATGTGCATGTAATAGCCGAGGAGAACACCCAGAGCCATCACGCCCACAACAGAAACTACCGTGAAGAGCATGCCCTCTGAACCGCTTTTAAGCGACTGCTGGAGGTTCATGTTGAAGCCGAGGCAGACTACGGCAACCTGAAGCAGGTATTTTGAGGTCTTCTTGTTGAACTTGGGATAGGGGTTGGGGAAAATAAAGGCGAAAATCAGACCGCAGAGCAGCGCGACAGGTGCGGAAATCACGGGCAGTCCGAAAACATTCCAGGGGATAAGGATAATTGCGATAAGGGCGATATAGATGCCTTTGGAGAGTGTTTGCTTATTGTTCATTTATTCCAGAATTTGTAAGATGCCAAAGCTTGAAGGCGCAGCATTTCCGCGCCGTTGAGAGTCTGCGCGCCGGAGATGGCGGCTTTGCGCATGAAGAGGGTTTCGGCAGGATTGTAGACGAGGTCGGCGCATATATTGTGGTCGGAGAGGAGCTTGTAGGGTATAGGCACGCATTTATCCGTCGCGGGAAAGGTGCCGAGAGGGGTGGCGTTCACTACAAGCGGTGCTTCTGTAAGCAATCGCGAGTCTATCTCCTGATAAGAAATCACACCATGTCTACCGGCCGGATTGCGCGACACGAGTATTGAGCCTACTCCGAGCTGTCGGAGCGCGACGGTCACAGCCGATGCCGCTCCGCCGGTGCCGCAGACCAGTGCGTTGCGGATGTCGGGGCGCAGGAAGGGACGGATGGACTCGCGGAAACCCTCGACATCGGTGTTGTGGGCTTCCACGCGCAATAGTTTTCCGTCTCCCGAACAGTGCAGCCGGAGGGTGTTTGCCGCGCCGGCGTCCTCGGCTTCAGGGGTCAGCGAGTCGGCAAGCGCGTAAGCCGCACGCTTGTGTGGAGCGGTCACGTTCAGTCCGCACAGTCCCGGATTTTCCGCCGCGAGGGCCACGAGTGTCTCATGGTCGAAGCGCGGAAGCTCGAAATTGCGGTATTCATCCCCGAGGCCCTCCTCGCGGAATTTTTCCGTGAAGAAGGCCCGGGAAAAGGAGTGGCCGAGGGGATAGCCCACAAGGCCGTAGATTTTATGGTTCGGAATGCCGTTCACTTCTTCTTGGAGTCGATTTCGCGAAGAAGTTCTTCGACGGCGGTTCGCAGCTGGGTGTCTTCTCCCTTGGCAATGGACTCAGGGGAGTTGGCTACCTTGATGTCTGGCTCGAGCTGCTGGTTCTCGAGGAATGAGCCGTCGGCCAGACGGTAACCCACAACGGGAATGCCGAAGACGAGGGTCGGATCCTGCATTGTCACCCAGTTGACGGAGGTCATGGTGCCTGCCACGGGCATGCCCACGAGCTTGCCGAGATTCCTGTGCTTGTAGACCCAGGGAGTGCCGTGCGCGTTGGAGTAGCAAGCCTCGCACATAACCATGATGGAAGGCTTGTTCCAGCGGCGCGAGGGCATGTCGCAGGTCTCGGTGCCGCGGATTTCCTGCGTGAAGTATTTCTCGCCTGAGAAAAGTACCTCGATGTCCTCATGGAGACGGCCGCCGCCGTTCCAGCGGATGTCTATAACCACGCCTTCGCGGTCGTTGTATTTACCGAGAAGGTCGGAATAGACTTTACGGAAGCTGTCGTCGTCCATCGAGCTGATGTGGACGTAGCCGAGACGTCCCTTGCTCCAGCGGTCCACGTCGGCAGCGCGGGCGTCGGTCCAGCGCTTGTAGAGCATGTCGCTTTCCGTGTAGGCGGAGACAGGCTTTACCACGACTTCGCGGAGCCCTGATTCGCCTGGAATGCGGAGGCCGAGGAGCGTGCGTTTGCCGGCGAGGCCGTCGAGGAGGCGCGTGATGTCGTTCTCGGCCGTGATTTCCTTGCCGTTGACGCTTTCGATTACCGTCCCGGCGGGAACGGCCGGTTCAAGGCCGAAGAGCGGGCCCTGCGGAAGGATTTCGGCGATTTTCACTCCTTTGCCCTCATATTCGAGGTCATACAGCACTCCGAGACGTGCTGTGCTCGAGCGGTGCGACGAGCTGTTGCCGCCACGGTAGCTTGCACCGGTGTGGCTCACGTTCAGCTCGCCGAGCAGTTCGCTCATCATCTCGGCGAAGTCGTAGTTGTTGTTGATGTGCGGGAGGAACTTGCGGTAGGCGGCAGACAGCGCTTTCCAGTCCACGCCGTGCATATCGGCCACGTAGAAGCGTTCTGCCTCCTCGCGCACGGCGTTGTCGAACATGAACTCTCTCTCGGCTGCCGCGTCGAGAAGCTTCTCGGCACGGAAACTGATGGGTTCGGTCGAAGAGCCCTTGAGTTTGCTGAGCCCGCTTCCGCCGACGAAGATGTTTTTGCCGTCAGGGGAGGTGAAGAAATAGGACGACGAAGACATCTTGCTCTTTCTCGTCACGTCCCCTTCCTGAAGGTCAACGGTCCACAGGGCCGCACCTTCGGGTGTACGCGAGATGAAATATAGGGTTTTGCCGTCGGAAGTCATCACCATGTCGTTCAGCAGTGTGGAGACGGGCGTCAGGCGTTCAATGCGGTCGGTGATTCCGGCGAGCTCGACCTTTATGGTCTTGTCCTCCTTGTCTTTCTTTTCCTTGGAGTCCTTGTCGCCGTCTTTCTTGTCCTTCTTGTCCTTGTCTTCGTCTTCTTTCTCTTTTTTCTTCTTCAGCTTGGCGATTTCCTCGTCGAGCTCGGTTTCCTGCTTGTCGCGCTTGAACTCGTCGTAGGCTTTCTGGTTCATGAACACAATCATGACGTCGGATTCCGAGCCCCATGACGCGTGGTTGCGCATGCCGTAGCGCTCGCTCTCGAAGATGATGGCGTTGCCGTCGAGCACCCACTGCGGCGCCTGGTCGAAGTATCCGCTGTTCGTGAGGTCGGTGATTTCTCCGCTCTCCACGTTCAGCAGGGCGATATCGGAGTAGGGGTCGTGCTTGCGGGGGATGATTTCCATGGCTAACCACTTCGAGTCGGGACTCCATGCGAAATTGATGCCCCCCGAGCGGGAGGGGCAGGTGCTTCCGTCGGTGAGGAGGCGCACTTTTTTGCTCTTGATGTCCATTACTGCCAGTTTGTTGCGGTCCTGGACAAAGGCGAGACTCTTGCCGTCGGGCGAGATTTGCGGCATCTGACGCTCGTGTTTGCTGTCCTTGAAGAGAGGCTCTTCCTCAATGGTTGTTGCGTAGGGGAAGGAGGGCTCCTCGTCGGGTCGGGCTATTTTTGCGGTCCAGATGTTGTATTTTCCGTCCCGCTCGGAAGTGAAGTAAAGGGTCTTGTCATCGCCCCATGCAACCTCTCCTTCGGCCTCGGGAGTGTCCGTAATCTGCTTTGTGGTGTTGTAGTCCACGGAAGTCACATAGACGTCGCCGCGGTAGATGAAAGCGATGTTCTTGCCATCGGGCGAGGCTGCCGGCTGGCGGGCGCCCGAACTCGACGAGAGCTGCCGCAGTTCTTCGTCCTGATCGGCTGACAAAGTCACGTGCAGCTTGGCCGGCTGTTTCGCGCCGGGAGCCATGGTGTAAATCTCGCCGTCGTAGGTGAAGGCGAGACGTCCGTCCTTGGCGCGGGAGAGAAAGCGCACGGGATGAGTCTTGAAGGATGTCACGCGCTCTGCCTTCGCGGGGCTGGATGTGTTCGAGCGCCATACGTTTATGCTCTTGTCGCCGTTGCGCTCGCTGAGGAAATAGAAATCCCCGTTTTCAGCAGCCACGGGATTGAGGTCCTCTCCGGGGCGGTCGATGAGCTGACGGTGCGAGCCGTCGGCAGTGTTGTAAATCCATATGTCGCGCGATGCGGAGGACGTGTGGTGCTTGCGGAAATCATTCTCGAAGCTTTTGACGTCCTGATAGAGGAAACTTTTGCCGTCGGGAGTGTAGCTAAGCGAGGTAACCGGGGTGGGGAGCAGCTGACGGCTTCCGGCGCCGTCGATGTTCACGCGGTAGAGCTCGGTCATGCGGCCTGTCGGGAACATCGCGCTTGAGGCCGGGTCCTGAATGGAGGCGGAATAGAGCACGGCTTTGCCGTCGGGAGTGAATGCCTCCGGCAGTTCCACGGCCGAGTTGAATGTCAGCCGTTTCCACTCGCCCGGGGTCTCGGCCGAGATGAGGAAAATGTCGAAATTGCCGTTGCGGTTCGAGGCGAAGGCTATGCTCTTGGAATCGGGACTCCAGACGGGCAGCTGCTCGTAGGAATCTCGAGAGGTGAGGCGGCGGGCTTCGCCACCGTTGACGTCAACGGTATAGATGTCGCCCTTGTAGGTGAAGGCGATGTTTTTTCCGTCAGGCGAGATTTTAGCGTCGCGGAGCCACAAAGGTACAGTCTCCGCTTTCGCAAGGGAGAACGCGCCGGCACCGAGGCAGGCCGCGAGAATGCAGATTAGGTTCTTTTTCATTCTTGGGAAATGATATTGGTGAGAGGATTGGTGGATTTGTGTCTCAGGATTTCTTGCGCTTGGGATTCGCCGGGAACCAGCCTTTACGGACTCTTTCAGCCTGTTCGTTCACTTCCTTGATGCTCCAGAAGCAGCTGAAGGCCGTTACCCCGAGCAGTGCCGAGACTGTGACGTCAGCGGTAATCAGGGCGCCCGAGAGGAACAGTACTCCGGCTACGGCGAACCAAGCCCGGCACCGCAGCCCGAAGTAGTATTCCCCCTTGATGACGAGGGGATGGAAGAGGCCGATTATGAGAAATGTGGCGAGTCCGACGAGAGCGCCCTGAAAATGAATGGTCATGGGTTGGTGGGGGAAAGGAAGGTCATACGTTGAAGCGGAAGTGCATGATGTCGCCGTCTTGAACGACATATTCCTTGCCTTCGACTCCGAGCTTTCCGGCCTCGCGCACTCCGGTTTCGCCGCCGAGGGCCACGTAGTCGTCGTACTTGATAACTTCGGCGCGGATGAAGCCTTTCTCGAAGTCCGTGTGGATGATTCCGGCGCACTTCGGGGCTTTGGAGCCGCGGATGAAAGTCCATGCCCGCACTTCGTC
Source organism: uncultured Porphyromonadaceae bacterium (assembly GCA_902491515.1). GTDB lineage: Bacteria > Bacteroidota > Bacteroidia > Bacteroidales > Muribaculaceae > CAG-873. Next base: position 37,391 of record CABUIC010000001.1, read on the forward strand.
GGGACCGGCGGTGAAATAGGTCTGGAGGTCAAGAAGGGCGTAGGCTGCGCGGATGAGGCGCGACACTCCAGATTCCTCGAGGCCTATCTCCTGAAGGAATTCCTGACGTTCCTCCCATGTGTCGAGTTCAGCGATTTCGCTCTCGGTGCGGGCGGAGATGATGAGCAGCCCGGCTCCCTCGTCCTTGATGGCCTCGCGCACGGCGTCGACGTAGGCGTTCCCCTTTGCGGCCGCCGCGTCGTCGACGTTGCAGACATAGAGAACGGGCTTGGCTGTGAGGAGGAAGAGCTCGCGGAAAAATTTCTGCTCGTCGGGGCTCTCGAAGCTTACCGAGCGTGCGGGAAGACCCTTGTCGAGAGCTTCCTTGACTGTGCGGAGCACCTCATACTGCATCTTCGCGACCTTGTCGCCGCCTGTCTGGGCCTGCTTGAGGGTCTTGGCTATGCGGCTTTCGACGGTCTCGAGGTCTTTGATCATCAGTTCCGTGTCGATGATTTCCTTGTCGCGCACGGGGTCGACGGAGCCGTCGACATGGGTGATATTGTCGTCGTCGAAGCAGCGGAGAACGTGGATTATAGCGTCTGTCTCGCGGATGTTGGCGAGGAACTTGTTGCCGAGTCCTTCGCCGCGGGATGCGCCTTTCACGAGTCCGGCGATGTCGACGATTTCAACGGTCGCGGGAACCACGGAACGGGGATTGCACATCTCGACGAGCTTTGTCAGACGGTCGTCGGGCACGGTGATTACGCCTACGTTGGGTTCGATGGTGCAGAAGGGAAAGTTGGCAGACTGTGCCTTGGCGTTTGAAAGACAGTTGAAAAGAGTCGATTTGCCGACATTCGGCAGTCCGACTATGCCGCATTGTAATGCCATGATATATCTTTTGTATTATTTATTGAATGTTTGGCCGCTCAGTCCTCGCAATAGTGGCGGAGCACGCGGCGGTATGAATTGAAAATCTTGCTTTTGGAAACGAAACCCACATAGGAGCCGTCCTTTTCGACAACGGGGAGGTTCCATGCTCCCGTGTTGTCGAAGAGCTTCATCACCGTGTCCATGGAGTCGCCTATCTCGATTTTTCCCGGAGGAACGGTCATGAATGTGCTCACGCGCATCTTCCGGTAAAGGTCGGGCCTGAACATGATGTTGCGGATATCGTCGAGAAGAACTACGCCTACAAGCTCCTTTCTCTCGTTGATCACGGGGAAGAGATTGCGCTTGCTCTGCGAGATGATGTCGACCATTTCCTTGAGGGTCATGTCCGGATAGACCGGCATGAAGTCGGTTTCTATTACATTGTTTACCTTCAGAAGCGTGAGCACGGCCTTGTCCTTGTGGTGGGTCATAAGCTCGCCTCGCTTGGCCAGTCGCATCGTGTAGATGCTGTAGGGCTCGAACATCTTGATGGTGCCGTAGGATATTGTGCTGACTATGAGCAGGGGGAGGAAAAGAGAGTAGCCTCCGGTGAGTTCCGCGGTGAGGAAGATTGCCATCAGCGGCGCGTGCATCACGCCTGCCATCACGCCCGCCATGCCGATGAGCGCGAAATTCTTGGTGGAGAGAACAAGTCCGTCGGGGAGGATGAAGGTGTTGAGCGTGAAGGCGAAAAGAAAGCCCGTGAGGCAGCCTACGTAGAGTGAGGGCGCGAATGTGCCGCCGACGCCTCCCGCGCCGTTGGTCGACGAGGTGGCGAAAGCTTTCATAAGCACTACGGCCAGTATGAACAGCGCGAGGAACCAGACGCTGTTGCGGTCACCGTAGAAGAGCGACCCTTCCACAATCGAGCCCGGGTCGCCGGCAAGAAGTCCTGTAATCGATCCGTAGCCTTCGCCGTAGAGCGGCGGGAAGAGGAAAACGAGTCCGGAGAGGATTATGCAGCCCATCAGGGTCTTCACCCAGCGGTTTTTGAAGCGGCGGAAGAAATTCTCCATCATGTTCATCACACGTGTGAAGTAGAGCGAAGCGAAACCGCACACGAGCCCGAGAAGTATCACGAAAGGAATGCGGGAGGTGTAGAAGTCCTCGCTCTGTGCGAAGAAAAACTCGAATTCATAGCCCGTGTAGACGTAGGCTATGGTCGCGGAGGTGATGGATGCTATCAGGAGCGGCATTACCGACACCGTCGTCAGGTCAAGCATCAGGACTTCCAGCGTGAAAAGCATTCCGGCTATGGGTGCCTTGAATATGCCGGCTATGCCGGCGGCGGCTCCGCAGCCCACGAGAATCATGAGAATGCGCGGCGACATGCGGAAGGTTGCGCCGAGATTCGAGCCTATTGCCGCACCGGTGTAGACTATAGGGCCTTCCGCTCCCACTGATCCTCCGAAGCCGATAGTCACCGAAGAGGCCAGGACGGAGGTGTAGATGTTGTGCTTCTTGAGTCGGCTCTTGTTCTGGGAGATAGCGTAAAGTACGCGCGTCACGCCGTGGGAGATGTCGTCGCGGACCACGTACCGGACGTATATCGCCGAGAGGATGACGCCTATCGCCGGCAGGAGAATGTACATCCAGTTCCCGGTCTCGACGCTTATCCGCGAGGTCAGGAGTCCAGAGATGGTGTGGATCAGGAATTTCAGCACCAGCGCCGCAAGTCCTGAGAAAATGCCCACGAGCAGGGCCAGAACAAGCACGAAGTCTTTTTCCTTGATGTGCTTTTCCCGCCAGAGCAGGAAACTGAGAAAGGCTTCGCGGAGTCGGGAGGCGCGCGGGGTCTGGTTCAATTCTTTCATATCGTTGCTTTCCGGTGACGGGTCATTTGCCCTTTCCGGCGAGAACAGTGTGGACTGTGTGATACAATATCTTCAGGTCGATGCCGAGACTGACATTTTCGATGTACAGCAGGTCGTAGCGCAGTCGCTCGATCATTTCAGGCACGGTTGAGGCGTAGCCGTAGCGGACCATGCCCCAGGAGGTGATTCCCGGGCGCACCTGATGGACCAGACTGTAGGCCGGTACCTCTTTTATAATCTGCCGCACATAGTATTCGCGTTCGGGTCGCGGTCCTACGAGCGACATTTCTCCGACGAGTACGTTCCATAGCTGGAGAAGCTCGTCGAGCCTGTACTTGCGGAGGACGCGCCCTACGCGCGTGATTCGGGGGTCGTTTTCGGTCGAGAGGGCCGGACCTGTGTCCTCGGCTCCTACATACATACTCCTGAATTTGAGGATTTTGAAAGGCTTCTTGTGATAGCCTATGCGCTCCTGACGGTATATGGCCGGGCCTTTTGAATCGAGTTTCACGGCCAGTGCAATTCCGGCGAGAACCGGCGAGAGGACCACTAGGCCGAAAAACGAGACAAGCACGTCGGAGAGGCGCTTGATGTTGGCGAGCCTCGGCGGAACGTTTGCGTTGGTGATGTCTATCAGAGGCTCGGCGCTGACAACGTCCGTGCGCGGACGCATCGTGATGAGCTGATGGAGGCTCGGCGGTATCAGCATCGGGAGGTCAAGCGGATAGAGGCGGTTGATGAGCTGCATGGTCGAATCCAGCCCCGAGGGGTGGGGCGTAAGGATGACGGCATGAAGGTTCATTTTCTGCTTCAGCTCGGCGAAATCCATGGAATCTCCGAAGAGCGGCAGTCCGTCGATTTTTGCGTCCGCAGGACAGTCTTTGAGTGTCGGGTCGACAAGCCCGATAATCGTAAGGCCGGTGCGGGCCTGCATTTTCTCAAGTCTGCGGGCTTCCTTGAGTGCTGTCTGAGCCTGTCCGACTATTAGGGTATGCCAGCCCTTTCCCGAGCGCCGCAGGCGCCGCGTCGTGGCTGAGGTTATGAACAGTCTGGCGATATAGACCGGAATGAAAAGGCATGCCCAGAGGAGAAGCATGATTTCGTAGGAAACCGTGCGCTGGTCGAAAGGGTCGTTGATGAGAACCACGAGGAACACCGTGAACATTCCCGCGAGGGAGGTGCCGAGGGTGTTGATGAACTCGTCGAGCCTTGACCGGTAGAAAAGCTGGGAGCGGTTGTAGCAGCCCGAGAGCGCGAAGAGTCCGAGTATGACTATGGGGAACAATATCTGTCCGCCGACGATTCTCTCCGAAAGCAGCCACTCCCTGAGGGGAGGCAGGGCGGCATGATTGGATAGGATTATGTAGTAACGCACGACATAGAATATCGCCATTCCGATGTTGAGCGTGACAAAATCGGAAATCAGATAAATCAGTCTCTGTCGTGTCTGTTCTTTCATCACCTTATTACCTTGAAGAGTCCTCCTGCGCCTAATTTAATGATTGACGAGGGCCTGGACGAACCCGAGGGTTCGTCCCTCCGCGAGGTGCACACGTAGTCCACAGCGTTGATGATCTCTTCCGGAATCTCGCTGAAGGCCCGCGGGGAGGGCTGGCCGCTGATATTGGCGGAAGTGCTTACCAATGGGCGCCGGAGTCCACGGCAGATTGCCTGCGAGACGGCTTCGGAAGTCACCCGCACGCCGACACTTCCGTCCTCCGCGAGAAGTTCCTTCGCCAATGCCCCGGGGATTGCGCTGTCGTAAATGATAGTTGTCGGTTCCACTGCCACGTCTATCAGCTGGTATGCGACTTCGGGAATTTCTTCCACCGTCCGCTCGAGCGAGGCGACGGAGTCAACGAGGGTTATCAGAGCTTTGGAATCGGCGCGGCGCTTTATGCCGAATATCCGGCGCACGGCCTCGGGGCGGCTTGCGTCGCATCCCAGGCCCCAGATCGTGTCCGTAGGGTAGAGGATTACGCCTCCTTTCCTGAGTACCTCGACAGCTTTGCGCACGTCGGCGGCCATTTCGGGGGTGAGTTGCTCGCGGTTCATTCCTTTTGCCCTCCGAAAATATTCTTTTTTGGTGTGGTTGCCTGAAATTCCTTGAGATAAAGCGGAGTGGCATAGGCCGTGTCGATGAAGTCCTTTCGGGAGAAACTCCGTTCGGCAAGGGCTACCATGTCTACGGCAAGCGGGTCCACTCCGTCAATGAACTTCGCGTTGGCGGGAGCTTTGTCACCGAGAAAATCCCGGAATTTGGCCATTCCGTTTCCGAAGAAGAGCACGGGCCTTCCCGTTGACAGAATTCCGTTGTAGCTTTCTTCATCAAGGACAAGCGGCCCCGGCTCCATAAGCGGGGCGAGAGCGAAGTCATATGCGGCGGTGAAGACCTCCATACGGCGCGCGTCAATCATCGGCACGAGGATGCTGTCGGGGTCGATGTCGTCGGTGGAGAACATCACTCTGGTTGCCATTAGCTCGAGGGTGTTGACTCCGATAAGGGGGATGTCGAGCGCGTAGGCCAGCCCCTTGGCTTCGCTCAGACCGATGCGCAGACCGGTGTACGAGCCCGGCCCGATGCTTACAGCCACGGCCTCAGGCTTGATTTCGCGGTCGGAGGCGAAATCGAGGCATGCCTTGATGTAATCGCTCAGGAGCTCGGCATGGTTTCGGCCCGAAAAATCTTCCCGATGGGTGAGAATCTGCCCTTCGGCGGTGAGCGCCGTGGAGCATACGTTGGTGGAGGTTTCTATATTGACAATTACGGCCATTGCCTTTTCTGTGATTTTTGCGGTTCTTGCAGTTTACAAAATTACAAATTTCCCCGACAATCAGCAAACCTTTCCTTTAAAATCAGAAATTGTCGCGCCGTTGACTCCGATTCCGAAGAGGGCGAAGTCGTAGATGGTCGGGTCGTCGGGCCGGAATGCGCGGAGGGTTTCGGTCAGTGCCACGGCGGTCTTTCGGTCGGGGGTGCGGGGTGCGCAGGGGAGAAGTCCCAGCGAGGCGGAGGTGTTGCAGACATGGACGTCCATCGGGATATAGAGGCGTTCAGGACCGAAAAGTTCCCATCCCCCGGGGTCGACGATGCCGTCGCGCCGGACAAGCCAGCGCAGGGCCATGTTAAGGCGCTTGAGCGCCGAAGTGGAGGGCTTGGACGGCAGACAGCGGTCGGGCCCGTCGAGCCGGCTGCACGCACGGACATTCGCATCCGAAAGCAGGGCGCCGAGCTTTTCGGCTATAACCCAGGCCGGGGCGTTCCCGTCGGCATGGGCTCCGGCGCTTCGCGCGAAGTTCTCGAGAGTCCCGTATCTGTGGTACAGCTCCCTGAGTCCTCGGAGGTAGTATTTGAGGTGCCTTCCGAAGAAGGTTCGGTGGATATTGTCCTCGGGAATGGTCTCGATGTCCCCTTCGAGCACGAACCGCAATGGCTCGCCCCCGAGCAGCCCGAGGAGCTTTTCTGCGTTTCTCAATATCATCGGGCGCCGCCCCCATGAGATTGTCGACACCAGCAGTGAGGCGATTTCCCTATCGGGAAGATTGCTGAAGCGTCTGGCGAACTGCACCGGGTCGTTGTCCGCGAACTCCGGAACATTGTATTCCGCCACATATTTCTCCATAAGCGCGCGGACGCGCTCCTTATCTATGATTGTATTCATTTCAAATGCAAAATTACACATTTTTTTCAAGCGTTCATGAAAAAATTATTTTTCCAAATTTGCGCGTTTGAGGAAAAAAGAGTAATTTTGTGCGCAATAAACCCACATCAATTCCACGTATGTCATTTATTGCAGACCGAGTTAAGATGGACGGCTTGACTTTCGACGACGTCCTTCTGATTCCAGCTTATTCCGAGGTACTTCCTCGCGAAGTGAATCTCACCACCCGCTTTTCCCGTAATATCAAACTCAATGTGCCCCTTGTGTCGGCCGCTATGGACACCGTCACGGAATCGGCGCTCGCTATCGCTATCGCCCGCGAAGGAGGTATCGGCGTTATCCACAAGAATATGTCCATTGAGGAGCAGGCCCGCCAGGTGCATGCCGTGAAGCGTGCCGAGAACGGCATGATTTACGACCCCGTGACGATTCTCGCCGACGCAACCGTGGGTGACGCCCTCCGCATGATGCAGGAATATCATATAGGAGGTATTCCCGTAGTGGATGCTCAAGGGATGCTCAAGGGTATCGTCACGAACCGCGACCTTCGCTTCGAGCGCAATCTCCACCGTCCCGTCCGGGAGGTTATGACTTCAGAAAATCTTGTCACCACCAGCCAGAGCACAAACCTTGAGGAAGCAGCGGACATCCTTCAGCAGCACAAGATCGAGAAGCTCCCCGTTGTCGACCCCGACGGTCGCCTCGTGGGGCTTGTCACTTATAAGGACATCACCAAGGCCAAGGACAAGCCCAACGCCTGCAAGGACAGCCTCGGACGTCTTCGCGTGGCTGCCGGCGTCGGTGTGACCAACGATTCGATGGAGCGCGTGGACGCCCTTGTAGCCGCCGGTGTGGACGCCATAGTCATCGACACGGCCCACGGCCACAGCCGCGGTGTTGTCGGAGTTCTCAAAGCCGTGAAGGCCAAGTATCCCGACCTTGATGTAGTTGTCGGAAACATCGCTACGGGTGAGGCTGCCAAGTACCTCGTGGAAGCGGGAGCTGACGGTGTGAAAGTAGGCATCGGTCCCGGCTCTATCTGCACCACCCGCATTATCGCCGGTGTCGGCGTCCCCCAGCTTTCGGCTGTATACGACGTCGCCAAGGCTCTCGAGGGAACCGGCGTGCCCCTGATTGCCGACGGCGGCATCCGCTACAGCGGCGACATAGTCAAGGCTCTCGCTGCGGGCGGTTATTGCGTGATGCTCGGCGGAATGCTTGCCGGAGTCGAGGAATCCCCCGGCGACACCATTATCTATAACGGAAGAAAATACAAGACCTACCGCGGAATGGGCTCTCTCGAGGCTATGGAGAAAGGTTCCAAGGACCGCTATTTCCAGGCAAACGAGACCGACGTCAAGAAGCTTGTTCCCGAAGGCATCGCCGCCCGCGTTCCCTACAAGGGTACTCTTTATGAAGTCGTATACCAGATGCTCGGAGGTCTCCGTTCAGGCATGGGTTACTGCGGGGCCAAAGACATCGAGGCTCTGCACCATGCGCAGTTCACCCGTATCACCAACGCCGGCGTCGCCGAGAGCCATCCCCATGACGTGGCTATCACCAGCGAGGCTCCGAACTATTCCGCGGCTCATTGATTCAAGATAAAATTGTAATATAAAATCGGCGCCGGACGCAATATCCGACGCCGGTTTCCGTTACTACAAGTAGCGGCCCAATCGCCGTTTTTACCTTAAAAATGAAAAAAACACAAGTCATAGCAGCATTGCTTGGCGCTGCAGCCGTCGTGGCTGTCGCGGCCCCTAAGGATCCCGTCCTTATGTCTATCGCAGGACACAAGGTCCCGCTCAGCGAGTTTGAATATCTCCGCAACAAGAACAATACCCAGCAACAGCAGCCCCAGTCGCTCGATGAATATGTGAAGATGTTCGTCGACTATAAGCTCAAGGTTGCCGCCGCAGAGGCCGCCGGAATCGACACGACAGCGAAGTTCCGCAATGAGTACGAGCAGTTCCGCAACGACCTCGCCAACCCTTATCTCCGCAACGCCTCAGTCGAGGAGGCCCTCATTCAGGAAGCCTACGGCCACACTCTCGAGCAGGTCACCGTCAGCCATATCATGCTGAGCCAGGAAGACGCCGCTCTCGCCGACTCTCTCCGGCAGGTTATTCTTTCCGGCACTGACACCTTCGAGGATGTTGCCCGGAAATATTCGATTGACCGCGGTTCCAAGGCTCGCGGAGGCCTGATGGGCACTGTCGTGCCGATGCGTTTCCCCTGGGCTTTCGAGAAAGCTTCATACGACACCCCCGTTCATGGAATCTCCGATGTCGTAAACTCCGGGGTAGGCTACCACATAATCCGCGTCGAAAGCCGCCAGCCCGCCAAGGGTGAAGTCGAGGCCTCACACATTCTCCGCCTTACTCGCGGCAAGTCAGCCGACGAGGCCACCGCTCAGAAGGCCACCATCGACTCCCTTTATCTTGTTGTCACTGCTCCCGGTGCCGATTTCGCCGACGTGGCGAAGCGTTATTCCGAGGACCCCGGTTCCGCAGTCCGCGGCGGTGCGCTCGGTTATTTCATGCCCGGAATGATGGTACAGCCTTTCGACAGCATTGCCTTCGCGCTTGAGGACGGCCAGATTTCCCGTCCCTTCAAGACTTCTTTCGGCTGGCACATCATCAACCGCACGGGCCACAAGGCTCCGGCTTCTCTCGACGAGATGCGCGACAATATCAAGGGTTCCATCGAACGCGACGAACGTTCCGTCCTTCCCCGTCAGGCATTTGTCGAGGATTATATAGCAAAGCACAAGGGTTCCGTCGATACCAGGAGTATTGACAGGCTCGTTGCTCTCGTGCCCGCCGCCGGTCTCGACTCCGCTTCAATGGCCGCCATCCGCGGTTCGAAACTCGTAGCCTACAAGCTCGGCAAAGAAAAGGCCACTTTCGCTGAAATAATCGGCGCCTCGGCCATTAATCTCGGTGAATCTCCCGCCGCCGTCCGCGCACACCTTGACGATGTGGCCCGCACAGCGCTTGAAAACCGCGCCCTCGATCAGGCCCGCAAAGACCTTGCGGCCGACAATTCCGAATACCGCAACCTCGTGAACGAATACCGCGACGGCATTCTTCTCTATGAGATTTCCAACGAGAAGGTCTGGGACCGCGCCGCAAAGGACAAAGCCGGCCTCGAGGCTTATTTCAAGAGCCACGCCGACAAATACAAGTGGGACGCCCCCAAGTTCAAGAGCATCGTGATTTTCGCCCTCGATGACTCCACGCTTAACGTAGCTCTCGCCTACGCCGATTCTCTCGACGTCAGCGACCCAGCTAAATTCGTCGAGGATATGCGCCATCGTTTCGGACGCGACGTAAAGGTGGAACGCGTCATTGCCGCAAAGGGCGAGAACGCCATCACTGACTACCTCGCCTTCGGAGGTGAGAAGCCCGCAGTCGAGGCAAACCAGCGCTGGAAAGTATATTCCGCCTACAAGGGCCGCATCATCGAGGCCCCCGAAGAGGCTGCCGACGTCCGCGGTCTTGCTGTAACCGACTACCAGGCCGAGCTTGAAAAAGAATGGCTCGATGCCCTGCGCCGGGAATTTAAGGTCGAGATTGACTCCAAGGTCCTCGACACCCTGCGCTGACCTATGCGCGGATTAGAAAAGACAACAGTCGCCCTTGTCCTTGCCGCCGCCTGCCTCGCGGGAGCCTGCGGAGGGGGCAGGGGCGATGCCTTTACCGGCAGTCCTTCCGCCGATGCGAAGGATTCTCCGGTGCTCGCCAGGGTCGGTGCGGAGACTCTCACCCTCGCCGAGGCCCGGGCCTCGCTCCCCGGCGGCCTGACTGCCGAAGACAGTGCCAAGTTCGTCAAGGGTTATGTCTATTCGTGGGTTGACCGCCGTCTTTTGGCCGAGATGGCAGAAGAGGACCTCGACACGAGGGAAATAGACCGCCTCGTCGAAGAATACCGTCAGTCGCTCATTGCTGAGGCTTACAGGCGGAAAATTGCAGAGGACGGTGCGGATGTGACCTTCGCGGAAGATTCTCTCAGAGCCTACTATGATGCCCACAGAACCGATTTCCGGCTCCGCTCGCCCCTTGTACGCGGTGTGTATGTCAAGCTCCCGGACGAGGCTAAAAACCTTAGCCTCATCCGGCGCCTGATGCGCTCGGACGCTCTGGCCGACATCGACCGGCTTGAAAAAGAAGTCACCGTCTCCAACGCCATCCATTACGACTACTTCCGCGAGCGCTGGATTGACTGGGATCAGATTGAGGTGCGCATTCCCTTCGATTTCGGAGCTTCCGAATCCTTCCTGCGCAAGGGCCGTTTCCTCGAAACGAGTCGCGACGGCTTCACGTACCTCCTGCGAGTGACGGACGTTCTTCCGGCCTCCTCCGTCATGCCATTCGAAGCGGCTCGCGACGAGGTCCGCGAGCGTCTCCTCGCCGAGCGTCGCCGCAAGATTGACGCAGCTTTCCGCGCCGACCTCCTGCGCCGCGCCCTCTCCACCAACCGTGCCGAAATATTCGTAGAATAAATCATGATCAAGATTTATAAATCAAAAGTCGCCAAATGGTATCTGTGGACCTGCATAGGGATGGTCCCTGCATTTTTAGGCAGTCTGTATCTGTGCTATAAATCCACATGGATACTCCTCATTAATGTGGTTTTTGTAGGCTTGGCTGTAGCCCTGATGTTCGATATGCTGTTCCATACAGATTACACCATCAAGGGCGACGATTTATATATCAGATGCGGCATCCTTTTCCGCATGAAACTGCCAATCGACCGGATAAGCGAAATCACCACTAAATCGACAATATTGTCTTCCCCGGCCCTTTCCGCAAAGCGCATAGGAATAAAGTACGCCCGCAACAGATGGGTCTACATCTCGCCCAAGGATCAGGAAAACTTCATCTCGGACCTGAAATCAATAAATCCGGAAATAGCTGTAAAATAAGCAGAACAAAAGAAAAAGGAGACAGGCCCCCGATAAAAGGTGCTTATCTCCTGTTTTTTTCTATTGAATGGTATTTCTTTACTTCTCGAATCGGCGGCGGGCGTAGTCAATAACTATGTCGGCGAGCTGGTCCATGTCGAGCTTCGAGGAGTCGAGGCAGAGGTCGTAGGTGGAGGCGTGTCCCCACCGGCGGTCGGTGTAGAAGTTGTAAAAGTTGCTGCGCAACTTGTTGGTCTTCTCGGCGAGGGCACGGGCCTGCGCGGCATTGAGACCTTCAGTGCGCTTCATGATACGCTCTACGCAGGCTTCAATGGGCGCATGGACAAAGATATTGACTACGTTGGATATGTCGCGGAGAATGTAGTCGGCACTTCGGCCGACGATGACGCAGGGCTCCGAAGCGGCGAGTTCGTGGATGAAATCGCTCTGGGCCTGATATATTCTGTCGGCATTCGAGCCGCAGGGGTCGCTCATCCATCCCGAGACCCCTCCGCCTGTGTAGAAACCGAGTCCGAAGGGCGTGGCTCCGCCGAAGAATGTCGGCGGCTTCTCATCGTTATGAGCCATGAATTCAGGCCTTAATCCTGCTTTCTCGGCGGCTTTAACGAGGAGCATCTTGTCGTAGAAGGATATTCCGAGCTTCGAGGCAATCAATTTGCCCAGTTCCCTGCCTCCGCTTCCGAAACTGCGGCCGATGGTGATGACGTATCTTTCTGGAAACATGTGTAAGTATGATATGCGTTCCTGCCTTCGATGTGGAGGCAGGAACGCTATGTAGGGCTATTTGTCTTCGTTCTTTTTTGAGGCTTTCTTGCGTGGGGCGGCCTTCTTGGACGAAGCTGCTTTCGCGGGTTTTGCGGCAGCCTCCTTTTCGGCCTCGGCCGGTTCGCGGAGCTTGTGCTCGACGTTGTACTGCTCGATGTTCTTTCGCATGGAGCCAAGCTCCTTGTTGAGGGTCTCGATTTCCGTGGCCTGGTTGCGGATAGTGGTCAGGAGGGCGTTGAGTTCCTCGTTCTCGATGGAGAGGGGATACTGCTCCTCGACGCGCACGATAAAGTCCGCAATCACGTTCATATAGTTCGTGAAGGCCTGGAACGGCGTCTCGTATGGCGAGAACATGCTGTGTGCCGCGCCGTCGGCCATCGACTTGGTGCTCATGAAATAGAAATGGTCGGCTCCCTGAAGATACCACCAGTCCTGCTTGAGGCGGCGGTCGGAGCAAAGGCGCACGCGCTCGGCAACGCCGTAGAGCTTGCGGAATGCTTCGTTCTGGAGGTCATTGCCGAGCCACGCCGTGGTATCGCGGGCCTCGTCGGCGCCGGAAATGGGGTGAACCACGGAAATCTCTCCCACGGGCTTGATTTTCGATATGGCTTCCGAAGGTGTCATGAAGCCGATTCCGCGTTCAGCGGCGAAGCGGGGAAGCGCTTCCAGGAACTGGAATATACCCGTCTCGGCAGGCTGGTGGTCGCCGAAGGTTTCCAGATTCATGAACAGGTTGAAAATCTGCTCCTCTTCCGGCGTAGACGCTATCCAGTCGATGTACTTGTCGGCGGTGAGGGGGAATTCATTCCACGACGAGTCGCTGAAGCGCACCGCGATGTCCTCGCTGAGCTTGGAGTTGCGGAGAAGGAGACGGAGCTTGGGGGCGGAAGCGGCGGTGTAGATATAGTCCGGCGATTTCCAGCCGAGGATGTGCTTGGCGCCTTCGGTGAGGACGCCTGTGAAGCCCATAGCCGCGAGCTGGGGCGCGATATCGTCGTCGTAGATGAACTCGGTGTTGCGCGCGACCTTGGCTGTGAGCCCGAAGAGCTCCTTGACCTGCTTGCGGGCCACTTCCATCTGCTCGCGGAATTCCTCGGGGTCGATGAGCGAAGCCAGGGAGTGGGCATAAGGCTGGATTACGAATTCCACGCAGCGTGTGGCGGCGAGTTTCTTCAGAAGCTCGATGAATTCAGGCACATACAGCTGGAGCTGCTCTATGGCAACGCCGCTGATGGAGAAGGACACCTTGAAGCGGCCCTGATTGGCCTCTATCATGCGCAGGAGCGTCTCGGCGGCCGGGATATAGCTGCGGTGGGCAATGCGCGTCACGATGTCGTCGTCGGCGAAGTCGTCGTAATAGTAGTGGTCGTTGCCGATGTCGAAGAAACGGTAGCGCTTAAGGCGGAACGGCTGATGTATCTCGAAGTTGAAACAGATTGCTTTCATCTTTAATTCAGTTTAGGTAAGCGGGCTCATGGGGCTTATCGGCCGAGCACCTTGTTGTATATGTCTATTACTTTCTTTCCTGCCTTGTCCCAGGTGATGCGGTTCACCTCGTCGAGTCCGTCCTCTCTGAGCTGCTTGTACAGGGCCGGATAGCTGGTTATGGCATTGATGGCGTCGGCCATGGCGTCGATGTCCCAGTAGTCGGTCTTGATGACGTTCGTAAGGATTTCCGCACAGCCGCTCTGCTTGGAGATGATTGAGGGAACGCCCATCTGCATGGCCTCAAGGGGCGAGATGCCGAAGGGCTCCGATACGGAGGGCATGATGTAGACGTCGCTGGCCGCGAGCATCTCGTAGACCTGGCGTCCTTTCTGGAAGCCGGGGAAGTGGAAGCGGTCGGCTATGCCCCGCGAGGCGGCGAGTTCGATCATCTTGTCCATCATGTCGCCGGAGCCGGCCATGACGAACCGCACGTTGTGGTTGTTGCGCAGAACCTTGGCGGCGGCTTCAACGAAGTATTCAGGGCCTTTCTGCATCGTGATGCGGCCGAGGAAAGTGACAACCTTGTCTTTGCCCTTGGGCATGCGGATGTCCAGCAGATCCTGACTGAGAGGCACCACGGCATTGTGTACTGTCGTAACCTTGGCGGGGTCTATGCCGTATTTCTCGATTACCGTGCGGCGCGTGAGGTTGCTGACCGTGATGATATGGTCAGCGTGAATCATGCCGTCGCGCTCGATGTTGAACACCGTCGGGTTGACGTTGCCGCGCGAGCGGTCGTAGTCTGTGGCGTGGACGTGAATCACCAAGGGCTTGCCCGTCACCTGCTTGGCGTGGATGCCGGCGGGATAGGTGAGCCAGTCGTGCGAGTGGATGATGTCGAAGTCAACCGTGCGGGCTATGACGCCTGCGCAGATCGAGTAGTTGTTGATTTCTTCGAGAAGGTTGTCAGGGTATTTGCCGGAGAACTCGATGCACCCCAGGTCGTTGGTGCGCATGTAGTTGAAGTCGGCGTAGATATGGTCGCGGAGGCGGAAGTAAAGGTCTGGGTCCATCACCTTGCCTATGCGGCTTTCGACGTAGTCGCGGTTCACGTCGCGCCATGCAACCGGAGTCTGGCTTGTGCCGATGATATGGGCGAAACTCCGGTCCTCGTCGCCGAAGGGCTTGGGTATGACGAAGGTGATGTCCATGTCCCCGCATTCCCACATTCCGCGTGTGAGGCCGTAGCTTGCCGTGCCGAGTCCTCCGAGAATGTGAGGGGGAAACTCCCATCCGAACATTAATGCTTTCATTTTGTTCAGGGATTTTTTATAAGGTCAGATTGTCAGTTGGGTTATGCTTCAGGGGGCGGGTAAGGCCGTGCGGCAATGGTCGCGGCTCTTACTGTTCGTGCTCGAATTTCTTCAGGGTGCGCAGTGTGCGGAGCACTTCGGCCACGTTTGTGGCGTGGCTGACAGCCCCGCGTCCGTTGTAGGGAGGATTGCCGTCGTACATCTGGCTCAGCGAGCCTATGCAGCCGTTGCTCATCTCGTCTTCGAAACCGATGAGCATCCGGTCGATGTAAGCCACACCGCTCATACCGAACACCCTGAGATAAGCATCGGCATAGAAGCCCATGAGCCAGGGGCGCGCCGGCCCATTGTGCATGGCTTCTGCGCGGGCCTCGGGATTGCCCTCGTAGCTCGGGCGGTATGCCGGGTTTTTCGGACTCAGTGTGCGGAGTCCTTTGGGGGTGAGAAGCTCGCGGGTAACGACATCGAGCACGCTCTTGCGCTGACGGCGGTCGAGGGGCGAGTAGTCCATGCCGATGGCTATTGCCATGTTCGGGCGCACTGAGGGTTCGGCGAAGGTGCCGTCTACGTAGTCGTAGAGGTAGCCTGCCTCGTTGAGGAAGCAGTCCGTGAAGGCGGGAGCGAGCCGGTCTGCGACCGCGGTCCATTCCTCGCGGCGCCCGGAGAGGTCCTCCTGATTTTCGACGAGCTCGGCGGCGAAGCGGAGGGCATTGTACCAGAGGGCGTTTATCTCAACGAGCTTGCCTGTGCGGCGCACTATGGGCGTGCCGTCGGGGCGCGAGGAGTACATCCATGATACGGCATGGTCATAACCGTCCGTAACAAGAAGTCCCGTGCCTTCCTCGGGCTTGAGGTTGGGATGTCCGCCGCGGAGAAGCCAGTCCACGATATTGGTCACGGCTTCGGAGTATAGTTTCCGTGCGGCTTCGAGGCCCTGACTTTTGCGGTATTGCTGGATTGCCCACAGCGCCCACAGAGGTATGTCGGGCTGCTCGATGCCTTCGATATGTGGGGAGCTTTCCCCCGTGTTCATGAAATTGCGGAGCGCGTCGAGGCCGCTCTTCATGATAGCCTCGTAATCTGCGAAATGGTCGATGGCAAGCGTGAGACCGGGAACGGACATAAACATATTCCGGGCTATGACTCGTCCGAACGGATAGCCCGAAATAATGTACATTCCGTGGTTCATGCGGAAATAGAACTGCTTGGCGGCGTTCTTGAGGCAGTTGAAGAAGGATGTGCGGGGTGTGCGGCATGCAATCTCGGACTCGTACATCTTCTTGAGGCTGCGGGGCGACACCGGAGTCACGCCGGCGGAGAATATGATGCTTTCGCCTTTCTTTATCGGCAGCTCAAAGTAGCCCGGCACCCAGAGGTCCTCGCAGTAGGGCACTCCGCGTTCCATATCCTTCATGTACTCGATTCCGTTATACCAGTTAGGGTCGCTGACCCACTCGGCTTTACGGTTGAACTGCATGTAGAGGGTAGGGAAGCCGTCGTAAAGACAGGTGGCTATGCCGTTCTCCACGGGTTCGCAGGTTTTGTTGATGCTGTCGTTGGCCTGACAGAGAGCCTCGACTTCGCGGAAGGCGAGGAAGGGACGGAAGCGCAGGGTCGTGGCCGAATGGGCGTCGACGAGAGTGTAGCGGATGAGTATGCGGTTCTCCTGACTGATGAAGATTTTTTCGCGGGTCAGGATTACGCCGCCTACGCGGAAGGTGGTGCGGGGCACGCTCTCACAGTCGAACTCTCGGATGTACTTGTGGCCGTTGGGACTGTAGACTCCTCCGCGGTAGCGGTGAAGTCCCAGATTGAAGGGCGCGCCGTGCTGGATTACGGTCTCGTCGAGACTGGAGAGGAGCACGTGCGGCCGGTTGCCGAAGCCTTCGATGGGAATCACGAGAAGTCCGTGCTGCTTGCGGGTGTTGCATCCGGGCAGTGTGGTGCAGGTGTATGCTCCCGCCTGATTCGTGCGCAATATTTCCTTCCGTAAGCTCTGATCGAGGTTTATCAGCAGATTTTTATCGAATTTCAGGTAGCTCATCGTTCAAAAAGGATGATTTTAGGGTGTACTTGTGGTATATGGATTGTGTATGTCAGTTATTTCCCACGAAATTAATAAAAAATCCGTCAGAAAACAAATAATTCGGGGAAAGAGTGCTTTATAAGCCCAAAAAACGGCTTATTCGTCCTGGTCCTTGCGCTCGAAGAGCTTGTCTTCTTCGTCAAGGTGCCAGTCCTTGGCAAGAAGGGCTATGAAGCGTCCGATCTGAGTAACGGCTCCGAGGGTTTCTGCCGATATTTCCTTGCCCTGCAGCCTCAGAAGAAGAACGCCGTAAAGGGCGTTGAAGCAGGTCTCGATTTCTCCGGCTTTTTCCTCTCCGCTTTTCGCCCGCAGTTCCACGATAAAGGGCAGAGTGCGGTAGAATTCCTCGCGGTAACTGTCGAATTTTGGGTTGGGGTCCGCGAGAATTTCATTATTGAGGCGCGCGAGGTCGTTGAGGATATTGCGGTGCATCTGGAGGTGGCCCTTCCGGACCACCTCCTCGCGCCGCATCATGTCGATAAGCGACTCGTACCAGTCGGCCATAGCCTTGATCTGCTCCTCGCTGAGGTTAGGGAAGCGGTCGATGACGTTGGCGCGGATTTTGTCAAGGTCGAGTCCGTTTGCGCGGATGATGTCTTCAATCTGCCACATGTAGAGCAGATATTCGGCGATGTTCTCCTTGCGCTTCTGTGATGCGATAATCATGATATATGTGTTTTATTTGGATTCATGGCACGACGCGAAGTAGAGGTATGCCATGATTCCCGCGTATGCGATAAGGCCGAGGATCTGAGGCCCGAATTCGCCTCCGTTGCCCGGCACCTCGAAGCCGCACATGATTGTCAGAGCGGCGAACACGCCGAAGAGAGCTCCGCCGGCGATAAGACCCGAGGATATGAGCGTGCCGCGGTCCATGCGCTTGCGGCATACTTCCTTGTCCTTGGAGCTGCGCCCTACGAGCCAGGAGATGATGCCGCCCATGAGCATCGGAGTGTTGAGATGCAGGGGAAGGAACATGCCGAGGCAGAACGCGAGCGCGGGCACTCCGAGCCAGTTGAGAATGCAAGCCAGTACGGCGCCGATGATGTAGAGCGTCCAGGGAGTGGCTCCACCCATCATCATGGGCTCGATAACCTTGGCCATGGCGTTGGCCTGAGGTGCGGCGAGGGCATTGTCGCCGGAGAAGCCGTATACGTTGTTGAGGAGCATGATTACGCCGCCGACGGTCGCGGCCGATACGAGGGTGCCGAGGAATTTCCAGCTCTCCTGCTTTTTGGGCGTCGAGCCTAGCCAGTAGCCGATTTTAAGGTCAGTGACGAAGCCTCCGGCCATGGAGAGGGCCGTGCACACCACGCCGCCGACAACCATCGAGGCAACGATGCCCGACGACCCGCTGAGACCTATTGCCACAAATATGGCTGATGCAATGATGAGTGTCATGAGCGTCATGCCGCTCACGGGGTTCGAGCCCACGATGGCTATTGCGTTTGCTGCGACTGTGGTGAAGAGGAAAGCGATTACCGTCACGACAATCCATGCAATCAGGGCCTGCCAGAATGTGTGGATTACTCCGATCCAGAAGAATACAAGCACTGCCGCGAGGGCGAGGAATATGAAGTAGGCGATGTGCTTCATTGAAATGTCGGTCTGCCAGCGCACGGTCTTTCCGGCAGCCGATGCGCCCTTGAGTTCGCGGGAGGCGAGGCCGACGGCCTGAGCGATGATGCCCCACGACTTTATGATGCCGATGACTCCGGCCATGGCTATGCCGCCGATGCCGATCATACGGGCATATTCGCTGAAGATTGCCGAGGGGCTCATGGCGGCCAACTCGGGACTGCCGTAGGTGCCCATCAGAGGAATTACGAACCACCAGACGAAAATCGAGCCGGCAAAGATGACGAAGGCGTATTTGAGGCCCACAATATATCCGAGGCCGAGAACCGCCGCGCCGGTATTGCAGGAGAAGACGAACTTAGTCTTGTCGGCAAGAGTCTGCCCCCAGGAATAGGCCGTTGTCGTGACAACCTCGCTCCACCAGCCGAAGGTGGCCACGATGTAGTCGTAGATGCCACCCACGAGGGCGGCCACGGCGAGGAGCTTGGCCTGTCCGCCGTTCTCGCTCTTCTTGGAGTTGCCGCTCACAAGCACCTGAGTGGTCGCTGTTGCTTCCGGGAAGGGGTACTTGCCGTGCATGTCCTTTACGAAATACTTGCGGAAGGGGATAAAGAAGAGAATTCCCAACACGCCCCCCAGCAACGAGCTGAGGAAAATCTGAAGGAAGTCGACGGTGATTTCCGGATACGCGCTCTGGAGGATGTAGAGGGCCGGAAGGGTGAAGATGGCTCCGGCCACAATCACGCCGGAGCAGGCGCCGATGCTCTGGATTATGACGTTCTGGCCGAGGGCGTTCTCTTTTTTCAGCATTCCGGACAGCCCCACGGCTATGATGGCGATGGGAATGGCCGCTTCGAACACCTGACCTACCTTCAGACCGAGATAAGCCGCGGCGGCACTGAACACGACGGCCAGCAGGAGGCCCATGCCGACGGAGTAGGGAGTGGCCTCGGGATAATCGTGGGCCGGATGCATCAGAGGCCTGTACTCTTCGTCTTCGCCAAGCTGTCGGAAGGCGTTTTCAGGCAGTTCCACAGGGTCCACCTCTGAAGGCGGGAGTTCCTGATTGTAGTTTTTTTCTTTCATTTATGACTGGTTTTTGTTATTTGCGGGGAATCTTGATGCGCTGACCGACCTTGAGGTCGTCGCCTTTGAGTCCGTTGAGGCGTTTGATTTCATCGACGGTCGTGCCGTTGCGCTTGGCGATTTTGAAGAGGTTCTCGCCGCGCTTGACGGTGTGGACGGTCGTCTTCTGCTTCCTGGAGGGCTTTTCGGTCTTCTGCTTCCAGTCGGGCTTCTCCTTCTGCTTATCCTTTTCCCGGATGGTATCGGCTTTTGCTTCCGCTTCGGAGAAGGCGTTTGCCACAGCCTGGGAATTGTTTACGGTCATGGAGTCTGCCGGAGCGGCCGCCACGGAATCCGTAGGAACGGCAACCGTTGCCGGCACATTGATTTCAGTGCTGTCCGCCACAGCTTCTTCGACCTTGGGCTTTTCGATGTACTTTCTCTTGTAAGTCTGTATTTTAAGCCGTTTGCCGCGTTTTACGGTCTTTCCGATTTTGTTGATTTTGCGGATGGAGCTTACGCTCACGCCATACCGTCTGGCGATTTTCGAGAGCGTCTCCCCGCGTTTGACGGTGTGGTAGAAGGTCACAAGCTCGTCAACGTACTCGCCCTGGGAATCGCTTCCGCTGACCGAGCCTTCCGAAGCCGGCTCGACAACGCTGCGGCGGCTGTATTTCTCGGCATCGTGGTTCACGATGGAATCCTCGTTTGCCACATAGGCTATTGCCTGCAGAGAAGGGAGCACAAGGGGGTAGGGGCGGATGTCGCCGGGAATAAGGTCGCGGCGGTACTGGGGATTCAGAGCGCGTATTTCGGTCATTGGGATGTCCATGACGTCGGAAATCTGCTGGAAATGGACGCGGCGGCAGACGTGAACCGTGTCCGTCACGACCGGACGGCGGGCGAGCGCCGGAGCGATGTTGTGCTCGCCGTAGTAGTTCATAATATAGTTGGCGGCTATGAAAATCGGGAAATAGCCGCGTGTCTCCGTCGGGAGATAGGGGTAAATGTCCCAGAAGTCGTGTTTTCCGTCGCCCACGCGGCGGAGCGCCTTGTTGATGTTGCCGGGACCGCAGTTGTAGGCCGCGATTGCGAGCGACCAGTCCTGATATGTGTCGTAAAGCTGCCTGAGGTATCGCGCGGCCGCGTCGGTCGAGGCGTAAGGGTCGCGGCGCCCGTCCACAAGTGAGTTCATCTCGAGCCCGAGGCCTCCCGCTGTGGGCGCCATAATCTGCCAGAGACCGACAGCGCCGGCTCTTGATACGGCCGAAGGGTTGAGCGCCGATTCAATGACCGGGAGATACTTCAGTTCCTTCGGCAGGTCATAGCGGTCGAGGGCGGTCTCGAATATGGGCATATAGTAGAGGCTGAGGCCGAGCATGTTCTCCACAAGCTGTTTCCTGCGGTTGGCATACATCAGGATATAGCTTTTCACGACGCTGTTGAGAGGCATCTCTATTTCCGTTGGAAGCTTTCCGAGGCGCTCTATGAGCATTTCGTCAGTCACTTCCGCGTCCGGACGGGAGTCGGCCTGCGTGTCGATTACGGCGTATTTGTTCAGGTACCAGCTGTCGAGCATGGCCTTTGTGTCCGTCTCGAAGCTTTCGGGGAGAATCAGGGCGGCGGAAGGTGTTTCGCGGGATACATCGAGGATATTGGGCTCGTCGGCGACGGCCGTGAGCGGGGTGCCGGCGAGGAGTATGATGAACAGAGTGTCTTTAAGGCTCATGGATTGAATGTTTTTGCTTCAGAAGGTAATCGCCCAGTTTAAGCCTACCGATGGCTTCATTCCCCTTACTTCCTGAAAAACAGCGGGGCTTACGTCCATCGACAGGTCGGGCGTGATGTCGAAATGTGAAAGGGATGCGTCGACGTAGGCGTCGACCATGGCAAGGAGATAAACGCCGACCATTGCTATGATGCACAGGTCGCGGTTGCGCCGGAAATAGTTCTTGCGCGACTGGAGGACGTTTGTCAGCCACGTCTTGTCCAGGTCCGATTCCGTGGTTGTCGGCGGAAAGAAATTCATGTAGGAGTTGGTCGTGGGGTCGTTGTCCATGATGTCGCGGTACGCGCGGGTGTAGTCCGTGAGCATATTGTTGTTCCACGACGTGGCATAGGCCAGACCGAGATAGCCGCCGATGATTATCGGCAGTTTCCAGTAGCGGCGGTTGTAGATTTGTCCGAGTCCCGGAAAAAGGGCCGACATCCACACGGCACGTGTCGGGTCGGGATTGAACGACGATTCGCGCTCGACCCAGACGTCGTATTCCGACGCCGGCTTCTTCTCTCTTGCCGCTTCGGGAACAAGGTCGATGAAGACCTCGGAATCTCCCGCCTCCTCGACGGCAACGTATGTGAGGATGCTGTCGGAGGGGACCCCGAGAGTATCGGCGACGAGAACGGGAGCTGTCTGAGCTCGCCGGGAGGGAAGATGCTGGGCAGAGACAGCGAATGCCGCGAAGGCTCCGAGAGCCGCGCAGCATATCAGACGCCGGAGTGGACTTGCTTGTCTTAAAATGTTTATTCTCACTTTTTAAGCGAATCGAAGAGCGTCAGGAGCCGCTCCAGTTCTTTTTCGTCTTTGAAAGGAAAGGTTATGCGTCCTTTTCCCTGTTTGTCGCAGGCGAACTGCACAGGGGTCTGGAACACGGACGAGAGATGTTTTTTCAGCACCTCGAACTCGCTTTTTACGCCCGATTTCTCCCGGCGGCTGTCATCCGCCGGCGACTGTCCCCTCTCGGCTGCGGCCTGATAGGCCTTGGCGAGTTCCTCTACCCGACGCACGCTGAGGCCGTCGCGCAGAATCTCGTTGTAAAGCCTGAGCTGCAGGGCCGGATTGGAGATGGTGAGCAGAGCGCGGGCGTGACCCATGTCCACGCGTCCGTCGCGGAGACCGAGCTGCACTTCCGCCGGAAGCCGGAGCAGGCGCAGGAAATTGGCTATCGTCGCGCGTTTCTTGCCTATTCTCTCGCTGAGTCTTTCCTGAGTCAGACTGTACTGGTCGATGAGTTTGCGGAATGTCAGGGCGATTTCTATGGCGTTGAGGTCCTCGCGCTGGATGTTCTCGATGAGGGCCATTTCGGTGAGTTCGGCGTCGTTTGCCGTGCGGATGTACGCCGGCACCGATTCCAGTCCGGCCATCTGGGCCGCACGGAAGCGCCGCTCGCCGGCGATAATCTGGTAGGACTCCGGACCCGTCTTGCGGAGCGAAAGGGGCTGGATGATGCCGATCTGCGCGATGGATGCCGCCAGTTCTTCGAGGCTTTCCTCGTCGAATGTGCGGCGCGGCTGGTCGGGATTGGCCGAGATGAGCGAAAGGGGAATTTCGTTTATGGCAGAAGAACCGCGGGCAGGGGTGTCGTCCATGGGCAGCAGGGAGTCCAGGCCGCGGCCGAGTGCGTTGCGTTTTGTCGGAGATGTCATTTTTTCTTCTTGTGTTTGGCGATTATTTCCCTTGCAAGGAGAACATGGCTTGTGGCTCCACGGCTTTCCGCGTCGTAGAGTATCGCCGGAAGGCCGTGGCTGGGAGCCTCGCTGAGCCTGATGTTGCGGGGAATCACCGTATTGAACACCATGTCGCCGAAGTGGCCTTTGAGCTCGTCGTATATCTGGTTCGCGAGCCTCAGGCGCGCGTCGTACATCGTGAGCAGGAAGCCTTCGATTTCGAGCGAGGGATTGAGGCGTCCCTTGATGATGCGTATCGTGTTGAGAAGTTTGCTGATGCCTTCAAGAGCGAAGTATTCCGCCTGAACGGGGATAATCACCGAGTCGGCGGCGGTCAGCGCGTTCACGGTTATCAGTCCGAGCGACGGCGAGCAGTCGATGATGATGTAGTCGTATTTTTCGCGTACAGGCTGAAGTAGCTTTGCGAGCACGCGCTCGCGGTCGGTTTTGCCGATCAGCTCTATTTCGGCGCCCGCAAGGTCTATCCTTGAGCCAATCAGGTCAAGGCCTTCCATGCAGGTTGCCACCTGGGAGCCGTCGAGAGGATAGCCGTCGACCATGCACTCGTAGATTGACGAAGTCATCGTCCGTGGGTCGATGCCGTATCCCGAGGTGGCGTTGGCCTGCGGGTCCGCGTCGATTATGAGAACGCGTTTCCCTTCTTTAGCGAGCGATGCCGCGAGATTGATTGTCGTCGTTGTCTTGCCGACGCCTCCCTTCTGGTTCGCTATAGCTATTATTTTTCCCATATTATCAGCAGATGAGGAGTTTGTTTCTGCAAAGATAACAACTCCGCTCCAAATAAAGAAAAAATGTTCCACGAAAGTGAAACATTTGTCGATAACTTGCGAAATTGTCGAAAAAAATCCGCCGCCCGGGAATTTTCGGACGGCGGAAGGTTGACGTTCAGAAGCGGAATCCCGTGGAAATCACGAAGGAATGGATGTTGTCCGTCATCGTTGCCCTTGGGGCCTGGAATCCGTTGAAATCCGTGTAGGCATGGAAGGTGTCCTCGCGGTGCTTCCACTGGTATGCGAGGTCGATATACCAGGCCTTGTAGCGGTAGCCGAGACCGAAGGAGAGGTTCTCGGTGCTGTTGCTGAAGTTGTAGCTCGGGTCGACGCCGGCCGTCACGATGTTCGCTCCGGCTTCCTTGGCGGCCTCGCGGACATGGCCGGTCTGGATGTTGTAGCCTGCGCGGATGCTGAATTTCGGAGTCACGCGGAACTCCACGCCGGCGCGGATGATGTCGCCGCCCTTGTAATAGCTCTTGATTTCGGCGTTGGTAGCCTCGTCGGTAACAAAAGAATAACCTCCGAAGGTGCCGGGTGCCTGGTATTTCTGACGCATGTCCTGATATTGAACCCTCTCGTAGTCCACGCTGACAATCGCGCGGTTGAGGATATTGTAGCTTGCGCCGAACATGAAGCGCCAGGGGCTCGTCAGGCGCGAATCGTAGTCATACAGCGCGGTGGACTCCTCTCCCTGGAAGGGATTGTTGTCGCTTTCGGGCTGAGTGGGGTCGAAGTAGCTGTAGCTCAGATAGGAGTCGCCCTGATGGTTGAGGTGGAGCCATGTGGGGGTATGCACGGCAAAGCCGATTCGGAACTCGTCGAAGGGGCGAACGATCACACCGAGCTTGAGGTTGACGCCCGAGCCGGAGATGGACTTCCAGGAGTCCATCTCAAAACCGGCGTTGCCCGTGATTGTCGTGTTCGGACGGTAGCCGAGGATGTTGGCGTTCTCCATGCTCTCGCTGTAGACGAGTCGGCGGTTGTAGCTGATGTCCTGTATGCCTATGCCGATACCCCAGTATACGATGTCCGAGACGTTTCCGCCGAAGTCGATGTTGTACTCGTCCTGATAGCCGGATTCCTCGACCGTGTAGGCCGCGTCGCCCGTGGTAGCGGGGCCGTGCAGCCCCTGCCAGTTGTCTGAACTGCCGACAGGGTTGATGATGTGCGAAGAGGCGCCGAGGATGCTCAGCCAGTCCTTTCCCGAGTCGAGGTAGGGGTTATAGCCGGAGGAAGGCATGAGGTCAGCCGAAGGAATGCCGCCCGTATAGGACGCGATATAGTTGGAGAGCGAGGTCTCCGTCGGCATGTTGTAGCCCTCGTGGCGGCGGTGGAAGGCGTTGAGTCGCTGATAGCTTACGCCCCATGAGAAAGAGCGCAGCGCGCCGTTGAGGTTTGCGGTGCCGACATAGCCGAAGTTGTCGAAGTAGGCCTTGGTCTGCGAGTTGTTGAACTTGTAGCCCGGAGTTGTGGAGGAGTAGTTGCGTTTATTGATGTCGAATGTCAGGCCGATTTCACTCCGGCGGTAGATGCCGAGGCCCGCAGGGTTCTGCGTCAGGGTCGAGAGGTCTCCGCCGAGGGAGGTGAAGGCTCCGCCCATCGCCACGAATCGTGCCGTGCCGCGGACGTCGGAACCATTGATCTGGTTGGCGTCGATTGCGCTCTGTGCGTGCACAGCTCCCGGGAGCAGGAGCAGTGCGGCCGCTATGCTTAGCTTGAATGTCTTTTCCATAAATAGTTGATTTTAACAAGGAGGAGAGTAGGGATTTTATCTGCGCCCGCGACCACCTGCCGCACCGCCTCCCGAGCGGCCTGAACCGCCTCCGTAGCTGCCGCGGCTCGGGCTGCTGTAGCTAGCGGACGAGCGGCTCGGAGAATAGTTGTGCGAAGGGCTGTAGTTGTGGCTGGGCGACGAGGAGTTGTTGTTGCTGTTGCCGTTGTAGTTGTTGCGGTTGCCGGAGTTGCCGGGACGGCTGTAGTTTCCGGAGGTGCCGGAAGGTCGGCCGGAGTTTCCGGGACGTGAAGTGCCGAATGAGTTTCCGATCCCCGGACGGGTTCCTGAATTGCCGCGGCCAAAACTCGGGCGTCCGTTCCCCATGTTGCCGGGCCGGATGTTTCCGGAGGGCGAGACGGCCGAACCGGGACGGCGGCTGCCGCCCGAGCTTGTTCCTGCATAGGAGGGCCTGTGGGGACGGGAGGCACCGGGAATGCCCGTGGGATGCCAGGGCCGTCCGCCCCAGCCGGGGTAGCCCGGACCGGGAACCCAGGGGCCGGGAGCCCATCCGGGACCCCATCCCCAGCTCCATCCCCACGAAGGGCCCCAGCCGAAGTCGAACCAGGGGTCGTACCATCCGCCCCATCCGAATCCCCAGGCGTAGTTGTAACGCCAGGGATTGTAGTAGTAGGGCGTGTAGTATCCTCCGTACCAGTTCCCGTAATAGCCGTAGGGATCGTTGACGTATATGTTGACAACGGTCGGGTCGTTCTGCGGCTGCGAGGCCGTGGCGTAGTAATATTCCTGTAGAGCCTCGTCGTTGCTCTGGCTTACGATACTGTCGTTGTGGAACCGCTCGATGCGCCGGGTGTAGGCGAAGTCGCCTGCGGGAATGGCGGCTGAATCGGCTTTCGCGTTATGACTGTTGGCATTCACGAGGAATGAGCCGTGGCGGTTGTAGTCATCCACGTTCATGTCGAGTTCCGACACAGGATGCTTGGCATTGTAGGCGGCCGACATGGAATCGAGGCGAGCCATGCGGGCCTCGTATTCAGCCTGTGCCCGACGCTGCTCCTCGAGCTGTTTCGCCTCGCGTTCCTTCTTGGCCTTTTCGGCCTTCGCTGGCGAGTAATAGAGGTCGTCGTCATCGAAATCGTCGGCCATGATAGTCATGGGCGAGATGAACAGCCCTGCCGCGGCGATGGCTACGGCAAGACTTCTGAATCCGGTGAAGAATGCCTTTTTCATAGTTTGTCCTTTATTGTCAAAATGTTTATTGTCCGGGTTTGGTTTACAAAGATAACGAATTTCTTGCTCTGTTTCGCATCTGTCCGTCATTTTGTATGATATTTAACATTTTGACTTCGCTCATGGTAAAAAGTTTAGGGCCGGATTCAACAATAAATGTTAAATCCGGCCCTAAGTTATAAGATTTTGAATTCAGAGCAGCGACTGGAGGTATTCGCGGAGGTCAGTCCAGCGGTAGAGGCCGTCGCCGACATTCTCTACGGGCAGTTTCGCGGGCCGCTCGTTGAGGTTCACGCGGACAAGCACATCCTCGGGTTTCTTGTTGTTCCTGAAAAATATCATCTGGAGGTTCGAGGCCATGGGGGAGATGCGGTAGTTGGCATAACCGCTCGCCGCGAGGTCTTCGGGAGCGATTGCTTCGGAGTAGCAGCCATCGATTTTCAGGAGCGCGGTAAGCGGTATGATGTTGCCGTCGTGCCCGAAACGGAGACTCGCGCCGTGTTTGTTTCCGTCGACATATCCGTCGGCCTTCGTAATTATGTCTCGGACAAGATTGCGTGCGTTGGCCGTATGCTCGCCGTTTGCGAGCGGATATGAGGAGTTGCAGGCGTAGAAATTGAAGTTTGCTGTCGCCCACATGTCATAGAGTTCGTCGTTGGTGAAGAGGTCCATGAAGCTTATCGGGGTCTCCATGTTCTGCATGTCGACGGCGAGCCAGTAGAGCTGCCACATGAGCTTGTCCTGATCGACATAGCGCCCGAGGTATACCGGGTCCTTGAAAAGAGCGGTCATTAGACGCTCGGGACGCGTGTTCCTGGCTTTGAAACGCTTGTAGTCCTGATACCAGGGGCCCTCGTGGCTGCTGTACGGCCCGGATTCCGCACTGTGGTAGTTGAGATAGTACATGTTGCGCTCCGACGATTCGCGCGCGATGTCGAGCTGCGGGTTGAGCTCCTTCAGGCCTTCTAGGAAGGCGAACATGGAATGTGCGCAACGCATCACCACGGTGGAGGCGGCAGTGACTTCGGCGTCTTTTCCGGCGAAGGCTTCGGGGAATGCTTCCGCGGCGCGACGTCCTATGGATCTGTGCTGCCTCGTGCCGAGAGGAGTCAGTTCGCCTCCGCGTCCCTCTGCTTCCTTCCATACGGAATCGAGTCGGGCGAGCACGTCAAGGCCAAGGGGCGTGAGGGCATCGTGGCTCTTGGCGTCGTCGAGGCGCTTTATGATGTCGCTGTAGTCGCGGTCGGTGATAAGGTAACGCGACCCGTGGCGGCCGTAATGGCTGATATAAAAGGGTGTGTAGCCCTTGGGGCGCTCCGATGCCGTTTTGGAAATTTGCTCGGTCGGATAGGCGAAATATACGCCGCCTGCCTTTTCCGGGCAGTTGCGGATTTCGGTCCTGATGTCTTCGCCGGGTGTCTGGGCCCCGAGGGAGAGGGCACAAAACAGCCCGGCGACAAGAATTATCGATTTTCTCATCGTCGGGTTATGGTTTTTCAGATTTTACATTATGCCTTTTTCACGAAGGGCAAGCTGCCACTTCCATGCCGAGCGCATGGTGTCGGCGAGAGGAGTGTCGGCACTCCAGCCGAGAACCTCATTGGCTCTGCGCGGGTCGGCCCAGACCTTTTCGATGTCGCCTTCGCGGCGAGGAGCGATATGGTAGGGGACTTTCACGCCCGTGGCTTCCTCGAATGTGTTGATGAGTTCGAGGACGCTGACTCCGTTTCCGGTGCCGAGGTTGAAAATCTCGACTGGCGTCTCGCACTTGTTCTCCACGAGCCTCTCCACAGCGATGACATGAGCCTTGGCGAGGTCCACTACATTGATGAAGTCGCGGATGCAGGAGCCGTCCGGTGTGTTGTAGTCGTCGCCGAAGACAGCGAGTTCCTTACGGATGCCGATGGCTGTCTGGGTGAGATAGGGGATGAGGTTCTGGGGAACGCCGTTGGGGAGCTCGCCGATGAGGGCCGAGGGATGAGCGCCCACGGGATTGAAGTAGCGCAAGATGATGCTTTTGAAGGGTGCGCCGCTGTGGATTACGTCCTCGATTATTTCCTCGGAAATCTGCTTGGTGTTGCCGTAAGGCGACGTCGCCGGCTTGATGGGGGAGTTTTCGGTGACGGGGTTCACGTCGGGCTCGCCGTAGACGGTGCAGGAAGAGGAGAATACGATGCCGTCAACGCCGAACTCGCCCATGCACTCCAGAAGATTCATAAGGGTGTTGAGGTTGTTGCGGTAGTAGAGGATGGGCTTCTGGACGCTTTCGCCCACGGCCTTCGACGCGGCGAAATTGATGATGCCCTTGATGTCGCTGTACTTCTTGAAGAGCTCGCGGAGAGTCGCGATATCGGTGCAGTCGCCTTTTATGAAGTCGGGACGGACGCCGGTAATTTCCTCGATTCCGTCGAGGACGCCGATATTGGAATTGCTGAGGTTATCGATGATTACCACATGGTAGCCCGCCTTGATGAGTTCGACGGTAGTATGTGAGCCGATATAGCCTGTGCCGCCTGTTACGAGAATTCCGGTTTTCTTCATTGTTGTGTCAGTATGGAATTGTGTATTTGATTATAACTAAGGAGGTAGCTTCAATTCTGAAAGGAGTTCGCGCCGACTGTGCTCTCGCCAGGGAAGGCGGAGGCTATCGCCGCATAACTCTCGGCCATAAGTCTGTCGAGGCGGTGTCCGTCGGAGTCCGGCTCTATGGGCTTGTGGATTGTGAGAGTGATATGTCCCGGCTTCGGAAGCCAGCTTCCGCGGGTCAGGACGCTGTAGGCGCCGTCGATGGTGATGGGCACCACAGGCAGGCTGAATTCCATGGCCAGCATATATGCTCCGCGGTGGAAGCGGTGCATGCGGCCGTCGCGAGTGCGGGAACCCTCGGGAAAGACGACCACGCTCATGCCGTCGCGCAGGCGTTTCTCGGCCTCCGCCATGGTCCTCCGGGTGGCGGAAGGAGTGGAGTTGTCAACATATATATGTCCCGACACCTTGCAGCTGTAGCCGACAAGCGGGATGCGCTCAAGGCCCTTTTTCATCATCCAGCGGAAATCGTGGTTGAGATAGCCGTAGATGGAAAATATGTCGTAGGCTCCCTGATGGTTAGCCACAAAGACGTAGGAGGTCTCCGGCGAGATGTTCTCCCTCCCTCTGACTGTCACCTTCACAAGGCTGAGCACACAGAAAGCTCTGGCCCACAGATGGGCCGGCCAGTATCCCCAGAAGCGCCCGGCGCCCAGAAGACTTCCTGCGGTGGTAAGGACGGCAGCTAAGATTGTTATCACAGCCAGAAGCGGGGCCATGACAAGAAATTGATAGAGTCGGAGAGCTATGAGTTTCATCGCCACAAATATAGCGGTTTTTTTTGAAAAAATCATCTAACGGGCAAACCTTTTTCCTCCAACTTGTGTTATAATTTCACAAGGACGATAAAATCCTCTTGTAAGAAATGTGATAATGATTGGTTTATTTGCAACAATGCGGCTACCGTGAGGCAGCCGCATTGTTGCATCTATGAAATCTGGCTCCAGTCGGCTTTGCGGCCGGTGAGTTCGCGGATGGCCCGGGAGAGTCCTGTGTTCGCCGGTGCCGCAAGCTGCGGGTCTTCCTTCAGCAGGCTTTCCGCCGTCTCGCGCGCAAGCGCTATTATCTGGCCGTCCTGCGCGAGAGATGCGATTTTCAGGTCGAAAGGCAGGCCGCTCTGCATTGTCCCCTCGATGTCGCCCGGACCGCGGAACTGCATGTCGGCTTCCGCTATAACAAAGCCGTCGGTCGTCGAAGACATGACGTCGAGCCGCTTGCGGGTGTCGCCGCTGATGTTGTAGCGGCTCATGAGCACACAATAGCTTTTCTCGCCTCCTCGCCCCACGCGGCCGCGGAGCTGGTGCAGTTGCGAGAGTCCGAAACGCTCGGCATTCTCAATAATCATTGTCGTGGCGTTGGGAACATTGACGCCAACCTCGATTACGGTTGTGGCTACCATGATTTTCGCCTCGCCGGATGCGAAAAGATGCATCTGATGCTCTTTTTCGGCAGGCTTCATCTTTCCGTGGACAAAAGCCACTCGATAATCCCTGAATGTCTCGCAGATGTTCTCGTAGCCTTCCTCAAGGCTCTTGAGGTCGAGTTTTTCGTTTTCTTCAATAAGCGGGTATACTATATAGACCTGACGTCCCTTTCGCAACTGGGCTCCCATGGCTCTGTACACCTGCATCCTTTGCTGCTCAAAGCGCAGAACAGTCTCCACGGGCTTCCTGCCAGGAGGAAGTTCGTCGATTACGCTGACATCAAGATCGCCGTACACAGTCATTGCAAGAGTGCGCGGAATCGGCGTGGCTGTCATCACAAGGATATGCGGAGCGAAGCCCTCCGGCCCTTTGCCCCACAGCCGGGCTCTCTGTACGACTCCGAATCGGTGTTGCTCGTCGATGACGGCAAATCCCAGTCGGGCGAACTCCACCTTGTCCTCGAGGATGGCATGGGTGCCGACAAGAATGTGGAGTGTCCCGTCGCGTAGCTGCCCGTGGATTTCCTCGCGGGCCTTGGCCCGGGTGCTTCCCGTTAGAAGCCGCACGTTCAGACCGATTTTCGCCGCCAGTCCGCTGATGGTCTCGTAATGCTGGGCGGCGAGTATTTCCGTCGGGGCGAGGAGTGCGGCCTGATAGCCGTTGTCGATGGCAAGAAGCATACACATGAGGGCCACAAGCGTCTTGCCCGAACCAACGTCGCCCTGCACAAGCCGGTTCATCTGCTTTCCGCTCATGATGTCGGCGCGGATTTCCTTGATGACACGCTTCTGCGCGCCGGTAAGTTCGAAGGGCAGGCACTGACGGTAGAACATATTGAACCAGTCGCCTACATGCGGCATCCTCAGACCTCGGGACAGCTGTTTGCGTCCTTTCGAGCGCATCAGCATGTCGGTCTGGATATAAAACAGTTCCTCGAACTTGAACCTGAACCTTGCCCGGGCGAGTGCGTCGGGTGATGTAGGAAAATGAATCTCGCGTATGGCGTCGGAGATAGGCATGAGGCCCCGGCTTCTGAGGACACTTTCCGGCAGAGGGTCGACGAGGCGTCTCTGCGCTCCGTCGCCTCCGAGGATTGTCCAGACTATGGTATAAATGGCTTTTGAGCCGATGTTGGCCTTCCGGAGGCCCTCGGTAAGAGGGTAGACTCCACGGGTTCCCTGACCGGTACTTGCCTTGGACGAGTCCTCCATTTCCGGATGGACCATCTGCAGTTTGCCGTTGAAGGTCCCAACCTTGCCGAAAAGCACGTAGGTCTTCTCCGGATCGAGCGATTTACGGATTGTCCTGACACTTTTGAACCATGTCACCTCCATCGTTGCAGTCCCGTCCGTAAATAAGGCGACAAGGCGCATCCTGGCGCCCTCGCCGAGGACATTCGAGCTCACGAACCGCCCCTTTACCTGTAATGCGGGAAGCGAGTCAGGGTTAATGCTGCGCAATTCCCTTATTTCATAGTACTTCGACCGGTCCACATAGCTCGACGGATAATGGCGCAGGAGGTCGTAGGCTGTGCGGATTCCCAGCTCTTTGGCAAGAATTTCTGCACGCTTCGGCCCTACGCCCTTGACGTATTTTATGTCGAGCTTGCGCAGCGAGAGCATCAGTCGAGCAGGACCTCCGCGATTCTAAGGTCGAGAGGATTTGTGATTTTCATATTGTATGGAGAGCCTTCCGTCAGCCTTAGCTGCAATCCCGGTAGTGTCTTTTCGACCACGGATGCGTCATCTGTGAACATATCGTAGCCGTATTTTTCATTGGCTAGCCTGTAAGCCTCGACAAGTATGCCACCACGGAAAGCCTGAGGAGTCTGTACCGCACGGTAGCGGCTGCGCTCGCGGGCATGCCATGTGCCGTCGGTCTCTTGTTCCCGGATTGAGTCGGAAAGGGGCACGGCCGGCAATGCGTAGTCGGCGCCGTTGTCGAGTGCCTTTACAAGGTCCTTGACCATACCAGGTGTCACGAAAGGGCGCACGCCATCGTGAACCATAACAGGTTCTCCCTTGTCCGGAGAGCATGCCTGAAGTGCGTTTGCTACGGATTCCGCGCGGCTTGCTCCTCCGGCAACAAGTCGGTTCTCCCTCGCGCATACGCTTTCGGCTGCCAGTTTTTCCCAAAGCCCGAAATAATCGCGGTGAAGCACAAGCGTGAATTCCGCTTCAGGGCCGAAAGCCATCCGGAGATTGTCAAGCGTATGGGCGAGGACGGGTTTGCCGGCAAGCATACAGAATTGCTTGGGCAGCGGACTTCCGAACCGGCGTCCGCTGCCCGCGGCAACTATTATTACATGGATCTTGTTCACCAGGCGAAGATGGGGAAGGCGCTCATCATCTCGTTCACCTTGCGGCGGGTGACCTCGATGGTCCTGGCATCCTCCGGATTGGAAAGAACGGCGTCGATGAGTTCAACGATAGGCTCTATAAGGTCTTCCTTGACCCCGCGGGTGGTGATGGCGGGTGTTCCGAGGCGGATGCCCGAGGTCTGGAAGGGCGAACGGGAGTCGAAGGGAACCATGTTCTTGTTGGCCGTGATGTCGGCAGCAACAAGAGCCTTCTCGGCCACTTTGCCTGTGAGGTCAGGGTATTTGGACCTGAGGTCGAGAAGCACGCAGTGGTTGTCCGTTCCGCCGGAGACGATGTTGTAGCCTCTGTCGAGGAGGGCCTTGGCCATTGCCCTGGCGTTGGAGCGAACCTGAAGCTGATAGTCGCGGAACGAAGGCTGGAGCGCTTCGCCGAAGGCCACGGCCTTGGCGGCGATTACGTGCTCGAGCGGACCGCCCTGAACGCCGGGGAACACCGCAGAGTCCAGCAGCTGGCTCATCATGCGCGGTTCGCCCTTGGGCGATGTCTTGCCCCAGGGATTGACGAAGTCCTTGCCCATAAGGATAATGCCGCCTCTCGGACCGCGGAGGGTCTTGTGGGTCGTGGACGTGACGATATGGGCGTATTTCAGAGGATTGTCGAGAAGTCCCGCGGCTATGAGTCCGGCGGGGTGGGCCATGTCGACCATGAAAATGGCTCCGATTTCGTCTGCAACCTTGCGCATACGGGCATAATCCCATTCGCGGGAATAGGCACTTGCGCCCGCAATTATGAGTTTCGGACGCTCGGCGCGGCAGGTCTCCTCGAAGCCGTCATAGTCCACGAGGCCGGTTTCGGCTGTCACGTTGTATTCGAGGGCATGGAAAACCAGACCCGAGAAGTTAACTGGACTCCCGTGCGAGAGATGGCCGCCGTGGCTCAGGTTCAGGCCTATGAACTTGTCGCCGGGCTTCAGACAGGCCATGAATACGGCCATGTTGGCCTGGGCGCCCGAGTGAGGCTGCACGTTGGCATACTCGGCGCCGAAAAGTTGTTTGACGCGGTCGATGGCAATCTGCTCTACTTCGTCGACCACTCCGCAACCGCCGTAATATCGGTGGCCGGGATAGCCCTCGGCGTATTTGTTGGTGAGACAGGAGCCCATGGCGCGCATCACGTCGTCGCTCACGTAGTTCTCGGAGGCGATAAGCTCGATGCCGTCTTTCTGGCGCAGGTGTTCGCGCTCGATCAGGTCGAAAATCACTTTGTCGTGGGTCATATTGATATAATTATGCCGGTCTGTCTGTTCAGGAGCCGGCGGTTATTTTTTCTTCTTTTTGGCGGGGCGTCTGACGGAAAAGCCGAAATGCCCGAGCTCGGCGCCCTGGGCATAGTAACGCCCGTGGATGTAGCTCATAAGTCCGGCGTCCTCGAGACGGAACTTTCCGGTTTCCGGGTCCATATAGGCTTCATCGGCCAGCACGTTCACGATATCCGCTATGAACATATGGTGGCTGCCCAGTTCCTTCACCTCGCGCACTCTGCATTCGAGTGAGATGGGACTTTCGGCTACCGCCGGACAGCTGACGGCGATTCCGGGGACTGCGTGCAATCCGGCCGAGGCCCACTTGTCAGTCAGATCCCTCCGGGACCGGACTCCGCAGAAGTCGGTGGCTCGGGCCATTGCGGCAGTCGTCAGATTAACAGTGAACTCACCCCTCTCCTTAATTATAGGATATGAGGCGCGCTCTGGACGGACGGAAATCGACAGCATCGGAGGGTTTGTACAGACAATACCGGTCCATGCCACCGTGAACAGATTGGACGTCCCGGGCCCGACACCTTCGCCGCAGCTGACAAGAGCCGCGGGCAGGGGATAAAGCAAGGTTCCGGGCTTCCAGCTCTGTTTCATCCCGGCACTATTTGAAACGGGCCTCGGGGCCGGCCACCGTATGATTGCAATAATGGCAGTGGAGACGGACTCCGGTGCCTGCGTCAGTCACATCAAAGCGCGTGGCCATGGGCTCGTTGTTGGTGATGCACTTGGGATTGTTGCAGCGCACGATGTCCACGAGCTCGTCGGGGAGCGTCACTTTCTTTTTCTCCACCACTTCAAAGTCGCGGATGATGTTGACGACAGCCGTAGGGGCTATGATGGCAATACGGTTGAGGACGGCATCGTCGAAGAAGGTGTCGGCGACTTTGATAATGCCCTTGGTGCCGAGTTTCCCGCTGGCGAGGTTGTAGCCTATGGTCACCGACTTGTCGAGTTTTTCGAGCTCAAGGAAGCGCACGGCCGTGAAAAGCGCTGCCGAGGGAATATGGTCTATCACTGTGCCGTTGCGGAGGGCGGCGACTGCGAGTTCTTTCTTGTCCTTTGTCATGGCTTCTTATTCTTTCGGGATTTCGATGCCGAGTGCGTCGGTGATGATGGCCTGGCGGGCGAATACGCCGTTGCGGGCCTGTTCGAAATAATATGCCTCCGGGCAGCTGTCGACGTCCTTGTCGATTTCGTTGACGCGGGGGAGGGGGTGGAGAATCCTGAGGTTGGGTTTCGCGCCTTCGAGCATTGCCTTGCGCAGGGTGTAGAGGTCTTTCACCTTTTCATATTCGAGAGGATCGGCGAAGCGCTCGCGTTGTACGCGTGTCATGTAGATGATATCGCTTTCATCTATCACTTCCGGCGAGAACTCGCGGTGTTCCTCGTATTCGATGCCGTTTTCGCGGCAGAAAGCGAGGTATTCTTCCGGCATGGCCAGTTCTTTCGAGGCCACGAAGCGGAATTTCGGCCGGAAATATTTCATGGCCTGGAGCAGGGAGTGGACCGTGCGGCCGTATTTGAGGTCGCCTACCATTGTAATTGTGAGGTCTTCGAGGCGTCCCTGAGTCTTGAGTATGGAATAGAGGTCGAGCATCGTCTGCGACGGATGCTGGTTGGCGCCGTCGCCGGCGTTGACGATGGGCACATCCGTGACTTCCGAAGCCCACTGCGCGGCCCCTTCGAGATAGTGGCGCATTACGATGAGATCGGCATAATTCGCCACCATCTTGATTGTGTCGTTCAGGGTCTCGCCTTTCGAGGTCGAGGAGGTCGATGCGTCGGAAAATCCGATTACACGTCCGCCGAGACGGTTGACCGCCGTTTCAAAACTAAGACGCGTGCGTGTCGACGGTTCAAAGAAAAGTGTCGCCACGACGCGTCCTTTCAAAAGTTCGCTGTTCGGATGTTGCTCGAAATAGGCACTGCGCCTCAGAAGCTCTTCAATCTGCTCCTTGCTCGCTTGCGATATCGACACAAAACTATGTGCGCTACAGGACATGATATTTCGTGAATGGTTTAACGTACCGCAAAATTAGCAAAAACTTTTCATTTCCGCAAATTCTCGCATCCGTCAATTTTCAAAGCAGGATAGTGCCGAGTTTCGCGCAGGCAACCGCATCGTCGAGGGCGCAGTGGTGTCTTTCGAGCGGAATTCCGAAGAAGGCGCAAAGGGAGTCGAGGCTTTTCGACGCAAGCATCCCGCGGGGAATGCTCTTCCGCGCCGCGATGAGGGTGCAGTCCCATTTTTCGGGCGCCTCAAGGCCGTATATCCTGCAGGCCTCGCGGATGCAGCGGCTGTCGAAGGCGGCGTTGTGGGCCACGAACACAGGCTCTCCCTCTTCGTCGAGACCTTCTTTCATCCATTCCTGCCATGATTTCCACAAGGTTCCGAAGGACGGGGCATTCCATGTGTCCCGGTCCGTGATGCCGTGGACGGCGACGCAGCGCGACGCGTACCAGCATGGCTCGGGATTGACCAGAGAATAGCGTGAGTCGACGATTATTCCGCCGCGGACTTTCACGGCACCTATGGCGCAGATACTCGAGGTCTCGAAATTGGCCGTCTCGACGTCGATGGCTATGAAATCATTAATTGGCGCGGGCGGCCTCCGCAACCTCCTCCATGAGCCAGCGCGGAGTGGAGGTGGCCCCGCAGATTCCGACGGAGGCAGCTCCGGCAAGCCATTCCTTGCGGAGCTCCGAGGCGTTGGCGAGAAGGTGGGTGCGGGGATTTTCACTGAGACAATGGTTGTAAAGCACCTTTCCGTTGCTGCTCTTGGTCCCTGCGACGAAGAGGACAACGTCGTGCGCGCGGGCAAACTCCCGCAGATGGTCCGCGCGGTTGCTCACCTGACGGCAGATGGTGTCGTAATATTTGAAGTCGACGCCTTCGGCAATCCGTTTGCCGATTTCCGAGATGATGCTCCGGAAGCCTTCAAGACTCTTTGTAGTCTGGGAGAACAGCGCTATCGGACGGCTGAAGTCGACACGGTCCAGCCCGTCGGGCCCTTCGACTACAATTGCCTCGCCGGCAGTCTGCCCCACGAGACCGTTCACTTCGGCATGGCCGTTCTTTCCGTAAATGACAATCTGCGGTCTGCTCGGCGAGTTGTATGCTTCCTTCACACGTTGCTGGAGCCGAAGGACAACGGGGCAGGTGGCGTCGATGATGCGGATATTCCTCGAGCGGGCTTTTTCGTAGGTTTCCGGAGGTTCCCCATGGGCACGGAGAAGCACGGTCGAGCCTTCGGAAAGGTTGTCGAGGTCGGAATGGTTGATGGTGCGCAGTCCCTTCCGCCGCAGTCGCTCGACTTCGTCGGAATTATGGACGATGTCACCGAGGCAGCAAAGGCCTTCGCCGTCCTCGCTCAGCTCCCGGAGATGCTCCTCGGCTTTCCGGATTGCCGTGACAACTCCGAAGCAGAAACCGGATTCGGGGTCTATCTCGATTCTGTACATGGTATGTCCGTGAGATTTGCCGCTTACTCCGACGCGTGGCGGAATCTGTCAAGAAGCCAGGCGTCCTGCTCTTCGATGCTCATGCTGGAATTATCAAGCTCGATTGCGTCGTCAGCGCGGCGCAACGGACTTTCCGCGCGGGTCTCGTCGATGTGGTCGCGGTGCACAACATTGGCAAGGACATCGGCATAATTCACCTGAGAGCCGCCGTCGACCATCTCCTTGAACCGGCGTTGTGCCCGGGTCTCGGCCGAGGCGTTCACGAAAATCTTCAGTTCGGCATTAGGGAAGACCGTGGTGCCTATGTCGCGTCCGTCCATCACGATGCCGCCTTCCTTGCCCATGGACTGCTGGAGCGCTGTCATGGCCTTACGGACGGAGGCGATTGCGGCGACGGGGGAAACGGCGTTGCTGACGCGCAGACGGCGGATTTCAGCCTCGACGTCGCGTCCGTTCAGGAGCGTATGCTGGTGCTCGCCCGGAGCGGAAGCCGGGGCGAAGTCTATATGTATGTCCGGGAGCGCGGCCGTGAGGGCGCTTTCGTCGACGCTGCCGTCGTCGCCGACAATTCCGTGGTCGAGAGCGTAAAGAGTGACAGCGCGGTACATGGCGCCGGAATCGATATATCTGTAGCCCACTGTCGCGGCCAGCCGGCGCGCCATGGTGCTTTTGCCTGAAGAGGAGTAGCCGTCGATGGCTACGGTGATGGATTTCATTATCTGATTAGTTCTTGAAGGTTGCAGGTCAGGTTCACCATAAGGCAGGTGGCGCCGGAGTGGGGCTGGGCGAAGGCGAGACCGAGGCCGAAGCTTTTGACCCGCAGGCCGGCCGCCAGAGAGAAGCCCGAGAAGAAATTCCGTTTGTAGGTCGACATGTCCGTGCGGGTCTTGTAGTTGTAGCCGATTCCCACATAGAAATTGTCGCTGCTTACGAGATCAGCCCCGAAAACAAGGTGTCTGAAAAGGTTGCTGCCGAAACTTTCCTTGAGTTCCGGCTCGTTCTCCGGCGTGCCGTCGCCTGCGGAATAGTAGGGCATCTTCCATTTTGTGAGATTCCACGCCGTGATGGAGAAACGGACGGGAAACGAGCCGAAGGTCTGCGACCACCCGAGGCGTATGTCGAACGGCAGACGGGCATAGTTTTCGGTGAAACGTTTCAGCTGTCCGCCGGCGTTGCTTACGACCGCAGAGAGCGAGAGGTCGCGCTCGGGGTTGTAGTAGTTGATGCCTATGTCCGTGGCAAGGGCGAATGCCGTGTAGTCGGCATACCCGCTGTAGAGAAATTTCAGTTCGATGCCGCCGCGGAGGTAGTCGTTGAAGTCGTGCGAATAGCTGCCGCCGAACGACACATCTTTGGGCGAGAATTTGCCGAGGAGGTTGCCGTGTTCGTCGCGCTCGTCCATGGCCCCGTATCCGAAATACCGAAGCCGCGCGCTCCAGCTTCCGTGTTCACCGACAGAATGGGCATAGCGAACTCCCGCAAAATTCGAGCCTCCCATGTAACGCATATAGTCGATGACAACGTGGCCGGAGCATTCCTGCCCGAGGAGCGCGGGATTCTGGTCGGAACTCGTAAGGTCGTCGTCGACAAGGGAGATATTCACTCCTCCCAGGCCGAATATCCTTGAGGAAGACGTCACGTCGAGAAAGTTGTATGCCGTTCCCGTCTCCTGCGCCCGGAGGCCCGGGGCGCAGGAGAGAAGGACCGTGATTAGCGTGAGCCGCAGCTTATGGTGGATTGTGGCTGATTTCATTTGAAAAAGTGTCGTATCCTGATAACGGACGCGACACGGCGTTTATTATAGAAGCACGGCGATTTGATAGACCAGAAAGGCCACGAGCCACGCTACGGCTGTGTTGTATACGATGCTGAAGAGCGCGTAGCGCCAGTGCCCCGTTTCCCGCGCGATAGCCATCACGGTGGCCGTACACGGGCAGTAGAGAAGAATGAAAATCATGAAGGCGAGAGCAGACGCCATGGTGAAGTCCGGCTTTCCCTCCGGACCGCGCGGTGCTGTAAGCCTTGACGCAAGACGTCCGTTCTCCACTTCCTCGTCGTTGGTGTACAGTACGCCAAGAGTCGACACTACTATTTCCTTTGCGGGCACTCCCGCAAGAGCCGCCACCGTGGCGCGCCAGGTGAACCCGAGAGGCACCATTACCGGATTTATGGCTTTTCCTGCCATTTCGAGATAGGAATCGTGCCGCGGATCGATGCCGCTCTCGTCAGTGAGATCAGCCGAGGGTGCTTCAGTCGGCACGGCTTCAGACTCGTTGTGGAGCGGGAAATAGTTCAAAGCCCATACGATGATGCTGGCTACCAGGATGATGCCACCCATCTTCTTGAGGTACTCTTTACCCTTGGCCCATGTGTGGCTGAGGGAGGCTTTCATTGTCGGCAGACGATAGGGCGGCAGCTCCATGACGAACGGAGTCTCGTCCTTCTTGAAGAAAAAGCGGCGAAGGAGTTTGGCCGTTATTATGGCTACTATGATTCCCGTGAGGTAAACCCCCATGAACACAAGCGCCGCGTGGCTCGGAAAGAATGCGCCGATAATCAGCACATACACCGGCAGTCGGGCCGAACAGCTCATGAAAGGATTGATAAGGATGGTGATGAGACGGCTGGAATGGCTCTCGATAGCCCTTGTTGAGAGGACGGCCGGTACATTGCATCCGAAGCCCATTACGAGAGGTATGAAGCTCTTTCCGTGGAGACCTATCCTGTGCATGAGCTTGTCCATGATGAAGGCCGCCCTTGCCATGTAGCCTGAATCTTCCATGAAGGAAATCAGGAAATAAAGGATGAGGATGTTGGGCAGGAACACGATAACTCCGCCGACACCGCCGATTATTCCGTCGGCGACAAGGTCCTTCAGCGGGCCGTCCGGCATTGCCTTGTTCACGAGCTGGCTCAGGAACTCCACAGCCGATTCTATCCACTCCATCGGATACTGCCCGACGAAGAATGTGGCCCAGAAGATGAAGAGCATTATCAGGAAGAAAATCGGAAAGCCGGCGAAACGGTTGGTCGCCAGAGAATCGATGAACTTCGTGGCCTGATTTTTCTGCTCCTTCCCGGGCTTGAAAGTCTCGGCGAGGGCACCGGCGATAAAGCCGTACTTGGCGCTCGCGATTATGCTGGTGACATCCTCCTCGTGCAGGCTCTCGATGTGGCCGCGGAGTTTGTCGCGTAGGAGAAGGAGGCTGTGGCGCTGGTGTCCCGTGCGCGCCTCCGGAGGGCCGTCGACAATTGGGGTGCGGAGTCGGTCCTCGATTTCGTGGTCGCCTTCGAGCAGCTTGATGGCGGTGTATCGCGGCGAGAAATGTATGCTCATCGAAGGATCGGCCTTGATGGTGTCGACCATCTGGCGCAGAGCGGTCTCTATGTCCTGACCGAGATTTACGTGGACATGGCGCACGTCGCTGTTCCGGCCTTCGAACACCGATATGACGGTGTCGAAAAGCTCGGGTATTCCTTCGCCTGTCTTGCTTACTACAGGACACATCGGCACACCGATCATCTTTCCGAGAGTCTTGTAGTCGAGCTCGGCTCCGCGACTGCGGATT
This sequence comes from uncultured Porphyromonadaceae bacterium, assembly GCA_902491515.1. Taxonomy (GTDB): domain Bacteria; phylum Bacteroidota; class Bacteroidia; order Bacteroidales; family Muribaculaceae; genus CAG-873. The sequence goes on from CABUIC010000001.1 coordinate 78,824, forward strand.
TCGTCGAACATATTGAGCGCTATCACCATCGAGCGGTCCATGTCGATGAGCTCGGTGCTCAGATAGAGGTTGCGCTCGAGGTTGGAGGAGTCTACTACGTTAATTATCACGTCCGGCGTGTTGTCGCGAAGGTAGCGCCGCACATACATTTCTTCCGGGGAATAAGTGGTCAGCGAATACGTGCCCGGTAGGTCGACGATGTTGAACGTATAGCCCTTGTGGTGGAATACACCGCTTTTTGCGTCGACCGTAACCCCCGAGTAGTTTCCCACGTGTTCCTTGGCTCCGGAGGCAATGTTGAATAGAGAGGTCTTGCCGCAGTTGGGGTTGCCGATAAGGGCTACGTTGACTGTGCGGGAATGGCGGTTGATGATAGCCTGCATTTCCGATGTCCTGACGTCGCAGCCCGGCGACTGCCGGCTTTCGCCGTCTTTTCCGTGTGTGATGTCGGCGATGGGGCAGTGAGGACACGCTTCGTCGAGATGCTCGCATTTGAGGCAGTCTTCGCCTTCGAGCGCCACGACTTCAATCATCGCGGCCTCGGATCGGCGGAGACTCACCTCGTAATTCATCAGACGGTAGTTGATGGGGTCGTTGAGCGGAGCCTGAAGAAGCACCGAGACAACGCGCCCGCGCACAAATCCCATCTCGACGACACGTTTGCGGAATGCTCCGTGTCCGAGAGTCTTGACTATGACGCCCGATTGTCCGGGCTTTAGTTCGGAGAGACGCATATTTCAGAAAATGAAGGAATTGTCGACAAAATAAACTTTAGCGCCCCGCGTTTTCGCTTGTCAGCAGGGCAGGAGTTGTTTCATCTGTTCGGCGAGGGCCTTGGCGGCCGCGCCGGCGGCTTCGGCGAAATCCTCGCCCGAAGAGGCGTAGAGGATGCCGCGCGAGGAATTTACGAGCAGTCCGCATTCGTCGATCATGCCGTAGCGGGCCACGTCCTCGAGGCTGCCGCCCTGTGCGCCTACGCCCGGCACGAGCAGGAAGTGGCGCGGTACAATCTCGCGAATTTTCGCGAGGTGTTCGGCCTGTGTGGCGCCGACAACGTACATCGTGTCGACCGGCGAACCCCAGTGGCGCGAGCGGCGAAGAACCCGCTCGTACATCGTCACGCCGTTGCGGTCCATCACGGTCTCGAAGTCGCTCGCGCTCTTGTTTGAGGTCAGAGCGAGAATAATCGACCACTTGCCTTCATAGTTGAGGAACGGACGCACGGAGTCCTCGCCCATGTAGGGAGCGAGCGTGACGGCATCGAAGTCCATCTGCTCGAAGAAGCAACGCGCGTACATGGCAGCCGTATTGCCGATATCGCCGCGCTTGGCGTCGGCGATGATGAACTGGTCGGGATAGTTCGCGCGGATGTACTTCACGGTTTCCTCAAGCACGGTGATTCCCTCGGCGCCGAGGCATTCGTAGAAGGCGAGGTTGGGCTTGTAGGCCACGGTGTAGGGCGCTGTGGCGTCGATGATAGCCTTGTTGAAAGCCAGAACGGGGTGCTCGCCGTCTTTCTTTTCAAGGAGGTGAGGCGGAAGTTTCTTGATGTCGGGGTCAAGGCCTGTGCAGAGGAAGCTGCCCTTGTGGAAGATATTTTCTACGAGTTCGTTTCTTTTCATTTTATGATGGATTTAATTATTTGCTGAGTAAGTAGCCGCCTACATTGACTCTGGAATATTCTCCGGCCGTGGTCGTGTCGGCTTTGATTTCTATGTGGGTGATGAAGAAAACGGACTTGGAGCTGCCGGTTGTTTTCACCGGTACGGCACGCATGTCGTACCGCTGGCCGAGCGCGGCGAGGGAATCGAGCGGCACGATGATATTCAGGCTGTCGTCAAGTTCTACAGTCCCGAAGCCGGCCTCGTTGGTCCGGATGTATGTATAGTCCGTGTTGGATGCGTATCTGATTCCCGAATATCCGGAAGGGATAGGCTTGAGTTCGCGTCCGGGCGTAGTGAGTCTGATGACGATCCCGGTTCCGGAATCTCTGTCCGGGAGAACTTCCCAGCGGTAGATTGTCTCCTTGCTCATGACAATATCCGCCACCGAGCTGTGGTCGCGGTAGTTGTCGAGCCACTCGATGTCGTCGGCGATACTTTTTGCCTCTTCTCGCGGCATTTTGCTCAATTCCGCCTTGAATTCGTCCACGCTCAGCGGCAGTTTCTCGACGCCGTGGGCCCGTAGTTCCGCCTTGACTTTCGCACGGACCGTATTCAGCCCCCAGGTATAGAAATTGAAGCCGGGAATTATCGATGAAAGCAGGAACAGCGCGGCGAAGGAAGCCGCGAGTACGTTGAACCGGGCCTCCCGACGGAAAATCAGATACAACATGGCTCCGTAGGCCCAGAGGTTGAAGGCGGCCATGTACAGGCGCTTGGGCGTGAGGCCGTACTGGTTGATGCGGTACAGCAGAGCCACGCTCATCAGCACAAGCAATGGCAGAAGTGCTGTCGGAAGCCATTTCAGGACAATCTGCGAGATTTTCAGCCCTTTTTCAGTTGCTTGCGCAGTGTGGAGATAGCCCTGCACGCCGAAAAGAATGAGAACGGAAACACTCACGAGTCCTGTAACCATCCAGCAGACGCTTCCCTGCGGCAGATTGAAGGTGAAGAGAATCTTCAGCCCGTAGGCATAGAGGATGAGGGTGTAGGCGGCGGCAAGCGGAAGGAGAACATTCTTGCAGAACAGGGCCAGAGGCCGTCCGGCGGCCTCCATGTTATCCGCGTTTTTGCGGGGAAGATATGCCAGGATTCCAAGCGTCGGAACCGTGAAGCACCCGAGAGTGAACAAGGTTCCCGTCAGTTTGTGGAGATGTAGGGAAAACAGCAGACTGACGGTTTCTGTCGAAAGACCTACAAAAATCGCCATTACTATACAGAGTACCAGCCCGAAGCATGCCGCTCCAAGCACCGAGACACTATAGTTCCACTGGTTTTCGGCGCTTGCTTGGCTTTGCGGCGGAAGGAAGAAAATTGCCGCGGTGAGGGCTGTGAAAACCGAGGCATAGCTTATGGAAGCGGAGTTCGAGAGGTATCCGGAGGTCGACAGCAGCCATAGAAAGTTCACAAGGGCCACTGCGCCGCCGATAGCCTGAAGCGTATTTCTGCGCTTTGCTGAGGCCCCGAGTGTCTCGGACCAGAGGTATGCGGTGAGCGAAATAAGCTCCGCAAGAGGAAAGCCTATTCCAATGGCTGTCTCGACATTCCTCGGAACATCGTCAATCCATGGCAATGCACACAGATAAACCGAGAAAGCAACGACGAGCCATAAAGTCACACCGAAGCGCCCGCGGATTGCCCCGAGCGCTTCTTTGATTCGTCTGAAGGAGAGATATTTTTTCATCAGAGTTCCGAGGCCTTGAGCTTTTCTGCGTTTTCTGCGATAATGAGGTGGTCTATTACGTCCTGTATGTCGCCGTCGACGAATGCCTGAAGGTTGTAAATTGTGTAGTTTATGCGGTGGTCGGTGATACGTCCCTGCGGGTAATTGTAGGTCCGGATTTTAGCCGAGCGGTCGCCTGTGCTGACAAGGGTCTTGCGTCGCGATGCAATGTCATCGAGGTATTTCTGATGTTCCTTGTCGTAGATGAAGGTCCTCAGGCGGCTCAGGGCTCGCTCCTTGTTCTTGGGCTGGTCGCGGGTCTCGGTGCATTCGATGAGAATTTCCTCGCTCAACCCCGTCACAGGGTTTTTCCACATGTAGCGCAACCTTACGCCGGATTCAACCTTGTTGACGTTCTGTCCGCCGGCGCCTCCCGAGCGGAAGGTGTCCCACTTGATTTCTCCTTCGTTGATTTCCACATCGAAGGCCTCGGCTTCAGGAAGGACAGCCACTGTCGCCGCCGAGGTGTGGACGCGGCCCTGCGTCTCCGTGGCGGGCACTCGCTGGACGCGGTGGACTCCCGACTCGTATTTCAGAATGCCGTAGACGCCTTCGCCCGTGACGCTGAGCACCACTTCCTTGAAGCCTCCGGCCGCGCCTTCCGAGGCGGAGGTTATGGCCACGCTCCAGCCCTTCGACTCGCAGTACTTCATGTACATCTTGCAGAGGTCGCCGGCAAAGATTGCGGCTTCGTCTCCTCCCGTGCCACCCCGGATTTCGAGAATGGCGTTCTTCGAGTCCTCGGGGTCCGCGGGGATGAGGAGGAGCTTGATTTCCTCTTCGAGAGCCGGGAGTGCAGCTGTGGCGGAATCGAGTTCCTCCTTGGCCATGTCGCGCATCTCCTGGTCAGTCTCGGAAGAGAGGATTTCCCGCGCTTCCGAGATGTTGGAGAGGAGCGAGCGGTATCGGCGTGTGGCCTCCACGAGCTTGCCGAGGTCCTTGTATTCCTTGGTAAGCCTTACGTAGCGCTTCATGTCGGCGATTACCGCCGGATCGGTGATGAGCGTACTTATTTCTTCGAAACGCGCCTCGATTCCGTCGAGGCGCGTCATCAGTGAGTTGTCTGCCATAAAAATCAGAGTCCGAGGTCTTCGCGCATTTCGTGGAGTGCCTGGTCGAGTCCTCCTGCGTCCTTGCCGCCGGCCTGTGCGAACGAGGGCTGGCCGCCGCCTCCGCCCTTGATGTTCTTGGCGGCGGCGCGCACTATGCTGGCGGCGTTGAGTCCGCCTGCCACGAGGTCGTCGGAAAGCATGACGGTGAGCTGGGGCTTGCCTGCGGGGTCGGAAGTCGCGGCGATGAAGGCCGATCTCATGGGCAGCGATTCCCTGACGGCGAATGCTACGGCCTTCGGCATGTCGGCCATGCGCACGCCGCTGAGACATACGACCTTGAAGTCGCCTTTCTTGGACTGTTCGGCATGTTCGATAAGGTCGGCGGTCAGCACGCGTACTCGTTCCTTGAAGTGCTCCTCGACTTTGGCCTTGAGCTCTCCGTTCTCTTCAATTGAACGGCGGATTGCGGCTACGACGTCGGGAGCGTTGTTGAAGAATGCTCCGATTTGGTGGAGAGTCTCGGTGAGCTTGTCGATGGCTTTTTCCACGCCCTCGCCTGTGATGGCCTCAATGCGGCGCACGCCGGCGGAGATGGAGCTCTCGCTGAGTATTTTGATCATGCCGATGTTGCCGGTGTTGTCCACGTGTGTGCCGCCGCAGAGCTCCACGGAATCGCCGTAGCGGATTACGCGGACCTCGTCGCCGTATTTCTCCCCGAAGAGTGCCATAGCGCCCATGGCTTTCGCTTCCTTGATGGGGCAGTTGCGGCGCTCGTCGCGTGCGATGGCCTCGCGCACTTTGCGGTTTGCGAGTTTCTCAACCTTTGAAAGCTCCTCGGGAGTCACTTTCTGGAAATGCGAGAAGTCGAAGCGGAGCACCTCGGGAGAAACGTATGAACCCTTCTGCTCGACGTGCGTTCCGAGCACCTCGCGCAGAGCCTCGTGGAGGAGATGCGTGGCCGTGTGGTTGCGGCTTGTGGCGAGCCGTGCCTCGCGGTCGATGGCGGCATGGAAGTTTCCGGCGGGATTGGCAGGCAGTTTCTTGACGAGATGGACTCCCGTTCCGTTCTCGCGCTTGGTGTCGTAGACTTCGATTGTCTCGCCCGTCTCCGAGTCGGTGAGTGTGCCTCGGTCGCCGGTCTGGCCGCCCATCTCGGCGTAGAAGGGCGTGCGGTCGAGGATAATCTGGTAATACTCCTGGTTTTTCTGTTTTACGTGACGGTAGCGCAGGATACGGCTGTCAGTCTCGAAGTCGTCGTAACCGCAGAATTCCTGCTCGCCGTCGCGCACGATTACCCAGTCCGTGGCCTCTACTGCGGCGGCCTGACGGGCGCGCTGTTTCTGCGCCGCCATTTCCTTGTCGAACTCCTCGCGGTCGAGGGTCATGCCTTTTTCCTTCAGGATGAGGTCGGTGAGGTCCAGCGGGAAACCGTAGGTGTCGTAGAGCGTGAAGGCCTGTTTGCCGGAAATCTGTGTCTTGCCTTCGGCGCGGGCGGAGGCCATGGCGTCGTCGAGGAGCTTGATGCCGTTCTCGAGGGTGCGGAGGAAGGAGTCCTCCTCCTCTTTGATTACTCGCATGATGAGCTCGCGCTGGGCCTTGAGCTCGGGGTATGCGTCGCCCATGGAGTCGATCAGCGTGTCAAGCAGGCGGTACATGAAGGCCTGTTTCTGGTTGAGGAATGTATAGGCGTAGCGAACGGCGCGTCGGAGTATGCGTCGGATGACGTAACCGGCCTTGGCGTTGCCAGGCAGCTGGGAATCGGCGATGGAGAAGGCGATGGTGCGCACGTGGTCGGCGATTACACGCATGGCCACGTCCACGTCCTTCGACTCTCCGTATTTTTTGCCCGAAAGCTGGGCGATTTTGTCAATCAGCGGGGTGAAAACGTCGGTGTCGTAGTTCGAGGTCTTTCCCTGAAGGGCCATGCACAGACGCTCGAATCCCATGCCCGTGTCGATTACCTTCGCGGGAAGAGGTTCAAGAGAGCCGTCGGCCTTGCGGTTGAACTGCATGAACACGAGGTTCCAGATTTCGATTACCTGAGGATGGTCCTTGTTCACCATCTCCGCGCCGGGCACGGCCTTGCGCTCCTCTTCGGAACGGAGATCGATGTGGATTTCCGAGCAGGGACCGCAGGGACCCGTGTCGCCCATTTCCCAGAAGTTGTCGTGCTTGTTGCCGTTGATTATATGGTCTTTGGGCAGATGGCGCTCCCAGATTGCGGCGGCTTCGTCGTCGCGGCTCAGGCCTTCGGCGGGCGAACCCTCGAAGACCGTGGCATAAAGCCGGGAGGGATCGAGCTTCAGTACGTCTACAAGGTATTCCCATGCCATTTCGATGGCTTCCTCCTTGAAGTAGTCGCCGAAGCTCCAGTTGCCGAGCATCTCGAACATGGTGTGGTGGTAGGTGTCGTGGCCCACTTCCTCAAGGTCGTTGTGCTTACCGCTGACTCGCAGGCATTTCTGACTGTCGGCCACACGTCGGTACTTCGGCGCGGCGTTTCCGAGTATGATGTCCTTGAACTGGTTCATGCCGGCGTTGGTGAACATAAGGGTAGGGTCGTCCTTGATGACCATAGGAGCCGAGGGCACGATGTGATGGCCGTGCTTCTCGAAGAAGTCTTTGTAAGACTGGCGTATTTCCTTTGCGGTAAGCATTTTATATGGTGTGTTTGTGTATTTGCTGTTATATATGGAATTTTTGGCGCAAGGATGCCCTGCGCGAATTTTCGCACAAAATTACTTCAAAAATGGAGAAAAAACAAATTTTTCAGTGTCTGAGGATTGAACGAACACCACCCGACGCGCGTTTGATTGATATGTATAACTGAAATAAGCAATTCAAATCCATGACACGCAAGAATTTTACCGACTCAATCATGACTCTGGTCGACGGCTATATCGCAAACTATGATGAATTCGACAACGACCCACAGCTCAGGGTTGAACCCGCCACGCTGAACGTAAGCATCGTCTCGGACGACGAACGCACTGCCGAAATGGCATATTCCCAGGAGGCGCTTGAGGGCGCGGCAGCGGTGGAGGGTGTCGAAGGCGAGGACGCCGACGACCTTCAGGTGCGACGCAATCCCGATTTCTACGCAATGCGCAATCTCATCAAGACGGTCGGGGAGCCCCAGCCCGTCCCGGCCAGAAAAGCCATAAAGGACGTGGTGGATATGTACTTTTAGAACCGGCTCTTAGAAAGGCACATCCTCCGGGTTGACTCCGGCGAGCGGGTTCGGGGGGGGTGGGGTGCCTCCTGATTCTGCATTCATGGTTCCCACTTCGGTGGCGGCTCCGAGCGGGTCTCCGCCGGGCATGGCCCTGTCGTCGTTGAACTTCGAGGCCCTGCGGCCGCCGAACACTCCTTCCGCTCCGCCGCCGATTTCCGATTCCCAGTTCTCGAAACGGGCATATGCTCCGCGAAAACGCATATCGACGTCGCCAACCGCGCCCGAGCGATGCTTGGCGATGATGAACTCGGCTTTGCCGCGGATGTCGTTGCCGGCCGCGTCCTCCCCGCTCTTCAGGTAGTATTCCGGACGGTGGATGAAGCAGACCATGTCGGCGTCCTGCTCGATGGCTCCCGATTCGCGGAGGTCCGACAGCTGCGGGCGCTTGTCGTTGGTGCGCGACTCCACCGAGCGGTTGAGCTGTGAGAGGGCGATGATTGGAATGTTAAGCTCCTTCGCAAGCTGTTTGAGCGAGCGTGAAATCATCGACACTTCCTGTTCGCGGGAGCCGAAGCGCATCCCCGAGGCATTCATGAGCTGGAGATAGTCGATGATGATGATGCGCACGTTCTTCTCCGCAACGAGTCTCCGCGCCTTGGTCTGGAGCTCGAGGATGGACAGGTTCGCCGTGTCGTCGATATAGAGAGGCGCGCCGCGGAGGCTGGAGCTGCGGCTCGCGAGCTGCGTCCACTCGAGCGGAGTCAGGTCGCCTGTCTTGATTTTCTTGCCTTCGATTTCGCAGACATTCTGGATAAGGCGGTTCACAAGCTGCATATTGCTCATCTCAAGCGAGAAGAACGCCACCGGCGTGTTGAAGTTCACAGCCATGTTCTTGGCCATCGAAAGCACAAACGCCGTCTTGCCCATAGCCGGTCGCGCCGCGATGATGATAAGGTCGGAATTCTGCCATCCTGCCGTGATTTTGTCAAGCTCGTGAAAGCCCGTCTCGAGGCCTGAGAGTCCCGTGGCCTGGTTGGCAGCTTTTTCAATCTGTTTCAGCGCCGCGTCGATGACAGGGTCGATCTGTGTGACTTCCTTCTTGACATTTCTCTGCGAAAGCTCGAATATCCGGCTTTCCGCTTCCTGAAGGATATCTTCCACGTCGTTGCTCTCGTCATAGGCATGGTTTTCTACCTCCGAAGCAAAATTAATTAGCTCGCGCGCGAGGTGCTTCTGGGCAAGAATGCGGGCGTGGAACTCGACGTGAGCCGCCGATGCCACATTGGAGGTGAGCTGGACGATATAAGGCGCGCCGCCAACTTCGTCAAGGGTCCCGTTGGCTTTGAGCTTATCGATGACCGTCAGCATGTCGATAGGCTTCTGTTCGGCCGCAAGACTCAGAATGGCATCATAGATTTTTGCGTGTGCGGGTTCGTAGAACGTTTCGGGAGAGATGAGGTCGCAGACTTCCGTAAAGGCGTCTGTCTCAAGCATCAGGGCGCCCAGTACAGCGCTTTCAACCTCAGTGTCACGGGGTGCGAGGCGTCCGGCCACGTCGGCGGCCTGAGGGTACTGACGCTGGCGCTCGCCGGTGTTGCGTCCGCGCGATTGGTAAGTCTGCTTTTCTGCCATATGCGGAGATGTCGGGTTTTGAAAACGGACCACAAATTTAGGGGTTTTTGCCGTCAAAAATTAGCGCCTGTATTTTTATTAACAGAATTTAACAAAGCTCCTGCCCGCGCTTTTATCCATAATTGCTAATTTTGAAAAAAATTACGTACAGCTGCAATGAATACATTAAGACAGAAATTCCTCATAGCCGCCCTTGCAGGCTCCTCGGTCCTCGCTTTCGCGGCCGATCCCTACAAGGTGACGATTCACACTCAGGCCGACGACCTTCAGGGAGCCATGGTATACCTTGTCAATTACGATACCGGAGCGAGAATCGACAGCACGCTTGTCGATGGTCCCGAGACGGTTTTCGCCGGTACGATTGAAGAGCCCGCTCTTGTGCGTCTGCTTATTGACGGAAACCGTGCCGGCACATTCATCCTCGAAAACGGCTCGATTGTCCTTAAACCTGAACAGCGTCTTGCTTTCGGAAGTCCGCTCAACGACCGCCTTAACGATTTTAACGCGCAGGTCCAGAAGCTATCCGACCGTATTACTCCGGACACTCCGGAAGCCGAGAGCGAGAAGGTCTTCGATGAATATGAAGCCCTTATCAACAGGACTCTCGAAGAAAATATCGACAACCCCATCGGCTATTATCTTTTCATCAACGAAGCAGGCCAGCTCTCTGGAAAGGACTTCAAGGACTATCTCGCCAAATATCCGGTCCTTGCCCGCTATCAGCGCGTTCAGAAGCTTCAGGAGATGATGGGTAGTCGCGATGCCACCCAGCCGGGCAACAAATATCTCGATTTCTCCATATCTCAGCCCGATGGAAAGGTTTTGAAGCTCAGCGATTTCGTAAAGCCGGACAAATACACTCTCGTGGATTTCTGGGCCTCATGGTGCGGACCCTGCATCCATGAAATAGGCACACTCAAGTCGCTTTGGGAAAAGTACCATGCCGACGGCAGACTCGACATCGTTGGTGTCGCAGTCTGGGACAAGCCCGACGACACCCGCGCGGCAATCGCGAGGTATGAAATTCCTTGGGCATGCATTCTGAATGCACAGAATATTCCCACAGACCTCTACGGCATTTCAGGCATCCCCTGCATTATCCTTATTGGTCCAGATGGCACGATTTTAAGCCGCGACAAGCAGGATGCGGCTCTCGTGGCTGATGTTGAACGATTCTTGAACGAAAAATAAGAATGGCACAGAAACCGTCAATACCTAAAGGCACCCGCGATTTCTCAACCCGGGAGATGGCGCGCCGAAATTATATCTTCGACACTATCCGCGGCGTTTTCCGCCTCTATGGTTACCGTCAGATCGAGACTCCGGCAATGGAGAATCTCTCGACCCTGATGGGCAAATATGGAGAGGAGGGCGATAAGCTCCTTTTCAAGATTCTGAATTCCGGCGATTTTCTCGCCTCTGCGGATTCAGTCCTCCTTGCCGAGAAAAATTCTCTCAAGGTCACGAACTCTATCTCGGAAAAAGGTCTCCGCTACGATCTCACAGTTCCCTTCGCACGCTTCGTGGTGCAGCATAGGGATGAGCTGAAGCTCCCTTTCAAGCGCTTCCAGATTCAGCCCGTGTGGCGTGCGGACCGCCCCCAGAAAGGGCGTTACCGTGAGTTTTATCAGTGCGACGCCGACGTTGTAGGCTCCGACTCTCTCATCAACGAGGTCGAGCTTCTTCATCTTATCGATGACGTTTTCAGCCGCCTGCGTGTGCGCGTGGCAATCAAGCTGAACAACCGCAAGATTCTTGCGGGAATTGCCGAACTGATCGGTGAGCCCGACCGACTGGTCGACATTACCGTGGCCATTGACAAGATTGACAAAATCGGCGTCGAAAAGGTCAACGACGAACTCCGCGAGCGCGGTCTCTCCGAGGAGGCTGTAATAGCCCTTCAGCCTTTCCTCTCGATTGAAGGCACCACTGACGAGCGTCTCTCGCGCCTTGAGGACCTTCTCAAGGACGTCCCTGTCGGGAAAAAGGGCGTCGAAGAGCTTCGTTTCGTTGTGGAGACAGCTCTTGCTCTTTCTCCCATGCAGGCACAGGTGGAGGTCGATACCTCTCTCGCCCGCGGTCTCAATTATTATACCGGTACGATTATCGAGGTCAAGGCCCTCGACGTCCAGATCGGCAGCATTACAGGAGGTGGTCGTTACGACAACCTTACGGGAGTGTTCGGGATGCCGGGCATTTCCGGTGTCGGCATCTCTTTCGGCGCCGACCGCATTTACGATGTTCTGAACACTCTTGGCCTTTACCCCGATGAAATAGGGCAGACAACAAGGATTATGTTCGTGAACCTTGGCAAAGACGAGGTGGCCGCGGCCCTTTCCCTTGCCGCGCGTCTGAGAGCCGCCGGCGTTTCAGCCGAGGTATATCCCGACGAGGCGAAGCTCAAGAAGCAGTTCGCCCATGCCGACGCGCTGGAAATACCGCTCGTGGCTATTATCGGAACAGACGAACTCGCGGCCGGGACTGTCTCACTCAAAAATCTCGCAACAGGCGAGCAAAAAACGCTCTCTACCGGGGATTTTATCAAGGAACTGGTCTAAACGCTAATCATAAAGCATCTTAAATAAATATAAATCCGAGGGCACGCGCCCCCGGATTTTGTTTATTATATAAGTCATGGCGAAAAACACCTCGGCCCCCAACCTTTTAAACCACTTAACCTCTATGGCAACGAACACGATACAGAGCCAGTTGCTGGCCATACAGAAAAACATGTTGAGCTTTGCCTATTCGCTGACTATGAATCGCGACGAGGCCTATGACCTTCTTCAGGACACCACGCTCAAAGTACTTGACAACAGCGATAAATACACCGAGACAGACAATTTCAAGAACTGGGTCTTCACTATCATGAGGAACCTGTTCATCAACAACTACAGGCGAACCATGCGCCACGGTATCGTCTCCGACTACTCGGAGGAAAACTACCTCATCAACGCGACTACCGAATTCTCTCAGGACACACCCGAGGACACCCTTGGAGTGAATGAGATTATGGGTATTCTGCAGAGCTTCCCCGATGAATACCGCGTCCCCTTCTCGATGCACATAACCGGCTACAAATATTCGGAAATCGCCGAACACATGAATAAGCCTGTCGGAACGGTAAAAAGCAGGATTTTCTTCGCCCGCAAAAGGCTTCAGGCAAAGCTCGCAGACTACAGGACATGAAATTTGCTAAACATTTTTTTGCAGATTAAAAGTTTTTTATTACTTTTGACCCGTGAATCTGCTTTGGCGGTTTTGTTCGCCGGAGTACGATCCTGTAAAATGTGAATATTCTGACCCATTCTTGACTATGGAATTGCGAGAAAACCCCTCTGCGCCCGAATCCGAAAAGTCTCTCGAGGCTGAAGGCGCAGCCTCCGCTCCTGATGCCCCCGAGGCTGTTCAGGCGCCTGTTGACATGTCCGACAAAGAGGATATCGTTCCCGAGACTGTCGGCAATAACGAAAATCCCGAAGCCGCCGCTGAAGACGAGATGTCCGCTCCTCAGAGGCCTGAAGTTACCGTAGACTCTCTTCTCGTCGCCGCTCGTGCCCTTTATGCACGCGATGCCTCCGAAATCTCCAACGCGGACATCAGGCGTCTCCGCCAGCAGTTTTTCTCGCTCCATTCCGCAGCTTCGGCCGCCGATGCCGAACACACTGAAGAAGGCGCTGAAAGAAATGCCGCTGAAATCACTTTCAACGACATTCTGAATGCCGCCCGTGAGAAAAGGAATGCCTGGAGCGCTGAACAGCTCGCTGTCAAGGCCGCCAACCTTGAGCGTAAGAACGGTATCATCGAGGAAATAATCGCTTTGGCCGACGACACCGACAATGTCAACCGCTCTTTCCCGCGCTATCGTGAGCTTCAGGACGAGTTCAATTCCATCGGAGAGGTGGACCAGACCGAGGAAACCGGCGTGTGGAAGCGCTTCCAGCTTGCACGCGAGCGCTTCTCCGACAATCTAAAAATCAACAAGGAACTGCGCGACTACGACTTCAAGAAAAATCTTGAGGCCAAGCAGGAACTTCTCGCCGAGGCGAAGAAGCTTGCTGTGGCTGAGGATGTGATTGTCGCTTACCGTCAGCTCCAGGAACTCCATAACAAATGGCGTCAGATTGGCCCCGTCGACAAGGAGCTCCGTGCCGACATCTGGAATGCTTTCCGAGAGGCTTCTGTCGCAATAAACAAGCGCTATCAGGATTTCTTCCTCGCCCGAAAGGCAGAGGAAAGCGCCAACGAGGCGGCCAAAACCGCCCTTTGCGAAAAAGTCGAGGCTGAGGATCTCGACTCCTTTAAATCTTTCTCGGCATGGGACGAGGCTACCGCCCGCGTCCTCGAAGTCCAGAAGGAATGGAGTGCCGTTGGTCTTGCCGCTCCGAAGGCAAACCGCCTCCTCTTCGCCCGCTTCCGCTCCGCCTGCGACCGCTTTTTTAAGACCAAGGCTGAGTATTTCCGCAACTCCCGCGAGGAACTTAACCGCAACCTTGCCCGCAAGACTGCTCTCGCTGACCGTGCCGAAGCACTTGCTCAGAGCTCCGACTGGCGCGCCACGACTGAAGAGCTGACCTCCCTCCAGAAAGAATGGAAGACTGTCGGAGCCGTTCCCAAAAAGCAGAGCGAAGCCGTCTGGAAGCGTTTCACCACTGCCTGCGACACATTCTTCGCCCGCAAGAAAGAAGCCAGTTCCGGAACTCGCAGCGAAGAATCCGCGAATCTGAAGGCCAAGCGTGAGATTATCGGACTCCTTTCTTCCCTCACCTCTTTCGTAGGTTCCGCGGAAGAAGCTTTTGCTCAGCTGAAGGGCCTTCAGGCCCGCTGGCAGGAAATCGGCCATGTCCCCTTCCGCGAAAAAGACAAAATTTACGAAGCATACCGCGAGGCTTGCGACGCTGTACGCGACAAGTTCAAGCTTCAGGAATCCCGACGCCGGATGAACAACTTCCGCGAGAATATCTCCAGGCTCGAAGGCGACGAAAACAAGCTCTATCGCGAGCGCGAGCACACCCTTCGTATTCTCGAAGCTCGCCGAAACGACCTCCGTACCTACGAGAATAACCTTGGATTTCTTTCCTCCAAGTCTAAGAGCGGAGAATCCCTCGTCCGCGACCTCCAGCGCCGCATCGAGTCCCTCAAGACCGATATCGCCGACCTCGAACAGAAGATTGCCGTCATTGACAGCAGCTTGACTGCCAAAGAGCAGTGACATACTGATATTTTGGATGCCCGTCAGAATGTGTGCCCGCTTTCTGACGGGCATCGACACCTCCCATGAAAACTCATAATCTAAATGCAAGACACTCTCAGTACTCCCCGCAATAGATCAGGATACGGCAGGTATCTCCAGTGGATTTATATCCTTTGTGATTTTCTTACGGTAAATCTTGCCGTTTATCTTACCGGAGTGATTTTCAATTCCGCACTTTTCTCGGGTACCGGAATTCAGGGCAAGTTCGTCTGGGTTTTGGCAAATATTGCCATTTTACCTTCTTTTTACTTTCAGCAGGACCATAGCCATGCCCGCAGGGCAATTCAGATGGAAGGCGTTATACGCGGGGTTTTCTATACTGTTGCCTCCCACGCCCTCGTTTTTCTCACTCTTATGATGGTCTTCGACCTCCTCGTCCCTGACCTCTTCAATACCGTCTGCCTGTTTTACCTCATCCTTTTTGTTCTCCTCATCATCGTGCGCGTTGTAAGCCGCCTGACGGTAAAGAGTCTCCGCCGCCGCGGACGGAATACCGCTCAGGTTATAATAATAGGTACAGACGAGACGGCCATCAGACTCTACAGGGCGATGCAGGCCGATGAAGGATTCGGCTATCAGGTTCTCGGTTTTTTCGGCGAACACGCCCCCGCCGACATTAACGCCCCTTGGATAGGGCAGATTTCCGAACTTGGGGATTTTGTGGAGGACAAAAACATCGACCAGATTTTCTATACCCTTTCGGGCCACCATGAGTCCATGAGTTATGTGGCATCCATAGCCGACAACAAGGTTGCGGATTTCTATTATGTGCCTCAGATTTCTCGTTACTACTCCCGTCGTTTCCAGCTCAACAGCATCGGCTCAATGCCTGTCCTCTCAGCCATGCGGAATCCTTTGCGCTCTTGGGCGAACCGATTCCTCAAACGCTCATTCGACATTGTCGTCTCCGGAACATTCCTGATTTTTTACCCCTTGATTTATATCCCCGTCGCCATTGCCATAAAGGCCGGCTCCCCCGGACCCGTATATTTCAGGCAGAAACGGACCGGATATCTCGGTCAGGATTTCGACTGCCTGAAATTCAGGACCATGAAAGTCAACAAGGACAGCGACAAGGCTCAGGCTACACAGAATGACCCCCGAAAGACGCGCCTCGGCTCTTTCCTGCGCAAGACCTCCCTCGACGAGCTCCCGCAGTTCATCAATGTTTTCCGAGGCGATATGAGCATCGTGGGGCCCCGCCCGCATATGCTCAAACATACCGAAGAGTATACCCGCCTGATTGACAGATATATGGTGCGCCATGCCGTCAAGCCGGGCATCACCGGCTGGGCGCAGGTCAACGGTTACAGGGGGCTTACCGACGAGCTTTGGAAAATGGAGAAGCGCGTCGAATATGATGTCTGGTATATCGAGCACTGGAGCTTCCTTCTCGACCTCAAGATCATGGTCCGCACGGTCTGGAATGCCGTCCGCGGAGAAAAAAATGCATTTTAATGAAATCCCGTTGCATTTTTGTTTTGAAGTTACAATCTATCTTTGTATATTCGCACCGTAATTTGTAGAGCGCGGTTCCGCCTCCGAAAAACGAAACATATTTCACATCTAACGTATATGATATTCAACTTTCGCATTGTCTCCGATGAAGTGGACCACTTCAAGAGAGAAATAAATATCGATTCTACGGCTACTTTCATGGACCTCCGCAACGCCATCTGCGACTCGGTGGGTTATGACAAAAATCAGTTCAGTTCTTTCTTCCTCTGTGACGACGACTGGGAAAAGAAACTCGAAATTACTTCGGACGATATGGATTTCGATGCCGACCAGGAGTTCGAGCTTATGGACAGCGCTATTCTGGGCGACCTCATAGAGGACGAAGGGCAGAAGCTCCTCTACGTCTTTGACTATATGACCGAAAGAGCCTTTTTCGTCGTTATGACAAACATGATTCTCGGACGCTCTCTGAAGGACCCCGTCTGCACACTATCCGTCGGAAAGGCCCCGGCTCAGACTATGGACATGGACGAATTCGACGCTATCGTCGACGCAAAAGCCAAGAACGCCGCCGCTGTTCCCGCCGATGATCTGGATGCTGATTTCTACGGCGACGACGCATACAACGAGGACGAATTCGACCCCGATTCTTTCAGCGACATGATTGAGGAGTAAGCCGCCGCGCTTCCAATCTCCATTGATATACCAAACCCTCTTTCCCTTCAGTAAAAACAGACATTGTATCCTCTCCTGCCTGACGTTCTGCAAGGCTATGGCTGGATTTCAACAGTCATAGGTCTTCTCTACGCGGCAACAATTTTTGGCCTTATTGCCGTCATAGTCAGTGAGAACCGTAATCCTGTCAAATCCTTGGCATGGACTACGGTTCTCCTGCTCTTGCCTCTTGTCGGAATTGTCCTTTATTTCTTCTTCGGCAGGAACATCAAGAACAAGAGAATGATTTCGCGCCGGAACCACCGGAAGCTCCGCAGGCACGAGCGCCGCTCCCAGTTCGATCCCCGCCGCGAAGGCCTCTCTCTCTCGTCACTCCAGGTTATAGCCACCGCCACATCCCTCACCGGCGCCCAGTATTACGCCCGCAACTCCGTTGAGGTCTTCACCGACGGCACCTCCAAATTCAATGCCTTGCGCGACGACATCCGACGCGCCCGCACCTTCATCAACATTCAGTACTACATTTTCGAGGACGATGCCCTCGGAACAGAGTTCGCCGCATTGCTCGTAGAGAAAGTGAGGGAAGGTGTGACCGTGCGCCTCCTTTACGACCACGTGGGCTCTTTCAACGTCAGCAACGGCTTTTTCAGACGCCTCAAGGCCGAGGGCATCGACACCCATCCCTTCTTCAAGGTGTCCTTCCCCCAGCTTGGAACAAAGATTAACTGGCGCAACCACCGCAAGGTCTGCGTCATCGACGGTGCCGTCGGTTATGTGGGAGGAATGAACGTGGCCGACAGATACATCGACGGCGGCTCTTTTCCGATTTGGCGAGACACACACGCCAGGGTCGTAGGACCCGTAGTGGCAGCGCTTGCATATTCCTTCGCCGTCGACTGGAACTTCACCTCCGGTCAGCTCATCGACGAGCATCCCGACCCCGATTCCCGTAAAATCTTCCTGCCCGGACCCGGCGCCGTTACCGGGGTAGGGGCGCAGTTCCTGACCTCAGGGCCCACTTCCCAGTGGAGCAACATCGCCATGACCTTTCATCGCGCAATAGCCTCGGCCCGACACAGGGTATATATCCAGACTCCCTATTTCCTCCCGACGGAGGGACTCCTCCGGGCACTCCAGTCAGCGGCTATGGCTCATGTGGATGTCAGGCTCATGGTCCCCGAGAAATCGGACTCGAGAATGCTCACAAATGCCTCAGCTTCCTATTTCGAGGAATGCCTCAGGGCAGGAATCCGGATTTACCGCTTCAAGGCGGGGATGCTCCATGCCAAGACAGTCATTATCGACGACGAGATCTGTTCCATTGGCTCCACAAACTTCGATTTCAGAAGTTTCGACTATAATTTTGAATCCAATCTTTTCTTGTACAGCAAAGCCATGAACGCGTATATGGCCGAGGTCTTTAACCGCGACCTCTTAAGCTGCTCACGCGTCACGGCCGCGGAATGGAGGCGCCGCCCCAAGACCGACAAAGTGGTCGAGTCCATTGTCCGGCTCCTCAGTCCCATCCTTTGATTTTTTAATATTATGCCACAGTCAGAAAGCATGCAGGATCGTTTCTGCAGAATCCTTCGCGAGACAGGTCGCGAAAATATCGAGTATGTGATTGAAGACCTCACGGACATGGGGTTTTTCGAAGCGCCCGCATCGAGTCAGGGCCACGGCGGCTACGCCGGCGGGCTCGTAGAGCATTCCCTTGGAGTGTACGACACCGCAATGGACATCCGCGAGTCAACTCTCCGACGCCGTCCCGACCTCGCCGCTCAGCTTACCCCCGAAAAAATAGCAGTCACGGCATTGCTTCACGACGTCTGCAAGAGCGACCGCTACAAGCTCGTCCGCAAAAAACGCCGCAACGAAATCGGCGTATACGAGGACATGGAAGTCTACGAAGTCCACGACGAGATGTTCCCCTGCGGACATGGCGAGAAATCTGTAATTATGCTCCTGCGCTCGGGGCTCGATCTCGACGACGACGAAGTGTGTGCTATCCGATGGCACATGGGCCCGTGGAATCTTACGAAGGAGGACGAGAAGTATTACCGGCAGGCCGCTAAACAGTCGGCTCTTCAGTCCGTGATTCACGCCGCCGACACCCTCGCATCTGCCGTCCTCGAGCGCTGAGCGAAAAATTGTTCCCGGCAGTGTAGTTTTTCTGTTAGCCCGTGCGTCTAAGGGAAAAACGAGATACAAAAAAATGACCGACAAAGAAAAAGCATTCGAGCGTCTTGTCCGCGAACAGAAAGGCACGATTTACACAGTCTGCCTGATGTTCGCTCCCGACGCCGACGAAGCAAACGACCTGTTTCAGGAAGTGCTCATCAAGCTCTGGAACGGCTTCGACTCTTTCCGCGGAGAAAGTTCCCCGAGAACATGGGTCTACCGCGCCAGCCTGAACACCTGCATTTCCCTCGACCGGAAGACGCGCCGCCGAAAAGCCGCAGAACTCGAAATCGAGCCCGAGCTCCTCGCCCCCGAGGGCGAGACCGGGCGCCAGGCGCAGATGCTCCGCGAAAGAATCCGGTGCCTCGAGCCTTTCGACCGCGCGATTGTTCTCCTCTGGCTTGAAAACCTCTCCTATGAGGAAATTGGCGCCATTGTCGGCATTCCCGCCAAACATGTGGGTGTGAAACTCGTAAGAATACGCGAAAAACTAAAAAAACAATAATTGATGTATGGAAAACACTGCTGATAAAAACCGCGACGAGCTCGAGACTATGCGTGCTGAGCTCTCTTCCCTTCACGATGCTCTCGACCGCCAGAAAATCGTCTCCGAGTCCCTCTTCCGAAAGGTGGTGGCCGGTGATTCTGCGTGGATGAACAAATTCGTCAAGTACGAGGCTTTTCTGATTCTCCCCTTCTCGATTCTCATTTTCCTCGGAATGAAATTCTTCCTCGGCACCTCATGGCTCTTCTTTGCACTTACATCCCTCATGATGGTTATCGATGTAGTATGGGATTTCAGGACCCTGGCCATCCCTCAGGCCGATTTCGTCCGCCTCCCGGTCGTTGACCTACGGAAGAAAATCATCTCCGCGATGCGTCAGCGGAGAATACAGATGCTCGTCGAAGTTCCCCTTATTGTGCTTTGGGCCATCTGGTTCTTCTTCGAGGTTACATCCGGGAGGAACATCTATACTGAAATCGGAGCCGCCTGGGGCCTTGCAATTGTCCTTGGAATAGGCCTCGCGTTCGGACTCCTTTGCGCTCTCCTCCTCTTTACAAAGTTTCAGGACTCCTCGCGCAAGCAGCTCCGCCAGCTCTCCGAGTTCGAAAACGAATGATTCCGGCCTCCTCCGGTCCCACGGGGCGAATTTGAATTTTGACACCCCCTCGCTTTTATGACTGAATAATGTCAGGCAGCCTCCGCGCCGGTTCATTCTCAAAAAAATCGTCATTCATCCTGCAAAATACGAATAGTCTCGGTAAATATGACTATCTTTGCCGGCAAAGAGAAAAAACGACCATGACCCGACTGCTCTTCATCCACGGAATTCTGGGAAAGCCTGACTATTTCGACTTTCTCCTGCCGTATCTACCCGAAGGCGTCAGCACGACGGCGATACGGCTTGAGGGTCATGGAAAGGGCCCGAAGGAATTTGCCGGGGCTTCCATGGGCGCCTGGCGCGCCCAGGTGGCCATGGCCGTAGACGAATTTAAAGCCGCGGGAAATAAGCTTGTCATCGTCGCCCATTCCATGGGATGCCTTTTCGCCATAGATGCGGCCGTCCGCGGCAAGGCAGACGCACTCTTCCTTCTAAATCCCCCTCTGTCTATAAGACTGACACCTCGTCTGTTCTCATCGGCATATAAGGTATGGAGAGGGAAAATCAATGACCCGTGGGCCCGCGCGGCTAAGGACGCATACAGCATCTCCGACGACCCTAATCCTCTTCATTACCTCGGATGGATCCCGCGCTACCTCGAACTGTTCAGAGAAATACGCCGCACCCGCGGCATCGTCAGAAACCTGAACGTGCCGACAGAAATCTGGCTCTCCGCTCTCGACGAAATGGTATCTCCCCGTTCCGCCCTGAGCTTTCCCGACAGTCCCCTGATTTCAGTTACCCTTCTCCCTCAGTCAGGCCATTACCGTTATCCGACTCCCGACTGCGACACACTCGTCCGTGCATTCTCAGCATTTTTGAAAAAAATCGCCCCTTAGAAGACAGGAAAACCGGGAAGCGGGAGATACGATTAACTTGCATATCCCGATTTTTTTTCTTAACTTTGTGCTCGCAAAAGACGGAATCCCGCATACACATTTGGTTCGGTAGCTCAACTGGATAGAGCATCTGCCTTCTAAGCAGACGGTTTCGGGTTCGAGTCCCGACCGAATCACAAAATTAAGACGCTGATATATAGTGCAAACTGCAATGTATATCAGCGTTATTTCTTTATAAACCATCACATCTTAATCCCCAAAAACCTCTTCCAATGCACCATTTTTGCACTATCTAAAATGCAATATCTCTTAGGAATAGAGCATTTGTGAGTGCAAAGTTACAAATTATATTTGAAATAGAGTCATTTTTGAGACTAAAATTTCTCTAATTGATATTTACTTGTTTTGCAAGTTTTACAAGGCCATTCATAGACGGTGTAAGTGACTGATTGTCTATATTCAACATAAATACACATTCTATTCCTAAGAGAGGAAAAGAGTGTGGCAATTTTCCAGTTTTCGGAAGACAAGTAAAGCAGGAGTAGCTTTGCGCTGATTAGCAAGAAGATACGCTTTGCTTGGCTTATATGGAGCTTATATCCCGACTTAAAAGATGGTTCTCGAAAGCCTTGAGGATTCTCCTCGCTGGTATGTGTTGAATCATATCGGAAGTTCCTTTCGTCATATGGCGAAAAAGGAAATAGATAAGTTCAACGAGAGCGAAGGGTTCAAGCTGGAACTTTTCGCGCCTACATATGTGGTCAGGGAGGAAAAGGACGGAGAATTAAGGATGAAGACAGCCAATCTGACGTTCCACTATATATTTGTGAGAGGATGCTTTAAGGAGGTCAAGAAGCTGTGTTGCTCTAACAATGGATTCTCTTTTCTTTTAAACCGAAGCAATTCCTCTGAACGTTATGCCACTGTCTCCGACAGGGATATGATGAACTTCATGAATATAGCGAGAGCATACAGGAATTGCCTGCCCTACTTTTCCCTCAATGGAATTGATTTGGAGGAGGGCGATCTTGTGGAGGTAATAAAAGGTGATTTTCCGGGGCTGATAGGCAGATATATGCCGAAAGCGAAAGGCACTTCCGGAAATATTGTCCTCAATGTATATAATAATGTGGCGACCATAGTATTCAACGTCAAGGCCACTGACGTACGGGTTCTCGAATTTTCTCGCAAGACAAGTCGGGCTAACGACCAGATTGATGCTTTTGTCCCCCATCTCTTCACCGCTCTGCGTCATTATCGCGCCGAAGAAACTCTTCCGGCCCCGATAGCGGCGAAACTCTCCGTCTTCACCGGCCGGATGGAGGTGGTAAGGCTGAACAACCGCAAACTCGACGCGCGCCTCCAGGCTCTGCTCTACGGTGCCTTCACCGTCCTCGGCAACGCCGACGCCGCCGCCCGCGCCCGCGAAAAGCTCATCCGCCTCGACGACGCCGTCACCAACCGCTGGACCTCGGCGCTCATCAAGCTCATCCTCGCGGCAAGCGACGGCACGCCCGCACTCCTCGAACCGGTGCTCGCCACCGTGGCCGCCACACCCCCGATTTCAAAGGCACAGAAGGCACTTGCCGAAGAGGCCCGGTATTTCGCAACGCTCATTCTGCCATGATTGTCTACAATTCGATGCTTCTGCTCGTCCTGGTGCTGACGATGATATATCACTTTCAGGTGCCAGATGCACGGGTGCGCCAGTCCCGACCCATCCCCTGGGCCTATGCCGTGATTTCCATGGGCTACGTGGTCTTCTGGGCCGCCCTGCGCTCGGGATTTTCCGATACGAGGGCTTACATCATCATGTTCGATCAGGCTCCCTTCGGCCTGACGAGCGCCTTCGAAGAACTCGTCAAGGAAGGCAAGGCGCCCGGATGGTCTTTCCTGACCGTACTGTTCAAGACCTTGGTGAGCGGCGATTTCCATTGGTGGCTGGCTACGATAGCGATTCTGTCGGGAATTCCGATAATGCTGACTTTCAGAAAGAGATCGGTCGACTTTATGTTTTCCATGTTTCTGTTCGTCGCATCCACGACCTTCTCATGGATGTTCAACGGCATCCGCCAGTTCGTCGTCGCCGCCATTCTGTTCAGTCTCTACTACCTCATTCTCGAGCGAAAGCGCCTCTGGTTCATCGCCATCGTCCTGATTTGCTCGCTCGTGCATACCAGCGCCCTGATTGTCCTCCCCGCTATTTTCTTTGTTGACTTCAAGCCCTTCGGCCGGGTGATGATACTCTTCATCGTCGTCATTCTCTCCTCGGCCTTCTCCGTCAGCCTGCTGATGGACACCATGGACACAATTCTTCAGAATTCCGCCTATCACGACAACCTCAACCAGTTTGTCGATGACGACGGCGCCCATCCCCTCCGCGTGCTTTTCGAGTCGGTGCCCGTGTTCATGGCCCTCATCAAGCGGAAGCAGATTCTCGCCCTCAACAACAGTTTTCTCAACCTGTGCGTCAACATGTCCACCGTGTCCGCCGGACTCTTTTTCATCGCCATGCTCACGAGTGGTATCATGATAGGACGCCTCCCCATTTATTTCAGCTTATACAACTACATCCTCATCCCCTATCTGATCAATAAGCTGTATGCCCCGAACCGCAAGGCGATTTACTTCTGCTTCTACGTCGCCTACATATTCTTCTACTTCTTCTCGACCGGCCACTACTATTACATCAGCGACATACTCGGCAACTATTTCTGATTTACCGACCATGCCAAAGCACGCCTACCTGATCCTGGCCCACAACAACTGGAGCATCCTGAGCAAATGCTTGGCTCTGCTCGACTCCCCGGACAACGACATCTATCTCCTCGTCGACGCTCGGGCGCGGGATTTCGACCCCTCGAAACTGCACGCATGCCGCTCGGCGCGCCTCTTCGAGGTGGAGCGCATCAAAGTCTTCTGGGCTGACTATTCTCAGGTCAAGGCATATCTCTCTATGCTCGACGCCGCTTTCCGGACCGAGCGGAGCGAGGGAATATCTTATTCCTACTTCCACCTCCAGACCGGCGTCTGCCTGCCGCTGAAATCTCAGAAATACATCCATGATTTCTGCGACGGCTCGGGCAAGGAGTTTATAGGCATCGTTCCGCGCGAGTTTCCCTATTGCACCCGGCGCACCCGAGTGTACTGGCCATTTATCGCCACCGACCTCTTTCGCAAATCCAAGCCCTTCAAGGCGCTGGTCTACGGACTGGCTTGGCTCCAGCGGGTCGTGGGCGTGAACCGGCTTAGGAAATCAGATTTCAGGATATACAACGGATGGAGTAACTGCAGCATAAGCCACGACCTGGCCGAATACCTCTTCCGCCGCAAGGACCTCGTTTATTCAATGTTCCACCACACCTTGGCGCCCGACGAGCTGTGGGTCCACACTCTCGCTTACAATTCCCCTTTCCGCGACCGGATTTACGCCCCCTCCGACCTCCGCAAGGGCTCGATGAGAGATATCGACTGGAAACGCGGGAAACCATACACCTGGGGCCGCGAGCCGGCCGACCTCGAGACCCTGCTGGCGAGCCCCTGCCTCTTTGCCCGCAAATTCGACGAAAATACAAACATCGACATCGTCAACCGCCTCTGCAACGCGGTGATGCAGATGGAAAATATGGAGGAGATATGAAAAAAGCATTCATAAGGTTTCTGAAAAGAATTGTCTACCGCCTTCGCTCGGACCTCACAACCGAGGACCTGATTGCCCGGGGAATGGTTGTCGGAAAGAATTTCAACCGGATGCACGGAGTGATTCTTGACGATTCGCATTGCTGGTTGATAACTGTCGGCGACAACGTCACGATGGCTCCGCGGGTCCATATTCTCGCCCATGACGCCAGTACTTGCCATCACCTCGGTTATGCCCGGATCGGAAGGGTTGACATTGGCGACAACGTCTTTATCGGCGCCGACGCCGTTGTGCTGCCCGGCGTTTCCATCGGCTCGGACTCCGTGATAGGCGCCAACTCCACAGTCACGAAGAGCATTCCCTCCGGAGTGGTTGCCGCAGGCAATCCCGCAAAAGTCATCTGAACGATAGATGAATACGTGGCACGAAACAAAGCCCGTATGCAGGCCGGCGTAGTCTACGGAGAAGAATACACGATGCGTGCCGACGTATCGGCCGAGAAAAAATTGCAGCAACGCGAGGACCTTAAAGACCGTTGCGGCTTTATCGTCTGATTAACTGCATATCTCATTATGATTCCCAAAAAAGTACATTACTGCTGGTTCGGCGGCAATCCGCTTCCCGAGGAGGCGCGCAAGTGCATAGCCTCATGGAAAAAATTCCTCCCCGATTATGAAATCAAGGAGTGGAACGAAAAGAATTTCGACATCAACAGCAATCTCTATGTTAAGCAGGCATATGAGGCCCGAAAGTTTGCCTTTGTGACGGACTATGTCCGTCTGTATGCGTTGGCTACGGAAGGAGGGGTTTACATGGACACGGATGTTGAGGTCCTCAAAAGCTACGACCCCTTTCTCCATCATGTCGCTTTCTCCGGTTTTGAAAACAACAATTTCGTCCCGACAGGAATGATGGCCTCTCAGGCCGGTGGAAAATGGGTGACTGAACTTCTTGCGGAGTATGACCGTCGGTCGTTCATTAAAGAGGACGGCGGTTTTGACACCACGTCCAATACAATGACTATTACAGCCTATATGTTGAAGGCGGGTCTGAAGCAAAACAACAGATATCAGGATTTCCCCGGATTGGTAACAATATATCCGGCGGATTATTTCTGTCCCAAAGACCATGGCACAGGGCTGATTAAGCTCACGGAGAATTCCGTGTGCATCCATCATTTCGCGTGTTCGTGGCTCCCGAAGAAGACTCAGTTTCTCCATCGGTGCAAAATATTGGCATATCGTGTTCTTGGAGAAGGATTAATGTCTAAGATTTGGAGACGATAGAAATGCAGGACCTCCGAACCCATACGGAAAATAAGGCCGGAAAAGGATTCCGTATTTCGGTGATAATGGGAATCTACAACTGTGCCCCGACGCTTCCCGAGGCTCTTGATTCCCTGTTGGAACAGACATGCCAGGATTTCAAGGTGATAATGTGCGACGACGCTTCCACTGACAATACGCTTGAGGTCGCCCGCTCGTATGTCGAGCGATGGCCCGGTAAATTTATCCTTATCAGGAACAATGTCAACCTGAAACTGGCGGCTACGCTTAACCGTTGTCTGGAGCTTGCCGATACGGAATTTGTAGCCAGAATGGATGGGGACGATTTGTGCGACCCCTCGCGATTTGAGAAACAAATCCGATTTTTGGTCCAGAATCCGCAGTACAGCCATGTCAGCACGGGTATGAAACTTTTTGATGAGGACGGGTTCTATGGCCGTACCAGAAGTCTGTCCCCCGTTCCCGGAAAAAATGACTTCAGAAACGGTACACCCTATTTTCATGCGCCGACCATGTTTCGCACGTCGGCTTTTGAAGCGGTCGGCGGCTATACATCCGGCCCGCAGGTGGAAAGAGTCGAGGATTATTATCTGTGGTATAAATTCCATAAGGCAGGCTTGCAGGGCTATAACATGGATGAGACTCTTTACTGGATGCGCAATGACAAAAACGCTTTTGCAAGAAGAAAGTTCCGGGACCGGTACAGGAGTTTCAAGATTAAGCTCGAGGTTTGCAACGGACTTGGAGTGAGATTGGGACTCCTGTATGCCCTTAGGGACTTGTCTAAAGGTCTGGTGCCTGCTTCCTTGATTCGTCTGATCCGTAGGAAAATATCTAAATAGATACCGCTGTGACACGCATTTTGCATGTTATTCATGGCCTCAATCTGGGTGGCGCCGAGAATTTCATCTACAATTTGTTAGGCGCGATAGACCGGGAGAGGTTCAGGTTTGATTTTGCGATTCAGGAGCCTGAGATTAAGCATAGGAAGTTCAAGGAACTTATAGAAGAACGTGGGGGAACCATATACATCATTCCGGATTTTACCGATGCTCCGTTCCGTCAGGCTAAGGCATTGAAGAGCATCCTGCTTCGGAAGTATGACTGCGTCCACATCCACATGAACGCCTTTATAAATCCCATACCGGCTATAGTCGCGTCCAAATTCGACTGCAAGGTCATCATCCACTCCCACAGCACCCGCAACGGCCGCGGCGGTCTACTTGGAAAATTTGTCCACATTCTGAACAAATCCATGTTCCTGAAAGACCGGTTTATCCGGCTTTCCTGCAGTCGGGAAGCGACTCGCTGGATGTTTGGAAACAGGAGCGCTCAAGTCATAAGCAACGCGATTGACGTTGCGAAGTTTGCCTTCAGTCCGGACTACCGCAACAGGATAAGGGAGAAATTTAACCTCACCGATGAATTTGTCGTAGGACAGGTAGGACGATTGATTCCGCTGAAAAACCAGACTTTCTCGATTCAGGTGATGCGCCGCCTTAAAGAGACGCATCCTCGACTTAAGGCGAAACTGATGCTGATTGGAGAAGGCCCGTCAAAAGACGAATTGGAGCGGCTTGCCTTAGAGACCGGGGTAGGGGAAGATGTGATATTCGTCGGAGCTGTCCACAATGTCAACGAATACTACTCCGCATTTGATGCCTTCGTCATGCCCTCTTGGTTTGAGGGTTTGGCTTTGGTAAGTGTCGAGGCTCAGGCCGCCGGTTTGAAATCTCTTGTTTCAGACACAGTCACAAGAGAGGTCGATATAACCGACAGCGTAGAATTCCTGTCGCTCAAAAAAATCGACGAGTGGACTGAGGGGTTCCTAAAAGCCTCAAAGCCGTATGATCGGTCACTTATTTCCAATCGCGTCAAGGAATCGGCATTCGACAGCGTGAAAATGGCCGAAACGATGGAAAGGATATATGAGCGGTAATAATCAGTCGGAACGCGGAGAAAACATGAAACTCTCAGTTGTAATAACCTTATATAATAAGGAACCCTATCTCCGTGATTTGTTTGTGTCTCTGCTTAGGCAGGGAATGAAAGACGGAGAATATGAAGTCATTTTGGTTAATGATGGCTCAACCGACGGCACGGAATCGATTTGCAGAGAGTTCATTGCTCAACACCCGAATCTAAATGTAAAATATAAATATCAGGTAAATCAGGGAGTGTCTGTTGCAAGAAATGTAGGCATAGAAATGGCCGAGGGTGAATATATCCATTTTCTGGACTGTGATGATTATATGCTCGATAATTCGTACTCCTATATCTTGAGTCGCTGGGGGAATCAAGGTTTTGACTATATCGGTTTTGGCCTGAGAATGGTGGACCTAAGGAATGGTGAGGAATCAAGGATTGACACTCAATTATCTTCTGGCCATGAGATTGAACAGGTTTCAGGATTTTGCTTGATTGTTGAGACGCGATGGCCGAGTTCAAGTGTTGCCGGTTTATATAGAACTTCGTTTTTAAAAAGCAATGATATTTGTTTTCCGTCGGGGATTATTGTCGGAGAAGACGTATGGTTCAACAGTGATTTTTTTATCAAATCCCCTTCATGTGTGCTGACCTCATGCCGTCCCTATGTGTATAAGTTCCACAGTGGGTCAACGATGAACACCGTATCTTCGCTTAGGGCTGAAAAATGGTTCTCAAGTTATTACAGTCTTTTTATTCATCTTGTTGATTATAAGCGCAATACCCCCCCCCGCGCAAAGATTCGGAAGGAATATCAAAAGGAATTGGGAAGGTTATTAATCACCATATCAGTGTTTTCATTCCAAAAGCCCTCCGGTTTCGTATCCCGGCAGAAAGATTCAATTATTGGGCTGAAAAGTTTGTTCAGGCCCGAATCATTCCGGCGCCATCAAAAGGACTATCCATCAAGGTCGCCAATTACGTGTTCCAACATCCGCATACTTACCCCTTTCTCTCATGGTGTTGCGTAAATATATTTTATCGTTTTATTTATAATTGGTTCCATAAATAGGCGGAAAGGAAACGGGAATCATCCGTATCTCACATTTAAGGAAGCAAAGTATTATGAGCTCCATAAGAAATTCAAATATTGAGGCGTTGCGTATTATTGCGATGTTTTTGATATTGATGCTTCATGTTAATTTCTATGCTTTAGGTGAGCCAAGTTTTCAGGAGGCCGCGCAATATCCTGTCCCTACTTTTGCTCGGTGCGTTTTTCAATCATTATCACTGATATCAGTCAATCTTTTTGTCCTGATTTCAGGGTGGTTTCAGATTAATTTTAGTCTCAGGCGTCTGATTGGATTTGTCTTTCAGTCTGTATTTGTAATAACTCTGGTGTATATTATTGGGTTATGTCTTGGAAGAGCGACCGTAGAAGAACAGCAGATTGTGGAATGTCTGTTTTTGGGAAGATTCGGATGGTTTATCAAGGCTTATATCGGACTTTACTTACTGAGTCCGGTTCTTAACTACTACGTGAAAACGGCTTCAAAACAGCAATTCGGGCTTCTGTTGATTTGTTTTTATTCGTTCCAGACAATCTATGCCTGCTTTTATCAAAGTGCTAAGTTTATTGACGGAGGCTATTCGACTTTCAGTTTTGTCGGACTTTATTTGCTTGCGCAATATGTCCGCCATCACGGTGAGTACATTGTCAGGAATGCGGGAAAAGTGTTTGCATTATCCTTATTAATCTTCATAGTCTGGGGATATTTGCCGGTTCGGTTAGGCGTCATGAGAGTGTTTTATATGTCGATTGTTTACACCAACCCTCTGAATATATCGCTTGCGTTAAGCCTCGTCTTGCTGACAGTCAGGGCGAAACCACATTATAATAGGTTTGTAAATTATATTGCGGCATCGACCTTTGCCGTATATCTCTGTCATATGTGTAACCAATGGAGTTCAACATTTTATGTGGATACGGCACAGTCGATATTCTCAGATTTCTCCGGAGCTGAGTATTTGCTTGTAATCTCTCTTTTTATGGTATCTGTCTTTCTGTTTTCCATACTTATTGATACCCCAGAAGATGGATTTGGAATTGTATTTCACGGTAATGGGTGCGACATATTCAGGAGCTGGAATTATTAATTTGTGAACTTAACGAAACATGACAAAAATAGGTATTCTTACATTTCATGGCGCGCATAATTACGGTTCTGTTTTGCAGAGCTATGCGTCTGTTCACACTCTCCGTAAACTCGGTTATCAGCCTGAGATAATCAACCTGCGCAACAGGGCACAGCTCGACGCCTACAGGATTTTCAATACCGGTTCACGGATCTACAATCTGTTCAGAGTCCTGATCTATCCCCGCCTCGCCTCGCGGAAAAGGAAATTCGAGCATTTCATCAACAAAGTGCTCCCGGTTTCTCCGCGCGAATACCGAAGCGGAGCGGAACTCAACGTCGACGAACTGGACTACGACATATATTATACCGGCAGCGACCAGGTGTGGAATCCCGCATGTCAGGATTTCGAGTCGGCCTACTATCTCGATTTCGTTAAGAACCGCCGCCCCACGGTGGCCTATGCCCCGAGCCTCGGCAAGGGACGCTTTGACGAAGAGGACAAAGCCATGATTGCCGCACTCCTGCCGGGCGTTGACCATGTGTCGTGCCGGGAAGAATCGGGCGTGAGACTCCTCGCGGAGCTTGGACGCAAGGATGCCGTGCAGGTATGCGACCCTGTATTGCTTCTCACAAAGGAGGAGTGGTCGGAATTTGCTGTCGCTCCGCGGAGAAAGAAAAAATACATCCTTGCGTACTTCCTTAACAACAACCATGGCGACCGTTCGCAGCTCGATGCCTTGAGGCGGAAGACCGGCTTCGACGTCATACTCCTCAACGACTACATCAAGGATTTCTTCAAGCCCGGCATCCGCATGAAGCTCGACGTATCCCCGCAGGAGTTTCTCGGCCTCATCCGCGACGCCGAAATTGTCTACACCAATTCTTTCCACGCAACGGCCTTCTCCGTAATCTTCAGAAAGGAATTCTATACAGCTATCGCCGCAAGTGAGAACGTGCACAACAACAACGACAGCCGGAAAATCGATTTCCTCAAATCTCTCGGGCTGGAAGACAGATTGATAAGGAACGGAGAGACAATCGGTAGTCGACGCGCTGTTGACTACGGGCCGGTGCAACCCAAACTCGCCGGTTTGAGGGAAAAATCATTGAATTATCTTACGAATGCGCTCCGGAATGGATAAGAACACAGTTTCGGTGGTTGTGCCTGTCTACAATGTCGAAAAATATCTCCGTCGTTGTCTGGACAGCCTTCTGGCGCAGGATCTGCGGCCGTTTGAGATTATTTTGGTCGATGACGGTTCTGAAGACAGTTCGGGCGCGATTTGCGATGAGTATGCCGAAGCGTATGAATATATAAAGGTTATTCATAAACCGAACGGAGGCCTGAGTAGTGCGAGATTGGCCGGATGGAAACAGGCGCAGGGAAATCTCGTTGTCTTTCCCGACAGTGATGACTATGTTTCGAAATCATACCTTTGTTCTCTTGCCGCTCCATTCGAAGACCGGAATGTGGAACTGAGCGTCTGCGGATACGCAACCGACAACTCGGGCGACATTGTGCCTTCGACCTTGCCGTATGACTCCGGATTCATCGAAGGAAAGAACATTATAAACGACTATCTGCTGACTTCAATAGGGACAGTGTGGGAAGAAGGAGTCCGCAACCTCCCCGGATTTGTGTGGATACGCATGTACCGTACCGACTTGCTAAAGGAATCGGATTTCGTGTCCGAGCGCGAGTATTTCACCGAAGACATAATCCTCAACATCCTCTACGCCTCCCGCATTCAGGGCCGGATAGCTGTCGTCAACGAGCCACTGTACCGTTACTGTGTCAACCCCGGATCCCTCACCCTTAAATACCGGGAGAACGCTTTCTCCATGCTCTATGCCTGCTGGCGCCTCTGCTCCTCGCTTACAGAAAACCTGGTGGCAGATGCCGACGAGCGCCGCAAGCGTCTCGATGCCAACCTTACCGTGGCGGTGACTTACAGCGTCTACAACATCGGGAAAATCAAGGAGTACGGCCGCTTCAGAAGTGAGCTTGGGCAAATTCTCTCCACTCCCGAAGTCGTCGCGCTGTTTGCCGGAGGCCGCTATCCGCGAAAAGCCACATGGCATAAGATAATTTACTACACGTGCCGCTTCCGGCTCTTCCCGCTGCTGTATCTTTTGTTGAAGACCCGCAAAACTCTATGATTTCCATAGTTGTCCCCGTCTATAATTCGGCGCGCTGGCTCGACGCATGCATCGAAAGCATATGCCGGCAGACAATGCCGGATTGGGAGCTTGTTCTCGTCGATGACGGCTCCACCGACGGCTCCGATGCCATCGTCCGCGATTGGGAAAAGCGCGATGGGAGGATCCGCTCGTTCCGGAAAGAAAACGGAGGCGTGAGCTCCGCAAGGAATTTCGGCATAGACCGGGCCCGGGGGGAATATCTGATGTTTGTGGACAGCGACGACGTCTGCTCGCCCCTTTTGCTTGAAACGCTATACGGTGCCATAACGCCCTCCTGCGGACTCTCCGCTTGCGGAATCCGGCGCTTCCGTGCCGACAGCGAAGTCGCCCCCGCCGTCGCGACGGCTTCCGAACGGGTATTGCCGGCCAAGAGCGAAATATACTCTTATTTGGAGGACTGCGGAATGCTTCATCCTCCTTATGCAAAACTGTTCAGAACAGAAACCATATGGAAAAACAGAATCCGTTTTGACGAAAACCTCTCGCTCGGCGAAGACCTCCTCTTTAACCTCGACTATATTCAGTGGATTTCCTCTGCCGTGGCCATTGGTTCGTCCCTCTATTTCTACCGCGACACCGACGGTTCCCTCTCTAAAAAAATCCGTGCCGACTACGCCGACATTCAGATGCGCCTTCTCGACAGAAAACTCCGCTTCATCGAAAACAACCGAATCGGCTATCACTATACTTCCAAGGCTCCGGGAATTGTGCGCGACATGTTCCTGTCCCTGTGCCGGTCGGATGGTTCGGACAGGCAAAAAATTAATTCAATCGGCAAGCTGCGCCGCCATAAAGTGATGGACCTCTGCGGAAACTCCGCCCGTTTGTCCGACCGCTTTCTGATAGCCGCCATACGTTGCCTGCCCTCTAAACTATTGATAAAGATTTTCTGATGGAAAAACCGTTGATATCCTACGTTGTCACGGCCTACAACATCGAGCGTTTTGTCCGTGAAGCCGTGGAATGCGCGTTCGCCCAGACATATTCGCCCTTGGAAATTGTATTGTCCGATGACTGCAGTTCCGACCGGACATTTGAGATAATGAAAAAAATGGCCGCGGAATACCGCGGCCCGCACAAGATAAAGCTCAACCGCAACGAGTCGAACTTAGGCATAACCCGCCACATGAACAAAGCCTATCTTGAGCTTGCCGAAGGCGAAATAATCATCGCCGCCCATGGCGACGACATCTCCATTCCGGACCGCACCAGGCTTTCCTACGAGTTCCTGCGCGACAATCCCGACGTTACGGCCGTATCCCTGAGCATGAAGTCCGTGGACAGCGCCGGGCGCGAGAATGGTACGGATGACGCCTGTGTGGATTCGGTGAAATTCTACGGTTTCGCCGGGGGCGGCAACATCCCGGCTCCTTCGAGAGCTTTTTATAAAAAGGTCATGACTGTCTTCGGCCCCCTCTCCGACGATTGTCCCACAGAAGACGAGCTAATCAGCTTCCGCGCCCTCATGCTTGGCAGAAACGCATTTCTTCCACAAGTGGGAGTACTGTATAGAAAACACTCCGCAAGCTCTTCGAATCCCGGGAACTTCGCAAAATTTCCCCTTGAGAAGATAATCGACCAGCAGCTTGCCGACATGGACAAGGCCATAGCCGTCGGCCTCATCACTCCCCGACAGAAAGAAGAGAAAAAAGCCGCCCTCCTGAAAGGAATGGCCTGCCGAAAAACCTACCGCCGCTACTTCGCCGCCCCCACATTCCCCAACCTCCTCCGCCTCCTAACCTCCCCCCTCTTCCCCCTGAGGACAAAATGTCACTTCATCATTGACCACTTCCGCCGAAAACGGTTAATGAAATCAGCTCGCTAAAATTTAAAGCAATGCCATCTTCAGATAACAAGCGTGTAATGAAAAATGCCACAGCCCTTACCATAAGAATGGTGCTTGGCATTTTTGTCGGCCTGTACACAGGAAGAATTATTCTTGAAGCGTTAGGAGTAGATGATTATGGTATATATGGAGTAATAGGAAGCGTTGTTGGCACAGCGACCTTTCTTAACTCGTCCATGGCCGGTGCTACTTCGCGCTTTATAACTTTCGAACTTGGAAAAGGAAACAATGACTCACTAAAGAAAATATTTTCTACAGCTCTTGTCATCCATTTTTGTATAGCATTATTTGTGGCAGTTTTAGCTGAAACTGTGGGCCTTTGGTTTGTTAATAATAAGATGAACTTCCCTGAAGGAAGTATGTTTGCAGTCAATGTCCTATATCAATTTACAATAGTCTCGATGATGGTGGGCTTTACTCAAGTACCATATACGGCGTGTGTGATAGCTCACGAAAAAATGGTGGTTTTTGCAAATCTTTCGTTTCTAAATGATTTCCTGAAGCTCATTATTGTGCAATTGCTTTTAGTGATTGGAAGTGACAGACTGATTTGGCTGTCCGCTATGTTATCGGGAGTTTCCATTCTGACCGCTATGATATATCGTTGGTATTGCATACGAAATTTTGATGAAGCGAGGTTCGCAATTAACAGTCTTGATAGAAAGGTTGCCGGACAGATGCTTAAATTCTCCGGTCTGGACTTGTATGGGAATATGTGCGCGGTTGCAAATAAACAGAGTATGCCGATTATACAGAATGTATTCTTTGGGGTGGTGGTAAACGCGGCTGCAAGTATAGCTGCAACAATTTCAGGCACCTTGTCCGGCTTGTCGGCAGCAATTTCAACAGCTTTCACACCTCAGATAACCAAGAACTATGCAACGGGAAATTTCTATCAGATGATGTTGATAATGCGACGCTCCAATGTGTTTACCATTCTCGCATTTTGGCTTCTGTGCATCCCCTTTCTAATTGAAACGGAATCAGTTCTTTATATTTGGCTCGGGCAGGTACCGGAGTATTCTGTTGAGTTTTTCAGGCTTATTGTAATAACTTCCCTCCTGACAATTATTAATGATGTCAATATTCGTGCCATCCATGCGACGGGCAACATCCGAAATATATCATATATCAGTGGAAGTATATATCTTCTTATCCCTCTTGTCTCGTATCTGATTCTTAAATTCGTTTGGAAAGACGTCGGAATCGTCTATATGACAAACAATATGTTGCTGGCGGCAATTGTTGCATTGAGTTTTGTATTTGTCCACAGACAGATTCCGCAGATCAGGATGAGACAATACATTGCGCCGATTGCATGTGAACTGATAGGTTTTGCGTGCATTACAATGATTGTGGCATATCTATCGAATTTACTGTTTTCCCATGGTCTGAAAGAAGGCAACGAGATAGTGAACGGATTTATTCGTCTTGCCCTTACTTTTATCATGGGGTTTATGACATTGATACCGTATGCATATGTTTTTGTTTTGAATCCCTCGGAACGAAACGTCTTGATTTCTACAGTGAAAAGACGCTTAATTAAGTTTATGCCCAAAAATCGCAAACTGTCTTGAACATGCTGAATTTTCCGGAGGTATCGGTCATTGTGCCGGTGTATAATGCTGCTGAATATCTTGGCAAGTGCGTTGAAAGTATTCTTGATCAAAAGTATAGGTCCTTGGAATTAATACTCGTTGATGATGGAAGTACAGATGAATCTTTGGATATTGGCAGAAAATACGAGCGATTGGACTCGAGGATACGTGTTCTCCATAAGGAGAATTCCGGAGCATCTTCAGCGAGGAATGTTGGGCTTGACTGCGCGAGGGGAAAATGGGTTTTGTTTGTAGATGCAGATGACTGGATTCAAGATGACACACTCGCTGTAATTGAAGAGTCGCCTGATTCAGATTTGATATTCTTTGGATTCAATGAATGGGAGTCGGGGTGTAAAAAAGTGAAACGGATAGTTGATAAAAGTTATGATGGAACAGCCGATATTGATTCTGCACTGACGAGCCTTTTTGAAAGCAGTGAAGGATATTTCGGTTTCACTTTTAATAAATTCTACAACAAAAATTTGATTGACAAACATCATCTTAGATTTAGTCCGAATTTGTTAATCAAGGAAGATGAAGAATTTATCATAAGGTATTGTAAATATATTGACTCGGTATTTATCAGTGCTGCCACTCCGTATAATTATCGAATTCTTTCTGGTAGCCTTTCACATTCGGATAGAAGATTCAAGCACATGAATGCCCTGGCTTTGAAAACCGATGAAGACTTAACGGACTACCCGTTTGGAAAACTGAAATGCTCAATCAAGAATGCTGTCTACAGATATTTCTTTAAAGGAGTTCTCGAAAGTCGTATCAACAATAGTACGGATTACGCATTGGACTGCTGGGACTCATTTGTAAAGAACGATAAACAATATCTCTCCCCTGACAATAAGCTTTATACACTTTTCCGTATCCCGGTTAAGTCACTTCGCAGACAGTGTTTGAAATTTGCCCTGTTAAACCCAGCATCCCGTTTTTTTCGTGTATCATTTTATAAACATTTGCTATACTCGATTTATATAAAAATTAAATGAAAATTTGCTCCTGTTTTGTTGTTTTACGTTTTAAATTGAAATCTCTTCGCAACAAGATTAGAAACTCCTTGCGAAAACGTAGACTTGGCATTGGTGCCGACGTCTCGTTAGGCAGTGGTATTCGAATAATTGGCGATGGAATTTTATGCTTATCCGATAAAGTGCGGATTGAAGATTACTGTTCATTCTGTTTCAATCCTATTGATGGAAACAGTCCAAAGATTGTTATCGGCACCGGTTCGCTCATCGGAAAAGGAAATGATTTCGGTTGCAGTCACTCAATAATAATTGGAAATTATGTTATTACTGCGCCATATGTACATTACACCGACCGAAATCATTGCTTTGAGGATATTGAGACTCCGATTATGAAACAAGCGTCATTCGTTAAAGGGCCGATTAAGATTGGAGACGGTTCGTGGATTGGTTTTGGGGCACAGATTATGAGTGGTGTGTCAATCGGAAGACATTGTATAGTGGGTGCCGGAGCGATTGTTACCAAGGATGTCCCGGATTATTGCGTGGCCGTTGGCAATCCCGCAAAAATAATTAAGCGATATAATTTTAACACCCTGAAGTGGGAAAAGGTATGAAATACGACTACCTTATTGTCGGCGCCGGCCTCTTCGGCGCGACGTTCGCGCATCTGGCTACTAAGGCCGGAAAACGGTGCCTCATCATTGACCGCCGGGACCACGTCGGCGGAAACGTGTATTGCGAGAAGATCGAGGGCATCAATGTCCACAAGTATGGTGCGCATATTTTCCATACCTCCGACCGCGAAGTCTGGGACTTCGTCAACTCGCTCGTGCCTTTCAACCGATACACAAATTCGCCTGTTGCCTCCGCGCCGGACGGCAAACTCTACA
The DNA here is from genome assembly GCA_902491515.1 of uncultured Porphyromonadaceae bacterium. GTDB lineage: Bacteria > Bacteroidota > Bacteroidia > Bacteroidales > Muribaculaceae > CAG-873. The sequence goes on from CABUIC010000001.1 coordinate 116,146, forward strand.
ATCTGCCTTTCAATATGAACACTTTCTATCAGATGTGGGAAGTGCGCACTCCTCGGGAGGCTGAGGCTAAACTGGAAGAGCAACGTCGCGAAGCCATCGAGCGAATGAAGGCGGAAGGAGTTAGTGAGCCCCGGAACCTTGAGGAACAGGCCCTCGCACTGATTGGCAAGGACATTTATGAAAAGCTTATCAAACATTATACTGAAAAGCAGTGGGGACGCCCCTGCACGGAACTTCCGGCGTTCATAATCCGCCGGCTGCCCGTGCGCCTGACCTTCGACAACAATTACTTCAACGATGCCTATCAGGGAATACCCGAGGGTGGCTATAACCGTCTGATTGACCGACTCCTCGAAGGCTCGGAAGTCCGGCTCGGAGTCGATTTTGCCGAATTAAAGGGCTCCTGGCGCGAGCTTGCCGATAAACTCGTCTACACCGGAGCTATCGACGAATATTTCGATTTCCGCCTCGGACGCCTCGACTGGCGCACCGTCCGCTTTGAGACCGAAACTCTTGACACATCCAATTATCAGGGCAACGCCGTGGTGAATTACACCGACGCCGACACCCCATGGACCCGAATTATAGAGCACAAGCACTTCGAGGCGTTCGGCCCGGCTGTTTACGATAATCCCCACACTGTCATCTCCCGCGAATACTCCACTGAGTTCAGACCGGGTATGGAACCATACTATCCTGTCAACAACGAGCGGAACAACCGTCTCTCCGAAGCCTACCGAGCTCTCGCCGCACAAGAAAAATACGTAATTTTCGGAGGCCGCCTCGCCGAGTACAAATACTACGACATGGCCCCCGTAATCGCCAAAGCATTCGAAGCATGGAAAAACAGATAAGCATAATCATCCCGACTTACAATATGGAGAAGTATATAGGCAAATGCCTTGACTCTCTCCTTATTCCCGAGTTAGACAGGGTGGAGGTTCTTGTAGTGAACGACGGCTCCAAAGATCGTTCCTCCGAAATCGCCCACAGCTACGCCGACCGCTATCCCGGTTCTATCCGCGTAATCGACAAAGCCAACGGCAATTATGGCAGTTGCATCAACACCGCACTTCCGCTGTGCACCGGACGCTACGTCAAAGTCCTGGATGCAGACGATACATTCGACACCGGAGCCTTTTCGGTTTATGTTAAAGCCCTCTCGATGCGGGACGAAGATGTTGTTGTCAATGACTACGCGATGGTCTATGATGACAAACCCGACAGTCCCAGGCCAACCTTCCGGCAGTTAGGCTACGAAGCTGAAAAAACATACTCGTTTGAGGATGTATATAGATATATCAGTGCGGATTTGCACATGCATTGTGTTGCATACAAGCTCGGTAACATTTTAGCGATGAACTACCGGCAGACGGAAGGCGTGAGCTATACCGACAATGAATGGATCTTTGCTCCGATCGGAATTGCTGATTCGTTTGCTTTTGTCGATTGCGGATATCTTTATCGTTATTTGCTGGGGCGCGGTGGCCAGACGGTTGATCCGGCAATGTCATTGGCGCGTATACATGAGCATTTTGATGTAATTAAGGCTCAGGCGGCATTTTGGGCGCAAGGCCGTGTGATTGGCCGAAGAAAGCAGTACCTCGAAACCCAATTGCTCGGACATGCCTTGCTTGTATATTCCATGGTCATCAAGGGCGGAAATAAAGATAGCCATGCCCGCCTCGCTGATTTCGACCGGCAGATTAAAGCGGATTATCCCGGACTGTACGGCTTGCTGGATGAGGTCGTTTATGCGCCGAGAGTTCCCTACAAATACATCAAAAAATACCGTGAGAGCGGATGCTCGCCGGAATTTGGAATTCCCTCTATTGTAAAGATTGCGGACCGAGCAATCTGTTTTGCGGCTAAGGTCAAAAATATTGTTTTTGGAAATTAAGATGCAGTCTTTCTACAACAGATATCTCAAGCGCGTTCTCGGCTTTGTTTTGGCGTTGGTGCTGTTTCTGGTGCTTTGGCCGGTATATTTGATTGTGGCGATTGCCGTAGTGATCGACGACGGGTTTCCCGTGTTCTACCGTCCGCTCCGCGGCGGCTACCGCAACAGGCCCTTCCGCATTTTCAAATTCCGAACCATGGTCCGCAACGCCGACCGGATTGGCGGAGGCACAACGGCATTAAACGACCCTCGCATCACCCGCGTCGGCAACATCCTCCGCAAAACCAAGCTCGACGAGATTCCGCAGATTTTCAACATCCTCGGCGGCACGATGAGTTTCATCGGTCCGCGCCCCGAGCTTCTGAAATATGTCGAGCGCTACGAAGGCGACGAAAAGCTGATTCTCTCCGTCCGCCCCGGCATCACTGATTTCAGCTCTGTAGAGTTCATCAATCTCGACGAGATTGTAGGCGCCGCAAACGCAGACGAGATGTATGAGCGCCACGTCCTCAAGAAGAAAAACGCCCTACGGATTAAATATGCCCGCGAAGTGTCCTTCTCGACTGACTGCAAGCTCTTTTTCAACACCGTGGGCGGTGTTCTCAGAAAAGCCTTCGGCTTTATTGTATTAAAAGAACATAGAAACTGACAGCCAATGGAATATGTTACTCTGCGGAACTCCGGTCTGAGAGTTTCGCGTCTCTGCATGGGCGGTTGCCCCATGGGAGGATATGGATGGGGCGATGTCAGGGAGAAAGAACTCCTCGACGCCATTGCCGCCGCCCTCGACAACGGTGTGAATTTCTTCGACACTGCCGACACATACGGTCTCGGCCAGTCCGAGAGAACCCTTGCCAAAGGCCTCGGGGCCCGGCGGAAAGACGTAGTTGTCGAATCGAAATTCGGCGTCCGCTTCAGTCCCGCGGGCACAGTCTACGACAATTCCCCCGCACACATCCGCGAGGCTCTCGAAGGAACTCTCTCTCGCCTCGGAACTGACTATGTCGATATCTACGTCATTCACTACCGCGACGGAAAAACTCCCATGGAAGAGGTCGTGGCCACTCTTGAGGACCTTCGCAAGGAAGGTAAAGTCCGCTTTTTCGGAATGTCCAACGTCGATTCCGATTCCATGGCGGAGTTTCTGCCCTACAAGGGCAGATTCGTCTGCTGCCAGGATGAATATTCTCTGGCATGCCGGAGCCATGAGCAGTCGCTCCTCGACCTTGCCGCCCGGATGGACGTGACGCCCCTGACGTGGGGCAGTCTCGGGCAGGGTATACTCACCGGTAAATACGACCGCTCCTCCACTTTTGAAGTCAACGACCGCCGGAGCAGGGAGATATATGTCAATTTCCACGGCGACAGACTCTTGAAAAATCTCGCCATTGTCGACGCCATGCGTCCCATAGCCGAAGCCCGCAAGGTCAGTGTCGCCGCCGTTGCCATCCGCTTCATCATGGACCGCCTGACAGATTCCGTTGTCTTGGTCGGTGCCAAGCGCCCATCCCAGATTCTCGGCAATCTCGAAAGCATCGGCTGGACTCTCTCTCTCGACGAACTCGCTCTTCTCGATAGTGTCTCCCGCGGAGAATGATGGAATTAATTGATTGTTATCGCATCGGATAAATATGGAAAACAGAAAGAAACACACCAGTGAACAGCTTGCATGGCTCATCCGCCGCCACGGTGTGGAGATGACCCACCTCTCCGGCGGATCCCACCTCGGGGCCATTCTCTCCGTCGCCGACATAATGGCCGTGCTGTACGCCGAAGTCTTGAGATACGATCCCCTCAATCCCGCCTGGGACAACCGCGACCGCTTCATCCTCAGCAAAGGCCATGCCGGCGCAAGCGTCTACGCCGCCCTCGCCGAATCCGGATTTTTCTCGGTCGGGGAGCTCAAAACCCATTATCAGAACGGCAGTCGCCTCTCGGGCCATGTTTCCCACCACCTTCCCGGCGTCGACCTTTCCACAGGCTCTCTCGGCCACGGCCTTGGCGTAGGTGCGGGCATGGCCTACGCCCGAAAGAAGGACGGCCGCCCCGGTCGCGTGTACGTGGTCCTCGGCGACGGCGAGTGCAACGAGGGCTCCGTCTGGGAGGCCGCGCTTTTCGCCAACCATTTCCGGCTCGACAATCTCGTGGCAATCGTTGACCACAATCATATGCAGAGCCTCGACTTCAACGAGAACACCCTCGAACTCGAGGACTTCGCATCCAAATGGAAAGCATTCGGGTGGCGCGTCCTTGAAATCGACGGGAACGACCACGCCGCCCTCCGCGGCGCCTTCCGTGAAGCAGCTGCCGACGACGACTGCCACAAGCCCGTCGTGATAATCGCCAATACAGTCAAGGGCAAAGGAATTGGATTCATGCAGAACGACATTCTGTGGCATTACCGTTTCCCCCACGACGGATGGGAATACGACACAGCCGTCACAGAGCTCCACGCCGCCATGCCCGAGGGCGTCACCGACCCTTACACCCCCCACGGGATCGAAAACCCTGTCCGGCCCGCTCCCGGCGACGACATCTTCCGCGACCACACTTTTTCACATACCTGGAACACCCGTTATCCCGAAAAAATGAGAAGGGTAGAGGCCCAGCCCGGCTCCGCCGACCGCGAACACAAAATCTGAGAAATACCCATATGAGAGATACATTTGTACGCACTTTAGTCGACCTTGCGAAAAACGACAGGAGAATCGAACTCGTCACAGGCGACCTCGGGTTCGGGGTGCTTAAGCCTTTTTGGGAACAGTGCCCCGACCAGTTTACCAACGCGGGCATCGCCGAACAGAACATGACGGCCCTCGCCGCCGGAATGGCGATGCAGGGCAAAATAGTTTTCACATATTCCATCGGCAACTTTCCGACTCTACGCTGTCTCGAGCAGATCAGGAACGACTGCGCCTACCACAAGGCCAATGTCAAGGTCGTATGCGTCGGCGGGGGTTACGTCTACGGCTCTTTGGGCATGAGCCACCATGCCACCGAGGACATTGCCGTGATGCGTGCTCTCCCTGGGGTTGCGGTGGTGTGTCCCGCCGATCTCGTTGAGGCTGAGGCTGCCGTCAGGGCCATCGTCGACTATCCAGGCACAGTCTACCTGCGTCTTGGCCGCGGCGGTGAAAAGCGTATTCATGACAGAATCGACGGTTTCCGTATCGGAAAAGCCATTAAGGTCCGCGACGGCGCCGATGTGGCTGTCTTTTCGACCGGTGCCATCTTTGAGGAAGTCAGCGCGGCTGTTCCATTGTTGGAGGAAGCCGGAATTTCCCCGCTCGTCTACACCTTCCCCACCGTCAAGCCCATCGACAGAGACGTTGTTATGGAATGCGCACGGACTTGTCGCCTGATTGTGACCTGCGAGGAACACAATGTCGTCGGTGGCTTCGGATCCGCAGTAGCCGAAGTCCTCTCCGAGTCTGAAGGGATTCCGCCTTTGCTGAAGATTGGAATTAATGACACATATTGCCACGAAGTCGGTACCCAGAAACATCTCAGGCAGTTCAACCTTATCGATGCCAGAAGTATCGCCAATAAAATTATCGACCGCCTGAACCTCAATGAATAAAAGAATTCTTATAACTTCGACCGAACTGATGATGGTGCAGTTCCTTGTGCCGCACGTCATCAGTCTGGCCGGGAAGGGATATTCGGTAGACCTTGCCTGTTCGGAGGTTGGAGGACGCTTTGAAGAAGTGTGTGAGACTCTCGGAACGTATACAGACAATATTTTCAGGCTTAGTCTTCACCGTAGTCCTCTTTCGATGAAAAATCTCAAGGGATTTCGGGAACTTCGGGAAATTATCACACGGGGCAATTACGATCTTATCTGGACAAATGAGCCGGTAATGGGGGTCGCTACTCGCCTCGCAGCCAGAGAAGCACGGAAAAAAGGTACAAAACTTCTCTATATGGTTCATGGCTTTCATTTTTATGATGGTGCCCCTTGGCTCAATTGGTGCCTGTATTATCCGGTCGAACGTCTGATGGCGAGGCACGCGGATGTAATTTGCACAGTAAATACTGAAGACTTCCGACGGGCATGCTCTCTAAAGTCCTCCGACCGCGTGGAGTACATCCATGGGATAGGAATCAATACCGGTCGTCTGAAGTCCGCCTCCTCCAGAACCGACATCCGGAGGGAATTGGGACTTACTGAAAGTGCGTTCATTGTCCTCTCAGTGGGTGAGTTGAATGACAATAAGAACCAGTCTGTCATACTTCGTGCGATTTCAAGCATGTCAGTTCCAGATATGCACTATGTAATGTGCGGAAAAGGGCGTAACGAACAGCAACTCCGACGACTCGCTGAGAAGCTCGGAATCGAGGACCGTGTCCATTTCCTCGGATACAGGCGCGATGTCGTAGACATTTGCTCGCAGGCCGATGTATATGCGATGCCGTCCTTTAGGGAAGGCCTTCCGGTTTCGTCGCTTGAGGCGATGTTCTGTGGACTGCCGTTAGTCACTTCGGAAATTCGGGGGCTGACGGACGTCAACAAGGAAGGCGTGAACGGATTTCTTTGTAGCCCGCACGACTGGCACGCTTTTGCCTCCAGAATTTCTTTGTTGTACACAAATCCAAATTTGCGCGTACAAATGAGCGCGAGGAACAAAAAAGATGTTTTGCCGTACACAATTGGCAATACTCTTGTCGAGGTATACGGCGTGATAAGAAAAACAATAGAAAAACCGCAGTGATTTTCCTGCATGGTATAATATGTCGATGTTCCTGATTACCGCAACATTTCAGAAAGCGAGGAGTAAGAAGCATCCGGAAAGGCCCGGGAAAATATATCTTACTGTCAGAGAGCGTCTCGACGGCTCTAAGCTTATGGCGGGACGGGACATCAATACCAATATATCTGCGCCGGATATCAGTAGCGTCGGACGGTATCACGAGGAGCTGGTGCCGTTTCTGTACATTGGATATTGTGTGATTGACCATCTTCGAAACTCGGGAAAAGTCTTCGGTATCGACGACGTCGCAAAGGGAATAAGAGATATCATAAAGAATGGAAGAACGCAGGATTTCCGCATTGAAAACGATTTCATATGGAACACCGAAGTCGCAGGCCTGAAAAAGGAATTCCGAAAATTTTTCAGGATGAGTTCTTCATCAAAAGATTCCGTATCTGAAAACTCTGATAAATCCCTATTGTGGTATCTTGGATTTCTTGCAGAAAAGATGCTTGAGGAGGGTAGGGAATGTTCAGCCTCTTCTTATGGGAGTGCCCATAACAGCATGAGACGATTTCTGGGCGGTCGCTTTGTCGCATTGTCGATGATTGATCGGGCGTTTGTGGAGGATTATGCACAGTGGCTTGTTTCAGACGGTTTGTCGGCAAGTACACAGTCATTTTACCTCCGGACTTTGCGTATGGCGCTTAACCACGCTGCCGCTCGAGGTCTCGTGTCTCTTGAGAAGGATACGTTCATAGGATTGAATACAAAAGTAACATTTACCAAAATACGGAATCAAAGCCCCGACCGGCAAACTATGTTGAAGCTTGTCGCAGTCGATTTATCAGCTGATTATGGTCAGGACCTCGCTCGTGACTTGTTCATGTTTGGATTCTATTGTCATGGAATGGAGTTGACTGACATCATAAATCTTACATATGCAAATATTCAGGACGGCTGTCTGTCTTATAGGAAACGCGGTAGGGGAAGACTAAAAAGCATTCGTCTGGACAACAAAGCCGCCTCTATAATCAGCAAATATCGAGATGTGACACGTGGCTATATATTCCCTGTAAAAGCTTCAGATGAGCATCGCCTTGAAAAGTCGCTGAAGAACAAAATAAATAGCTGGCTTTGTGAGGTAGGTCGAAAAATCGGTTTCGACTCTCTGTCATTCAATATGAATATTTCAGCATGGGAGAACTTTATATCGCAAGTAAGCGCTACTGATTCCCTTGGCCTCACTTCTTGATCTTCCCTTCAGAAGAATACTCGAGAAGAATTTCATTCTCCCCCCTCCGGCCTGATTTTCATAATCAGAGCCGCTTTTTTTTATATTATTGCCAAGTTCAAGGGAAGAGACGTATATTCCCAAAGGCTAAACCGGCTTTCGTATGTCCACTTGGGTGAAGCCGTCGGTGATTTCTGTGATTGTGCCTTCGCCGTTGCATTTTCCGCATACTTCTTCATAATAATGGATGGCATATTGGCCTTTCCAGTTTTCAATCTCGTAATCCTTGAAGCGGATACACCTTCTGAGCAAGTTGCGGTGAAATTCTGACGGCACCTGAAATGCCACTCTGGCATTCCAGCATTCGGGAAATGTGCCGACAACGTATTCATCACCACCCTTGAAGCCCTGATGAAGAGGAGCGTCAGTGTTGAAACCGGAAAACACAGTGTATGCCCAAACTGTGCGATTGCCGTTGCAGTGCGGGCATTTTACCGTATTTTCAAATTTGGCAGGGACTTTCCTGAAGAAATCCCATTCACCGCAATGCGGGCACTTGTCTGCATTAGAGCTCATTTTACCCCCGCATGTCGGGCAATATACAAGAATAGCCATACCTGATTAATGAATAATAATTCCTGTTTTCCGCAAAGGTACGAATAAATATCGAATGTAAATGCTTTTGCCTGTCACAAATCGTGCATGTCTCTAACCGCGTTCATACCGCGTTCATGCCGCGTTCATGCCTTTACACTGCTTATCCACCCTAAAGTGTACAGGGTTTCGACTGAACTTGGAGATGGCTAACTCCAAGGTAATCAATTTTATAAAAGGAAAACAGTTTAACCCTGATGTACAGGGTTAAACTGCTTTTCATCATTTGCGGAGCGACCGAGATTCGAACTCGGGATACCCTTTTGGGGTATACACGCTTTCCAGGCGTGCCTCTTCAGCCACTCGAGCATCGCTCCTTTTGTGCTCGGGATTGGGCTTCCGGCCTTTCTCCTTTGCGAGTGCAAAGTTAGAAAGAATTTTTGGAATAGAAAAATTTTTCACGGACTTTTTTTCGGCCTATTTTGCGCCTGAAGCTCTTTTTTGATTGAAGAGGGCATTTACGCGGGCGGGGTTGGCTCCGAGGTGTATGGCTTTGGCCGCATCGGCCCGAGCCTCGTCGGTGCGGTAGCGGTCGCGGTTGAGCCATGCCCGGTAGTAGTAGAGTTCGGGGTCATCCGGATACAGTTTCAGTCCTGACGCGATTGTTATCGACGCCTCGCTCAGCTCTCCAAGCTGGAGATGGCATCCTGCGAGGGCTGAATAATATTCGGGGGCCGGTTCTACTTCAATCAGTGTTTCGTATTGCGGAATGGCCTCGCGGTTTCTGCCTGTCATGGAGTAGAGCGTGGCGAGGGCGAGGGCTGTTCGCTCGAGTTTGGGCTCGAGTGAGCGCAGGACCTCGAAGTCGGCTTCAGCTGTGGATTTATCGCCGGCGTACAGAGCCATTATTCCACGGTAGTATCTTGCTTCCGTGTCCGCGCTGTCGAGGGTGACTACTGTGGTGAATTCTTCATATGCCTCGCGGTCGCGTTTCTGTTTCAGAAGTACTTTAGCCAGACGGGAATGTACGGTCTTCATGTCGGGGTATTCCCTGATGGCGTTTCTGAGGGTGAGCTCTGCGAGGGAATCCGAGTCCATGAGGGAATAGACCATTCCGAGGTTTGCCTCAAGCAGGACATTGGAGGCGGAGTAGGGCCGGACGGAAATGGCGTCCTTGATACGTGCCACGGCCTCTGGATAGTCTCCGCGGGCTATTGCGGAGTCCGCCTCGCCGCAGAGAAGGACGTAGGGGTCTTCCTCGAAGCTGTCGGGGCGGGATGCAAATATGGCCGGAAGACTGAGCACCAAGGCGAGAAGAAGGAGAGAAAATCTGTTCATGCGGGTAAAGAAAGCCGCGCAGGGCTCGGGGCGGAGTCGCTGCGCGGCCGTATTCTGATTTCAGGGGTTTATTTAATCAGGTACTGGGAAGAAATCGACTGGTTGGAATGCACGCGTCTGATTGTGTCGGCGAAGAGTCGGGCGACGGAGAGGATAGTACACTTTTTGCAGTCCTTGTGGAAGGGGATTGAGTTTGTGAAAATCATCTCGGTCATGCCGCTTTCATTTACACGCTCGCTGGCCGGATTGCTCATGATGGCATGGGATGCGAGGGCGCGGACGCTCTTCGCCCCGTTGGCAAGCATAAGGTCGGCGGCCTTTGTGATTGTGCCGGCCGTGTCTACCATGTCGTCGACAAGTATCACGTTCTTGTCCTTTACGTCGCCGATTACGGTCATGTTTGCCACGACATTGGCCTTCGCGCGCTGCTTGTGGCAGAGCACCAGGGGCACATCGAGGTACTTGGCATAGCTGTTGGCGCGCTTGGCGCCTCCGACGTCGGGGGTAGCGATAACCATGTTCTCGAGCTTGAGGCTCTGGATATAGGGGATGAACACGGACGAAGCATAGAGGTGGTCGACGGGGATATTGAAGAAGCCCTGAATCTGGTCGGCGTGGAGGTCCATGGTGATGACGCGGTCAACGCCGGCGGCCACGAGGAGGTCGGAGACGAGCTTGGCGGCGATAGACACACGGGGCTTGTCCTTGCGGTCCTGCCGGGCCCACCCGAAATACGGAATGACGGCGACCACATTGGAGGCGGAGGCGCGCTTTGCGGCGTCGATCATCAGAAGTAGCTCCATGAGGTTGTCGCTGTTTGGGAAGGTACTCTGCACAAGGTAGACTTCGCAGCCACGGATGGATTCTTCAAACGACACTTCGAACTCGCCGTCGGCAAAACGGGTGATGTTCATCTTGCCTAATTCGACACCGAGGTCTTTGGCGATTTCTTCGGCTATATATCTGGAATTGGTGCCGGAGAAAATCTTGAATGGGGGAAGGGCTTGGTTCATCATTTTTTGAGATGAGTATTGATGAGAATTTGTTGTAGAGTAATTCTATGTGTGGTTTGTTGGAGATGTCCGTTATTGTTTTTTGCCGGGGAGAGCCGTCTTGCGCAAGGGCTTGATTTCGGAAGGGGTGATTTTCCAGACTACAGCCCCGTGGGCCGGAACCGTGGCGGTGAAGGGCTCCGTCGAGGCGAAAACCTTGCGGGCCTTGGTGCCCGTCAGAAGCTCCCGCGCCTGAGGGTCGATGCCCTCCGGCAGGTCAAGATATGCGAATGCGTGGCGGGGAATGTGTACGCTCACCTCGGCCTGGCTGTCGTCGAAATTGGCGACTATCACAAGAGTCTCGTCCGCCGAGCTCCTCATGAACGCGAACTGTCTGTGCGGGTTAAGTCCCGGATTGTCGTAGTTCACGTACATAAGGTCGAAGAACCGGCCCTCGCGGATTGCCGGCTCGGCGTTGCAGAGCTTGAGAATGCGCGAATATGTCTTCCTCAACTCCTCCTGTGCCGGGGAAAGCCGTCCGTTGCATTTGCCTTTGTTCAGCCACATGCGCAGGGAGGCGATGCTCCAGTAGTCGAATATTGTCGTCCTGCCGTCGAGGCCTGAATAGCCCTCGGCATCCATTCCCGGTTCTCCGAGTTCCTGACCCATATATATCATCATGGGACCGGTGGAAATCATGGAGCTGACCGTCAGCGACGCTATGGCGCGCCACGGATTTCCGCAGTAGAAGGCCGAGGCGAAACGCTGTTCGTCATGGTTCTCGAGGAAGTTGAGCATGTTGGGCCCTATTCCGTCGACGGTCTGCCAGCATGAGGTCAGCGCGGCCGCGCTGACGTTGTGGGTCTCGATGCCGCGGAGCGTGTCGTATAGGTTGACTTTGTCGTAGAGATAGTCGAATCCTGCGGCTATGAAGGGGCGGTAGAGAGCCACGTCGTATATCTCGGCGATGAAGATAGTGTCGGGGTAGTGCATCCGCACATTGGGAATGGCCCACTGCCAGAATTCGAGAGGCACCATATGGACCATGTCGCATCTGAATCCGTCAACTCCTTTCGCCGCCCAGTAGCGGAGAATGTGAAGCATCTTCATCCATGTCGGAGGAATGGGGTCGAAGTGTTTCGAGCCGTTGGCGGGGTCGACGCCGTAGTTCAGCTTGACGGTATCGTACCAGTCATTGACGCCGGGGAATGCGTTGTAGCAGTCGTTGCCCGATGCTTTGGCCGGGAACTCCACATAGGCGTCCGGTCCGTGGCCGAGGTCTATCGACGGGGAAAACTGCTGGCGAGTTATATAGTAGAAATTGTTTCGGGGGGAGAAGAACATGTCGGTGTTGTCCCCCTGCCCGAGGTCTTCGATGCCGGCGGATTTTGCATCCGAACGGTACTGGCGTGCCACATGGTTCGGGACGAAGTCGATTATTACCTTCATCTCCTCCTTGTGGGTGCGCTCGACGAGCGCCTCGAATTCCTTCATGCGCGACGGAACGTCCACGGCGATGTCAGGGTCGATGTCGTAATAATCGGTGATGGCATACGGACTTCCGGCATTGCCTTTCACAACGCGCCTGTTGTCGCGCGGAATCCCGTAAGCGGTGTAGTCGGCGTTGTGGGCGTGTTCGATAACTCCCGTGTACCAGACGTGGGTCACACCCATTCCGCGGAGCGATGCAAGGACCTTTTCCGTAATGTCGTTCAATTTCCCCGAGCCGTTCCGTTCGAGACTTCCGTTGACTGCCGGAGTCTCGCACTGATTGGTGAACAGTCGTGGCAGAAGTTGGTAGATTATCGGTTTTATGGCGGATGTCATCGTTCGTTCTATGAGATAATGATTGGTCTTTCGCTATTGTTTTTTGCCCTCCTGTCTGTCCAGCGGGGGTGTTAGGTCCGAAATCTTCCCTGTATCTCTTGTCTTGTCCGGAGCCCACAGTCCGGCATTGCGCAATGCGCGGCGCATGTGGAGGTAGCCAGTGACGAACAGGTCCTTGATATGCTTGAGGTCGAACACCTTGTATCCCGAAATTTCTGTAATTTCAACCGCGACGTCGCACATTGCCATGTCCTGCGCCTGATTGGCTTTCGCCATAAGGTTGTAGGTCCGCAGAGCGGAGCCTATAATCGACGAAGTGTCGAATTTCCGCATAGGACTGACGTTTATGCCGATGAGCGTGTCGCATTTGTCGCGGATAGTCCATGCAGGCATATTCCGGAGAACGCCGCCGTCGACATAGTTCACCCCGTCGATTTTTACGGGTGTGAAGACAACGGGTATCGAACAGGAGGCTCTCAGCCGAGGTCCGATGGGCCCTGTGTGAAACACCGCAGGACATCCGTGGTCGAAATCCGTTGCTCCGATATACGTAGGTATACGGAGGTCCTCAAGCATTTTCACTCCCTCAAGATTGTTGAGCACAAACTTCTCGAAGCGTTTGATTTCAAACAGGCCTCCTTGTCCGAGCTTGAATTCCGCAAAGTCCCGGAACCCTTGGTTGCCGAAAATAGAGGCTATTTCAATCGGCCTGCGCCCGGCGGCGTAAAGTACGGCCACAACAGAACCGGCGCTGACCCCGGCAATCACGTCGGGACGGAGACCGGCCTCTTCGAGGGCCATGAGAGCTCCTGCATGAGCGAAACCGCGCGCTCCGCCCCCGCTGAGGGCTATTCCCAACCGATACGGGCGCTTCGGGCCGGAGAGCGTTTCTTTTGTTGTTGCAGTGTCCATACTTTTATTAGTGCAAAGTTACACAGAATATTTCTAACGGCAAACTCCCGTCACTCTTTTTTCTCATTATTCCGTTTTTTTGGACTTCCCGCGCAATTTTCTCAAAAAAAATCACTAAATTTGTGCTCTACCTTATAATACCGACCACCTATCACGAATGAGCGACGAATATACACCCGAAGACATTAACGAAAACGACGACTCCGCCGGCTACCTGCCGCAGGACGACGAGGACGCCGAGGCTGAGGCAGTAGGCTTCTCCGGCCTGAAGCCTTATACAGACCCCGCCGATGTCGTCCGGCACCATCTCCGCGGCATGTATCAGACCTGGTTTCTGGAATATGCCTCATACGTCATCCTTGAGAGGGCCGTTCCCAATATCGATGATGGTCTGAAGCCTGTACAGCGTCGAATCCTGCATTCGATGGAGCGTCTCGACGACGGCCGGTTCAACAAGGTGGCCAATATCGTGGGCCATACCATGCAGTTCCACCCCCATGGCGACGCATCAATCAAGGATGCGCTCGTTCAGCTCGGACAGAAGGAACTTCTGGTGGAGACGCAGGGAAACTGGGGCAATACGCTGACAGGCGCCCCCGCGGCGGCCGGCCGTTATATCGAGGCGCGCCTCTCGCCTTTCGCGCTCGAAGTGCTCTTCAACAAGAAGGTCACGAACTGGACCAAAAGCTACGACGGACGAAACGACGAGCCGGTCACGCTTCCCGTGAAGTTTCCACTGCTCCTTGTACACGGCACGGAAGGCATCGCCGTGGGGCTTTCCTCGAAGATTCTCCCCCATAATTTCAATGAAATCATCGATGCCGCTGTGGCTTATATCCGCGGAGAGGAGTTCGAGCTTCTTCCCGACTTTCCTACCGGCGGCCTGATAGATGTCAGCCGTTACAATGACGGCAGACGCGGGGGCACACTGAAAGTCAGGGCCAAAATCGAAAAAATCGACTCGCGCACCCTTGCCGTCACTGAAATTCCTTTCGGCAAGACCACGGGAACAGTCATCGATTCCATTCTCAAGGCTGTCGAGAAAAACAAGATAAAAATACGCAAGGTCGAGGACCATACCTCCAAGCAGGCGCGCATAATAGTTCATCTGCTCCCGGGGACATCCAGCGACAAGGCTATCGACGCGCTGTATGCATTTACCGACTGCGAGGTAAGCATCTCGCCCAACTGTTGCGTGATTTCCGAAAAAAAGCCGCTCTTCCTCGGTGTCAGCGATGTGCTTCGCCACAATGTCGATTCAACACGCGAAATCCTCCGGCGCGAGCTTCAGATTCGCCTCGGAGAGCTCAGGGAAAGCTTGCTTTTCGCCACCCTTGAGCGCATTTTCATCGAGGAGCGTATCTATAAGGACAAGGAATACGAGACTGCGGCGAACATCGATGCGGCCCTCGCACATATCGATTCACGCCTCGACCCGTACAAGCCGTCGTTCATCCGTGAAATAACGCGCGAGGACCTGCTGAGGCTCCTTGAAATAAAGATGAAGCGCATCCTGCGATTCAATGCCGATGAGGCGGACAAGACAATCGCAGATTTCCGCATGAAGATTTCCGACATTCTCGACAAGCTCGAGAATATCGACGAAGTCACAGTTCGCTGGTTCCTGGACCTCAAGGAAAAATACGGCTCGGCATATCCGCGCCTCACAACCGTCCGCGGTTTCGACAACATCCAGGCCTCGACCGTGGCCGAAGCCAACGAGAAACTCTACATCAACCGCAAGGAAGGTTTCATCGGAACCTCGCTCAAAAAGGACGAATTCGTCTGCAACTGCTCCTCCATCGACGATATAATCATTTTTTACAAGGACGGACGCTACAAGGTTGTGAAGGTTGCCGACAAGCTGTTTGTCGACAAAAACGTGCTCTATGTCAATGTGTTCAAGCGCAACGACTCCCGCACCATCTATAATGTCATCTATCAGAACGGACGCGGAGGCATTTATTACATGAAGCGTTTCGCCGTTACCTCCATCACCCGCGACAAGGAATACAACCTCACTCCCGGACTGCCGGGCTCGCGTGTGGTATGGTTCTCCGCGAACCCCAACGGCGAGGCAGAAGTTGTCAAGGTGACTCTCAAGCCCAAGCTGCGTCTCAAGACTCTCCAGTTCGATGTCGATTTCGCGAAGCTCGCCATCAAGGGCCGGAGCGCTCAGGGCAACCTCGTGACTAAGAACGAGGTTCACACCTTCACACTTAAAGAACGCGGGGCCTCGACGCTGGGCGGACGCGAAGTCTGGTTCGATCATGACGTCATGCGTCTGAATTACGACGGTCGCGGCGAGTTCCTCGGCGAGTTTCAGGGGCGCGACCTTGTGCTCGTGATTCTCAAGAACGGCGAGTTCTACACTACCGGATTCGAGTCCACAAACCACTACGAGGAAGGCATCCTGCGCATCGAGAAGTTCCGGCCCAAGACAGAATGGACCGCCATCCTCAACGACGCCGACCAGGGCTACCCCTACATCAAACGCTTCCTTTTCGAACCTTCGACAAGGCACCAGCGCTTCCTCGGCAAGAACGAGAAATCATCGCTGATTCTCCTGACCGACACACCGGGAGCGCGCTTCGAACTGACTTTCGGCGGTAACGACAGCATAAGAGAGCCTTTGACGGTGGACGCCGAGGATTTTATCGGCCTGAAATCATTCGAGGCAAAGGGCAAGAGGCTCACGACATGGGAACTTGCCGACGTAAGGGAAATAAGTCCCAACCCGGATGCCGTGAATGGTGTTCAGGAAGAGTCGGATGAAGACTCCGAACCGGTGGTCACCGATATAATCGCCGACGGGGAGATGGCAACAATCGAACCCTCCGAAGACCGCAGTGACGAAGAGGTCCGCGACGAACTTCTGGGCCAAAAACGAATTTTCTGACCCCCCCCATGCTCAACCGGTTACGCCATGCCATAACCTTGCTTGCTGTCTCGGCAGTCGCTTCAACAGCCTGCGCCTCATCGGCGGATTCCGTTCGGACCGTCCGCCCGGTGTATTCCGTCTATGCCCTCGAAGCCGGGTCTGCACATCTTGCGGAGACTTATCTTTCTCCCCTGCACTACGACGGATGGTCGCTTGCCCTCTCCCATACCCGCGCACAGGCCATGAAGTTCGAGCCGGAGCACTGGTTCATGGAACTCGGGGGCCGGCTCGCGGTCGACCGCACGCTCAACCGTCCCGCACGCAACGTTGCGGAGTGGCGCCTGAATCTCGCCCTTCAGTGGGATATGATGCGCCGCTGGCGTATACCCTCGGGCTTCTCCCTGTATGCCGGAGGCTTCGTAAGGCTTGACGCCGGTGTCTTCTATCTCGCCCGGAACAGCAACAATCCTGCCGCCGCCAAAGCTTCCCTGACTATAGGTCCGCGTGTCGGAGCCGGATATTCGCTTCGCCTTGGGAAGGTGCCGGTGTCGCTCCGATATATGGTGGATATGCCCCTGACCGGAATATTCTTCTCTCCGGCTTACGGAGAGCTGTATTACGAAATTTATATCGGCAACCATTCCGGGCTCGTGCGCGCCGCATGGCCCGGCAATTTCTTCAGGCTCGACAATACTCTCACTGCGGATTTCCGTTTCGGAAATACTATGCTAAGGGTAGGGTATGCACCACGGATTTTTTCCTCCAGGACCTCTGATATCGTCACCCGCATTGTCTCGCATTCTTTCATTTTCGGTATCGCTCAGGAATGGATTTCTGTCAGTTCCGAAGGACCGTCCGAAGCCGAGTCACGCATCATTTCCGCTTACTGATGAAAAAAATCACCTCTATCGCCTTTCTGTTCGCTCTCAGTTTTGCGGGAGGCTGCCATGGCATCGATCACTGGGACAACGATGCCTTCGGCAATTTCGATGCCCTATGGACTGTAATCGACGAACATTACTGCTTCCTCGACGCAAAGGGACTAGACTGGAAGGCGATTGGGGATGAATACCGCTCCCGGCTCAAGGACGGCATGCCGTCGTCCGAACTTTTCGACGTCTGTTCCGACATGCTCGACAGTCTTGAGGATGGCCACGTCAATCTTTCCTCTTATTTCGCGGTGTCTTACTACCGCAAGTGGTGGAGCGACTATCCGCAGAATTTTGACTGGCGGCTCATTCAGGAACATTACCTTGATTTCGACTATACGACAGGCGGGGGCATAAGCTACAAGGAATTGCCCGGCAAGGTAGGATATGTGCGCTACGACTCTTTCGCCTATTCGATAGGCGAAAGTTTCCTTGATGTTATGTTTATGAATTTCAAGGAGTGCAACGGCCTCATAATCGACGTCCGCGACAACGGCGGCGGTGACATTACCCGGGTTGAGCAACTCGTCAGCCGTTTCCTCGAAAACCGTATTCTTGCCGGCTCTATCTCCCACAAGACGGGCCCCGGTCATTCCGACTTTTCCGAACCTTACAAGTATTACTACGAGCCCCAGACCCAGCACGTCCGCTGGCTCCGAAAGGTTGTGGTGCTCACCAACAGAAGTACTTTCAGCGCGGCCAATACTTTCGTGGGAGTCATGAAAACCCTTCCGCGTGTCACGGTCATGGGCGACCGGACAGGGGGCGGCGCGGGAATGCCTTTCTCCTCCGAGCTCCCTTGCGGATGGTCCGTGCGCTTTTCGGCGAGTCCGGTCTACGACCCTCACGGAAATCTTACTGAATGGGGAATAGATCCCACGGATGGCTATAAGATAGACATGTCCCCCGAAGCAATGCTTGAGGGACATGATGCCATTCTTGACGCCGCGATTGAGTTCCTTGCCGGGAAGTAATCAGAATTCGGGAAGCTCGGGCCCCGAGTTGAGTCTGTGGAGCACCGCTTTTCCCGCCCGTAGGCTTGCGGGAACATCGATTATCCTTTGGTTTGACGACCCTCGGAACATGAGATCGGTGTCCCTCAGGGCTTCGATATATGGACCGTCAACGAGCACATCCAGCTCAGCGAGAAGTTCCCTGGCGCCGGCGGGAGAGTCCTCGCCAAGCAAGTCTTCGTATAGAAAGCCCGTATAGCACCATAGCCTGTATCCGAGCCTGCGCAGACGCCGGGCAAGTTCCGCTATCCCTTCAGCCTGATACATCGGGTCGCCTCCGGTGAACGTCACGTTGTTGCCGTTCTCCTCCGCGACACCGGCTATTTCTTCTTCGCTCATCCTCCGGCCCGATGCGAAATCCCATGTCGAGGGATTGTGGCAGCCCGGGCATCTGTGCGCGCATCCGGCGAAATAAATCGCTGTGCGAAGGCCCGGGCCGTCAACGCTCGTGCCGCTGACTATGTCTGCGACTTGCAGTTTTTTCATCCGGACGGGAACGCTTATTTGTGGACAACGCGGTCGTTGAGCTCCGCCAGCTTGGCATTGTTCCAGCGGTCGGTCGTGCCCACGAGGTAGCCTGTGATGCGCTGGAGTCGGTCGATGGCCCGGGAGCCGCAGTGCGGACAGCTCGTGAGATTCTCGCTTGCGTCCTCATAACCGCAGTTTATGCAGCGGTTGCGGTTGTGGTTCACCGAGCAGTAGCCGATGTTGTTCTTGTCCATGAGGTCCACGATGTCGTAGATGGCCTCGGGATTGTGTGTTGCGTCGCCGTCGATTTCCACATAGAAGATGTGGCCTCCGCGGGTCAGTTCGTGGTAGGGTGCCTCGACCTCGGCCTTGTGCTTGGGCGAGCAGTGATAGTACACAGGCACGTGGTTCGAGTTCGTGTAGTATATTTTGTCCGTGATTCCGGGCAACTCGCCGAAACTCTTGCGGTCTTTTGCCGTGAATTTGCCCGAGAGGCCTTCCGCCGGGGTGGCGAGGATGGAGTAGTTGTGCTGGAACTTCTCGGAATAGTCGTTGGCGCGGGAGCGCATGTGGCTGACAATCCGGAGGCCGAGAGCCTGCGCTTCCTCGCTTTCGCCGTGGTGCTTGCCGACGAGGGCTACGAGGCATTCTGCGAGGCCGATGAAGCCGATGCCGAGAGTGCCGTGGTTGATGACGGGCTCGATGGTGTCGTCAGGCGCAAGCTGGTCGCCTCCGGTCCAGAGCTTGCTCATAAGGAGCGGGAATTGCTTGGCAAGCGCTGTCTTCTGGAAGTTGAAGCGGTCGTTTAGCTGCCGCGCGGCGATGTCGAGAACGTCGTCCAGCTTGCGGAAGAAGGCCGCGATACGTTCCTCCTTGTCGCGGATGTTCATACACTCGATGGCTATGCGCACGATATTCACGGTCGTGAAGCTCAGGTTGCCGCGTCCTATCGAGGTTTTCTCGCCGTAGCGGTCTTCGAACACTCTCGTGCGGCAGCCCATGGTGGCTATCTCATATTTGTAGCGCTCGGGGTCGTCGGCGCGCCATTTCTCGTGTTGGTTGAATGTCGCGTCGAGGTTCACGAAGTTAGGGAAGAAACGGCGTGCGGTCACCTTGCATGCCAGACGGTAGAGGTCGTAGTTGGGATCGCCCTCGAGATAGTTCACCCCGCGTTTTTTCTTCCAGATCTGAATTGGGAAGATGGCTGTCGCTCCGTTGCCTACGCCCTCGTAGGTGGAGTGGAGAAGCTCGCGGATGATGCAGCGCCCTTCGGCGGAGGTGTCCGTGCCGTAGTTGATGGATGAGAAGACCACCTGATTGCCTCCGCGCGAATGTATGGTATTCATATTGTGTATGAATGCCTCCATGGCCTGATGGACGCGGCTAACGGTGCGGTTTACGGCATGCTGGAGAAGCCGCGCTTCGCCCGTCAGCCCGTCAAGGGGCTTTTTCTCGAAGTCCTTGAGTTGTACGTTGTGGAGATGCGAGAGATCGCGGCCTTCGAGCTGTGCGAGGTTGTTGATTTCCTCGATGAACGAGGAGCGCACGAAGGGTGCGAGATAGAAATCGAAGGCCGGGATGGCCTGGCCTCCGTGCATTTCGTTCTGGCATGTCTCGAGCGAGATGCACGCTATGACACTGGCAGTCTCAATGCGCTTGGCGGGGCGCGACTCACCGTGGCCCGCGATGAATCCGTAGGACAGTATGCGGTCGAGCGGGTGCTGGACGCATGTCAGGCTCTTCGTAGGATAATAGTCCTTGTCGTGGATATGGATATATCCGGAACGCACAGCGTCGCGGGCCTCCGGCGACAGGAGATAGTCGTCTACGAAGGGTTTCGTCGTCTCCGAAGCGAACTTCATCATCATTCCTGCGGGAGAGTCCGTGTTCATGTTGGCGTTCTCTCGCGTGATGTCGTTGTTCTTTGCCTCGATAATTTCGTTGAACATATCGCGGGTCTTGGCGCGGCGTGCGATGCTCCGCTGGTCGCGGTAGGCGATGTAGCGCTTTGCCACCTCGCGACGGGGGCTTCGCATGAGCTCGTCCTCGACGAGGTCCTGAATTTCCTCTACGGTCATCCTTTCGCGGCCGGTGTATCCGATGCGGTCAGTGATTTTGTTTATGAGGGCTTCGTCTTCGCCGAGCTCTGTCGTGAGCATGGCTTTACGGATGGCGGCCTTAATTTTTTCTTCGTTGTACCCGACAACGCGGCCGTCGCGCTTTACTACGGTATGTATCATGGGGTTTGGATTTGGTGTGCGGTTTTGAGAGTTTTATGTGACTGCAAAGCTACACCAAATTTTCGGAATATCCAAACTTTTTGACTGCGATATTTTGCTAAAATTTTCTGTTTTGGAAAACTATTTGAATTGATTGAAAATGTAAATAGTTTACAATCAGGAATTGTGTTCTTTGAAATGGAAAACTTTATCTTTTGTTGCGTGTGTTCAGTTTTTCGAGATGCGGAGTCTGTCGAGGATTCTGATGTCTTCTTTTTTCAATCCGCTTTCGAGAAGCGGGACGCTCTCGTTGTAATCGTTCAGATAGCGGCGCGTCGGCTCCTTGTAGCTTCTTGAGCACAACGAGAGCTCTGGCTTGAGTGCCGGCATCGCCAGATGGGCGAGGGCCACCGTTGTGTGGAATAAACTTTCGCTCGAACTCACATTCTTTTCCCTGTTGGCTTCAAGGGTACGGCATTCGGAAGGGTAGAGGGTCGCATAACTGCCGGACACCCAAACGAACATCGGGACGTGTATCTGATAATAGGTCGGACACGGAGAGGCATGGAGGAAGCGCTCCCGGTCGTCGTCGAATATGTCCTCGCCATGGTCGGAAGCATAGACCGCCACCGCGGGGCGCCCGCTCCGTTCAAGTACTGAGAGGATGGAATCGATTGCCTTGTCTGTGGCAAGGATGGAATTGTCGTACGCGTTCACGAGGTCTTCCCGGTTGTCTCTTGATGCCTCGGCCGAATTGTCGGGCAGAAATCGGGCGTCTGACTCCGGATAACGCTCCTTGTAATTGAAATGCGAGCCATAGGTGTGAACAACGATGAACAGTCGTGTGTCGACGGGTTGGCCGGCGATGAACTTTTCCACTCGGGGAGCAAGTTCTGTGTCGTATTCGGGAGCCTTGGCTTTCGGATCGTCGCATATATAGTCGCACACGTCCGCACGGGCGCTGTAGTAGTCGATAAGCGACCGGTTGTGGGCCTGGTTTGAAATCCAGGCGGTCCTGTAGTCTGCCTCCTTGAATGCGTCAACTATGCATCCTGTCGAGTAAATCGAGTCATTGAACCCTGCGGCCGGAAGGTGCGAAAGCAGAAGCGGCACGCTCTTATGTGTGGTGTTGCTTTCAGAGAGCGTTTTCCGGTAGAACACAAGATTGTTGCGGGCGCTCAGGAGCGGAGTGGTGGGTCTGTTGTACCCGCCCAGCCCCCAGTGGTTCGAGCGCGACGTCTCTCCCACGATGACAACTATAATCTGGGCGCTGTCCGCCGGTATTCCTTCGTCCTTGGCTATGGCATGATGCCGGAATGAGGCGGACTTTTCGGGATAATTCTTGGTGACGGCACTTCTATCTGCGGCCTCGAACATATTGCACACCACGTTCAGCGGGAAGAGCTCACGGGTGGGTCGGTAGCCGTTGCCGGCTGTGAACGCCAGTCCGAAGGCCGCCAGCCCGAGAGTCGTAAGAGCGAGGCCGGTCCGGCGCCCGATTACAAGGGCCCGCTCAGGAATGCGCGCACCCCTTACCTCCGCCCAGATGCCGGAGCCTATCAGCGGAAGGTAGAGGAAGAGGACGGTGGCTATGGCATGCCCGAGGTTCCTTAGCAGTTCCGTGGCTTCGTGGTAGTTGGTCGTGGCAACGTTCAGGAACATGTCCACCGCGATGATGGACTCGCCGTAAAGAAACAGCAGGACAATCTGGAAGGCGCAGAGCACCATCAGCGGTATGAAAAAGAGAATTTTTCTTCCTATCCTTGTTCCCCATGCGGAAATCAGAGTGTAAAGCCCGGCGGGAAGCAATATGTTCGCGAGCCTTGCAGGAATGCTGTAGTTCGTTTCGGTGATGTCAAGTCCGATGTTGGGAACAATCAGCAACAATGGCAGCAGCCACATCAGTATGACTGCTGTATGCGGAAATCCGCCGTTTCTCCCGGTTTTGTCAGAATGCCTCATTGATGCTGAAGTTTAGTCCTTTTTCGTGCCGTCCGAAGCCGATGTCCACACGCACGTTCATGTTTTTCTTGAACTCCCACCTGTAGCCGAAGCCCCAGTTGGGGAGCACCATCCGCCAGCGCAGCGCCGAAAATTCCGGGAACACCGTCCCGGCGCCGATCCATGCCACGACTCCGTTGCGCCGCCATACATGCTGCCGCAGTTCAAGCGTCGCGTCCATCTCCATCTTGTCGCGGTATCTGCCTTCAAAGTAGCCTCGCATGTTGTCGCTTCCGCCGAGTGTCGAGAGAAGGCCCCAGGGCGTGTTGCCGTAGGTCAGGCGAGTATGATAGCGGAAAGCCATCGTGCATCCTTTCCAGAGTCCGTTGTAGGTGCTGAGGGTCAGCTCGGTCATCGAAAAGGCGTATTTGTTGGCAAGGAACTTGGGGTTGAATCGTTGGTCGAGGCGGAGATTGAGCCCCTTTTGGGGGGCCGTAAGGTTGTCGCGCGTGTCTATCTGAGCCGTGAATCCGAACCCGACATTGAAGGTTCTGTCGCTTTCACCTTCCCATAGCCACGGCTTCTCGAACTGGCGCCCGTTGATGTAGTCGAAGGTCGCCAGCGGACCGATGAAGAATTTTTGTCCTAATCGCCATTTGTAGGCGGCTTCCGATCTCGAGCAAACGTATTTGTACTTCGACTCGTTCTCGTCGTTGACGTCCATGTCGTAGCCTATTCCCCAGAAACTCGTCTTGACGTAGCTGATGCTCACGCTGTAGCTCAGCCGCTGGCGGTCGTGCGGAAAGATGTGGTTGCCGTCGAGCCCAAGCTCGAAGAACATGCTCGTTGTGGCTTTGGCCGTGAGAGACACATCGCTCATGGGGATTGTCTTGTCTTCCTTGTCGTGTCTGTATTGTCCGGCGGCGACAAGGGCTATGCCGAATTTCGTGTCCGATGAATAATACGGACCCCCGATGAAACTGATGTCAAAATCCTTTTCCTCGTGGACCTTGTTCGTGTCCTCGAAATATCGGTATACTTTGCCGATTATGCCTTTTTTATAAAATGGAAGTGATTTCAGCGAATCGGAAGCAAGACTGTCGGCCGGAACTGTAACCGTAGTCGTATCAGTCCCTTCGCTTGCCACCGAGGTAAAAATGACAAGAAAGCCGAAAGTGAATATGAGAAAAAATCTTAGCATAATGTTGAAATCGCTTTGCAAAATTAACGCTAAATTTGCTAATTTTGTTGTCGCAAACGACAAAAAAGCAAACTTTACACCCCTTATGGATAGGATTTCCAAGGACACATGCCTCATGCTCTGCGACCTTCTGGCTCTCTATGGCGTCAGGAGGGTTGTTTTGTCGCCCGGTTCGCGCAACGCGCCTCTCATCGTGGCCGTCGGTCGTTCCGGAGCCTTCGTTATCGACGTTATTATTGACGAGCGGCAGGCTGCATTTGCGGCCCTCGGAATGGCCTTGGCCTCCTCCGAGCCCGTGGCCTTGGTCTGCACTTCAGGAACAGCTCTTCTCAACTATGCTCCGGCTGTCGCCGAAGCTTACTACAGGCGTGTCCCTCTTGTTGTCGTATCAGCCGACAGACCAGCGGAATGGATCGACCAGGACGACTCGCAGACAATCCGCCAGCCCGGAGCCCTTGCAAACATTGTCCGCGACTCGCTGGACGTCAGCGAGGAACAGTATGCCGGGCCTGACGGCCCCTGGTGGCTGAACAGACGCCTCAACGATGTCCTCTCCAATGCAACCGGACGTATCAAGGGACCTGTCCATATCAACATCCGCCTCGCCGAACCGCTCACTGCAACTGTTCAGGACTCGGTTCCACGCGAGCATGGCCGGAAAATCGATGTTGTCAGCGTCGTAGGCGGAAGCCTGCCTGAAAATATCGCTCTCGGCTATTCAAATGCCAGGAGAGTGCTGGTAATCATAGGATTCATGAACCCCGATCCGCTGATGGACGAGTTCGTAAACCGTCTCGCTGACTCGGGGTGTGTGGTTCTCAAGGAAGCCCAGTCCAATATCTCCTCCTGCTCGCGCAACGTTTTTCCCTGCATTGACGCCGCTCTGAAAACCGCTCGACCGGAACTGGATAATCTTGTGCCTGACCTTGTCGTCACCATGGGCGGTTCGCTTCTCTCCCGGCATGTCAAGACTTATCTCAGACGTTTTTCCGACAGGATGACCGTCTGGGCCGTAGGGTACCAGGACCACGCGGTGGATTGTTTCAAGGGGCTCGACGCCCGTATCGACATGAACCCGGATGAATTCGTGGAATGCCTTCTTTCAACGGGTGTCGTAAAGGGTCCGGAATATGCGGAGGCGTGGCATAAGGCCGTCAGAGGGGAGTCGCCCGAAGAATTTGCCTCCCGTGCGTCGTGGTCGGACTTCAAGGCTGTCCGGACTCTTATTGACGGAGCTCCCGAAGGCATACACCTCCAGGTAAGCAATGGCACGGCGATACGCTACGTCCAGCTGTTCCGCAACTACGGCAAATTCTCTTCCGTCCACTGTAACCGCGGTGTCAGCGGCATCGACGGCTGTACATCGACTGCTGTCGGTTTCGCCTCCGTTGCCGAAGGACCCACTCTTCTTCTAACGGGCGACATGAGCGCGGCATATGACATCGGCGCATTGTCCCTGCCGATTATCACCCCCCGGCTGAGGATTGCGGTGCTGAATAATGCCGGTGGTGGCATTTTCCGTTTCATTCCTACGAGCCGCGACCTCCCGGAACTCGAAAAATACTTCGTGGCTAAACCACGCCTCCCTCTCGAGCGCATTGCCGAGGCTTACGGTTTCGATTATTTCGAGGCTGACAGCGAAAAATCGCTTCTCGGCTCTCTGCCCGGCTTCTTCTCAGATTCCGGCCGTCCGGCACTGCTTAATATTATAACTCCCGCGGAACTTTCCGCAGAAATACTCTCAGAATTTTTCAGATGAAAAGACAATGGACCTCAATCAAGGAGTATAGCGACATCCTCTTTGAATTTTACAACGGAATAGCTAAAATCACCATTAACCGTCCGGAAGTCTACAATGCCTTCCGTCCGCAGACCAACGCTCAGATGCTTGACGCCATGGCGATTTGCCGTGACCGAGCCGATATCCGCGTCGTGGTGCTCACGGGTGCTGGCGACAAGGCTTTCTGCTCCGGAGGTGACCAGAACTATAAGTCCCGTGGCGGATACCGCGACGCCGACGGCACGCCCCGTCTGAACGTACTTGACCTTCACAAGGCTATCCGCTCCCTTGTTAAACCTGTCATTGCAATGGTCAACGGCTACTCCATCGGAGGAGGTAATGTACTGAACGTGGTCTGCGACCTCTCGATAGCGTCGGAAAACGCCCGCTTCGGCCAGACCGGGCCCAAGGTCGGCAGTTTCGATGCAGGCTTCGGCGCCAGTTATCTCGCTCGTTGCGTTGGCCAGAAGAAAGCGCGCGAAATCTGGTTCCTCTGTCGCCAGTACTCCGCTCAGGAGGCTCTGGAGATGGGCATGGTGAATGCCGTGGTGCCTTTCGATAGCCTCGAGGACGTGACGGTGGAGTGGTGCGAGACCATAATGAAACGCAGTCCCTTCGCAATCCGAATGATCAAAAGGGCGCTTAACGCCGAGCTCGACGGCCAGCACGGTCTGATGGAGTTCGCGGGCGACGCCACTCTCATGTACTATCTGATGGACGAAGCTCAGGAGGGCGCCAGGGCTTTCCTTGAGAAGCGCGATCCCGACTTCGACAAATATCCCCAGTTCCCGGGATGATTACTGCCTCCTGGTCTCCGTACGAACTCCGCTTTCTTTTCGAGGCCCGCACCTCGAGGGAAAGCATGTGGTCAAAAAAGACTTTCTTCGTCACCCTTCGCGACACGGAATCCGGCCGGGAAGGACACGGCGAATGCGGCCTCTTCAAAGGGCTTTCGGCAGATGATGTCCCTGAGTACGAATCCTTGCTCGACTATTTCTGTCTGCACCCCGAAGAGGCTCTCGGATGCCCGTACAGTTCTATCCGGATGGGTTTTGAGACCGCCTTCCGGGATATGGAAAGACCTGACGGCTGTCTTTTCCCCGGCGCTGAAGGTTGGCTTGACGGCATCGCGGGCATTCCTATCAACGGTCTCGTATGGATGGGCGACAAGCAGACTATGCTCCGCAGGGTCCGCGAGAAAATCGAGGCCGGCTTTTCTGTGCTCAAGCTGAAAATTGGCGGAATAGACTTCGATGACGAATGCGACATTATCGCTTCCGTGCGCCGTGAGTTCTCGCCTTCCGATCTGACTGTGCGTCTCGATGCTAACGGTAGTTTCAGCCCGTCCGACGCCCATTCGAAGCTCGACAGGCTTTCCCGCTTCTCCATCCACTCCATCGAACAACCTCTCAGAGCAGGTCTGATGGAGGAGAGCGCCGGAATCTGCCGCGAGTCTCCGGTGCCCGTTGCCCTCGACGAGGAGCTCATCGGTTGCCGCACCAAAGAAGAGGCCGCCGGCATTCTCGACACCATCCGTCCGCAATATATCATCCTGAAGCCCACCCTGTGCGGCGGATTCTCCGGAGCCGACACTCTCATATCTCTCGCCGGAGAGCGTGGAATAGGGTGGTGGGCCACTTCGGCCCTAGAGTCCAATATCGGCTTGAACGCCATCGCCCAGTGGGTGGCGGCGAAAAAGACGAGTCTGCCGCAGGGGCTTGGAACGGGTCAGCTTTACGAAAACAATATTCCGTCTGGAATGTACCTCCGCGGACAATACCTTTTTAACAATGGAAGACATAATCCGGGCTATTGAAGATTTCCGCCGGGAGTGGCGAAGCGATTCACCGTATGTATTGGCTCATACTTCCGGCTCGACGGGTAAGCCGAAATCAATCCGGCTCTCCAAATCGGACATGGCAGTTTCCGCAAGGGCTACAATATCCCGTTTCGGCATAAACAGCGAAAGTCGCATCGCGGCCGCGCTCTCCCCGGAATATATCGCGGGTAAAATGATGATTGTGCGCGGTGAGCTCGCGGCTTGCGGCGTAGTGCCTGTCCCTGTGGAATCCTGCCCCGACTTATCGCATGTCGGACATCTCGATATCCTCGCCATCGTTCCTGCCCAGATTGACGGGGTCCTGCGTCAGTCTGCGGATATTGCCAATCTGTTGATCGGAGGGGCACCTATGGACGAGGCCCAGCGTGCCGCCATCGTCGCTTCGGGTATCTGCGCCTGGGAGAGCTACGGAATGACAGAAACATGTTCCCATGTCGCTCTGCGGAGAGTGACTGACGATCTGGACTCTCCTTTCATTGCAATGCCCGGCTTCTCTTTCGCAACCGACACTCGCGGATGCCTGCGCATCCTGTCAGATGAATTCTCCTGGCGCGAACTTGTCACCAACGATTGCGTCGAGCTTATCGACGCCCGGAGTTTCAGGTGGAAAGGGCGCTTCGACAATGTCATTATTTCCGGAGGTCTGAAACTCCACCCTGAAATCCTGGAAAAGGAATACGCGCCCGCTCTCGGCGGACGGAACTTCTACGTCTGCGGACGCCCGGATGAAAAATGGGGTACGGCGGTAGTTCTCGTTGTAGAGGGTGATGCCATTGAAGGTCTCGACAAAAAAATAGCCTCCGTAGTGGCGGACCGTCGCCGCCTGCCGAAGGCTATAATTTATAAATCCGGGCTCCCCAGAACTCCGAACGGAAAAATCATCCGAACTTGCTGACCTTCCTCAGCGCGGCTTCGTTGATGATTTTGATGCGTCGGCCGTCCACAAGGAGGATTTTCTCGGCTACAAAGGTCGAGAGTGTGCGGATTGCATTCGCCGTGGTCATGTTTGAAAGATTGGCCAGATCCTCGCGCGACATATAGATGTTGAGCGTGGCGCCGTCGTCCTCGTAGCCGTAACTGTCCAGAAGGACCATCAGGGCCTCCGCCAGACGTCCGCGGAGATGCTTTTGGGTCAGGTTCACGATTTTTGTGTCGGAGCCTCCGAGGTTGTGCGAGAGCTCCCGGATGAAGAACCATGCAAGATTGATGTTGTGCTGTATGATTTCGCGGACAATACTGAGTGGGAGCGCCCCGAGAACCGAAGGCTCGAACGCGCTTGCGCTCGACACGTATGGTTCCCCGGCGAAATACGCCCTGTAACCGAAATATTGCACGGGACGTATCAGACGCAGTATCTGGACTCTGTCGCCGACCCCTTTCTTTGTCTTCTTGACCTTGCCCTTGAAAAGACACCAGAGATTCTCGGGTTCATCGCCTTCGGCGTAGATAAGCTGGTTCTTCTTGAAAGTGTGGAGCGTGAGATTGTCCGTAATAATACGCTTCTCCTCCGGAGAGAGGAGCGACCAGACCTCGGCCATGTCTTCGTTTATTACCTTTTCAAGTGCTTTCTTTAACATACTGTCCGCTTGGATTTGAGAAATAATGCCGTACAATTATGTTTTACGGCATACAAAGGTAGCAATAAAAATTTTTCCATCAAAAAAAATGTGAAATAATTTGCATTAGCGAACAGAAAACCCTAACTTTGCGTTACGGAATTGAAACCCATACCACATCAAAGTAGATTGGGAAACTCTTCAAACCAAAATAAAATTCCGAGACACGCTTGACCGACCAATGGCGGGCCCCATTCTCCCCCCCGGGAGAAGTTCGGTTTCCGGACCAGGCGGATTACAAAGGGCGGCGGGCACTCAAATCCTGTCTTTTCGGAGTTTCATCGCATCCTTTGGTGTGGATTTTATAACCCGGCAGCCTCCATGGTCGCCGGGTTTTTCATTTGTGTTCGCCTGATATTGTCGCCCGATAAACGACGGAGGCATCTCTTTCATTCCAAGAGATGCCTCCGTCGTTAGTGCGCATGAAGGGACTCGAACCCATACGTCGTTACGACATTAGATCCTAAGTCTAACGCGGCTACCAATTACGCCACATGCGCTTGTGAATCTTGGTGCAAAGGTATGGAGTTTTTGTTGCATTTGCAAATTTTATTCGCCAAAAAATCTCTTTTTGTGGCTTTGGAGTACTTTTCGGCTATATTATAGGGCAAATCCCAATTTTTTTTCGCACCTTTGCACTCTGAAATTGATTACGGCTCTTACGGGCCGCGATTCTCTTGTTTTTGAAAATGAAATTCCCGGCATATGTAATAGCCCAGTCGCTGGGCGGAACTGTTGAGGGCGACGAGAATGTCGAGGTCGGTTCTTTCGCGAAAATCGAAGAAGCCGGCCCCGGCGACCTGACCTTCCTCGCCAATCCCAAATACTCGCATTTCATATATTCCACCGATGCCTCGGTTGTCCTTGTGCGCAAGGACTTCGTAGCCGAGGGAAATGTTAAGGCCACTCTCATTCGCGTCGATGACCCGTACTCCTGTCTCGCAGCGCTTCTCGATATGGCGGCAAAGGCCATGCGGCCTGTTCCCGAAGGCATTGAGGAACCATCCTTCGTGGCTGACGGCGTGGACCTCCCTGAAGGCGTCTATGTGGGTGCTTTCGCATACATCGGAAAGGATGTGAAGCTCGGCCGCAATGTCAAGGTTTACCCTCAGGCCTATATAGGCCACGGATGCACCATAGGTGACGATACTGTTATCTACCCCGGAGCGAAAATTTATCCCGGATGTAAGGTCGGCGCGCGTTGCGTGCTCCACAGCGGGGTGGTCCTCGGGGCCGACGGATTCGGGTTCGCTCCCGATGCCGACGGCGTTTACCACAAGATTCAGCAGATAGGCATTGCCGAACTCGGCGACGATGTCGAGCTGGGCGCGAATACTACGGTTGACAGGGCTACTATGGGTCGCACATATGTGGACCATGGCGTGAAGCTCGACAACCTCATCCAGATTGCCCACAATGTCGAGGTCGGTCATGACACGGTGATGGCCGCGCAAGTCGGTGTCGCAGGCTCCACGAAAATCGGAGCGCGTTGCGTAATCGGCGGCCAGACCGGTTTTGCCGGTCATATCCACGTGGGCGACGGCACGACCATCGGAGCCCAGAGCGGCATTCCGAACAGTGTGGCTCCCGGAAGCCGGCTGATGGGCTATCCTGCGGTCCCCGCCGGTGAATTCGCCCGGAACACGGTGTATATCAAACGGCTCTCTGAGCTTTACAAAGAAGTCGACAGTCTCCGCAAGTCCGTCGCAGCCCTTCAACAGAATTCATAAAACACGCAAATACATCCAATCCTGTCATGAAACAGATAACTCTCAAGGATAGTTTCACGCTCTCCGGCAAAGGTCTTCATACCGGCGCTCTGATTGACGCCACATTCTGCCCGGCTCCCGAGAACCACGGTTATAAACTCCTGCGCACCGATGTCGAGGGCTCGGCTCCAATCGATGCTGTCGCTGAAAATGTAGTAGCATCCAACCGCGGAACCGTTGTCGGAAAGGGCGACCTCACGGTCAGCACCATCGAGCATGCGATGGCCGCGCTTTACGCCTCCGGAATAGACAACTGCCTGATAAAGCTCAACGGTCCGGAAATGCCCATTCTCGACGGCTCGGCCAAGCCTTTCTTCGACGCTATTCAGGCTGTCGGAACCGAGGAGCAGAAGGTCGACAAAGAGTACTTTTATGTCAAGCACAAGATGGAAGTCTCGAATCCCGAGACCGGCTCCAAACTCATGCTCCTTCCCGACGATGAGTTCAGTGTCGACGTTAAGGTGAACTTTGAGTCGCCTGTACTTGCCAACCAGTACGCCACTCTCGACAGTATTCAGGATTTCGGAGCTGAAATCGCCCCGGCGCGTACTTTCGTTTTCGTCCGTGAGATTCAGCCGTTGCTGGCTGCCAACCTCATCAAGGGGGGCGACCTCGACAATGCCATTGTCATCTACGACTCTCCGCTCCCTCAGGAAGAGCTTGACAAAATTGCCGATGCCGTGGGCTGCGAGCATATCAAGCCCGAACATTTCGGTTATCTCAATACCACTCCGCTTTTCCATGAGAACGAGCCCGCACGCCACAAGCTCATGGACCTCATCGGCGATCTCGCCCTTATCGGTCGTCCTCTCAAGGGACGTGTTATCGCAACCCGCCCGGGGCATACAATAAATACTCAACTCGCTAAGAAAATCCGCAACGACATCCGCCGCAACGAGGTTCAGGCTCCCGTCTACAACCCCAATACCGAGCCCCTGATGGACAATGTGGCTATCCGCCACCACCTCCCGCACCGCTATCCCTTCCTCCTCGTCGACAAAATCATCGACAAAACCGACAGCTACATCGTCGGCGTAAAGAACGTCACGACAAACGAGCCTTTCTTCCAGGGGCACTTCCCTCAGGAGCCCGTGATGCCCGGCGTTCTCCTTGTGGAGGCTATGGCCCAGACTGGCGGTCTCCTCGTTCTCAGCGTTGTCGACGAGCCCGAGCGCTATTCCACTTACTTCATGAAAATCGACAATGTGAAGTTCCGTCAGAAGGTCGTCCCCGGCGACACTCTGATCTTCCATGTGTCTTTCATGACCGAGATGCGCCGCGGTTGCGCCGTGATGAAAGGCCGCGCTTTCGTTGGCGAGAAATGCGTGTGCGAATGCGAGTTCATGGCACAGATCGTGAAGAACAAATAAGCTTCACAGCTATTAAGCTGAGGTAAAACTTTAACAACGGAAATATTTAAAACAGAGAATACTATGATTCATCCAATGGCATGTGTCGATTCCGCGGCAAAGATTGGCGCGAATGTCGAGATCGGCCCCTTCTGCTATGTGCAGGGAAATGTCGAAATCGGCGACGGCACCCGCCTTATCAGCAACGTAACTGTCATGGACGGTGCCCGCATCGGCCGTGACTGCACGTTCTTTCCAGGAGCGGTCGTGGGCGCCCAGCCCCAGGACCTCAAGTTCCGTGGCGAGGAGTCCCTCGCCATCATAGGCAACGGCACCACACTCCGCGAGTGTGTGACCGTCCACAGAGGCACCGCATCCAAGGGACGGACCATCGTCGGCGACAACTGCCTGCTCATGGCATACTGCCATGTGGCCCATGACTGCATGCTCGGCAACAACATAATAATGAGCAACGCCACCCAGCTCGCCGGCGAAGTGGTGGTCGACGACTGCGCCGTAATCGGCGGAGGTACTCTTGTTCATCAGTTCTGTCATCTCGGCTCTTACATAATGGTTCAGGGCGGAGCTTTGATTAACAAGGATATTCCTCCTTTCGTCCTCGCGGCGCGCGATCCCATCAGCTTCACGGGCGTGAACGTCATAGGCCTTCGGCGCCACAACTTCTCCCATGAGAGCATCAGCCGTATTCAGGAGATTTACCGAATCCTCTACAACAGCGGCATGAACTTCGCCGAAGCGCTTGACCGCCTGCCCCTCATGATGGAGCCCTCCCGGGAGCTCGACCTGATTCTTGAATTTATCAAGGCTTCGGGCCGCGGCATCCTCAGAGGCTGAAAAATATTTAAAAGAGAACATAGACAACACTGACACAGGTCGGAGGGTCTGTCGCCTGCCTTCAATGTATAGGGCGGGAGGAAAGTCCGGGCAACGCAGAGCACCATACTTTCTAACGGAAAGCTATCGGTAACGGTAGACAAGCGTGACAGAAAACAACCGCCGCGGCTCCCTCCGGGGGGCTTCGGCAAGGGTGAAAAGGCGAGGTAAGAGCTCACCGGGCGGGATAGCGATATTCCGTGCCGCACGCCTTATGGGTTGCAAGGTCAAGTATACCGGCATTTAAGGGCTGCTCGTCCATTGCCGGGGGGTAGACTGCTAACGGGGCGCTCCGGCGCTCCAGATAAATGACAGACGGTGCCGTCGAACTCCGCTTGCGGAAAGCCGGCGCACCACATAACTCGGCTTATACTCCGGCCTGTGTCTTTTTTATTTAACAATACTTAAATGGCAGAGAAGAACGACTGGTGGACCTCTCCCGCTGAGGGCCCCGACGGCAGGACGATAATCGTGACCGGAAGACGGGATGTGGACTCATTCCGCCAAAAGGGAAAGTACACGATTCGCGTCACTGTGGCCTGGCCGTACGCGCCGGATGCGCAGGGCTTCCCCGACGACGGGACCGCGAAGCTGATGGAGCAGGTGACGGACGCCTTCCACGACGGCCTCAAGGGCAAGACCACAGCCGTTATGACCGGCATATACACCGGTGACGGACGCAGGGAATGGGTGTTCTACACCTTCAGCACCGACACCTTCGGAAAATTTCTCAACCGTGTCCTCGCTCCTTTTCCCTTGCTCCCTTTGGAAATCTCTGCCGAAAACGACCCTGAATGGCAGGAATACGAGGAAATGAAGGATGCCTCGGAAATCATGCCTGAAGATTAATTGCGTAATAAACATTCAGACCATATGAAACTCAACCGTATTTTACCTTTAGGCGCCTTGTGTGCGCTTTGTGTCGCCGGGCTCTCTTCCTGCGATGATGACAAGTTCGAGGGCGAAATGTTCTACACCCGCCTCGACCAGTTTACCGATTTCAACGACGACGGCTACTGGGCCGCATGCTACGACATGTCCTCCAACGCCGGTGTTATAATCGACGGCGTCCACTTCACCCACAGGGCCACGGTCTCCGAATATGACGGTGTAAAGTACTATTCCTGGAACGGCTTCTGCCCGTCCTCCGTGTTCGACCTTACCGACTATAGCGCGGAAGGGACATGGCTCGACCACCAGTGGGCCGCTATGGAATCTTCCGAATGGCATTCCGGCCACAAGAACTACATCATCGGCGACTGCGACGTTACCGAACCCGCTCATCCCGAGACCCTTACAGGCGACGAAGATTGCGTGATTTCTCTTGCCGACGGTCAGGCTTTCATTCCCCTCACGGCCTCGATCAGCAATTCCACTTACGCTTACTTCGTCATGCTGAACGGTTCGGCATTCAGCCGCCCCTTCACCTCCGAGGATTATCTCCGCCTCATTATCACCGGCTTTCTCGACGGGCAGAAGACTGGCGAGACACGCGTCGATCTTGCCGCCGACAATGTTTACCTGACGAATTTCAAGCAGATTGACCTTGCCACCTGCGGCGCGCTTGTCGACCGCCTCGTCTTCACGATGGAGGGTTCGGACTCCGGCCAGTGGGGCCTAAATACTCCCGCCTACTTCGCCCTCGGAACTTTCTCTTACGCTCTCGACAAATAAGAAGCTCTCTCTGCATATGAAGATAGGAAATGTCGACCTTGGCTCCCGCCCCGTGATGCTCGCCCCCATGGAGGACGTCACGGACAGCTCTTTCCGCCTGATTTGCAAGGAACAGGGGGCCGACATGACCTATACCGAGTTCGTTTCCGCTGATGCTCTCATACGGAGCATCGCGGCAACGACCCGCAAGCTCCACATCGACCCTGCGGAGCGTCCCACGGCCATACAGATTTACGGCCGTGAGGTCGGTCCGATGGTCGAGGCTGCCAGAATTGTAGCAGAAGCTCGTCCCGACATTCTTGACATCAACTTCGGATGCCCGGTGAAGAAAGTAGCGGGGAAGGGTGCCGGAGCGGGAATGCTCCGCGACATCCCGAGGATGCTGGAAATAACCCGCGCCGTGGTCGAGGCTGTCCCTGAGCTACCGGTCACCGTAAAGACTCGTCTCGGCTGGGACCATAACTCCAGAATAATCGTCTCCCTCGCAGAGCAGCTTCAGGATTGCGGCATCCGGGCCCTGACGGTCCATGGACGCACCCGCTCGCAGATGTACACCGGCGAAGCCGACTGGGAGATGATAGGAGAAGTGAAGGCCAATCCACGTCTGCACATTCCTGTCATAGGCAACGGTGACATCACGACTCCCGAAGCCCTCGTGAACGCCTTTGAAA
Source organism: uncultured Porphyromonadaceae bacterium (assembly GCA_902491515.1). Lineage (GTDB taxonomy): Bacteria > Bacteroidota > Bacteroidia > Bacteroidales > Muribaculaceae > CAG-873. The sequence continues at coordinate 151,879 of CABUIC010000001.1, forward strand.
CCTACGGCGTCGACGGCGTGATGGTCGGACGTGCCTCGATTGGAGCGCCATGGATTTTCCGCGAGATGACCTCCCTTCTTCGCGAAGGTGCCGTCGCCTCTGTCCCCGTAGCCCGTAAATTCGAGCTTTTGCGTCGGCAGATTCGCGAGAGCATCGACCGGATTGACGAATACCGCGGCATCCTGCATATCCGGCGACACCTCGCGGCATCACCTCTGTTCAAGAGCATACCGAATTTTCGTCCTACGAGAATCGCAATGCTCAAGGCCTCCACATATGCCGAACTCGACGAAATCCTCACCCATATCGAAACCAACATTATCCCGAGCCTATGAAACTCTATGCCCCGGTAAAGTCCCGTGCCTTCCTCAGTGTTGCACTCCTCTCAGCATCGGCCGCTCTGACATCGGCCGCAGGTTACAGGCTGAATGTTGCCGACTTCAACACCCTGTCGGTCGACAATGGTGTCAATGTCACATACCGTTGCGTCCCCGATTCTGCTGGTATGGTGGTTTTTGAATGCGACCCCGAGCTGGCTTCGAAGATTCTTCTCATCAATAACAAAAGCAATCTGCGTGTTCAGGTCGACATCGACGAGGGCATTCCCCAAAACCTCCCGCTTCTTCATGTTTACTCGTCCGGACTGACAGGTGTCACAAACAGCGGCGACTCGCTCGTCGTTGTCAGTCTTGCCGGTCCTGGGGAGAAATTCTCGGCCCGTGTCATCGGGAACGGAACCATAAACATCCATGACGTCAATGTCCGTCAGGCTGAGGCTAAGGTCACGGCGGGAAAAGGATTCATCAGCATCGACGGCAAAGCGGATAAAGCCAAGCTTTTCATAGCCGGAACCGGACGAATCGACGCCAGCGGGCTCCGCGCCGAGGAAGTGCGCTCGGCAAGCATCGGCCCCGGACATATCATCTGCAATCCCTCTAAAAAACTCTCCGTCAGCGGCCTCAGCGGGCATGTCTATTATCTCACCCGTCCTGAGGAGCTTCGCCAGAGGGGAATGGGCGTCAGGGCTCTTCCCATCGACTCTCTCAAATAATTTCTTAACTCTGCTCTCAAGCCATCAGCCTTAAATCAAGCACAGCCTCGTCTCTGAAGTGGAATATCGTCGACCGTGTCTCCACTCAAGTCCTCTACGCCATAACAGGCATAGTGCTGGCCCGCATTCTGTCGACTGAAGAATTCGGTCTTGTAGGTGCTGTTGCCATTTTTCAGGCTTTCGCTTCGCTGATAATCGACAGCGGATTCTCATTCGCCCTTCTCCAGCGCCGCGAACCGACGCGACTCGACTATTCGACGGTCCTTTGGTTCAATCTTTTCGTCTCGGCTCTTCTTTATGCCCTGTTATACCTTGCCGCTCCTCTCATCGCCGATCTGTTTAAGGGCGATGACAGGCTCATAGGTCTCTCCAGGGGAATGTTCGTAGTCCTGATTCTCAACGCATCGGCTATCGTCCAGGTCAATCGCCTGATGAAGCGGATGGACGTGAAGATGGTTGCCGTCGCCAATACGCTCGGCCTTTTCCTCGGGGGAATTGTAGGAATAATCCTTGCGCTCAAGGGATTCGGTGCATGGGCTATCGTCTGGCAGACGCTTGTCCTTGCAGGTGTGAAGTCCGCGGTACTGTGGATGACGGGTAAATGGACGCCCCTCCTCCGTTTCTCGGTCTCCTCGCTTCGGTCTTTTTCGGGAGTCGCGTCCCGCATGATGGGAACGAGTTTTCTCAATACGGTTTTCCTTAACCTCTACGGCTTCGTCATCGGCAACCGGGTAGGTCTCTCCTCTCTCGGCTACTATACTCAGAGCGACAAATGGAGCAAGATGGGAATATCGTCGCTCAGCCAGGTCCTTACCTCCACCTTTGTTCCGGCGCTGTCCGCGGTGCAGAACGAGCCGGAACGCTTTCGCGCGATTGTCTCGCGCATGAACCGCTTCACCGCATATCTCCTCATGCCGGCTATGATTGGCATGATGGTCATGGCACGTCCGGCATTCCATCTTCTGTTCGGCACAAAATGGGACCCTTCCATCGTTCTCTTCCAGCTCCTCGCCTTACGGGGCATTTTTGTGGTCCTCAATTCCCTGTACAATAATTACCTTCTCGCCAAAGGTGAGGCCGGACTGATTATGAAGATGGAGATTCTGCGCGACACAGTCGCGATTGTAGCTCTCTTTGTGGCGCTGCCCTTTGTTGGTCTGTCCACGATGACAAGCCCGGTTCTCGGCCTTGAGCTCCTCCTGTGGGGGCAGGTTGCCGCGACGGTTGTCACGTGGACAGTCACACTTGTATTCACCTGCCGCGTGGTCGGGCTTTCCGTACGGCGCTTTCTTTACGATCTTTTGCCATATTTCGCACAATCCGCGCTAATCGCGTCGCTTATGGCTTTTATTGGCCATTTCTGCCCATGGGCCGGCGGTCAGCTTGCTCTCGAACTCCTTGTCGGCGTCGGACTCTATTTCACGATAAACCGCCTTGCAGGCTCCGGAATTCAGAAAGAAGTATTTGCCCAGCTCCTCCATAAAAAAACGCCTCCGGACGTTTAGCCCGGAGACGCGGCGTAGTTCGTTTGCCATCACCACATCGGCGTGAACGGCTCGGATTTCTTCAGATGTTCGTTCACATTGTCGAAATATCCGTATCTGTCCGGCTCGGATGTGTCGAGCTTCAGCACGGGAGCGCCGGGCCGCAGTATAAGACTCCGCATGTCGATGTAGAATGTCCCCAGATTGTCGGCGAAGCGGAAATAGTACCTTCCGGCGCTAAGATCGGCGAAGGAGGTCCACTGCGTGGACGATACGTTGGGCTCGCCCTCGATTTCATATCCGTAAGGTACACTCACCGTGCCCATGATGCTGTTGATGGCCGCGAATGCCTGAGGCCGCGCGAAATTTGTCGGCACGTGCTTTATGAAGAACGATGCCCTCACAAAGCGGTCCGCGCTCTTTACCGTTCCGGGCAGCATATTCATGCCGCCTATGCCCGTCCAGTAATTCTCTATCGACTTCATGGCCTCCTGCTGGGGGTCGTTGGTGAGCACCTGAAACTCGCGCCCCTTGAAAAGACGCAGTTCTCCGCCGTCGTATTCCATTATCAGTGTAGTGCCGGTGCGGTCTGTCAGTGCCCAGTGAAGGAGGGAGACTGTCCCGCCGTCGAAGGTCTTGCCATAGATATTGAAAGGATTGGCCTTGAGCCACGCCTCGGCCTCGTCGACAGTGGCGAAGTTGTCAAGAAAATAGCTTACGAGCACGGCAAGGCTCATGACCGGTGTCGAATCCTCGGGGCCTATGGCTTCTTTGTAGACGGAACCCTTGCAGAAGAGGCCGTTCATCACGAGTCCGCGCTCGTTCATGCCTTCCGTCACCCCTCCGTCATAGCCCACGGCGAGCACCGAGCCGTATTTCGAGGTCCATTTCAGCATGGGGCCCGAGGGCATGCTCTGCTTTTCCATGCCGGCCGGATAGACGTACAGGTTTGTGGGAATAGGGGTGCGCCAGTCGAGTGTGCGCCCTACGAGGATGATGTCATTGTTGTCGCCGAGATAGACCACGCGGGAGCACGCTCCGGCCTCAGGCGCCCCGGCAAGCGCCACCGTAAGAAGCGCCGCTCCGATTATATTTTTTTCTTTCATGTTGATGTTTTTGATGTTGTGTCTCTTTTCATCTAAACATTCTGCCCGGCTATATAGTTCGGAAAAAATTTGTAACTTTGCAACTGTTATGGACTATAAGGAAATCAAGGGCAATATAAAGGACCGTTTTTCAGGCTCGAAGGTTAGGAATCCCAAGAGATACCGCCTCGACTTCATCAAGGAAAACACCTTCAACCGCGTGTGGAGCATCCGTATGACCCGCTCAAGGGTCTGGCTCGCTTCCATTGCATTCTTTTGCGCCGTAGCGGCCCTGATTTTCGTGGTCTTTGCCTTCACGCCCATGAGGGGACTCCTCCCCGGCAAAATGGAGAAGGCCACGCGCGCCGGCTATCTCGAGGCATCTTTGCGTCTGGATTCTCTCGAAAGGATAGTGGAAATCAATGCCCTCTACAACCGGAAAGTCCGTGAGATTCTCGAAGGACGCGCCACTGGCGACAGCATTCCGGCAATGCCTCCCGCAACGGACGCCGATTCCGCGGCTCTCGCAGCCAGCGAGAGCGAGAAGCAGTTCGTCAGGGATTATGAGGCCAATCAGAATTTCAATCTCTCTGTCCTCGCTCCCATAGCCGCCGAAGGTATGGACTTTGCTTCGCCCGTCGGAGCTATGGCTTCCTATACCCGGCCCGGTCAGTACAAGTCCGTCCTTATTTCCACAGGCCGCACAACGCCCGCCACAGCCGTCTATAAAGGCTTCGTGATAGCCGTAATTCCGTCTTCCGACGGCCTTTCGACAATCATTGTCCAGCACCCCAATGACTTCGTCAGCGTTTACGGAGGTATTCGCGAGGTGCTCGTCGAGAAGGGGGCATCAGTAGCCAGGGGACAGAGGATGGGCCATGCCGCACCCCCTGAAGGAACAATTACCTTCGAGCTCTGGCACAAAGGTAATTCCCTCAGCCCCGAGGACTATATCGACACGTTATAAGGCTTCAATCTGGCCTACCTCGGTGGAACACTCGCCGAGCTGACCATTGAACTGAAGGACTCCCGTCACCACCTTTACGAAATCTACCCGCTTGAGTTCCACGGCTCGACCTTCGCTGTCGCGTGCCGCCGAGATGTCGAGGCCCGACTCCGCGCTGCTGTTGGGCTGTGAGTCGGCATAGCCCGTATAGCATTCCTGCATATACTGCCCGTCGGCCATCTGTATGGCGTTTGCCGGTAGTAGGACTGCTTCGAAGCTCAGACTTGCCTCGCTGACCCATAAAGGAAAATATGAATGGGGATGGAACTGAGGGGCCGAAAGCCAGGACTCGTAGGGGGCACCGTCCACAAGGACTGAAATCCTGTAAGAATGGTTGCCGAGCGTTTCCTGGGTGTATTTGAGCGTGGCTTTCGTCCTCTGGGTACTTTGGGAGCCGTAAAGCTCATACCAGGTTTCGTCCGGGAGTCCGTTGCCGTTGCTGTCTTCCATGACGTAGACAATCCCCGGCTCCGAACTTCCGTAGACAGTCCCGTCGACAGTCTTCGTGTGGAAGGCATTCCCGATGATGCGGAAATCCCTCCCCGGACGGTTGGTTATGTATTTGTCAAGACGGTAGACTATGTATCCCCCCGCGCCTCCGAGCGAGACAATTTCTCCCTTGTCTATGGCTTCGGACGCGGCTTTGCGCATATCTTCGATTCCGTATCCGTCCCTGTACAAGGGCAGTTCGTTGACGAACTGCCCCGGGGCCGGGGAATATTCGAGAACACTCACGGGTACATATCCCGCAGGAGCTTCAGTTTTGGATGAATTGTCTTCGTTGCCCTTGGGCTCGTCTGAGTCGCACGAGCCAAGCATGACAGCCGCAATGCCTATCAGAGGTATAATTCTTTGGTCCATTCCTTGTGTTTTTTATTGGCAAAATTACACATAAAAAACGAAATAATTCGTATTTTTGTACCCTAAATGAATATCAGGTACTTTTTTATCTCATTCTGGCCGAGTTTTATTACTCTTGGGGTAGTATTGTATGCCACACTGTGGCCCGACCCGGCGATGGCGCACGACCTTCCGGCGATTCCGCATCTCGACAAGCTGATTCATGCCGTGATGCTCGGAGGCCTTTTCGGGGCCATTGTATTCGATATAATGCGCAGACAGCGCCGCGAGGGTCTGCCTGTCGGCATTTCCTCGCGGCGCCTTGTGTTTCTTGCGCTTGCGTTGATGGTGTTCGGTGTCGTCGACGAGGCTCTTCAGGCTTTGGTCACAGACACCCGGAGCGCCGAGTTTCTGGACCTCCTTGCCGACTGGACCGGAATATGGGTGGCATTCTTTACTGCTCCCCCCGCGGTCCGGAAGGTTCTGCGCCTCTGATTATTCCTCGGCTACGGGGGTGTTGGTCCGCCGAAGGAGCATTATGGTCTTGCCGCTCTTGTCCATCAGCACCACGGTGTCTGGTTCCGAGCCCTCTTTGGCCGTGTAGGCACTCTCGAGTGCTACAGTAATCGCGCGCTCCTGTTCTGTCTTGGGGCATCCGCGTCGCGTGATGCCCATATTGGAGATGTCTATTGCGTTGGGGCGCTGGGGATTGATGTAGAGGGTGCCGTTGACAAAGTTGCATCCCGTGTTGCCGTGGAGACGGAGTTCGGCGATGTCAAAGAAGACCGTGGCTTCCTCGTCCTTGATTTTCACTCCGTCGGCCATCTCGATCTGCCAGTTGCCGTTCAGGAATTCCATATTCTTCTTTCTGAGGGTCATGACGGGCTTGCTGTTCTTGTCTACGAGCGTCAGGTATGCGTCCGCACCTATGCGGTAGACAGGGGTGGTGGTCAGAACCGACCCGTCGCTTACGGCGGCGTTGAAAGCGGCCTCATATGGGGCATGCGCGCAGTACCTAATCGTGCTCGCCACGCCTCCGAAAGAGATTTTGCCGTTCTCCATCACATACGACCCGTTAAGCGTGTTGCATCCGTTGTTGGCGTAGAAACGGCCCCTCTGGCTTTCGAAGAATATGTAGGGCACGTCGTCTTCCTCCGTGACATTTTTCGAGTCTATCGTCGCAAGTTGCCATTCGCCGTTGATGTCTTCGGCCTTGAGGTGACCGGCGGTTTGTGTATAACCTACGGTGGTGTAGTTCTGGGCCAGTTCCTCGCGGAGTCCGGCCGGCATCGAGCCTTTCTTCGCGGCCTTGTTTTCGGCCTGGCATGTGATTCCCGCAAAAATTGCGGCGGCGGATAGTACTATCAGTTTCAGATTTCTCATAGTTGTAATGTGTGTGTTATGTTCGTCCGGGTTTCGACCAAGACCCGCTGTTGCGGTTCCGGCCGTTTATTCTTAAACGGATATTCTGCGAAAAAGTTATTTCCGGCTGCAAAAAAATCACCGCCCTCCGCAGCTTTGCGTGGATGGCGGTGAAATGGAGTAGTGAGGGCGGCCCGCTTATTTGCGGATGCCGAGCTCTTTCTGCGCGATGATGGCGCGGTAGCGGTTGATGTCCTTGCGCATGAGATAGTCAAGGAGACGACGGCGCTTGCCTACGAGCATCTTCAGGGCGCGTTCAGTGGTATGATCCTTGTGATTTGACTTCAGGTGCTGAGTCAAATGAGCGATACGGACGGAGAATAATGCAATCTGTGCTTCAGGCGAGCCAGTGTCAGTCTTGCTCTTACCGTACTTCTCGAAGATCTGTACTTTTTCTTCAGAATTTAAGTGCATTCCAAGAGTTTTTTAATGGTGATGTATTGTTGTTGTCTTTGACCGGGCACCCGCCGCGAGGCGGCAAACCCAAATCGCTTGCAAAGTTACAAAAAAAGCGGGAGACAACTGCCTCCCGCTTTGCGATTTAATTTATTTTAACTCTTCCTCAGAGCTCTTTGATGCGCTTTTGGGTGTATTCGAGGTTGGCGCTGTCGTTCAGTACGTAGTAGGCGTTCTCAAGAGTGCGAAGTGCGTCGGCGCGGTTGTCGGCGGGTTCCTCGTCAACCGAGTTCTCAAGATACTTGATGGCCTCGAGGATGACGGGCTTGACGGTCTCGTTGAAGTACTTCTGCGATTCTGTGGGATTAGCCGGAGCCTTGTCGCTGAGGGCGCCTGCCTCGTTGTAGATGATGTGGCCGAGGTAGTAGAGGGCCTGGGCGTTACGCGGGTTGGCGGCTACAGCGGCCTCATAGTCCTTCTTGGCGGTGGCGGCGTCGCCGTTGCTCTCATTCAGGATGCCGCGGAAGACGAGGTACTGCGAGTTCTGCGGTTCTGTGGCGAGAGCCTGGTTCACGACTTCGAAGGCCTTCGCGTTGTCCTTGTTCACGATGTAGTGGTTGAGGATAAGGCGCACGTACATGGGATCCTCCGAACCGTAGAGCGGGAGTGCCTCCTGCGCAAGCTCGAACACCTTGTCCTCGTGGCCGCCCTGCTGGGCTACGGACATGGCGTAGTCGTAAATCTGCTTCTTGTTGTAGCCCTTGGCCTTGGCCTTCATGAAGGCATCGTAGGCCATGTCGAACTTGTTCATCTGCCAGGCTGCGAGACCTGCGTTGTAGAGGATGTCGGCGATTTCCTCGTCGGTGGGCATCACGCCGGGAGTAATCTTGTCGGCGCTCTTGAGTTTCTTGTGGATTTCAGGTACCTCGGGAAGCGAGCCGAAAATCATCCATGAGTCATATGCGCCCTGATAGTCCTGCACATTGTACAGGAACACACCGCCGTTGCGGTAGGAACGGACATTGTCCGCGAGGGTGTTGACCATCGACTTCGAGTACTTGGGCTTGACCTTGCCCTTCTCGTTGGGAAGCGAGTCGAGGGGGAAGGCCTTCATGAAGTAGTTGTAGCCCTCCACGAGGAGACGTCCCATCCGGGCGGAGTCTGCCGCGGTGTACTTCGACGGCAGAGTTACCGTCATCTTGAAGAGTTCGTCGTAGTCCTTGAAGGCTTTTTCGCCGGGAATATAGTAGGTTTCGGCGAGATTGGCTGTTGCGGGATCGGAGAAGGCGGGAGTTATCATGGTGACAACCTCCTCAAAGCTTGCGCCCTTGCCGGCCGCATCCTTCGCCTGCTTGACCAGAGAGGCCTGGGCCGAAGCGCCGAGGGCGGCGCAGGCGCAGAGAGCGACTAATGTGAGATGTTTCATTTTGAGATTTTTTTAGTGTTATGGTATTAGTTATTCTTCATCTGTGGGTTCTTCCGCTTCTTCGGACTCTGAGTCTTCGGCCTCGTCCAGGGCTTCGGTCTCGAGCTCCTCTTCGGAAAGGCCGGGGAGTTCCTCTGCGTCGAGCACCTCCTCGACTTCCTCTTCGGGGTCGGCGTCGACACAGCATACTGATGCTATAACATCGTTTCTCTTTCCTATGTTTATCAGGCGCACGCCCTGTGTGGCGCGGCCCATCACGCGGATGGAGGCGACGTGGATGCGGATTGTCATGCCCGACTGGTTGATAATCACGAGGTCATTGTCGTCGTTCACGCTCTTGAACGCTACCAGATGTCCGGTCTTCTCCGTGATGTTCATCGTCTTGACGCCCTTGGCTCCGCGGTTGGTGAGTCGGTAGCTGTCGAGAAGCGAGCGTTTGCCGAAGCCTTCCTCGGAAAGAACCAGAACGCTGTTGCTTGTGTCCGCAGGCATCGTTATGAGGCCTACAACCTGATCCTTGCCGTCTTCGTCCAGGCGCATGCCGCGGACACCGGTGCTCACGCGGCCCATCGAGCGAAGCTTCGACTCGTGGAAGCGGATGGCGCGGCCGTTGCGGTTGGCCATGAGGATTTCGCAGTTGCCGTCAGTGAGTTCGACGCCCACGAGGGTGTCGCCTTCGCGGATGATGATGGCTTTCTTGCCCTTGGCAAGTACGCGGGCATATTCCGTGAGGGGTGTTTTCTTGATGATGCCGTTGCGGGTGGCGAAGACAAGGTAGTGCGAAGCGCAGTAGTCCGGGTCGCTGAGGTTGCGGCAACGGATGAAGGCATTCACGCTGTCGCCCTGGTCGATGCTCAGGAGGTTCGGAAGGGCGCGTCCCTTGCTTGCCTTGGAGCCCTCGGGCAGTTCGTAGACGTACATCTTGTACACCAGTCCGCGGTCGGTGAAGAAGAGCATCTGCTCGTGCATCGAGGCAGTGTAGATATGCTCGATGAAGTCCTCGTCGCGGGTCTGGGAGCCGCGCGAGCCCACGCCGCCGCGGTTCTGCGCGCGGAATTCGGCAAGCGGAGTGCGCTTGATGTAGCCCATGTGCGAGATGGTGATGATCATGTCGTCGTCCGATACATAATCGAGCGCCGAGTAGTCGCCTCCGGCATAGTCGATTTCCGTGCGGCGGTCGTCGCCGTACTTGTCGCGGAGCTCGACGAGCTCGCTCTTGATGAGTTCGCGGCAAACATGGTCGTCGCTCAGGATAAGCTCCAGTTCTGCGATGCGCGCATGGATTTCCTCGAGGTCGTGGCGGAGCTCCTCGATTTGCAGGGCCGTGAGACTGCGGAGACGCATGTCCACGATGGCCTGCGTCTGTGCCTCGCTCAGACCGAAGCGCTCTCCGAGACGCGTGCGGGCCTCGTCGGGCGTGGCCGACGAGCGGATGATGGCTATTACCTCGTCGATGTTCTGGACCGCTATCATCAGTCCCTCGAGGATGTGGGCGCGCTCGCGCGCCTTGCGGAGCTCGAACTGAGTTCTGCGGGTCACGACGTCATGTCTGTGGTCGATGAAGGCCTGTAGAAGCTCCTTGAGGTTGAGCGTGCGGGGGCGCCCGTGTACGAGTGCCACGTTGTTGACGCTGAACGACGACTGGAGCTGTGTCATCTTGTAAAGCTTGTTGAGGAGCACCTTCGCGTTGGCGTCCGTCTTTACCTTGATGACGATGCGCATGCCCTTGAAGTCGCTTTCGTCATTGATGTCTGCTATGCCGTCGATTTTTTTCTCGTTGACGAGCTGGGCGATGCCCTTCACAAGCTCGGCCTTGTTGACGCCGTAGGGAATTTCGTGGACTATGATGTTCTCATGCGTCCCGGCGTCTTCGATTGTGGCCTTGGCGCGGATGACGATGCGCCCGCGGCCCGTCTCGTAGGCGTCCTTAACGCCCTGATAGCCGTAAATTATGCCGCCTGTCGGAAAATCGGGGGCGGTGATGACCTTCATGAGCTCCGGAATCGTCATTTCGGGATTGTCGATAAGAGCTATGGAGGCGTTGAGGCTTTCGGTAAGGTTGTGTGTCGGCATGTTGGTAGCCATGCCGACGGCTATGCCGGAGGCGCCGTTGACCAGAAGGTTGGGGAAGCGGGTAGGGAGCACGACGGGCTCGCGGCGCGAATTGTCATAGTTGGGCTGGAAGTCTACGGTCTCGGCGTCGATGTCGCGGAGCATTTCCTCGCCGATTTTCGACAGGCGCACTTCCGTGTAACGCATGGCTGCCGGAGAGTCGCCGTCGATGGAGCCGAAGTTGCCGTGGCCGTCCACCAGCGTGTTGCGGAGCGCCCAGTCCTGGGCCATGCGAACCACTGTGCCGTAAATCGACGAGTCGCCGTGGGGGTGATATTTACCCATAACTTCGCCGACGCAGTTTGCGGCCTTCTTGTGGGGCTTGTTGCTGGTGTTGCCCATCTCGTTCATGCCGAAAAGAACTCGGCGGTGTACCGGCTTCATGCCGTCGCGTACGTCGGGCAGCGCACGGGAGACGATTACCGACATCGAATAGTCGATGTAGGCCGATTTCATCTCCTCTTCAATTTTTATTTTAAAGATTTTGTCTTCTGCTTCTTCTTCCAACATGCTTAATGTAATGTAAATTAGGCTTAATTCAGGCCCCTTGTGCTTTTTTAAGGCAAAGGCGCACTTTTTTTAACATACAAAGGTACGGATTTTTTTTGAAATGTCGTACCTTTGTTCTGAGAATAGAACAATAAATAAGGTTATAAATTGTGAAATGGCCGGGGATTGCTTTTTTGGCACGATTATTGCCTTTACCCTTCTTATAATATGAACAACGAAAACAGCAAATACACAAAAGCCGCCGTCGAAATAATTGGTCGGCTTCAGGGCCAGTGCGACGCGCACAACAACGCGTGCATAATGCCCGAACATCTCCTCCTTGAGCTCGCCGCGCCCTCCACGGCCTCCGGAGAGCTGATGCTCCGTGTCGTTTCGCGTGAGAAGCTTGACGCGCTTGTCAACGACCTCAATATCGCACTCGCGTCCTCGAACTTCTCCGAGCAGCCCGCCGAATATTACAACAGAATCGTATCTCTGATAATCAAGCTCTCGATTCTCGAAGCCCGGTATCTCCGGGCCTCTCTCGTCGACGAGGTCCACCTCCTCCTGGCCCTCCTCCACAACAAGGAGGTCAAGAATCTGCCGCTCGTCCAGCCTTTCATAGCCGCCGGGATTGATTATGACAATCTCCGGCGCCTCGCCCGTGAGGAGATAGAGGACAGCGACACGGCTACAGCTACGGCCTCCGGTTCGCCGGAAACCGATGGAGACGACGATACCGAGGACGCCCGCAATGACGACGCAGGAAGTCGCAGGCGCGCCGCCGCGCCACGTTCCGGCCGCGGAGACACCCCCACGCTCGATAAGTACGGCAACGACTTGACCCTCGCCGCGACTCAGGGACGGATTGACCCTGTCGTGGGACGCGAGACGGAAATCCGGCGCCTCGCTCAGATTCTCTCGCGCCGCAAGAAGAACAATCCTGTCCTCATCGGTGAGCCCGGAGTCGGTAAGAGCGCTATCGTCGAGGGTCTCGCTCTCAGGATTGTACGTCGTCAGGTATCCCGAATCCTCTTCAACAAGAGGGTAGTAAGCCTCGACATGGCATCCCTTGTCGCCGGCACGAAGTTCCGTGGCGAGTTTGAGGAGCGCATCAAGGCCGTCCTGAACGAGCTCACCAAGAACCCCGATGTCATCCTCTTCATCGACGAAATCCACAACATCGTGGGCGCCGGAAATGCCCAGGGTTCCATGGATGCCGCCAATCTCCTCAAGCCCGCCCTCGCCCGCGGCGAAATCCAGTGCATCGGCGCGACAACTCTCGACGAATACCGCACTAACATCGAGAAAGACGGCGCCCTCGAGCGCCGCTTCCAGAAAGTGATGGTCGAGCCCACCACTCCGGAGGAGACTCTTGAAATCCTCAACAACATCAAGGAAAAATACGAGCAGCACCACGGAGTGATATACACCCCCGACGCCATCGAGGCCTGCGTGAAACTTACGGAGCGATACATCTCCGACCGCAACTTCCCCGACAAGGCAATCGACGCCCTCGACGAAGCCGGTTCCTGCACTCGCATCGCGCATATAAACGTCCCCAAATCGCTCGAAAATCTCGAAAAGGAATACGACGACGTCAAGGCCCGTCAGATTCAGGCAGCCGAAGCCCGTGACTTCGCGACAGCCGCCGCACTTCGCGACGAGGCCAAGAACCTCAGCCAGAAACTCGCTGAGGAACGCGAGGCCTGGGAGAAGGCTCTCTCCGAAAACCGCGAGGTGGTCGACGCCGACCGCGTGGCCGAAGTTGTCGCGATGATGACCGGAGTGCCGGTCCAGCGTATCGCCCAGGCCGAAGGCGCCCGGCTCCTTCAGATGGGGGCTACCCTCAAGGGTGCCATCGTCGGTCAGGATGCGGCAGTGGCCAAGATTGTCAAAGCCATCCAGAGAAACCGCCTCGGCCTCAAGGACCCCGCAAAGCCGATTGGCACATTCATGTTCCTTGGTCCGACGGGCGTCGGCAAGACCCACCTCGCCAAGAAACTCGCCGAATTTCTCTTTGACTCGGCCGACGCCCTCGTGCGCATCGACATGAGCGAATACATGGAGAAGTTCAGCGTCTCCCGCCTCATCGGCGCGCCTCCGGGCTACGTCGGATACGAGGAGGGCGGACAGCTCACCGAGCGTGTGCGGCGTCATCCGTACAGCGTCGTGCTCCTAGACGAAATAGAGAAAGCGCACCCAGACGTGTTCAACCTCCTCCTTCAGGTAATGGACGAGGGACGCCTCACCGACAGTCTCGGACGCCGCATCGACTTCAAGAACACGATAATCATCATGACCTCGAACATCGGCACCCGCCAGCTAAAGGAATTCGGATCCGGCGTGGGTTTCAACACCCGTGAAGTCGACCGCGAGTACTCCCGCGGCGTGCTCTCAAAAGCGCTTCAGAAGGCATTCGCTCCGGAGTTCCTGAACCGTATCGACGACATCGTCATCTTCGACCAGCTCGACCGCGACGCCATCTTCAGGATTATCGACATCGAGCTCGCCGGATTCTACAGGCGCATGGAAAGCCTCGGTTACGGTGTGACAATCACCGAGGACGCCAAGAACTTCATCGCCGACAAAGGCTGCGACGTCCAGTTCGGCGCCCGTCCCCTCAAGCGCGCTATCCAGAAATATCTCGAGGACGAACTCGCCGAACTCATTCTCTCCGGGGGCGTCAAGGACGGCTCGGAGATTGTCGTCGATTTCGACAAGGACAAGGGCGCTGTAACAACCCACGTCATCGAGCCCGAAAGCCTCACCACCAAAATCTGACAATTCTTCCGAAAACCCGGCTGGCACGCGCAAAGCCGGGTTTTCCGTTATTTTATCGTAAGAATTTTTCCGTTTTTGCCCAATTTTTATTAACTTTGCAAGCGCGGTCGGACTTCGGTTCGCTCTGGCAGAAAAATTATTCTTAAATCCTATATAACACCACACCATTTCAATTTATGAAAAGAGTCTATACATTCGGCGACGGAAAAGCCGAAGGTAATGCCGAGATGAGAAATCTTCTTGGCGGCAAGGGTGCTAACCTCGCCGAGATGAACCTCCTCGGCATGCCCGTTCCTCCCGGCTTCACCATCACTACCGAAGTCTGCAATGAATACACCCAGTTCGGCAAGGATGAAGTCGTGAAGCGCATCGAAGAAGACGTACGCAAGGCTATCGCCCACACCGAAGAACTCACAGGTAAGAAATTCGACGACCCCAAGAACCCCCTCCTCGTTTCTGTCCGCTCCGGAGCTCGCGCTTCCATGCCCGGCATGATGGATACAGTCCTCAACCTCGGTATGAACGACGCTACGGTCGCCTCCCTTGCTGAAAAGAGCGGTAATCCTCGCTTCGCATGGGACAGCTACCGCCGCTTCGTCCAGATGTACGGCGACGTCGTTCTCGGCATGAAGCCCAAGAAAAAGACCGATATCGACCCCTTCGAGGCCATCATGGACAAGGTCAAGGAGCAGAAGGGCGTCAAGCTCGACACCGAGCTCGACGTCGACGACCTCAAGAACCTCGTCACCCTCTTCAAGGCCGCCGTTAAGGAATACACCGGCAAGGACTTCCCCGATTCCGCTTGGGAACAGCTCTGGGGAGGCATCTGCGCCGTATTTGATTCCTGGATGAACGAGCGTGCCATCCTCTACCGCCGCATGAACCAGATTCCCGAAGAGTGGGGCACCGCCGTCAACGTGCAGGCTATGGTCTACGGCAACATGGGCAACAACTCCGCCACGGGCGTGGCATTCTCCCGCGATGCCGCCACCGGCGAGAACATCTTCAACGGCGAGTACCTGATCAACGCTCAGGGCGAGGATGTCGTGGCCGGTATCCGTACTCCCCAGCAGATC
>CABUIC010000002.1 GCA_902491515.1 uncultured Porphyromonadaceae bacterium
TACTGGATGTACACGACCGATGAGCGGGACGAAAAGCGCCCATGATATGCGAGCCTTCACTATTTTTTTATTAGCCATAACAATGTCGGCCAGAAAAATGTTATGCGTTTGAATCTTAACGGTATATGTCAATGAATGTCAAGTTCAACCGCAAACAGCGAAGCTACATCCGAAAGCTTGACAATTACCGTCGCTAATGCCGGAACTATGAGCGCTATCTCACAATTGCGAAAAGGATGGCTTATTTTGCCTCAATCCTATTCTTGTTGCGTTATTTCTAAAAACCGGAAATCTCATTATCCTTTTTGAGGTAACTCATTGCCGGAACGAAAATTACTTCTGCCCGGCCGCTCGTTGGCGTTTTTTTCCGGGTCTTTCAGTCGCGATGGAACCCCATCGCTCCATCAAGACCCGGAAAAAACCACTCAACGATTGACCGCCCTGCTCTTAACGGATATTATTGAACCGGCTCTAACGCATCCGTAAGGCATCCTCAGGGGCCCGGAAGCCTCTCAGGAAGGCTTCGGCGGTCATGGGGCGCTTTCCTGCTGCCTGAAGCTCCAGAACCTCCAGAACCTCGTCGGACGAGCCTGTGCCCACGAGAATCCGCGAGCCTTCGACAAGCGATACCTGACCGGGAGCGAGTGCGCTGACGCCGGAGGATACCTTCGCCGACAATATTTTCAGACTCGCAAGCGGTTCGGCACTATCCGGTGTGCCTTCCGCCACGAGCTCTGTCCACGCCGCGGGATATGGCGCGAGACCCCGGACGAAGTTATGCAGCACCGAAGCCGGTGCGCCCCACTCCATCCGGCATGTCTCCTTGAAAATCTTGGGAGCGAGCGAGGGCTCGACATCAGCCACCTCGTCCTGCGGCATAGGCCGGAGGTCGCCTGCGGCGATGTGCGCCACGGTATCGGCCGTAAGCTCAGCTCCGAGGGCCATCAGTCTGTCGTGGACGCTTCCGGCGTTCTCGTCGGGACCGATGGAGATGCGCTCCTGTCTCAGAATGTCGCCCGTGTCTATTTCATGCTTGAGGAAGAATGTAGTCACTCCCGTTTCCGCGTCACCGTTCATCACCGCACGGTTGATGGGCGCAGCCCCGCGGTAGCGCGGGAGAAGTGAAGCGTGGAGGTTGAATGTGCCCAGCGGAGGCATCGTCCACACCACTTCCGGGAGCATGCGGAAAGCAATCACAATGAACAGATCGGCTTCAAGAGCCCGAAGAGCCCCGACGAATTCAGGGTCTTTGAGTTTAACAGGCTGGAGAAGCGGAAGACCATGCTCGAGGGCGTAAGTCTTGACCGCCGAGTGGAGCATCCTGTGGCCCCGGCCTGCGGGTTTGTCGGGCATAGTGACTACCGAGGCTATCTCGTAACCGTCGGACACGAGCCTGTCGAGGCTCGCTACAGCAAATTCGGGAGTTCCGAAAAAAACTATTTTAGGCTTCTTCATTTTTCAGTCGATTCTTCAAAATATTTCCAAAGCGGGTCGCCGGCCGGAACAGGGGCCGTGACGTCGATTTGCCTATGGCTCACGGGGTGTTCGAACACCACGCGCCGTGCATGAAGCGAGATGCTTCCGTCGGGATTGCTCCGCTTCGCACCGTATTTAAGGTCGCCCTTCACCGGGCATCCGATTGAACTGAGCTGTACGCGAATCTGGTGCTTGCGTCCCGTCATGAGGTTCACCTCGAGGAGATTGTAGCGGTCCGAAGCGGCTATGAGGCGGTATGCCAGACGGGCCTCCTTCGCCCCTGATTTAGGCTTGGGAGACGCATAGCTTTTGTTTGCCTTCTCGACAGTAGTTATATAGCTCACCAATGTGTCTTCGTCCTTCGGAGGACGCCCGGCGGTTATGGCCCAGTAGGTCTTGTGCACGTCCCCGTTGCGGAACATCTCGTTTAGTCTGGCCAAAGCCTTGGAAGTCTTCGCGAAGACAACGACGCCCGATACCGGCCTGTCGAGACGGTGCGGCAGACCCATGAACACGTTTCCGGGCTTTGAGTCGCGTTCCTTGACAAAGGTCTTCAGAGTTTCCACAAGGGGCTCGTCTCCGGTTTTGTCGCCCTGCACAATCTCGCCGGATTTCTTATTTATTATGATGATATGGTTGTCTTCGTAGAGTATGTCCATGCTTTTGCGCGAGGGTCAATCAAAAACTCTCCGCGGCCTGCTTCTCCCTGAGGGATGAGCAGACGGCGCGGAGAGAAAAACAACTTAAATATGAAAAAAACTAATTTTCAGGGTTGGGAAAGGGTTCAGATGCCAAGGTCCTTCTTGATAGCGGCGATTTTCTCGGCGGCCTTGCGGTTGCATGCCTCGTAGTCGGCCTTCGAAGCCATCTTGTCGTGAACCTCGATGTAGAACTTGATTTTCGGCTCTGTGCCCGAAGGACGGACGCTGACCTTCGAGTGGTCCTCGGTGAAGTACTGGAGGACATTGCTCGTGGTCGGGAAGTCCATCTTGGAGAGGGCGCCGGTGCGGAGGTCGCGGCAGTTGAGGTCGGCGTAGTCCTTGACCTCAACGACGGGGCTTCCGCCGAGAGTCTTGGGCGGGTTCTCGCGGAAGTCCTTCATCATCTTCTGGATTTCCTCGGCTCCGCTCTTGCCTGTGCGGACAACGGAGATGCCTTCCTCGTGGCTGTAGCCGTTCTGGAGATAGATATCCTGAAGCATTTCATTGAAGTCCATGTTGTTGTCCTTCGCCCAGGCACAGATTTCAGCCATAAGCGAGATAGCGGAAACAGAGTCCTTGTCGCGGCAGAAGTCCTCGGCAAGGAAGCCGTAGCTTTCCTCGCCGCCGCCGAGGTAACGCATGGTTCCCTCGTTGCTGCGGATGACGTCGGCAATCCACTTGAAGCCCGTATAGCAGTCGAACATCTTGATGTTCTGGTTGTCGGCGATAGCCTTGATGGTCTCGGTGGTGACGATGGTCTTCACCACATATTCATTGCCCTTGAGGAGGCCGAGCTGACGGTTGCGGAGCATGATGTAGTTCATGAGAATCATCACAATCTGGTTTCCGTTGACGAGCTGATACTCGCCGCTGTTGTCGCGGATCACGCAGCCGATGCGGTCGGCGTCGGGGTCGGAAGCGACAACGAGGTCGGCTCCGACTTCCCTGGCTTTGGCTATTGCCATTGCCATTGCGGAAGCATTCTCGGGGTTGGGAGAGTCTACGGTCGGGAAGTTGCCGTCGGGGATGTCCTGTTCGGGAACGTGGATGATGTTCGTGAAACCGTAGTTGCGGAGGCTTTCGGGAATGAGCTTGACGCCGGTGCCGTGGATAGGCGTGTAGACAATCTTCAGGTCAGCGTGACGCTTGATTACCTCGGGGTCGAGAGAAAGGGTCTTGATTGCGGCGAGGAAGTCCTTGTCCATCTTGTCGCCGATGATTTCAATCTTCGAGGGGTCGCCCTTGAACTTGATTTCGCTGACGTGCTTTATGCGGTTGACGTGGTCGATGATGTTCACATCGTGGGGAGCGATAATCTGGGCGCCGTCGCTCCAGTATGCCTTGTAGCCGTTGTACTCCTTGGGGTTGTGGGAGGCTGTGATGTTCACGCCGCTCTGACAGCCGAGATGGCGGATGGCAAATGAGAGTTCAGGGGTCGGCCGGAAGTTGTCGAAAAGATATACCTTGATTCCGTTGGCGGAGAAAATGTCGGCGACGGTCTCGGCGAAGAGGCGGGAGTTGTTGCGGACATCGTGGCCTACCACAACGCTGATTTCGGGAAGGTCCTTGAAGGCTTCCTTTAGATAGTTGGCGAGGCCCTGGGTGGCGGCGCCGACTGTGTATATGTTCATACGGTTTGAGCCCGGGCCCATTATGCCTCTGAGGCCGCCTGTGCCAAACTCCAGGTCCTTGTAGAAGGACTCGATGAGATCCGTCTTGTCCTCGGCGTCGAGCATTGTCTGCACGGCATTCCGGGTCTTTTCGTCATATTCGGGCGACAGCCAGGCCTTGGCTTTTGCCGTCACCTGTTCAATTAACTGATTGTCCATGGTGGTTCTGTTGTATGTTGTTATGTTGGAATTTCCGTTGAAGTCTGTGAATACGTACAAAGGTAACAATTAATCATCAATTACACAAATCCGCCCGAAGCGTGGTTCAAATATTTAATAAAAATTACATATCTCCCCGGTCAGCGAGGGCTTCCTCCGCGGCGAAGGTCTCGGGGCCCCGTTTCTTGTCGGGCTTAAGCCAGCTCTTGCCGAACATCCTCCAGAGGAAAATGAGCCCGCGGAAGGTCAGCTCGATGCACATGGCAATCCACACCCCGCGAAGCCCCATCGAGGGAGCCATCAGCGCCGCGAGCGGAATTCTCACGAGCCAGATGCTCCCGAAATTCATTATCGCTGGAAGAGTCGTATCCCCCACTCCTACCATCGCACCGTAGGCCACAATCGAAGCGGCGTACATTGGTTCGGCCCATGCCTCAATCCTGAGAACCTCAGAGCCGAGGGCAACAATCCCGTCAACGGGCGACATTATCCCCATCATCAGCGGAGCACAGAGATACATCACAAGAGCCATTACAGTCATCACAGCCATTCCGAGGCCGACCGTGAGATATGTGAAACGGCGGACAAGACCGTATCTGCCGGCACCGTAACTCTGGCCGGCAAGCGTCGTGGCCGCGTCGCCTATACCGAAGCCGGGCATATAGCACAGGCTCTCCGCCGTTACGGCAAAGGCGTTGGCGGCTATGGCGACGACTCCGAGCGGGGCGACAATAACGGTGATGGTAATCTGCGCGCCGCAGAAGATGACATGTTCGAGAGTCATGGGCACGGAGATACGCGCGGCCTTGCGCAAGACGGCTGACGTCGGGCGGAACGAACCACGGCCTCCCCTCCCCGTGAGCCTCAGCTCGCGTTGCCGACTAAGCAAATACCAGGCCATGAGCGACGCTATGATGCACTCGGCCATAACTGTTCCCAGCGCCGCGCCAAGCACACCGAGGCCCGCTCCCGGACACACGAATTCCATGCCGAAGAGGCCGACGTTTCTTGTCGGAAATATCAGGAAGAAATTGAACAGGACATCGAGGACGCACATCGCGGCGTTCAGGAGTCCCGGAATCTTCATATTGCCGGCACAGCGGAGCATTCCTCCCGCGAGGTAGTTTACCGTCAGAATCGGCATCGCGGCGACGAAAATCAGGAAATAGACCGTAGAGTCGTGCCTTATTTCCTCCGCACCGCCGAGCCATCCCGGGAGCCACGGAGCGATGGACATTCCGAGAACAGCCATGAAGACCCCGAAAGCCACACAGGAAGTGATTCCCTGCCTCAGAACGTCGCGCGCGCCGGAGTTATCCCTGGCGCCGAGCCTGTGCGCCACCTGAACCGAGAAACCCATGGTGACCATGGAGCACACGCCCCAGAACATCCACAGGCTGCTGTTCATCAGGCCGACGGAGGCCGACTGGTCCGCGCCGAGCCGTCCGACCATCGAGGCGTCGATATACTGCATCAGTATCGTCGACAGCTGCGCGATTATGGCCGGGACGGCAAGACGTGCCGTCAGAGAAATCTGCTGGCCGAAAGTGAGATTTTTTCCTTCCCGTATGTATGAAATGTCAACCGGCATGTAGAGCTTTCAGAACGGGCGCAATCCTGCGCATAGCCTCTTCGAGACGCCGGCGCGGACAGGCGAAATTTATGCGCATGTATCCATCGTCGCCGTACATAGCCCCGGCGTTCAGCCACACCCCGCACTCGTCGACAAGCATTTCCTCGAGTTCCTGTGAATGCATTCCGACAGCTCGGACGTCCACCCAGAACAGGTAAGTCGCCTCCAGGGCGGAAAACGGAAGGAAGGGAAGCTCGCGGCGGAAAAAATCCGCAAGCCAGCGGTAATTCCCGTCGAGGTAATCCATAAGCGCCTCCAACCAGAGCTCCCCTCCGGTATAGGCTGCAATGAGACCGGTCACGCCGAAAGGATTGACGTCGCACACCTCGTTGTCGTTGACGGCCCGGTCCACAACTGCGCGAAGGTCGTCGTTCCCGCAGATGATGTTGGCGATCTGAAGTCCCGCCGTATTGAAAGCCTTGGACGGAGAAGTGCAGACAATGGCGCGGGAGGTATACTCCTCACCGAGGGTGGCATAGCTCGTGAATTTATGACCGGGAAGTGTCAGGTCGCAATGGATTTCGTCGCTGACAACCGTCACTCCGTGCCGGAGGCATATTTCGGCCACGCCCTCGAGTTCCTGGCGCGTCCATGCCCTTCCGCCGGGATTGTGGGGATTGCAGAGCAGGAGCACGCGGTTGCGCGGGTCTGAAGCCAGTTTCTCAAGCCCGAGGAGGTCCATTCCGTAAGTGAAAGTGCCGTCGTTCCTGTCCTCGCGAAGCAAAGGGTTTCGCACGACAGAGCATCCGTTGTTGCGGATGGAGGAAAAGAAACAGTTGTAGACAGGGGTCTGGACGATAACTCCTTCGCCCGGCGCCGTAAGCGCCTTGATGATAGCGGAAACCGCAGGCACCACTCCGGGAACGCAAATCACCTTTTCGCGGGACACGGAATAGCCGTGTCGCCGCTCAAACCATCCGGAAAGGGCCTCGTAATAGGCCTCGGGGATATACGTATAGCCGAACACACCATGGTCGACCCGCTTGTGGAGGGCCTCGATGATGCACGGAGCGGTGCTGAAATCCATGTCGGCCACCCACAGCGGGATAATGTCTCCTCGCAGCGACTCGCAGGGCGGTTCCGAGTCCCATTTATAGGAACCGGAGCCTCGGCGGTCGGGAGCGTTGTCGAAATCGAAGGCGTTCATCGAATGATGATTTTGCAGTCGGCAGGCTCCTTGCGGAATTCGTCGAGGATAATCTCGCCGACAGAATCTACGGTAATTTCACCTGTGCGGGGATTCTTGATGCTCGTGACGTTGCCGCGGATATCGGCGCGCACATCGCTGTCCTCAAAAGCGAGGTCGGCGTCGGGGCCGAATGTGCAGTTCTCGAGAACGAGCCCCTTGCAATAGCAGAGGGGCTGGGTGCCCGAGATATGGCAGTTGATGAGGTGCAGCCCTTCGGAGTACCAGGCGAGATATTCGCCGTCGAGACGCGAATTGCGGACAGTGACGTTCTTCGTGTTCCAGAAAGCGTCCTTTGAATGGATATCGGCGTCGTCGATGACCACGTTCCGGCAATATTGGAAGGAATAGTTGCCGTGCTGGCGCCAGTCGCGGATACGGATATTGTCGGTGTGCATGAAAAGATAATCGGCATGGCCGACTTCTACATTCTCGATGTCGACGTCCGAGCAGTGCCAGAGAGTCTCCTGAGCGTCGGGGATGCGCACATTGCGGAGCGCTATCCCCTTGAGCTCGCGGAACATTTTCGGAGCTTCGATAAGAGTGTCGGCCATGAAGCATCCACGGCTGTACCACAAGGCCGCGCGGGCTCCCTCGGTGAAAACGCAGTTTGTGATTTTGAACCCGTCGACATGCCAGAACGGATATTTTCCCTCGAAACGGCAATTGTCGACCTCGATGTTCCGGCAGTTTTTCAGGGCGCTTTCTCCGGGATGTATCGTACAGTTCTCAAGACGGAGGTCCTGACTCCCGAACAAGGGGCGCTCGCCGCCGAATTCTTCGTCCTTTATGGTTTTCATGTTAATAGTGTCATTGCATTCAATGTGCAAATTTAGCAATTTATTTCCATAAGCGAACAAGCGGAGCGACCGTAGCGTTTTAAATTATGATATTTTTAAACTCCCACTCACACTTAATCCTGATACTATGAGCTACAAAATCGAAGACATCGAAGGAATAGGCCCCGCCTATGCCGAGAAACTCCGTTCCGCAGGCATCGACACCACGGAAGACCTTCTGAAAACCGGCGCATGCCCGAAATGCCGCAGGGACCTTGCAGAAAAAACTGAAATCAGCCCGAA
Source organism: uncultured Porphyromonadaceae bacterium (assembly GCA_902491515.1). Taxonomy (GTDB): domain Bacteria; phylum Bacteroidota; class Bacteroidia; order Bacteroidales; family Muribaculaceae; genus CAG-873. Next base: position 7,908 of record CABUIC010000002.1, read on the forward strand.
ATTCATCCTTACATGGGTCAAGCATGCTGACCTGATGCGAATCAAGGGTGTCGGCGGACAGTTCGCCGAACTACTCGAAGCTGCGGGAGTCGACACTGTGCGCGAACTCGCACACCGCAACGCCGAGAATCTCCACACCGCCCTCGAAGCCAAAAACGCGGAGAGAAAACTTGTGGGCCGCGTTCCCTCCCTCGCGGAAGTGGAAAGGATGATTGCCCAGGCCAAGGAACTCCCCGGCACCATCACATACTGATTCCTACAAACAAAATCAGGCGCTCCCCGCCGGACTCGGTTCCGGGCAGGAGCGCCTGAATTATGTGTTTGCAGAAACTTACAGGGGATGGTATTGGACGAAGGCTTCGATTGCCTCGTAGGAAGCGAGGCCAAGGTTCTCGTAGAGCTGGGCGGTAGCACGGTTGCGCTCTTCGGCGCGCTGCCAGAAGAGGCGGTCGTCGTCGCCGAGGAAGGGAGCGTTTTCCATCTGGCTCTGATGCTTAAGGATTGAATTGCGCTTGAAGCGGAGCTCCTCGGGGCTGATGGGCACGGCCATCTCGATATGGTCGATTTCCCACTCGGCCCACGCGCCACGGTACATCCATATGCGGCAGTCCTTCATCCACGCCTCGTCCTTGAGCTCGTCAATTGCGGCAAGGACGGCGTCGGTGCAGATCTTGTGGGTGCCGTGAGGGTCGGCGAGGTCACCGGCCACGAACACCTGATGCGGCTTCACTTTCTGGAGCAGGGCCTTGACGATATCCACGTCTCGCTGGGTAAGGTTGCCTTTCTTGATTGTGCCGGTCTCGTAGAAGGGCAGACGCAGGAAATGGATATGGTCGTTCTTCACGCCGATATAGTTGCAGGCGATGGTGGCTTCGGCCTGACGAATCATGGTCTTGATTTCGCGGATGTCGGCGGTGTCGACATCGCCGGCCTTCTTGTGGCTGACGAAGCCGTGGACCTCGCTGGAGAGGCGCTTGTAGCCTTCGGTGTCGAATCCGAATTCCGGAGCAATCTTGTCCATCATGATGAAGTAACGCATCATGTCCTCGTCGCCCACGGCGATGTTGCCTGAGGTTTCGTAGGCCACATGGACGTCGTGGTGCTGGTCGACAAGGCGCTTGAGAGTGCCGCCCATGGAGATTACGTCGTCGTCGGGATGGGGTGAGAAAACGATGACGCGCTTGGGGAAGGGTACGGCGCGCTCCGGACGGGAGGAATCGTCGGCGTTGGGCTTGCCGCCCGGCCAGCCGGTGATGGTGTGCTGAAGCTCGTTGAAGACCTTGATGTTTACGTTATAGGCTGAGCCGTAGATTGCCAGAAGCTCGCCGAGGCCGGCGTCGTTGTAATCCTTGTCAGTGAGCTTGAGGATGGGCTTGCCCGTGCGGTTGCAGAGCCATACTATCGCGCGTCGGATGAGTTTGTCGTCCCATTCGCAGGAAGTCACTGTCCAGGGCTTGCTGATGCGGGTAAGGTCGTCGGCGGCGCCGAGGTCAATTACAAGCTTGGCGTGGCGGTGGTCCTGAAGAACCGAACCGGGAACGGCGACGGTGCGCTCGCCCTCGACGATTTTGGCAACGGTCTTTGAGGTGGATTCGCCCCAGGCCATGGTGAGTACGCGGCGGCTGCGCATGATGTTGTCGAGGCCGATGGTGATTGCCGACGAGGGAACGTCGGTTACCTTATACTGCGAGGCCACGTTGTGTCGCGTTTCGTTGCCGAGAAGGACGAGGCGGAACTGGCTGCTGAACGAGCTGCCCGGTTCGTTGAATGCAAGAGCGCCGTTGTGCCCGATCTCGCATACCACGAGGTCGAGGCCGCCGTCGGCCTCGATGGCATCCTCGTAGGCGCTGCAGTAGTCGTGCATTGTCTCCTTGGTAATCTCGGGGTCTATGGTGCGTACGTTCTCCGCAGGGATGTCAATATGGTCGAGGAGCACCTCGCGGAGGCGCTGGAGAGTGGAGGGTCCGTTTTTGACAAGCGGGAAAAACTCACTTATGTTGTAGACAATGACGTTTGAGAAATTGACCTTGCCCTCCTTGTGCATTCTAATCAGCGAGGCATAGGCCGGATGGGTTGAAAGGCCTGCACCGAGGGCAATCACGCATTTGCCCTTCTCCGATACAAAGCGGTTGATGTAGCGGACGATTTCCGAGGCGATGAAGTCGCTGCCTTCCGACGAGCTCTCATAGATTTTTGTGTTTACCTTCTCTTCGCGGGAGACTGCGGCGAGTTCTATCTCGTTGTCAGGCCGGTAGTAGCGACGCGGGATGCGGTCAAGCTTGATCAACGATGTAAGATTCGTTTTCATTTGGGCTTAGTAGGTGATGTTAGTTGAGTGCTGAGTTTATCTATGCAAAGATAAACATATTCTCATCCCGCCGCAAATGAATTAAGAATTAAAAACACTTTTTCAACATGGTTTACACAAGTTATTTCGATACCGTCACAAAATCGCCGCCGAGAATACCGTGGTGGATGTCCACGCTTATGGAGTCGCGGCCCGCGCGGAGCCTCCTGTATCGCTGGAAAGATAGCGGGACCTCCACGGTACGTCCCGAGACTTCGACCTCAGCGTGGTATCTGTAGCTGACAGAGCCGGTGGCAACATAATGCCGTCCTACTCTTCTTCTGTTCTGATGCTCGGTCCGGAAAAGCCCGGTGACGGCATGGCGCTCGGTGGCGACTGTCGTTCCTTCGCGGTCGAAGCTGAAATTTACAATCAGCCCTGTTCCTGACAGCACTCCGCTGAAAAAAGCCACGGGAAGAAGCCGCGCGAGAAATCCCTTCTTCATGTCCGAAATCCGGTACCAGAGACCGCATAGCGGGCCTGCAAGCAACAGCGCCGTAACCAAAGCCACGCATGGAATGCGCCACCATGGCGTAATGAAAACCCTGACGGAAGCAATCACCCCGATCCAGCCGAATATACCCAGAACACACACGACCCCGAACAGAAGCGATTTCCAGATGTTTCTTTTCATATCTTGCGGATGAATTTAGCCGGATTACTGACTACAAGTGTGAATGGCTCAACATCTTTCGTAACCACGCTTCCGGCTCCGACAACAGCTCCTTCGCCAATGGTCACACCCGGAAGGACAACGACATTGGCAGCGATCCATACATTGTCGCCAATCGTGACCGGAAGGCAACGCATCACACCATCATTGCGCCTCGGGGCATCCAGCGCATGAACAACAGTGCAGATTGAAACCGTCAACCCATTCGCCGGAGGCAAGGGCGGAAAAATCCTGCCGTTCGGAATCAGTCATGGTCTTGGTGATTTTTAAAAGTGACGGCGCAAAGTTACAAATTTTGCGGCGAGAAAAAAAATTTGTACTTTTGCAGGACATGAGCCAGCGGATATTCTACAGATACAACCCCTCGACCGACCAGTTCGAGCGCGTCTTTCCCTCGAAGGGAGAACGCCTTCGCGCGCGGATGCGCCAGGCGGCCGTGAGCGTACTCGCGGGGGTGGCTGTTGTGGCCGTCGCCTATTCGCTCATGGACTTTCCCCGAGAAAAAGAGCTCCGTGCCGAGAACGAGACCCTCCGCGCGGAAGTCAGTGTGCTGAACCGGCGCGCCGACGACGCCCTCTCCGTGATGGAAGACCTCGCCGAACGCGACAACAACTTCTACAGAATCGTCATGCAGGCCGAGCCCATCTCCGCAGGAAGAAGATATGCCGGACTCGAGCGCCAGCGCGCTTTCGACCGGCTCGATTCCCTTTCCGACCCTCAGCTTATCGAGAATGTATCCTCCAAATTCGACCGGCTCGAACGGATGCTCTACGTGCAGAGCACATCCTTCGACTATCTGGCAAAACGCGCCGGAGAAATGGACGACCGTCTGGCCCACGTGCCAGCTATTCCACCGCTGAACGAGAAATACCTGCGCACCGTCGCATCCGGTTACGGCACCCGCATCGACCCCGTGTACGGCACGACGCGTTTCCACGAAGGACTCGACTTCTCGGCGCCTCCAGGCACACCCGTTTACGCCACAGGCGACGGAACCGTGAACACCTCCGGGTGGGAGAGCGCCTACGGAAACATGGTGGAAATCAACCACGGCTACAGCTATACCACCCGCTACGCCCATCTTTCCGAACTCTGCGTCGCCCCGGGACAGAAAGTGAAACGCGGCGACCTCATCGGTAAAGTAGGCAACACGGGAAAGAGCACCGGTCCCCACCTTCATTACGAGGTCCGTCTCAAGGGAGAACCCCAGAATCCCGTTTACTACCACTTCTACGACATCACGCCCGAGGAATACGATGAGATGATCCGTCTCGCCGAGAACGCCGGACGCATGATGGACTGACACCTTATATAATATACCATCATCATATGCCGGCTCCAACATCCTCCGACACATTCGAGAAAAGATTTTATTCCATAAGCGAAGTAGCGGAACTCACAGAACTCCCCCAGTCGACCCTGCGCTTTTGGGAAAGCGAGTTCTCCGAGCTCCGGCCACACCGGACTCCCAAGGGCCAGCGCCAGTACACGGCCAAAGACATCGAGACCGTGCGCATGCTCCGCTTCCTTCTGAAGGACCGGGGGCTGAAAATCGACGCCGCCAAGGCCGAACTCCGCAACAACCGGCGCGGAGTCGACAAGACCCACGAGGTCATTAACCGCCTGCGCGGTATCCGCACAACGCTTACGAAACTGCTCGAAGCCGCGTCCGTGTGATTTTTTCCCCGGAAGTGTAACATTCCCGCGCACGCTCCGTCTTTATTACAAACGAAAACAATAGCGATGCGCCTGAACCCTCTATTTTCCCGCAAGAATGACCGCCCCCTTATCCGCGAACTCGCGTCGGGGGAGCCTTCGGCGCAAACCGCCATCTACCGTAAACTCGCCTCAAGAATCTATCCCACGGCCCTGCGCATCACCGCATGCCCTCAGGATGCCGAGGACGCAATGCAGGAAGCATTCCTGCGGCTCTTCAAGACCGCCTGCGAAGGTACTGCCGATTTCGGCGACTCATGGGAGAGCCTGACGGCATGGCTCAGGCACACAGCCGCCAACTGCGCCATCGACATCCTTCGCCGCCGCTCGCTGTTCTCGGCCTCCGAACCTTCGGAAGCGGACCTCAGCGACGAAACCGACTTGCAGGACGACGACACCGAAGCTGAAATAGAGGACATCCACCGGGCCGTCCTCGGCCTGCCTTCTCAATATCGAACAATACTCAGTCTGCATCTTTTCGAAGGATACGACTACGAGGAATGCGCGGTAATCCTGGGCGTTCCCGAGGGGACCGTCAGAGTGAAATATCTCCGGGCTAAGCGCAGACTGCTCAAAGAACTCAAGCACAATGAAGAATAAACTGAACCTCGATTCCCAGACCTTACGCAAGGCCTCTCTTGACTTCGAGCTCGCCCCTCCCGAAGGACACGAAGAGCGCTTCGCGCTCAAGCTCTCGGCCCTCGACGCCTCCCGCCGCTTCGAGCGGAACCGTCGGCGCAACCGCACTCTCGGCCAGATTCTCACCGGAGCGGCGGCAGCCTCGCTAATCTGGGTGCTCGCCTACTCCTTCTTCGTCTCGAGAACCCCCGCGTCCGCAAATCCTTTTGAGACCAAGATGGCAACCGTGGACCTGAGCTACCGCGCTGAAATACAAAGAATGACCGAGAACATCCTCCGCTCCGCCGCAACCCCCGGGCAGCGCGCGGCCGCCGAAGAGGCCCTACGCCGCTTCTCCGCCGACCAGGAGGCATTCGACTACAATATTGCCGCGTCCCTTCCACGCAACGCCAACGGGCTCGATGTTCTTTACAACCACTACACAACCAGCCTCCGCACCCTCCAGGACCTCCGCAGGGACATTTCCAGCTGCGACACAGAGCCCTCTATCATAATTCTCAACTAATTACTGTCTATCGGCATGAAAAAGATCATCTCCATTCTCCTCTTCCTCCTCCTTCTTCCTCCTTTGGCCCACGCCTCCGACGGGGGATTCAACAAGAAACTCTCGCTTACTCCGAGCAGTCGCGACACCCTGGTGTTCGACGCGACTTTCGCCGAAGTCAATATCGAGCACTGGGACAAGCCGCGCCTCGATATCGAATGCGACGTCCGCGTCACGGCAAAGTCCGGAAAGAAAGTGCAGTCGCTCCTCGACGCTGTAGAATTCGAAGCCATAAAGTCGGGACGCAAAACCGGAGCGAAAGTCAACCTGCGCAGCAGCACGAATTTCAACGGCAACAGCGAGCGTTATAAGATTACAATGACCGTGAAGGCCCCGAAAGGCTATCCCATGCGAGTCAATACTCAGTTCGGCGACGTGTACGGCGACGACTTCGACGCTCCTCTGACCGTTTACTCCCAGTACGGCAAGGTATGCGTCGGGAACGTCCACAACATCAGCCTCCGCATCCAGTTCGGTTCCAAATGTTCGGTCAGCTCCGCCAGGAACATCGCCATTTCCAACGAATACTCCGACATAGCCATCGGACGGGCGGACACCCTCCGCGCCACCGACAGCTTCGGGAAAATCAAGGTCGGCCGGCTCTCGGCGGCCGGTCTCGGGCTGGCTTACTCCGAATTCGTGTCCACCGACATCATACGCAGCCTCCGCGCCAACGCACAGTTCTCAAAAATACGCATCGCCCGCCTCGCCCCGGATTTCAGGCTTGTGGAAGTCGACGGTCAGTACAGCAAGCTCAATATCGGCATTCCCGCCGGCTCTTCATTCGACCTTACGACGCGGAACATGGAATACGGCAAATGCCGCATCAAGGGCCTCCGCACAAAGGTGCTGAGCGACGAAAACGACGAATGGGACTACGACAGTTCCCGCAGAAACAAAGCCTCGAAAAAGCAGCTGCTGCAAATCAACGGCGGTGGCGGTGGCCGCATACTCTTTGACGGCGGCAACTTCAGCGACATCACCATCACCGCTTCCGACGGGGACGATATTTGAGAAAGACAAAAGTGAATGTTGCAGAACTGCTAAACCAATTAACTAATAATTAGGGCGCGCTGTTCGTGCGTCCTAATTATTATACTGGGGAACAATGCTTTGCAAAAGGACGCACGAGCCGTGCGTCCTTACATTGCGAGGATTTACAACCCCCTCCTTCTCACTTCATAAAGACTAAATACACAGCGAGGATGAGGCAGACGAAAGCGGCGAAATGGTTCCAGTGCAAGGCCTCGCCTTTGAAGAAGACCACCGTGAATACCGTGAACACCACAAGCGTTATCGCCTCCTGAAGAACCTTCAGCTGCATCAGGGAGAAAGGGCCTCCGTTGCCCTGGAAGCCAATGCGGTTGGCGGGAACCTGACAGCAGTATTCAAGAAGGGCGATGCCCCATGACACCGCTATCACGACATATAATGGAGTATTGGAGGTAAAGACATTCATCTCCTGAAGCTTGAGATGGCCGTACCATGCGAAAGTCATGAATACATTGGACACTACAAGCAGACCGATAGTAATCCAGAATCCTGAAGAAGGCATATTCATCTCATATATTACGATAAATGGGGACACAGTTTATCATGAACCGGCGGGCTTCGCCCCAGGGATAAATCGTCGAGGCGTCTTCCCCGGGACGCAGTCGCACCGGACGCTCGTTCAGGTCGAAACGCACATAGTACTGGCCCGAGGCCTTGGCCTGGAATACTATAATCTGGAGGTTTGCGGCCATTGGAACGACGTCGAAATCTCGCCAGGACTTTCCCACGGTGTCGAAATAATTGCTAAGGTACCTGCAACCTGGAATCTTCAGAAGCGACAAGAGGGGCATCAGAGTCTCGGCGTGGGCGAAGCGGAAAATCGCGCGGGTGTCTGTATCCTGCCCGGTGACGAAGGCGTCGGTAGTCGAAATAAGGTCAAGCACCAGCGGGGATGCTATCTCTTCGGGAACCGTGCTTACTGTCGAGGCCGTGCGGCAAAGATACTGACGAAGATTGAAACAGCTCCACAGGGCGTTGGCTTCGTCGCGGGTGAAATACGTCGCCATCTCCGAAGGAAGCTGCATGGCCCTCAGCCCTGCGACGACATAATACTCGACGAGTGCGAGATTTCTGGCCTCGTCGTCCGACCCGAAGGGATAGCCGGCGCCGAGCACACGCCTGACTGCCCCGACAGGGCATGTGGCCGCGAAGTACTCGTCGTAAACTGGCTTCCAGGCTCCGTCCTTGCGGAATTCTATGTAATCCTTATCCTCATCGAAGGGTCGAAGCAGGATGCTCTGGGAACGGCCGCTTCGGGTGTCGAACTCGATGCGGTTGTCCATGCGGTCGAGCTGGTGGATGAAGCTGAACATGCTCATCATCGCGCGGGGCGAATAGGTAGCGTATGCCTTGACACGGGCGTTCTCTCCCGCGAATATGTCGCCGAAGTTGTAGAAGAGCCTCGAGGCGATAGCCCTCTGTTCATCCTCGCCAAGACTGTCGAGGGCGCCCCAGCGGTTTTCCGCAAGAGTCTGGACCATTTCGGTCAGGGCGAGCAGTCGGCGTCCGAGCGGTGTGATTGTCCGCAGCGAATCGGCGCGGAGCAAGGCGCGCTTCAGCGCGAGAGTATTCGCGGCGGATGCCGGATAGCGTGCGCCGTGTCGTCCCACATGGTTGATGAACACGGGCACAAGCGAGTCCGGATAGACAGCGGGATTGAGCTCGCTGTCGGGGTACGGTGTAAGGGAACCCTCGCATTGCGCGAAAGTGTAGTCCGTGGCCATAGGGTTCGCGGCCCCTGCAAATAAGGCGCAACCTGCAAAGGCAACGAAGGCGGCGAAGAGTATTCTGTAAGTCAGTCTTTTCATCTCCGGTTATGATTATTTAGTCTTTAGACATGGGACAAAGTTACGAATTTGTTCGGATTTTTTGTAATTTTGCAAGTCGAAATTTCGGAAAGTTATGCAGTATTCATATATCAGCGGCAGAGCCGGGACATCAGAACGGCTGATTCTCATCTTCGCAGGATGGGGAATGGACGCCCGCCCCTTCTCGGAACTTCGCCGCGCCGGCTACGACATCGCGGTCGTATGGGACTACCGCGACTGCGTGCTTCCGGCAGATATCGTTTCCGGCTACAAGGAAATCTGCGTCATAGCATGGTCTATGGGCGTGATGGCCGCCGACGGACTTCTCGACAGTATTCCCGCCGTGACGCTGTCAGTGGCTGTCAACGGCACCACATGCCCGGTCGACAACTCTCTCGGCATCCCGGAGGCCATCTTCGACGGCACCCTCGCCGGCCTCTCGGAGCGTACGCTTGAAAAGTTCAGAATGAGAATGTGCGGCGGAGCCCACGCTTACGCCGAATTCAAGCCATTTGCCCCGCTCCGGTCCTTTGATGAACTGAGGGATGAACTCGAGGCGCTCGGACGCATCGCGAAGTCCCGCCGCTCCGGGGGCGCCTTTGTATGGGACCATGCCATTGTATCTATGGGCGACGCCATTTTCCCGCCCGAGAACCAAATGGCCGCCTGGAAGGACAAGGCGCGGTCGCTGAGCGTTTACCGCGGCCCGCATATGCCCAGTTTCCAGGAGCTTCTCGACCATTTCGTAATGAATAAGGAGATAGTCGTGCGGCGCTTCGAAAGAAGCACCGACAGCTACAGACAGCACGCCGTGGCCCAGAGCGAAATCGCCGACGAACTTGCGGCCCTCATCAGGCGTTGCGGACTCCCGTCCTCGCCGCAGATTCTCGAAATCGGATGTGGCACAGGGCTACTCTCCGTTTCGCTCGGTCGCCTTGCAGACGAGTCCGGCGGAGAACTCGAGCTCTGGGACATTGTGGACTCACGTCCTATACCGGGAGTACCCTTCAGATGCGTGGACGCAGAGACGGAGATCCGCGACATTCCCGACGGGAAATATTCCCTCATCGCCTCCTCCTCGACAATACAGTGGTTCAATTCTCCCGCACGGTTTATCCGCGAGGCGATGCGCGCTCTCAGGCCCGGCGGCCTGCTCGCCCTCAGCACCTTCGCCATGGGCAATCTCGTGGAGGTGGCCCAGGCCACCGGGATTTTCCTTCCTCTGATGTCGGAAAAAGACTGGCGCAGGACTGTCGACGGTCTCGGAGAAGTGCTCGCAATCTACACCAAGCGCAAAATCCTCTACTTCGACAACCCCGTGAAGGTGTTCAGGCATCTGAAAAACACCGGCGTGAACGCGCTTTCGGCCAAGGAGCCATTGCTGAAAAGCCTTGACCGCTATCCGAGGGAGGCCGACGGAAGCTGCAGGCTGACCTATCTCCCGATTTTTATCCTTTTAAGAAAAAATGGAAAGACTCAGCAGACATAAGACACTTTTCATAAGCGGAATCGATACTGACGCAGGAAAAACATACGCCACGGCGTGGCTCGCACGGCTTCTGGCGACCGAAGGTTTCAGCGTCGCCACTCAGAAATTCATCCAGACCGGATGCAAGGATTCCTCCGAAGACATAGATACACACCGGCGCCTCACCGGTTCAGAAGCCCTCCCGGAAGACTCGGACGGCACCACCGCACCCATAATCTTCACCTACCCCGCCTCGGCCCAGCTCGCAGCGCGACTCGACGGTAAGGGAATCGACCTCAGCCTCGTAGAAAAAAGCACGGAAAAGCTCGCCGCCCGCTACGACCGCGTGCTCATCGAAGGGGCCGGAGGACTGATGGTACCCGTCGACGACGACACGTTCACCATCGATTACGTGGCCTCGCACAAGCTGCCCCTCGTACTCGTGACCAACGGTGTCCTCGGCTCCATCAACCACACTGTCCTTTCCCTCGAGGCCATCGCGTCGAGAGGCATCGAACTCGCGGGAGTGGTGTACAACCGCTTCTTCGACAAGGACGAGACCATCGCCGCCGACACCCGCGGTTTTATTCGACGATATCTCAAAAAGCATTTCCCGGACGCCGAATATCTCGAAATGCTAAATTACGTTAAGTGGTAAATCGCGAGCGCTTATTATTCGTAACTTTGTGATTAAAAACAAGAGCACAATAACCAGACGTGAAACTGAACATCAGCATAAGCAAAGACGAGCTGTCGCAGCTGCCGACGATGGTGTATCCGGCGGAGGTGACGGTTGTTGAAGACGCAGGTACTGCCCGCACGGCCGTGCGGGCCCTGAACAAAGAAAAAATCGTGGGCTTCGACACGGAGACCCGCCCATCCTTCAAGAAAGGTCAGCGCCACAACGTGGCGCTCATGCAGATATCCACCCTCGACTGCTGCTTCCTTTTCCGCCTGAACAAGATAGGCATAAGCGACGAGCTGAAGGCTTTTCTCGAGAACCCCGGAATCACAAAAATAGGCCTCTCGATTCATGATGACTTCAACGCTCTCCACCGCAGCAGCGAAGTGGCATGCAATGGCTTCATCGACCTCCAGCAGTATGTCAAGCCTTTCGGAATCACAGACATCTCCCTTCAGAAGATTTATGCGATAATCTTCGGTGAACGAATTTCCAAAAGCCAGCGTTTAACAAACTGGGAGGCCGACACCCTTACCCCCGGCCAGCAGTCCTACGCCGCACTTGACGCGTGGGCCTGCCTAAAGATTTACGAGCACCTCCGCGACGGCGGTTTCCACCCGGCGGAGAGCCCCTACCGACACGACGAAGAGGCGCCCGCGCCCACTGACGCACAACGATGAAGAAATCCACTGTAATACCTCTGGTTCTCGGTGTTTATCTCGCCCTCATGGCTTCTATCGGCTGGCCTGACTACGCCGCAGGACGCACCTCCGCAACATTCTATTTCGGAGTGATTATCATCACTCTGGCTATACTCGTACTCCTCCACTTCAACCTCAAACGCCGGGAACGTCTGCGCCGCGAGCGCCTCGACGACCTGGCTAAATCCGACAACAACAAAACTAAACAAGCATAAACTTATGAGCCACAACGCACTGCTTATTATCCTCGACGGCTGGGGCATCGGCAAACACGACCATGCCAACGCCATCTACTCCACGCCCACCCCTTACTGGAACCACCTTCTCGAGACATACCCCCACTCCGAACTTCAGGCAAGCGGCGAATTCGTCGGCCTCCCCGACGGACAGATGGGCAACTCCGAAGTAGGCCACCTCAACATCGGCGCCGGACGTATCGTCTATCAGGACCTCGTAAAAATCAACAAGGCCATCGCAACCGGCGAAATCCTCGACAACCCCGAAATCAAGAACGCTTTCGGCTACTGCCAGAAAACCGGTAAAGCCATGCACTTCATGGGCCTCACCAGCACCGGCGGTGTGCACTCTTCCCTCGAACACCTCTTCGCGCTCTGCGACATCTCAAAGAAATACGGCCTCGAAAAGGTATATCTCCACTGCTTCATGGACGGCCGCGACACCGATCCCCGCAGCGGCATAGGATTCATCCGCGAGGTGCAGGACCACTGCGCCAAGAGCGCCGGAGTCATCGCATCCATCATCGGCCGCTTCTACGCAATGGACCGCGATAAGCGCTGGGAGCGCGTGAAAGTAGCATACGACCTCCTTGTCAACGGGCAGGGCGAGCAGGCGACCGACATGGTTGCCGCAATGCAGGAAAGCTACGACAACGACGTCACCGACGAATTCATCAAACCCATCAACAACTCCACCGTCGACGGCACAATCAAGGAAGACGACTGCGTGATTTTCTTCAACTACCGCAACGACCGCGCTAAGGAAATCACTGAAGTCCTCACCCAGCATGACATGCCCGAGCAGGGAATGCACACTATCCCGGGCCTTCAGTACTACTGCATGACGCCTTACGACTCCTCCTTCAAGGGCGTGCACATTCTCTTCGACAAGCAGGACGTGAGCAACACCCTCGCCGAGTTCCTTTCCAACCGCGACCTCAGCCAGCTCCACATCGCCGAGACCGAAAAGTACGCCCACGTGACATTCTTCTTCAACGGCGGACGCGAATCGGCCTTCCCCGGCGAGGACCGCATCCTCGTTCCCTCGCCCAAGGTCGCCACTTACGACCTCAAGCCCGAGATGAGCGCCTACGAGGTCAAGGACAAACTCGTCGCCTCCATTGACGAGAAAAAATACAATTTCATTGTAGTGAACTATGCCAACGGCGACATGGTGGGCCACACCGGAATCTATCCCGCAATTCAGAAGGCTGTCGAGACCCTTGACAACTGCCTCCACGACACCGTCGAGGCCGCAATCAGGAACGACTACGAGGTAATCATCATCGCCGACCACGGCAACGCCGACAATGCCGTCAACCCCGACGGAACGCCCAACACGGCACACTCGCTCAATCCCGTTCCCTTCGTCTACGTGACCTCCGACAAGAAAGCCACGGTCGAGAACGGTATCCTCGCAGACGTCGCTCCTTCCATTCTCCACATCATGGGCCTCCAGCAGCCTAAGGAGATGACAGGCCGCGACCTTATCAAGAACTAAAGGGCGCCCCCGCCCATACCTCATCCTTATCTCTTTACCTTGAATCTCCGTTTAGCAACCATTCTCGCGCTCGGCGTATCGCTGATGCCTCAGGGCATCGCGGGCGCCGAGCCCACGAATTCCACCCGCGCCGCGTTCAACCTCGAACGCGGCTTCGGTCGTTTTAAGGCCGCGCCCATGAAAAAAGAGGGAGAGGCAAAGCACTACCAGTCGACCGTCGTCGAGCTTATCGACGACACAGCGCTCACCACGCTCGAAGAGATGGGATGCGTGATTTTCGGCCATAGGGATAATCTCGCGCTTGTCTGCGTGCCGGACGAAAGTGTAGACGCCTTCCTTGACTGCCCTCTTATAGGCGAGATCCAGTCGGCCACACCATGCACGACGGCCGCAAACGTCGCCCGTGCGTTCACCGGCTCGGAAGCAGTTCTGAACTACTCGCCCTCCGGCTTCGACGGCACGGGCGTGGTTGTCGGCCTCTCGGACACGGGCTTCGACGCGGGACATTCGGCTTTTGCGGGCCGGGTCAGGCGTTTCAGCTATTTCAACGACGAGGCCGGTTCGAGCTTCCGCCTCGACTCGGAGGATGAAATCCTCGCCCAGGGCACCGAGAACCCCGGCCAATACCACGCGACGATGTGTGCGAACCTTCTCGCGGGCTCCCGCGAGGCTTCCCCCTACTTCGGCATGGCCCCCGGTTCGGACCTCGTAGTGACCACCTCAAACCTCTACGCTGCAGGAATGATTGCCGGTATCGACGAGGTAATCGACTACGCCAGAAGCGTCGGAAAGCCTGCGGTTGTCAGTCTCTCGATAGCCAACTTCATGGGACCGCATGACGGCACCGACCTCCCCGGCCGCTACATGGGCATGCAGGCCGAGGAAGCCGTACTGGTTATTTCTGCGGGAAACAGCGGTATGGGCATATCCAGCATCAGAGGAAATTTCACAGATGAAAAGACCTCGCTCAGGGGCGTTCTCCGCCCGAGTTCCGAGTATGAACCCAAGCTCAACGGCTCGGCTCAGGTCTGGGGCTTCGACTCGCGTCCTTTCGGTTTGAATCTCCTTGTCTGGGACAGGATAAACGACGTCGAGGTGTACCGCAGAAAGATTTGCGACCTCAGTTCCACGGAGAGTCAGGATATCGTAATCTTTACGGAGGATAATCCCGAGGGACTCGGAAAATTCTTCCTCGCCCAGGGCGGCATATCCGTCAGCACCGGCTACTACAAGGCCAACGGGCGCTTCAATGCCAGCCTCAGCTTCGACCTCACGACAGCAAAGAAATCCAAATTGCCCGATTACGCCGTCGTCCTCGAAGTCGAAGGCGTCCCCGGGCAGGAGGTGCACTACTTCGCCGACGGCATCCGCACATGGTTCGACTTCACGGGCGTGGCCGGCTCTCTCCACGGCAGCAGCGAGATGTCCGTAAACAACCTTGCGACAACAAAGAATGCCATATGCGTCGGCTCCGTGACGGACCGCGGGTCCTTCACTCTCGACAACGGATACTCCTTCGAAGTACCGTCCCTCTATCCCTACAACGCGCCGAGCGTCTTCACGAGCTATGCCCTCGACATGGCCGACGGTCGTAGCTATCCCGACCTGCTCGCCCCGGGCGAAGGCATAATGTCGGCCATGAGCTCTTACCGCAACCCGACAGCCGGTTACTGCGTCGAACGCCCGGACGGCAGAAAAGACTACTGGACAGCCGGCGAAGGTACGTCATTTTCGACCCCGATTGTCGCCGGTATCATAGCGCAGTGGTATCAGGCAAATCCTGCCCTCAGCCCTGCTAAAATGCGCGAAATTGCCATAAGCACTGCTTCGAAGGACCTTGTAAACGCCGACGACCCGCGCACAGGCGCCGGAAAAATCGACGCTCTCGCAGGTTTGCGCAGGGTTCTCCTCGAAAACGTGCCCTCCGGCATCGAAAACATCCGCAACGAGGCCGACATCCTGATTCGCACCGAAGGCCGCACTGTAATTGCCGAAAATCTTGGCGGAGACACAGTGACGCTTGAAGTCTTCACACCATCCGGCGTACTCGCCGGAAAATCATCCGAAGGCAGAGTCGACTGCCCGGCCTCCGGCATCTACATCTGCCGGTCCATCTCCGGCTCTCAGTCATCAACCAAAAGAATAATCTTATGAACAAGATACTTGTACGCTCGGTTTCGGGCATCGTATATATCGCTTTGATTGTCGGAGCCATAATGCTCGGACAGAAGGAAATCGTATGCCTGATGGCATTTTTCGGGATTCTCGCGCTCAATGAGTTCATGGGCCTGTCGGTCTCCAAGGACGACAACCGGACACTCCGCACCGTCAGCCTCATGCTTTCCTTCGCGGCCGTGGGGCTGATGACAGGCACAGCGCTTGCCGGGATTTCTGCCACTCTCTGGATTGCCGCGTCGCTTGTCGCCATACTGATTGTGCGCCTCACTCTGGCCCTTTACGACAAAAGCCCCTCGGCCCTCCGCGACGTGGCTTCATGGGCGCTCGGAACTGTCTACATCGGCATTCCCCTTGCCTGCGCCTGCGTTCTCTCCCCGGAAATGCTGCTCGCTGTTTTCGTGATGATATGGCTCAACGACACGGGCGCATACTGCACTGGCTCGCTCTTCGGAAAGCACAAGCTCTTCGAACGCCTCTCCCCCAAGAAGACGTGGGAAGGATTTTTCGGAGGCCTGTTCTTCTGCATTCTCGGCAGCGTCGTCTTCGCACTGATTGACTATGTAGACGGCATGAATATCTGGCAGTGGATCGGCGCCGGGCTGCTGACCGGAGTCTTCGCCACCTGGGGCGACCTCTTCGAGAGCTTCGTAAAGCGCACCTTCCATACCAAAGACGCCGGCAACCTCATTCCCGGCCACGGCGGCATCCTCGACCGCATCGACTCCCTCCTCTTCGTCGCTCCCGTAATCCTCGTCTATAAGTTTATTTTAGTGTTCCTGAGCGCCGCTTAACATTTTTTCAGCCGGGGAGCTTAAACTTATTCATTGTGCTCGTGTCATAGTATCAGAACTGTACTTAAAAACACAAGTATTATGAAAAAGATTGCCCGCCTCCTTCTCTCGGCGTTTGTTTGCCTTACACTTGTGGGCACGGACGCACTCGCAGCCGAACGCGGCCGCAAAGAGCACAATTCCGGACGTACGGCGCAAACCTCGCGTCCCTCCCACCGTCCCGGCAACAACGGTCACGGTCCCGGCCACGGCGGCAATCATCAGCGCCCCGACCACAAGCCCTCGCGTCCCGGAGGCATAACACCTCCCGACCACAGACCGTCGCGTCCTACCGCAGGTCCTTCCAGACCGGGCCACGGCAACAACCATCGTCCAGACTACGGTCACGACAACGGTCACCGTCCTGACTACGGTCATCGTCCGGGTCATGGTACATCTCGTCCTGAAGGATGTCCCCCGGGCCATCGGCCGCCTCACGGAAATCGTCCCGGCTACGGACATCCCGCACCTCCCCCGCGTCCGCCTCACAGGCCCTACATGCCCGGCGGCTGGAGCCACTGGCGTCCCGTTCCCCCTCCTCATGCCTATCGCCCGTATGCGGCGTGGCCCGTATTCTCCACCGTCCTCGGCGTCCGCTTCGGGACCTCTCTGGCGCTCTCGCTTGCCGCACTCTCCTCGGGGGGATACAATGTGGTATCGAACTACAACAACACTGTCTACCTCCAGAACGTGCCCATGCTCGGCTATTACTGGCCGACGGCCAGCCTGAGCTACACACCCTCCGGACAACTCGCCGGATCGGAGTTCGTGAACTACACTACCTGGGCCGACACATCCCTATATTCCTCGCTCTATTCGAGGCTGTGCTCGACCTACGGCTCCCCCTACTCCAACTCCGGTTTCAGTGCCTCCTGGTGGGGTCCGGACGGGCAGTATATCCGCCTGAACTTCTCGAACGGGATTGGCGCCGACGGTCTTGGACGATACTACACTACCCTCAACTTCGGTATCTACTGATGGCTGACAATTATCTTGAGAACAAGATGGACGAATACCGCCGCGGCTTGCTCGGCGCAGGCTCGCGGCGCAAAACCACACCTTCCGGCCATGCCGGAGGGTGTGCGTCGTTTCTTCCCTTCCCTCCGGGGCTGAGAGTGTTAGTAATGTGCGAAGTAGCAGAGCCTGAAACAATAAAGGCCCTCGTCGACGCCGGATGCAGGGTAGCATTCACCGGACTTGACCGCAAAGCCGGAGCTACGACTGCCCGGATGTGCGGTGCGCAACATCATCCCGTCTCCCCTTCTGACCTTCCCGCGGTCGAAAAATCCCTTGAATTCATCAGACACCACTGGCGGGGAGGAATTCAGGCCGTAATCAGCTACGGATTCAGAATTCCTGAAACAGATGCTTTCAGAATAATCATAGGAGAGGCCACGACGGGCGACTTTGACCTTTCCCTGAAGGAGAGAGCTGGCAAAGACGAATTGCTTTGGGCTATCCTTCCCCAGACCATGGCCTATTTTTCAGCAAAAAGGCCAAGTTCCCTGTAGAGCGCGCTGAGCGGAAGCCCCATCACGTTATAGAAGCAACCGTTTACGCCCTTTATTCCGACGGCTCCGATCCATTCCTGAATGCCATAGGCACCGGCCTTGTCGTAAGGTTTGAAAATATCCACATATGTGGCAATGTCCTGTTCGCTGATTTCAGCGAAGGACACCGTCGTGCATTCCGAAAATGTATGCAACCGTCCGTAGCGGTCGGAAAGCGTGACGCCGGTCACAACCTCGTGGTCGCGCCCCGAGAGGCGTCTGAGCATAGCCACAGCCTCGTCCCTCGAATGCGGTTTCCCGAGGATAAGGCCATCGCAGAGCACGACGGTATCGGCCGTGACCATTACCTCATTCCCCGCAAGCGCCGAATGGTCGCAAGCCGCGGCTTTCAGGCGCGAGAGATACGCAGGGACTTCACGGTGAGGCAGACTCTCGGGATACGTCTCGTCCACATCCGGCGGTGTGGCCTGGCGGAACGAGGGCGCGAGCATCCCCAGTAGCTCGCGGCGGCGCGGGGAATTGGACGCCAGAACGGGCCGCAGACCGAAGGGCAACGGCATCTCCCGGACTGCGTCGGGCTCAGGACTTTGAAGCATCGCCAAATGAAGCCCAAAGGCCTTTTACTTTCAGAATTTCCACCAAAAGCTCGCGAGCCACTCCATAGCCTCCGCTCGCCTTGGTTACGAAACTCGCACATTCACGACACTCCGCGGCACCGTCGGCCGGCACGACAGGCAGTCCGACGTACCGCAGGCACGGTAAATCCGGAATATCGTCCCCGACGTATGCTATCTCCTCGGGCTTCAGACCGTATTTGGAAGCCCATCTTTGCAGACAAAGCAGTTTGTCGGCTATGCCAAGATAGACGTTCTTGATACCTAAAACTGAAAAGCGCTGGAGGAGCCCCGGGGCGTCGGCTCCGGAAATGATGCAGAGCTGTATCGCTCCGGTGGCCGACGAGCGAGCTATCGAATAACCGTCCCGGAGATTGGTCATCCTGCGGGGAATACCGTCGTCGCCAAGCGGAACTGTGACCGGGGAAAGAACACCGTCGATATCGAATACCACGCCCTTGATGAGCGAAAGGTCATAGGGAATTCTACTCATAGTGGGATTTTATTATCAGGGAAGACAATGCCAGATAGACATCTGCAAGTTGCGGAGGAAGGGAATCGGCGTGCGCGCGGATGACCGCGGTATCGCGCCGGCGCGCGGGTCCGGTCTGGGCCGAATGGGGACCTACCGCGAAACATTTATCGACGGTAGCCCGAACAAGAGGCTCGATGACCTCCAAAGGATAACCTGCATCGCCAAGGATTTTCTCGCAGCATTCCCATAGATAATTGGGGAAGTTGCAGCTCAGAACACCTGCTATATGGAGCGCTTTCCGATGTGCGGCGTCAGCGTAGCGGACCTTGGCCGACAGACTCGAGGCGAGCGTGCGGGCGCAGTCAGCGGCACGGTCAGTGATGCCTTCTATAAAGAAAGGCACCTCGGAAAGTCTGACGGGCACATTCTTGGAGAATGTCTGAAGCGGATAGAGGATTCCGCAATCGGAAGAAAGAGGCAAAAGCACTTCCTGCGGAAGTGTCCCGGAAGTATGGAGCGCTACAGTTCCCGGCCTGAAAGACGGAAGTGCCGCGATGACTTCGCGGGCGCACGAATCCGCAAGGCTCAGGAGCACGGCATCAGGCTCGAAACCCGGCAGGGCAGAGATATCCTCCACTGCGGGTGCTCCTATCTTTTCGGCAAGTTCCCGGGCATGCGCGCAATTCCGGCTCCACACCCCGGCAAACTCATGTCCGGCGGAATGGAGGCCCGTGGCGAGATGGGTCGCCACATTGCCGCTGCCTATCAGGACTATTCTCATTGCTCGTTGCGGAAAGTCCCTACATGGACCTTTTCCCAAAGCAGCTTGGAGGGATCGACCGGACGTCGTTCCTCGGCCGAATGGCCCACGGAAAGGATGCACATAACCGGAAGGTCGGCGGGAATGCCAAGAACTTCCTGAACCATCACCTCGGCAGGCTCGCCATCGGCACTGAACCGGTGGCGCACTTCCACCCAGCAGGACCCGAGTCCGAGCGCCGTTGCCTGGATGTGCATCATCGTGGCAGCCACGGAGGCATCCTCCACAAAGCAGTCGCTTTTCGACGGATCGGAACAGACCACTATGGCGAGAGGAGCGTTCTTGATTGACTGCGCGTAGTTGGGCTTGCATTCCGCCAGACGCGCGAGCATTTCCTTGTCCTCTACGAGAATGAATTGCCAGGGGCGAGCGCTTTTCGACGAGGGGGCAAGAAGTCCGGCCTCGACGATGGTCTTCACATCTTCAGGGCTCACGGGCTCGTCGGTGTAACGGCGGATGCTGTGGCGGCGGAGAAATAGGTCGTGTACGCTTTCCATGTCTTTATCTTATTAAAAAGGCCCCGCTGGAGGGGCCGAATATGTCATTTTCGAAGCCTCCGGAATGGAGACATCATTTTCTGCAGACCCATGCGCCAGGATAACGGTCCTGAATCCCCATCTGACGCGCTTTTTCGAGAACGGCACCCGAACTGTTGCCCGAGGCCGCATACACGCGGTAACGGCCGTCTGACTCAAGTACGCGAAGGTTACCTCCGTGTGACGCCACATAGTGCTCGGCTTCGGACATTGAACCCAGCGAAGCGACTACGAGGCAATATGAAGCATCGGACCCACCGAATGCATCGTATTTTGCTACGCTTGGCTTCGGGTTCGCCGCGGAAATTTCTGACTGACGGGAGAGAGAGGCGGTGTCGACTACTGTGGCGGCGTCGTCGTGATGGCGGATGACGAGGACGAGAGGCGACGAGGAGGTCCCCGGACGGGATATCAGGGCGCTTTCGGGTTTTGCGTTACGGGAGAATTCAAAGCCGAGAGAGGCGTTCTCTGTCCGGGGAGCCGTGCGGCCCAAAGTCATTGCCACACCGAATCCGAGGGTAAGGAGCAATGCTACAGAAGCGGCAATCTTTCCGGCCCGAAGCGCTGTGCGGCGCCAGGCCGACTTCACCACCGACGCAAGGAGCGACGCATCGTCCGATGGCCGGTCCTCTTCGTGAGAAGGATCCTCCGGCGAGGCCAGGGGGCGGAGAGCCACCGGTTCAAGCCATGCCAAAGGGCTCGCAAGAAGCCTGTAGGCGAAGGGAATGAACAAAGTCGAGCCGTCTCGCGACATCAGAGAGCCGATACGGCCGAGCGACACCGGGCTTCCCGAACGGAGAGCCTTGCGCATTGCCGAAGCCTCGGCCACGACCTGTCGCACGGCATTTTCGTAGGTGATTCCGCCGGCGCGGGCAAACGACGAGGCGAGAACTCCGTCCTCGCGGCGAATCGAGCTGTTGAAGCTGTATTCCACTGACGGAGGAAGAAAACGGCCGGCCGACTCGTCGAATCTCGCGGGAACACGATGCGAAATAAGCGCACCGATGCCGGGAATGACCACACAGGCATCTCCGGAACGCAAAAGATATTCGATATGTCGGACGAGCAGATTCATCAAGACAAAGTTACTGCCTTTTTTTCAAACTGCCAAGCATAAGGCTAAAAAAAATCGCCCGGAAATGCCACGATTGACGTATTTCAAAAAAAACCTTAAACTTTTAACACGTTAAAGCATTCATAGTTAATTTTAACATTCAAATTTGTCCCATTATTTGTTATATAAGTAATTTTGTATGTTCATGAGCGCCCGAGAGGCCCCATGGCGCAGAAAACACGCAAACAACTACATTTACATTAATATGAGCGACAACGTCAACATTCGCGAACTCAACGATTTAGTAGCCGGCAAGAGCGACTTCATCAAACTCGTCACACACGGCATGGACCAGACTATCGTCGGCCAGAAGCATCTTGTCGAATCCCTTCTCATCGCCCTTCTCGCCAACGGCCACGTCCTTCTCGAAGGCGTCCCCGGCCTTGCAAAAACCCTTGCCATCAAGACCCTCTCGCAGCTGATCGACGCCAAATACAGCCGCATCCAGTTCACTCCCGACCTCCTTCCCGCCGACGTTATCGGCACGATGGTCTACAGCGTCAAGAACGAGACTTTCCAAGTCAAGAAAGGCCCGATTTTCGCGAACTTCGTCCTCGCCGACGAAATCAACCGCGCTCCGGCAAAAGTGCAGAGCTCCCTTCTGGAAGCCATGCAGGAGCGTCAGGTGACCATCGGCGACAATACCTTCCCCCTCGACGAGCCTTTCCTCGTCATGGCGACCCAAAATCCCGTGGAGCAGGAAGGAACCTATCCCCTTCCTGAAGCGCAGGTCGACCGTTTCCTGATGAAAGTCGTTATCGGCTACCCCTCCAAGAGCGAGGAAATGACCATCATCCGCCAGAACATCTCCAATCAGAAGAAGGAAGTCCGTCCCGTTATCAAGCCGCAGGAAGTCATCGAGGCCCAGCGGATTGTCGATATGATTTACCTCGACGAGAAAATCGAGCGCTATATCGTCGACCTCGTGTACGCCACCCGCACACCCAAGGAATACGGACTCAACGAAATCGAACCTTACATCAGCTTCGGAGCGTCGCCCCGTGCGTCAATCTCTCTGGCACGCGCCGCCCGCGCCTATGCCTTCATCCACCAGCGCGGATATGTCGTACCCGAAGACGTGATTGCCGTCAGCCATGACGTCATGCGCCACCGTATCGGCCTTACATACGAGGCCGAGGCCAACAACGTCACGACCGACATGATTATCACCGACATCCTCGACAAAGTACAGGTGCCCTAAGCACACACGCCCCCCTGAAACATGGATTCCAACGAACTGATAAAAAAGGTACGCAAGCTTGAAATCAAGACTCGCGGGCTCTCGCAGAACATCTTCGCGGGCGAATACCACTCGGCCTTCAAGGGCCGCGGCATGAGCTTCGCCGAAGTGCGCGAATATCAGTACGGCGACGATATCCGCGACATCGACTGGAACGTGACGGCCAGACACAACAAGCCTTACGTGAAAGTCTATGAGGAAGAACGCGAGCTTACCGTCATGCTCCTCATTGATGTGTCGGGCAGCAGCGTCTTCGGTGCCGAAGGCCCCGAAAAACGCCAGATGATTGCGGAAATCGCGGCTACGATAGCCTTTTCCGCAATTCAGAACAACGACAAGGTCGGCGCTCTCTTCTTCTCCGACAAGGTCGAGAAATTCATCCCGCCGAAGAAAGGTCGCAAACACATCCTCTTCCTGATACGCGAACTTCTCGACTTCCGCCCCGAAAGCAAGGGAACCGACATCGCCAACGCCGTGCGCTATGCCACCGACGCCCTCAAGCGCCGCTGCACGATGTTCCTTATTTCCGACTTCATATGCCCCGCCGACTATTCAAAGCCTGTCACCGTCGCCTCCTCCCGCCACGACCTCATCGGCATTCAGGTCTACGACAAACGCGACGCAAGCATGCCCGACGTGGGGCTAATGCGTGTGCTCGACCTCGAAACCGGCGATACCCGCTGGATCGACACCTCATCCTCGCGCGTGCGGAAGGCTTATAACAAGTGGTGGTACGAGCGCCAGCAGGCCATGACTGCCGTTCTCCGTTCAGCCCGCGTCGACTTCGCGTCCGTCGCAACTGACGAGGATTACGTCCGGGCGCTGATGGCGCTCTTCAAAACCCGGTCCTGATATTTCCGCCACACGGCCGCAAGCATTTTAAACATATGACTTCTAAAAGGATACTTTCATTATTCTCCGGCATCATCCTCGGTCTTCCGGCACTTTCAGCCGCATCGCCGGCCGGAATTTCCGTCACGGCGGAAGCCGACACCACGGTTGTCGAGATGGCTGACCAGCTCCACCTCCGCGTGAGGGTGATTTCCGCAGAGTCGCTTTCCGACGTCCGCCTCGCGCCTATGCCTGAAGCCGGAACGGAGTTTGCCGGTGTCGACATCGTCAGCGTCAAGGCCGACACCCTTCCGGACAGTCCCGGAAAACGGGTTGTCGATTACGACGTCCTCATCCAGCCCTTCGACCCCGGAATGGTCACACTTCGGCCCTTCGGCGCTGTGGCCGGGGCATCGACGGACACGGCCTTTTCCGGCATTGTCACCCTGAAAGTGATTCCGGTGGATGTCGATTCCCTCGAGACCATCAATCCCCTCGCCGCCGTGGCCGAACCCCGCACCCGCTGGTACGACTACGTCCCCGTGTGGGTGCCCTGGATTCTTCTCGGACTGGCTGTGGCGGCTCTCTGCACCGCCCTCGTCTGGTACTTCCGCCGCAGGAAGGAAGTGATAATCGTCCGCCGTCAGAAACCCGTGCCGCCATATGAACTGGCTATGCAGCGCCTGAACGCCCTGGCCGAGCAGAAGCTCGCCGAGAACGGCCACGAGAAAGCTTACTACACCGAACTTGTGGACATCCTCCGCGAATACCTCGCCGGGCGCTTCGGAATCAACGCCATGGAGATGACCTCGCCCCAGATTGTCAAGGCTCTCAGGGCTAACGCCGAAACCCGAATGAGCGCCGAAGAGATGAAACCCGTCCTCGAAATCGCCGACTTCGTCAAATTCGCTAAAGTCCGTCCTCTCCCCGATGACAACGCACGCGCGTTCCGCCGCGCCACCGACTTTGTGGAAAGCACCAAACCGGCTCCCGAACCCGAGCCGGCGCAGACGGACGACAAGACGTCCGACGATAAGAAAAAATAAAAAGAGCTGAAAAATGCAATTCGCCCATCCTCATATATTATGGCTCCTGCTGCTCCTCCTCCCGCTGGCAGTATGGTACATATGGAAACTCCGCAACTCCCAGGCCACAATGGCCATGAGCACGACGAGTCCCTTTGCCAGATTGCCGCATTCCTGGAAAGAGTATCTCCGTTACTTCCTCATTCTCCTGCGCCTCGGAGCCCTCGCATGCCTTATTGTAGTGCTCGCGCGTCCGCAGGTCAAGGACTCCTGGCGCACCTCATCCACCGAGGGAACGGACATAGTCCTCGCGCTTGACGTCTCCACCAGTATGCTAGCCCGCGACTTCAGGCCCGACCGCTTCGGAGCCGCGAAGGAAGTGGCCACACGCTTCATCGCCGGGCGCGAAAGCGACAATATCGGCATCGTTATCTTCGCCGGCGAGAGCCTTACCGGTGTACCCATGACCATCGACCGCGCCCAGCTCGTAAGCTACCTCCAGAACCTCGACATGAACATGCTCGAGGACGGCACGGCCATAGGCGACGGTATCGCTACCGCCCTCAACCGACTGAAAGAAGGGAAGGCCAAGAGCAAGAGCATTATCCTCCTCACCGACGGCTCGAACAATACCGGGGTCGTAGCTCCCGTCACCGCTTCCGAAGTGGCAAAGGAGCTCGGAGTGAAAATATATACCATAGGCATCGGCACCAACGGCTCAGCGCCCTACCCGACGCGCACGATGAGCGGCGCCATCGAGTTCACGCCCCAGCCTGTCGTTATCGACGAGGCGACCCTCCGGACAATCGCCGAGAGCACAGGCGGCAAATATTTCCGCGCCACGGGCAACCGCGTGCTCGAGGACATTTTCAAGGAAATCGACGCCCTCGAGAAAACCCACATGGATGTCCGCCACTTCTCCCATACCGAGGACAACTACATGCTCTGGGCATGGCTCGCGCTCGCGCTCTTCACCCTTGAGCTTGTCCTCCGTTATACCGTCCTACGTTCTATTCCCTAAGACTTATGTTTGACTTCGCATATCCCCATTTCCTCTATCTCCTCGGCTTGCCCCTCGCCGTGGCCATGCTTTTCTGGTGGGCCCGCGCGAGCCGCAGGGCGCGCCTGCGCCGTTTCGGCAACCCGGCGGTGATTGCCCATCTCATGCCCGACGCCTCGAAGTATACGCCGACAGTCAAACTCGTCCTCCAGCTCCTGGCCCTCGTGGCTCTTGTCATTGTGGTCTGCCGGCCACGCGCCGGGCAGAAAGAGCAGGAACAGACATCCGCGGGAATTGAAGTGATGATAGCGTTCGACGTCTCCAATTCGATGCTCGCGTCATCCAACGACGCGCCCGACGGCATCTCGCGTATCGACCGCGCACGCCTCCTCCTCGAAAAACTCCTCGACCGCCTCGACAACGACAAGGTCGGCCTCGTGGTTTTCGCCGGTGAGTCCAAGATGCAGCTCCCGCTCACGATGGATTTCTTCAGCGCAAAGATGTACCTCAACGACCTCCAGCCCGGCATGATCAACAATCAGGGAACGTCCCTCGCTTCGGCCATGAAAATGGCCATGAACGGTTTTTCTCCTGCCAAGGACGTACACAAGGCTATAATTCTCATCACCGATGCCGAAGACCACGAAGGCGCCGCGGTCGAAACCGCAAAACTCGCCGCCGAGAACGGCATTCAGGTCGATGTAATAGGACTCGGGAGCACAAAAGGCGCTCCGATTCCTCTTCCCGGACGTCCCGGTCAATATATGTCCGACGCTCAGGGACAGACCGTCATAACCTCCGTCAACGAGGAAATGGGACAGCAGATTGCATCTGCCGGTGACGGAATATACGTCAACGGCGCCGCTTCCAATGCCCTGGCCCAGCTTTCCGACAAGCTCGACACTCTCGCCAAGTCGGAATTCCGCTCCGTCAGCTATACCGCCGCTGCCGAGCAATTCCCGACTTTCGCCTGGATTGCTTTCATTCTCCTGATAATAGACGGATGCATGGTAGACCGCAAGATCAGCTGGCTCCGCGGAGTGAACTTCTTCACCCGCGAGAACTCCGCCGGCAAAAAAGCCCTTTTAATTCTCCTTCTGGCAGGTTGTGCCGCTTTCTCTTCCTCAGCCGCTTCCAACGACACCTCCATCAAGGCCGAGCGCAACTATATCCGCGAGGGAAACAAAGCATATGCCGACTCCAACTGGCATGCGGCCCTCGAGGCTTACGAAAACGCCCTCGCGGCAAATCCCCGCAGCGTCCGCGCCGCATACAACAAAGCCCTCGCCCTGAGCCACCTGTTTTCCGAAGACAACAAGGGCACGCAGAACGATCCGCGTGTAGCCGCTACGGAGATATTCAATGCCGTGGCCGCCGCTGCGACGGCTGAAGAGGACATGGAAATCGCACAACGCGCTTTCTACAACCTCGGCAACATCGCCTTCAACGACGAGAACTACGACGAGGCCATCAAACGCTACAAGCAGTCGCTGAGAATCCGGCCCGACGACCTGGCAGCCCGTCAGAACCTCCGCCTCGCCCAGCTCAAGAAGCAGGAACAGGAGCAGAACAAGGACAACAAGGACAATAAGGACGACAAACAGGACCAGCAACAGCAACAGCAGCAACAGCAACAACAGCAGCAGCAAGAGCAACAGGACCAGCAACAGCAACAACAGCAGCAACAGCAGCAGATGACAGGCTCGGCCCAGCAGATTCTCCAGTCGATGCAGAACAAGGAAAACGCCACCCGCCAAAAGGTTCAGAAGCAGGAAGCACAGCCTGCCGGGCGTCCCCACACCGACAAACCCTGGTAAAATCATAGAGACAATGACGCGTTTCAAACATCATATTTCCTTTCTCTTCCTCATTCTTGTCGCGACCTTAGCGGCGAGCGCCCAGCAGGCACAGTTTTCCCTCGTGCCTCCGCGCTCAGTGGTCGAAGGCCGGAACTTCAACCTCACCTTCCGCCTGACCGACGGCGAGGCCAATCCGCCCTCCGCTCCCCAGCTCCCCCACTGCCGGCTGCTTTACGGGCCCTCGACTTCAACGATGCAGTCCACCCAGATAGTCAACGGACGAGTTTCGTCCTCCTATTCGATTGACTACACCTTCGTTTACCGCGCAGAGGAGCCGGGCGAAGTACATGTCCCCGAAGTGAGCGTCAGCGCCTCGGGCAAAGCTCTCCGCTCCCGCCCCGCAACCTTCAATATCCTACCCTCCGACTCCCCGTCCGCAGGCGCTCCTCAGCAAGGTCAGCGCCACGTTCAGGCCGACGACCACTCCACCCAGACCCCGGGCCGCGTCGACAAGGACGACCTCCTCGTGCGGGTCAGCTTCTCCAAGCAGAAAGTCTACGAACAGGAACCTGTCGTGGCCACTATCAAGGTCTACACAAAGTACGACATATCGTCCTTCATGGTCACCACACAGCCCGCTTTCGAGGGTTTCCTCTGCGAGGAGCTGCCCGTGAACCTTGAGATGAACCTCGAGCACTTCAACGGCCAGAACTACCACACCGCCGTACTCAAACGCCTCCTCCTCTATCCCCAGAAAGCCGGAAAACTCAGTGTGAACTCCGGAAAATACGATGTCACAATCGTCCAGTACGAAAGCGTCGACATGGGTTTCTTCCGCACCTCCCGGCCTGTCGAGAAAACGCTCCTGACATCATCCAATGCCGCAAGCCTCACCGTCGAGGCCCTTCCGGAACCGCGCCCCGCGGGCTTCAACGGAGCCGTCGGCAATTTCACGGCTTCCGCTTCCCTGTCACCCAAACTCCTCAAGACAAACGAAGCCGCCACATACACCTACACCGTCCGGGGCTCCGGCAACATCAAGTTCCTCAACCAGCCCGAGATGAAATTTCCCGCCGGATTCGACGTCTACACGCCCAAGAACGAAATAGACGCCCGTGTGGCCGGAGCCAATATGACCGGAACATGCTCGACCGTATTCACCGTCGTACCTCAGGAACAGGGCGCATTCACCATCCAGGGCGTTCCGTTCGTCTTCTTCGACCCCGAAAAGAGGGAATACCGCACCATCGACATTCCCTCGCTCGACGTCAAGGTAGCCCGAGGGGCCGCTACCTCCGCCGCGGCTCCTGAGCAGAAAGCCCTCGACACTAAAATCAACGACATCCTCCACATACACCCGCTGAAGGGAGGTCCGAAGAAAGCACCCTCCTACGTCGTCACAAGTCCTTGGTACTGGATTGTTTTCGCCGCCTTTACTCTTGCCCTTATAGGAATAGTGCTTGTCTACCGCCGGAACATACGGCTCAACGCCGACGTGGCCGGACGCAGACTCGCCCGCGCAGGCCGCGTGGCATCGAAACGCCTTAAAGAAGCCCGCGCCTTCATGCAGCGCCACGAAAGCGACAAGTTCTATGAATCCCTGGCTATGGCACTCCGCGGCTACCTCGGCGACAAACTCTCCATGCAGCCTTCCCAGCTCGTCCGCGACAACATCGCCGAAAAACTTGATGCGAAGGGAGTACCGTCCGAAACCGTGGCCGAAGTGCTCGACGTCCTCGACACCTGCGAGATGGCACGGTTCACCCCCATGAACTCCGACTCCGAAATGTCCGCCATGTACAACAAAGCCGTCGAGGCTATCAGAAACATCGAAAAATGAAAACCGCACTCTCACTGATATCCGCCCTCGCCATCGCTTCCCAGGCCTGGTGCTCCCCGGCCCTTCAGGCCGACTCTCTATATAATAAGGAGGACTTCAGGCAAGCAGCAGAAATGTACGAACAGTCCATCGCCGTCGAAGGGCCTCACGCCGACACCTATTACAATCTCGGCAACGCATATTACCGCACCGGGCGCACGGGCAAGTCGGTGGTCGCATATGAACGCGCGCTTCGCCTCGACCCCACGCACGAGGACGCGCGCACCAATCTCGAATTTGTAAACAGCCGCATCGAGGATCGCCCCGAGGACGACTCCGCATTCCTCGGCAACCTGCAGAACTCTATCCGCAGTTCCATGACAGCCAACGCATGGGCATGGACCGCGATGGCCGTTTTCGTCATAATGCTCGGGGCAATAGCGCTCTACATCTTCGCGCGGGAGGTCCGCCTGCGGAAATGCGGTTTCTTCAGCGCTATCGTTCTCTGCGTGCTCTTCGTCTACACCCTCTCCACAGCGCTCACCGCCGCATCGAGGGCCCGCGGACACGAGGAGGCCGTCGTGATTGTACCGACAACTTACCTGAGCTCCTCCCCCCGACCTGGGAACAGCACCTCCGACAAGCTCGTGGCAATTCACGAGGGCACGAAAGTGGAAATCATAGACTCCCTTTCCACTCCCGACGATCCGAGCTCACCCAAATGGTATAACGTAAAGATTAACAACAGCACCAAGGCGTGGCTCAAATCGGTAGATGTCGAACGAATTTGAGGACCGGAAGCCGCATATGCTTTAAAACATATAATTTTTCTTCGCGTTTTTCTTGCGTATATGAAAATTTGAGTGTAATTTTAGCCCAAGAAAACATTCCCGTATTCACTAACCAACAAAATCCCACGATAAACAATGACCAAGACCATCACCTTCAATGAGCTTCGCCGTCTGAAAGACAGGCTGCCCGACGGTACGATGCACCAGATCGCCGACCGTCTCAACACCACTGTACAGACCGTCCGCAACTACTTCGGTGGCTGCAACTACGACAATGGCAAGAACGCAGGTCTCCATATCGAACCGGGACCCGACGGTGGCATCGTCGTGCTCGACGACTCCACTATCTACGACATGGCCGTAGAAATTCTTCAGGCTCAGGAAGCCGCTGAATAAAGGAATGTGTTCGGGAGCCCGCGCCGCAAGGTCCGGGCTCCCGAACATTTTGTATCCATACCCCGTTCCCTTTTTGTATGATTACTCTCGCCATCCACACCTATGAACGGGCCCTCGCTCTCCGTTCCACTCTCGAAAGCCACGGCATTCCCGTCGAGCTGACAAACGTGCTCCACGACTCTCCGGAATTCACCTCGGGTGTCCGTGTGCGCATCCCTGAAGACCAGCTTCCCCTCGCCCTCCGTATAATCGAAGGCGACGAGACAACTCCTGCTCCGGGCAACGCCATCCTTGTCCCCGTGGATTTCAGCGAGCATTCATTCAAGGCTGTGGCCGTCGCCGCCGGTATCGCCGCGCGTCTCGAGACTTCAATCAAGCTCCTCTACAGCTACCTTGACCCCTATATCGCCGGGAACGTCCAGTTCTCCGACAACATCAGCTATGAAATCGGGGAATCCGGGGCGAGGGAAGCCATGGAAAAGAACAGCCGGAGGATGATGCATAATTTCCTCGAGCGTGTGCACAGAGGCATCCGCAACGGTATCATCCCGAAGGCCAAAATCGAAAGCGTGGTTGTCGAGGGTGTGCCCGAGGACGCCATTATTGATTATGCGCGCGAAGAGAGGCCTCCGCTTATAGTCATGGGAACCCGCGGCGCCGAGCAGAAATCCGTCGAACTCATTGGTTCTGTCACCGGCGAAGTCCTCGACGAGGGACGCTTCACCGTCCTCACCGTCCCCGACCCTGCCGACCACACCCTTCTCCAGAATCCAGAGCGCATCCTTTTCCTCGGCAATCTCGACCAGAACGACATTATCGCGCTCGACACCCTCTACCGTCTCTATCCCGACAGCCAGGCCGCCGTGCTCCTCTCTTACATGGCGCGCAGAAGAGGTCCAGGGCAGTCATCCGTAGAGAACGCTCTGCGGCGCCTCAAAACCTACTGCGATAACAATTTCTCTCGCTTCTCTTTCGAGACAGCCGCACTGCCCAAGACCCCCGAGGATGACTTCGAGGAACTTGCCCTCAGCCACAAATGCTCTCTCATCGTTGTGCCTAACCGACACCGAAACGCATTCTCCAGGCTCTTCAAACCGGGAATAGCGAACCGCATCCTTTTCCACGCCGATCTCCCGATGCTCGTAATTCCCAAGTGAACACCACCGATTCCGACAACAAACGCCAGATTTTCCTCCCACGCGCCGCCGATTACGCAAGAATTGAAAGCGGCGCCGTCATGCGCATAATTCTTCCCGCCATAGTGATTATTGTCCTGGCTTCGGCGGTCGGTGCAGTGTTCGACGCGAGATGGCTGATTGTGGGACTCATGTTGCTTTTCATCGTTGTGCCCATGGCAATCCTCCTCCTGTGGCTGAGGCTCACGGGACGCACCGACATGCGTATTCGCCTGCGCCCGCAAATGTGGAATGTAAGCAGTGAGGGCGTGAGGATAGCGGTTTACAGCTTCGCCGAAGGGCAGACAGCTGCCTCAGCGGAAATAATCATTCCGGCTGACAGCATCAGCGACTTCAGCCACCGGGGCGGAGTCCATATCCTCCGGACATCAGTCCCCGGCGCGCCGGTCCTCATCGCCCCGGATGAACATCTCGACCCCGAAAGCATTAAAATATTATACGACTTCTCTTACCGGAATCTTTGCGCAAAAAACGCCGAAGATGAAGATTTGGCATAAGATTTGCCCCTTGTCCGGCATATCAATCCAACCTCCCCTCATCATGAATGAAAGAATAAGAACGTTCAGAGAGCTTATCAAGCGCGACATCCAGTCCTCCCAGCTTCGCCGCGCCCTCGCGAGGATAAAGGCTTTCGCCCGCGAGCAGGCCCTCGACAACATATACCGGAAAGCGGAAGCCGTCGAGAGCCGTTATTACTACATGCTCCGGAGCATGACCCAGGGCTCCCCCGACCCTGACCAAGCCCTCAACACCGCAGGAATGCTCGACGAAGCCTCGGTAATAGCCGAGGAGGCTTACCGCCTCTCCTCGATGAAAGACAGCGACACGCTTCTCTCGTCCTTCGCCAGATATGCTTTCATACGCCGCGACTCCGAATCAATCCCCACCCTCGCCGTGGATTTTCTCACGGAACAGGCCTCCATCCTCTCCGACCCCTACGCACTTATGGATTCCGGGCGCCGGGCTCCCCTCGAGCGCCTGAGCCGCGACATCTTCCACCGTATATGGGCCGATTTTCCCCTCGACAGCGATGGCAAGGAAGCTATACTCAACCTTGTCAGCGACAGGGATATCCCTCTGGCCGACCGCGTATCCTGGATTTCAGCCCTCACCCTCGGAAGCCTCGAGAGCTTCGATCCCGCGCGACTTGAGCTCCTGCTCGAAATCGCCCGCACATCGACTGCCACTGTCCTGCGCGCCGCAGCGTTCTCCGGCCTGTTTTTCGCTCTTTACAGGTATTCGCGACGTTCCGAAACTCCCTTCTTCCGGAAATTGTGGAACAGCATCCTTGAGATTCCCGATGCCGCTGACGACATGCGCACCGTGATATATGAGTACACGCACCAGATGGGAACCCTGGCGCTGGCTACTCGGATCGAGAATGAAATTCTTCCTAAGCTCAACAGGATTGGCTCCGACATGATGCGCCGTCTCTCCGGCATTGACCTCTCAGGGAAGAGCCCCGAAGAACTTCAGGACCTTCTTTCCGGCCTCAACCTTTCTGGAATGTCCGACGAAATCACCCGCCACTCCATGCAGAATGTCAGCGAGATGGCCGAAGCCGGCGACGATGTGTTCTTCGCCTTCCTGAAGCCCATGCACCAACAGGCATTCTTCACGGATATCGCCAACTGGTGGCTCGGATTCGATGTCACGCGCAGCGAGTTCGCGGAAATCTTCGACGGCGAAGGAGCTGTCCTCGGAGAGATGTTCGGTCGCCTCGAGTTCCTCTGCGACAGCGACAAGTATGCCGTGCTCATGGCCGTTGCAGATGCTCCGAGGACTATGCGAGCCCGCACGCTCGGAATGATGGTCGAGCAGTACAGCATGATTGAAGAGCATATGCCCAAAGAGGAGTCCGACGAGGCCGAGCAGTTCCGGCGCGCTGTCGCCACATACATGAAGAATGCATACCGCTTCTTCTTTCTCTTCCGCCGCAAGGGCGAGATGAAAAACCCCTTCACTCCTGAAACCGGCATAAACTCCTCGCCGCTTCTTATGGAGCTCTACACCGACTATGATATTTCCCGGCGCATCGCCGAGCGGCTGTATGCCTCCGTGAAACCTTTTGCCTTCCCCTTCTATGCGGCTCTCCTCCGGGCCACCCCCGAGCCAAGCGTTTCGATGCTACTTGCAGCGGCGGACTCCGCCGAAGCGGCAAACTACACCGACTATGCCGTTGACTGGTATCTCCGAGCGCTCGACGTCGATTCCTCCGACGAAAAGACGCTAATGAAAGTCGTGGATATTATGCGGAAAAAAGGCATGGACGCCCAACTGCTGAAAATCCTCGACAGGACAGGACTCGATTCAATCTCCGGTCCCGCACTCCTCGAAAGCTACGCTCTCGCCCTGATTTCCGCCGGACGCTACGACGACGCCATGCGTGTGCTTGACAAAATCAACTACATCGGCGCGGAGAATCCGGCTGTCAACAATCTCCGGCGCGCGGAGGTGGCCCTCGCAAACGGCAATCCCTTCGAAGTCCTCGACATCCTTGAGGCTGTCGCCCCCGCGACCGAAGGCGAGAAATTCATGCTGAACC
Source organism: uncultured Porphyromonadaceae bacterium (assembly GCA_902491515.1). Taxonomy (GTDB): domain Bacteria; phylum Bacteroidota; class Bacteroidia; order Bacteroidales; family Muribaculaceae; genus CAG-873. Next base: position 41,996 of record CABUIC010000002.1, read on the forward strand.
AGCTGAAAGGCTACGCCCTCATGGTGAGCCACGAGCCAGACCGCGCTTTTGCCGCTTTCAGCGGAAACCTCGGCGCGGCTCCGGACCTCGGCAAATTCCCGCCCATAGAGTCCGACTTCGAAAAGCGGAAGAAGATGCTCCGCGACGTCTACCGTCTCTCCGACGAGGAAATTATCGGAATGCTCGACGCCCTGAGATATTCATTAGAGGCTTAACGACACTCCGACGCTTACACAGCGCGGAAGAGCCGGGCCATAGATGTATCCGGAGTCGCGTTTGGGGCCGCAGTCGAAGTCGTTCTGATAGGAATTGAATATATTGCTCACCCCTGCGTTGACATCGAGATTCAGGCGGTCGAAGAGCCGGAAAGTATAAGTAAGCTTGACAGACGCGTCGAAGAACGACTATGTGCGCACGGCAAGATCGACATCCGTGCCCGAGCCTTCCATATGCTGGACCAGCATGGGACCTGTTCCTGTGAGTGTGGCTTTGAAGCCGTGAAGTATTTCCCAGTTGGCCGTGAGGTACCCGTAGACGTCAGAAATATGAGGTGGTCCATTAATGCAGGTCGCACAGGGGATGCTACCCGGCAAATCGACTGCAAAATTAAGGGGAAAAAAACCGTATTTCAAAAGACAACGGGAATTCAGCCCATTCCATATTTGAGACCTACACCCCTTTCTACAAAAGAATCCCCACATCGCTGCGGGGATTCTTTTGTCAAATTAAACAGGCTATTGCTATATTGTTCTTTATTTCAACTTGAGCTTCTGGCCCGGTTTGAGCTTTGATTTCGTGCTCAGACCGTTCAGGCGGCAAAGCCTTGACACGGTCGTGCCGTTGCGGCTCGCGATTTTACTGAGAGTGTCGCCTTTGCGCACACGGTACGAGGCGGAAGTGCCGCGGGTCGACTTACCGGTGGGGTTAACATAAGGCTTCGAGGGATTCGACTTCCTGTATTCCTCGGCATAGCGCTGGTTGGCGTCAGGCGAGAAGTTGCGCGCGTTCTGGTATGTGCGCTTGTCGAAGGTGTAGGAATCCGTATGGGTTGTCTGGTTCGCGAAATCGAAGATGGCGCAGGGATTGATGGCATATCCCATGTAGCGCGTCTCGAAATGGAGGTGGGGCCCCGTGGAGCGTCCCGTGTTGCCTCCCAAGGCAATGGGATCGCCGGCCTTGACATACTGGTCGGGCTTTACAAGGAAGCCCGAGAGGTGGCCGTAGACCGTCTCAAGTTCGTTGGTGTGGCGGATTACAACATAATATCCGTATCCACGGCGCTCGAAGTTGGTGATACGGACGCGCCCGTCGAAGGCGGCGCGGATTGTGTCGCCGATGTTCACCTTGAGGTCAACGCCCTTGTGCATGCGGCGAAAACGTCTGCGGTAACCGTAAGGCGAGGTGATATAGCCGGCATGTGGCATCGAGAAGTTGCGCACATCGATTACCATGCGGTCGGGAACGTCCATATTGGCGTAGCAGTTCACCCTGCCGGATTCCCAGCCTTCGGTATAGATGTCGTATTCGGGTTCTTCTTCCTCGTTGAAGAGGGATTCAAGGTATTTCGTGGTATTGTCGACCTGAATGCCCGCGTTCCCCTGATTGGCCATGAGTTTGTCGTGCTGGCTCAGGTGTTGTCCCGGAAGACGGAAATCCTGAGCGTGGCCGATGAAAACTCCTCCGGCAAGGAGAACCGAAGCTGCAAGTGCGTGTCTGAAGTATTTAAGGAGTGTCATGTTCTGATTGGAATTCACTGTCAGTCGAGTTCGTCTGGAGAGTAAAGCGCCGACTGCGTGGGGAGGGAGTAATAGAAAATCTCTTCCGGATTGAAGAATCGCGCAATCTCAATCCGGGCGTTTTCGACGGAATCGGATGCGTGCACGATGTTTTCCTGACCGCTCATGCCGTAGTCCCCGCGGATTGTGCCGGGAGCGGCGTTCCGGGAGTTGGTCGCTCCAGTCATGGCGCGGACTACGCTTACCGCGTCCTTGCCTTCAAGAACCATCACTATGACCGGAGTTGCCATCATGGACTTCACGATAAGGGGGAAGAAAGGCCTCTCGACAAGGTGTGCGTAATGCTCGCGGAGTATGCGCTCGTCGAGCTGCATCATCTTGATGCCGGCTATTTTCAACCCTTTTCTCTGAAATCGGCCTATCACTTCGCCCACAAGGCTCCGTGAAATCGCCGAAGGCTTTAGGATTACAAAAGTCTGTTCCATGTTGCGCGTGAAGATGTCGGTTTTCCGGTAATCGCGGCTAAGATTTAAAATCGTCAGTATAGACGGCCCGGGCGTTCTGTCCCGAACCCACTTTCAAAGTTAGTGAATTTTAGGCGCTTTTGAAAACTTTTCGCGTTTAAAAAATATAAATCTTTCTTCTTTTTGTTATACAGCTATTTGCAATTAATTGATAATCAAACATATACAGCTACATATGTTTTTCAGCATAAATACCGGATTGAACAAATAATTTTTGCACATTATTGATAATTATGTAACTTTGCAGACAATCAGGCGCGGCAAAGACGCTTCGTGCCAAACTTAGAGACACCGTGAACAAGACTTTTCAATTCGAAGGCGAGTACTCCCGACCGCCATTCAACAATCTGCTGCAAATTTATCAGAACGGTTTCGCAGACAACTTCACCCTTCCTGCCCTGACTGACTACTCCAGCGGCAAGACCATGACATACGGTGCTTTTGCACAACGCATAGCCCGCCTCCATCTTTTCTTCGAATCGACCGGTGTCATGCCGGGCGACAAAATCGCGCTCCTCGGAAAAAACAACCCCACTTGGGTCGTGACCTTCATGGCCACGATTACATACGGCGCAGTCATAGTCCCGATTCTTTCGGACTTTACTCCCGCCGACGCCTCTCATATAATAAACCATTCCGACGCCGTGATGCTCTTCGTCAGCGACTCTTCATGGCAGAATCTCCGCATGGACGACTTTCCCGAAATACGGTGTGTCGTCTCCATCGACTCCCGCAAGGTCGTGGCCGAGAACGCTTCCGCTCTCGGATGGCTCGGTAAAGGCTTCAAGTCCTATGGCTCGGTTGTCCGCGGCCTCACAAGACGCTTCCGCAAACGCTATCCCAAGGGCTTCTCTGCCTCCGATATAAAATATCCGGAGGTGGACCAGTCGGAGACAGCCGTCATCAACTACACATCCGGAACCACCGGATTCTCCAAGGGCGTCATGCTCAGCTACGACAATATCCGCGGCAACGTCGTGTTCGGCATCCGCTCGCGGCTCCACTATCAGGGCTCGCGCGTTCTCTCCTTCCTTCCTCTCGCCCACGCCTACGGTTGCGCCTTCGACATGCTCGTACCCCTCGCCGTCGGCTCGCACATCACCCTCTTCGGCCGAATACCCACCCCGGCCCTCCTTGTCAAGGCCATGAGCCAGGTCCGTCCATCCCTTGTCATCTGCGTGCCCCTCATTCTTGAGAAAATCTACCGCAACATGATTGTGCCTATGATTTCCAAACCCTCCCTGCGGTGGGTGCTCGCCGTGCCCTTCCTCGACAAGGCCGTTTACGCCATGATACGCTCTAAACTTGTCGACGCTTTCGGCGGAGCATTCGAGGAGGTGATTGTCGGAGGAGCCGCGCTCAACCCCGAAGTCGAGGACTTCCTCCACAAAATCCATTTCCCCTTCACGGTCGGCTACGGCATGACGGAGTGCGGTCCCCTCATCAGCTACACCCCCTGGCGCCGCTTCGTCCCCTCCTCCGCCGGACGCACCCTCAGCAACATTATGGAAGCGAAAGTCCTCCGCGACGAGTCCCTCCCGGTACCCGAAGGCTCTACGCCCCAAGGCGAAATCATGGTCCGCGGACTCAACGTGATGAAGGGATATTACAAGAATCCCGAAGCCACCGCCGCCGTCCTTGAGGAAGACGGATGGCTACACACCGGCGACATGGGCACCGTCGGCGACCCCCAGGGGCGCACAATATATATCCGTGGACGATACAAGACCATGATTCTCAGCGCTAACGGACAGAACATCTATCCCGAGGAAATCGAGGCAAAGCTCAGCAACATGCCTTACGTCGGAGAATGTCTCGTCGTCGACCGCGAGGGCCATCTCTTCGCTCTCGTCTACCCGGACCCGGACTCCACCGCATCCATGACGCCCGTCGAACTCGCCGCCGCTATGGAGACGAACCGCAAGGAACTCAATGCGATGCTCGCCTCCTACGAGCGCATCGAGGGCATTGACCTCCAGCCCGTGGAATTCGAGAAAACTCCCAAGCGCTCAATCCGCCGCTTCCTTTATAAATAAAGAATCACAGGCCTTTCCCGGCGAGCCACGCCAACATCGTTCGATACATCTCCTCCCGCACTTTTTTGCGGGAGAGGGCGAGGTCGTGAAGTCCGCCGGGGAAGGCAACTTCTGTCACGTCAGAGCCGAGACGGCGCCCGTAGCGCGAGATGTCCTCGACGTCGAGGATAGCGTCCGCACGGCTGTATTTTTCCTTCGTGTCGCCGGACTTCACCGAATCTTCAGAGTGCATAAGGAGTATGGGCACTTCGATTTTCCGGCGCCGCAATTCGCGCTGGGCCCTGTCGATTGCGCGCACCCAGCCCATGTCCGGGTCGGGAAGCACGTCGGGCTTCCAGTCGCGCCGGTAGTCCCACTCACCTCCGAAAATCCGGTGGAGAGACTCGGCATAGCCCGGGTCAGGCTTTTGGTGAACCCGCACGTTTGGGAAAAAGCGTCCGAGGAAGCCCACCACCGGCATCGCCACATCCTTCAGCAACGGCGGCAGATTCCAGTCGAGAAAGGGACTGTTTAGCATCAGCGCCTTGACAAGGGGCGACGGATGTTCGGACATGTAGAGCGACGTTGTAAGACCACCTGTGGAATGCCCGAGAAGCACAATCTCGTCGTGGCCCTCCTCCTTGATTACTTCGATGGCCGAATCGATGTCCGCGAAATATTCGTGCAGATCGCGGACCTGAAACAACCTCTGGCCCGGGAGGAGAGAACGCCCGTACTTCCGCAGGTCCACGGCATAGAAGTCATAGCCGTTTGCCGCGAACATCCCGCCCATCTCTTTTTGGAGAAAATAGTCGCTGAAACCGTGTACATATAGAATAGCCCGACGGCCCGGCGCCTTCGCGCACTTCCGCACAAGGGAGCAGCGCACGTGGCCGGTGTAGTCGTCGGGTTGCTCTATATATTTCATCTCAAAGCCGTCGAGGATATCCGGTCGCCAGCCCTCGGCCAAAGCATTTGTCGATGTGTCGTAGGAACTCATTCTTCTCGTGGCGCATCCGGCCTCTCTCAGCAGGCTTTGAAGCTGAGGTCGAGGCCTTTGACGGAGTGCGTGAGGGCACCGACTGAGATAAAATCGACGCCTGCCTCGCCGTAGTCGCGCAGTGTGTCAATGGTGATGCCGCCGGATGATTCGATTTCCACGCCCGGAGCTTTGCGGCGGATGAGCTCAACGGCCCCGCGCGTGCGCTCAGGAGTGAAGTTGTCGAGCATTATGCGGTCGACGCCTTCGGCTATTGCCTGTTCGATTTCCTCGGTATTGCGGACCTCGACCTCGATTTTCAGGTTCTTGCCCTTCTCCTTGAGATAGGCTTTGGCGGCGCGCACGGCCTGAGGGATGCCTCCGGCGAAGTCCACGTGGTTGTCCTTGATGAGTATCATGTCAAAGAGACCGATACGGTGGTTGTGGCCCCCGCCGATATGCACGGCCTGCTTCTCGAGGATGCGCATTCCGGGCGTGGTCTTGCGGGTGTCGAGCACCTTTGTCTTCAGACCTTCGAGGCGGTCCTGATAGCGGCGGGTGGTCGTGGCAATGCCGCTCATGCGCTGCATGATGTTGAGCATCAGGCGCTCAGTCTGGAGGAGCGAGCGCACGGGGCCCTCGACTACGAAAGCGATATCGCCGGGCTTGACGCGGGCGCCGTCCTCGATGAACACTGTCATCTTCAGCGACGGGTCGAAAGCCTTGAAAACCTTGCGCGCGGCCTCCACGCCGGCGAGGATGCCCTCTTCCTTCACGAGGAGGTGCTGCCTGCCCATCGCGTCGGCCGGAATGGTGCTGAGTGTGGTATGGTCGCCGTCGCCGATATCCTCGGCAAAGGACAGCGATATGAGATCATCGATAAGTTCGTCGGGTGTTTTCATCGTCAGTCTTGATTTTTTTGAGTAATTTTGTTGCAAAAATACGAAAAAATTTCGGTAAACGATGAAAATTACCCTCCTTTGCATCGGACGCACGCGCGAAAAGGACATTTCCGCCGCCATTGACCGCTATGCCGCCCGCATTCCCCACTACATCCCTTTCCAAATTGACTGCATTCCCGACGTCAGGACTTCGCAGGGGATGACTCAGGAGCGGCAGAAAGCCCTTGAGGGCGAGAAAATCCTCGACCGCACAGGAGCCAACGACTTCCTTCTTCTCCTCGACGAAAGAGGCCGGGAATACAGCTCCCGCGAGTTCGCCTCCATGCTCGAAAAGAAGAACCTCGAGCTGCCGGGACGCCTCGTCCTCGCCATAGGAGGCCCCTACGGCTTCTCGAAGGAGGTCTACGACCGCGCCAACGGAATGCTCTCCCTCTCGAAAATGACCTTTCCGCACGAGCTCGTGCGGCTGTTCATCGTCGAGCAGATCTACCGCGCCATGACCATTCTCCGCGGCGAACCATACCACCACGATTAACGTTGTTTATTTATATGGAAAGACCACTGATACTCCTCACCAACGACGACAGCGTCAACGCCCCCGGCATCCATGCCCTCGCCGACTGCATGGCACCATATGCCGACATCTATATCGTTGCTCCCGCCGAGCCCCATTCCGGCCAGTCCGCGGCTCTCACCGTCGGCGCGCCGCTCCACATCCGCGAGCGCGAGGGCCGCGAAGGCATCCGCGTCTTCACCGTCAGCGGCACACCCGTTGACTGTGTAAAGCTCGCCCTCCATACAATCGTCCCCCGCAAGCCCGACATGCTTCTCTCCGGCATAAACCACGGCTCCAACTCTGGAACTGCCATTACATATTCCGGCACAATGGGCGCCGTCCTCGAAGGCTGCATGGAAGGCATTCCGTCGGTAGGATTCTCCCTACTCCACCACTCCATGAAGGCCGACTTCACCCTCGGAATCGACTTTGTGCGCGGAATTGCCCTCAATGTCCTCGAAAACGGCCTGCCTCAGGGCGTGTGCCTCAACGTGAACATTCCCGCCAAGGTGCGCCCGGAAGGCGTCCGCGTATGCCGCGCCGCCAAGGGCCACTGGAGCGAGGAGTACAAGCGCTACCTCGACCCCTCAGGCAATCCCTTCTTCTGGCTCACAGGCCGGTTCGTCAACGGCGAGCCCCAGGCAACCGACACCGACGAATACTGGCTCTCCCACCGCTACATCTCCCTAGTCCCCGTAACTCCCGACCAAAGCTATATCCCCGCGATAAAAGAGCTCTCCAAACGTTTCGAATAATTTGCATAAGTCAAATATAATACCTAACTTTGCACTCGCAATCCCAAGGAAGGATGGCAGAGTGGTCGATTGCGGCGGTCTTGAAAACCGTTGAGGGTCACACCTCCGGGGGTTCGAATCCCTCTCCTTCCGCTCGTCAAAAAGCTGTAAGTTTCGTACTTACGGCTTTTTTGTGTCTTATCAGGTTTATATTTGTGTGAAAAGAGACTCCATCGATTTCGGCACCATGCCGGTTTCACGCCTCTTCAGGCTCTACTTCTTCCCGACGCTGTTCGGGATGCTTTCGCTATGCGCGGTCACAGTCACAGACGGCGTGTTCGTGGGCCAGGGCGTCGGTAGCGCGGCGCTCGCCGCCGTAAACATCTGCATCGCCCCGACTATGCTCATCATGGGCGCAGGGCTGATGCTCGGTGTAGGCGCATATGTCGTCTCCTCGATTCACCTCTCGACCGGCCCCGTGAAAGCCGCGCGCCTGAACGTCACCCAGGCATTGCTTGCGGGCACGACGCTCTCGGTCCTTTTCGTCCTTGCCACGCTCGCCTCTCCTCGTGCAACAGCCCGTATCCTCGGAAGCTCTGAAAGCCTGATGCCGCTTGTGACGGCATATATGCCCTGGATTTTCGTAACTACCATTTTCCAGATATGGGGCGCCATCGGACTCTTCATCGTGCGCCTCGACGGCTCCCCGAAGTTCGCAATGTGGTGCAATGTACTCCCGGGCCTATTGAACGTCGTGCTTGACTACGTGTTTATTTTCCCCCTCGACATGGGGGTGCGCGGAGCCGGTATCGCCACGTGCATCAGCTGCTGCGTCGGTGGATTTATGGCCGTGGGCTATCTGACCTTCTTCGCCTCGTCACTGAAGTTAATCCGCATCAAGGCAAGCGCCAAAAGCCTCCTCCTCACCCTCCGCAATCTCGGCTATCAGTGTAAAATAGGCATCTCCGCCCTTCTCGGCGAGGCCACAATGGGCATGCTAATGCTTATGGGCAACCTCGTGTTCATGAAATATCTCGGCGACAGCGGAGTCGGCGCCTTCAGCATCGCCTGCTACTATTGCCCCTTCGTATTCATGATCGGAAATGCCATCGCCCAGTCCGCCCAGCCGATTATCAGTTACAACTACGGTCTCGGCTCCTCCTACCGCGTAAAAGCCACAGAACGGCTCGCTATCCTTTCGGCCATGATATGCGGCTCGATTGTCACCGGAGCCTTCATCGCCTTCCCGGAGGCTATGGTCGGCCTCTTCCTCAGCGGAGCGCAGGAGTCGGTAAGCATAGCTGTGGCTGGATTTCCTTATTTCTCCCTCGCCTTCATCTTCTTTATTTTCAACCTCACGGCCATAGGCTACTTCCAGAGCATCGAGAGCGTCGCGCCCTCGATAGTCTTCGCCCTTCTTCGCGGACTCGTCTTCCTCGTCCCCGCCTTCATACTCATGCCAGTCGCATTCGGAGTAAGGGGTATCTGGCTCGCCCTCTTCATCTCCGAATTCCTGACGAGCCTGTCGATTATTGCATATTACCTTTACAGGAGGAAATAACCGTGCCCGTCAGTTATCCGGAGGGCAGTTTCGTGGCGGGCACAGGTATTGCCCCTTGCCGTCCGTAGCCTTTCCGTAAGCTACGGCATGACGGGGGCAAACATGGTAGCAGCGAAGGCACAGGGCGCAGTTTGCTCCCCATTGCGGTCCATCGGCCGTCATAGTTATATTCCCCAGCGGACATTTGCGGGCGCACGTCCCGCACACGGTGCACGCGCCCGTGGAACGGAAGGGCTTCGGCGACATCGCGAACCTCTTGAACCAGGGATAGACAATTCCCGTCTTGAGCCGGGCGAAACCACCGCTCACGAACATAGGCCGCATCTCCTCACGCCCCTCGATCATGCCGGCTATGCGTTCTACGACGGCGGGCATCGCGTCGAGTTTTGCCTTCCGCACCTCAGGGTTGTCGACATCGAAACCCTTCATCAGGGTATATGTATTCGGCATAATCACCGAAAAAGCCTCCGGCTCGCATTTCCAGCCCCGGTCTTCGATGAGCCTCCGGAAAACTCGGTCTGTCATCCCTGCATCGTCGCCGCAGGTGCATACCATTCTGTGCTCCGCTCGGGCGAAGCTCTCTGAAACGCCGACCTCGCGAATGAAGCGCGCCACGACAGGCGGAACACCCCAGGAATATACCGGGAATACCCATATCACCCTGCCCTTGTCCTCAGGCCGGAGACCAAGCGACGCGACAGCCGAAGGCGCAGAGGCCGCCTCGCCTTCAATCATGTAGAAGCCGTCGCCAAGCCTTTCGGCGAGTCTGAGAGCCACGGCACGGGAATTGCCAGTGCCCGTGAAGCATACAATCATTTCTTCGAGGCCTTTTGAGCCGCCATCGGACGGATGGTAACCTGTGTGGCTCCGTAGCCGTATTCCTGAAACGAGGCGTCCTGAACGTCGTGGCCCTTGAAGCGATGGTTCAGCTCCTTCATCAGGGCCTGACGGAGAACTCCCTCGCCCTTGCCGTGGATGAATACAATCCTCTGCCCGGCGTTGCGGAGATTCGCCTGCATCACCTCCGTGAAGCGGTCAATCTGGCGGTTGAGGATGTCGGCATTGGAGAGTCCGCGCATATCGTCGAACAGCTCGGAGGCATGAAGGTCGACAACTATCGGGCCTTCGGGCCGAGGCGCCCGCTCAGTCTTTTCGCGGTTCCGCGCATCGATACCGCGGTCCTTCCGAGCCTCCGGGCGCTTCATGGATTCTGCGATTGTTGCCGGGTCGGGAAGACGGTCGGCCACAGCAGCCGCGTCGCCGCGGACGATGTCAAGAGCGATTACGGGACCGTCGAAATATGTGTTCGAGCGGAAACAGTGGAGCTTCGAGAACTTTGTGGTGTCGAGTTTAAGCTCCACGAGTGCCGGAGCTTTCGCAGCGAAGGTCCTACCATCCTTATAGGCCACATACTGCACGGCCACGCGGTCCATGGCCGGAAGCATCTCGCGCGTCACTGTCATCACGTGCTCCTCCATGTTCGGCTCCACGAGGCCGGCGAAGCGAAGAGTCCATTCCCGTTCGTCGCGCGCACGGGTCATTATAACCGCATAGAGCCAGTAATTGGAGTCGTTGATGAGATATGCCTCGAAACCGCTCTGGGAGAGAGCCTTGATGTCGTCGGGCTCGAAGCCGAGCACGATGTTAAGGGTATTTCCCCCGGGAGTCTCTATGGAGTTGAGGACGTCCTTGATTTTCGGAACGGGAGCCGGGGCCGGAGCCTGTGCGGGCTTCTCCTTCGGAAGAATCTTCGGCCTTTCGGTGAAGCCCATGGATGTGGCCGGATTCACTACCACGCACTCATGCAGACGGGCCGGAATCTCAAATCCGTCCTCGTCCTCGACATAGGCAATGGAATCGACTATACGTACAACGCGACCCCCGCCCACGCTGTTCAGGAAGCGGACGGTGTCGCCGGGTTTGGCATTTGCTGACATGAATTGTTATTTCTTTCTGCGGAAAAAAGGCATTACGCGGCGGACAACACGGTAAGCCACCAGCGCATATTCAAGATAGGAGAACCAGTTCGAAGTCCTGCCTCCGGATTCGCCGGAGCGGCCTCCGAGAAGGGGCGTCGTACGACGCATATTGTCAAGGCTCAGGCTCAGACGGTATTTCTCGATTTCCTTACGCGCGAAGATTTCCGCGCGGCGCATATAAAGCTCCTCCAGGGAATAGCCCTTCCACCCCGACGCGTCATTCAGCTTTTTCATTTTCAGTGGCTGGTTTTGAAGGCTCGGCCTTCGGGGGTTCGACAATGAGGCGTGTGACGAAACGGCAGATGGGGTCTACAAGAATCTGGCGCCTGAAAAGGATGAGCGCGAGGAGCACCACGACATAGAAAATCGCGATGTAGAGATATGCCATCAGGGGCGCTACCGTGGCGGCAAGCCAGTGTCCGATGCCGATGGAGACAAATACCAGCGCCACCGTGCCGAGGATAAGCACAAGCGCGAAAAAGGTGACGGTGGAAAAAAGCACCGTCAGCTTTTCCGCGGCTGTAAGACGCACGTCCTCGACCGTCAGGCGAAGGTATCGCATGAGAATCGCGCTTGACCGGCGCACCTTCTCACCTGTCGACTCTCCGGCTTTTTGGAATGGAAACAATCCCATGGGACTTCGCTGTGGCTTGTGGGCTTAGGCTTCCGGAGCTTCTTCAACCTGGGCGGCGATATACTCCACGAGTTCGTCGAGACGGTCGGCCTCGAGGATGCCGCGCTTCTGGAGCTGGACGCGGATGCGGGCGCGGAGTTCGGGGCCGCTGACCGGTGTGTAGAGGGCGGTGGCTACTGCGCCGGCGATGGCGCCGAGCAGGAATATGGATAGTTCACGCATGGCAGTGATGATGTGTTTATGGTTGGTGAAAAACCGCATTCCCGCGTCGGTTCGTTTCCCGACGCGGGAATGCCGGGGATGGGTATGCTTGATTATTCGGCCTCGCGAATCTCTTCGGCAATCTTTTCGGCGAGATTGTTGATGCGGTGCTCCTTCATGCCCGGGCAGTGCGAACGGAGGAAGTCGCGCACGGTGGTGCGGGTCTTGTCGCCCGACTGGGGAGCGGTGAGAAGAGCGGCGGCTGCGCCTACGATAGCGCCGCCTACGGCGGCGAGAATTACATGATAAGTTTTCATTGTCAGTAGAGTTTTAGCAGTTAGTAATGGTTCTTTCACTCATTCAAACGTACAAATATACTAAAAGTTCATCAATCCGACAAATCGACGGCGAAATGTGCCACTTTTCCGGAAGGATAGACGCCCGTGATGAAAAGCACCTTGTCGCGCGAAGGAGCCGACTTCAGGGCCTTCACTATCTTTTCGACATCCTCGGGGGTCGTCACTGTCATGTTGTTGACCGAGATTATCACGAGTCCCTCGCGGATGCCTGCAGCGGCAAAGCGGCCCTCGGATTCCACGCTCTCGACCGCCACGCCCCCGCGGAGCTCGAGCCGCCCGAGGGTTTCCTGGTCAGCCGCCGAGAGCTTGGCGCCGAGCGAGAGCTTGTCGTCAGAGCTTACCTTGGCGTAGGTGCCCGAGGAGTTGCGAAGGGTCACCGTAGCCTCCATGGGCTTGCCGCCGCGGAGGAAGGAAATCCTCACCTTGTCGCCGGGGCTGAAGCGCGTGATGACTTCCTGCATCTCGGCAGTCGAGCCCGTGGGCATTCCGGATATTGCAGTGATTACGTCGCCTTCCTTGAGGCCGGCCTCGAATGCGGCCGAGCGGTCCTCGACTGCGGCGACGTAGATGCCCTTAGTCGCGCCCTTGATGTTCTCCTTCTGGATAAGCTCGGGCGAAAGCTCCACGAAGCGGATGCCGAGGTAGGCGCGCTGCACGGCGCCGAAGCTCTTGAGGTCGTCCACCACTTTCTGCACGATGGACGTCGGGATGGCGAAGGAACAGCCGGCATATGTGCCCGTCTGCGAGTAGATGGCCGTGTTGATGCCCACGAGCTCACCGCGGAGGTTGACGAGCGCGCCGCCCGAATTGCCCTGGTTCACGGCGGCGTCAGTCTGGATATAAGCTTCGATGTTGCCCTTCGAGGGCATACCCGTGGTGGTCGAGATGTTGCGGGCCTTTGCGGAAACAATGCCCGAAGTCACGGTCGAGGTGAATCCGAAGGGATTGCCCACGGCGAGAACCCACTCGCCGAGATGAAGGTCCTCGGAGTTGCCCATCGGTATCACGTGGAGGCTTTCGCCTTCGGGAACGTCGATTTTGATAAGGGCGAGGTCGGTAGTCGGGTCGGCGCCTATCACCTTCGCCTCGTAGTTGCGGTTGTCGTTGAGAGTCACCTCAAGGCGCTCGGCATCGTCGATAACGTGGTTGTTCGTCACGATATAGCCGTCTGCGCTTATTATCACACCCGAACCCAGACCGAGCTGACGGGGCTCACGAGCCTTCGGCTCCTCCGGTTCAACCTGCTGGCGCTGCTGGGGGCCGAAAAAGAACTCAAAGAAGGGGTCGATGAACTGCTGTTGCCTCCGCTGGCTGCGGGGCGTTGCATAGACGTAGCTCTTGACAGACACCACGCCGTTGACTGTTTCCTCGGCGGCGCGGGTGAAATCGTCCTGAGATATCACACGTCCCGGAGTCAGGCGAGTGGCGGTAGGAGTGGGGACTGTGCCGTCGGGAGTGTCGGCGGCATGGGCCGGAAGGCCCGTTCTGGAGGCAATAGCGAAAGTGGCAACGCCGCCTGCGAGAACGCATGCGCCTCCGAGGAGAAAGGATTTCAGATTCTGATTCATAGCAATGATGAATTTATAGATTGCAGGATTGGTTGCTTTGTTTGCAAGATTTGAATGCAAAAATAGTGCAAGGTTTAATAAAAACGCCCGTCGTTATCTTTAATTAATAAAAAAGCCCCCCTCTTAACTGATTTTCAACAAGAATTGTTAACGCCACCTCCTGTCCGGAGGGCAGTTCCTTGAAATCCCCGCAGAAAACCTCGGCCGCCCTCAAAAAAGAGACCGGCCGAGGAATAACTCTTCATCGCCCAAAGGGCGCAACTCTAAATTCTAAATTCTCAACTCTAAATTAATTGTAACCCTTGTTCTGAACATAGAGCCCCGGGACATAATACATCTGGTTGTAGGGAATTGGATAGAACTCGTTCTTCCCGGCGGTATAGTGCGCGTCCTGATAGTACTGGCCATAGCCTACGCCATCATAGCTGGAGTTTTTCTCAAGCTCGAAATATCTGTTGAGCACAGAGGAAGCTATTCCCCAGCGGCGCAGGTCGAAATAGCGGCTGCTTTCCATGGCCATCTCCAGACGCCGCTCCCAGCGCAGACATTTCCGCGCGCTTTCCTTGTCTGCGAAAAAGGACGCCGGATAGGGAGCTATCTCGCAGAAGTCCTTGGCGTAAGCGATGTGCTTGTCGATGGAGTTGGCCGCGCGATTGCGGATGTCGTTGATGATTGTCCGGGCCTCGCCGAGTTCGCCGAGTTCGATGAGGGCTTCGGCGCGCATCAGCATCACGTCGGTGTAACGGACCACATAGTCATTCATCGCGAATGCCTGCCACGAGCCCTCGAAAGTCTCGCCCCCGCTCCGCTGCGGCACATCCTTCAGCGAGGTAAAGTAGCCGTAGGTGTTCGGTGTGCGCGAGTTATCGGTAGTCATCGTGTATTCTTCCTCATATTTGTAGGGGAACGTAGGCATTCCCACGGTGTGGAACAGGCGAGGGTCCCATTTCTGGGCCGTCGGACGGCCGTTGACAGGGTAGTCGTTAGCGGCGGCATAGCTGTCGAACATCGGCAGGCCGTTCTCCGTTTTGTAGGCGTTCACAAGGTTCTGCGAGGGCTTGTGGAAATCCCATCCGCAGGACCACATCCCCCAGCATCCGTTCAGAGTGTTCGACCAGTTCGCACGCCCGAAGCGTGTGTTGTCTTCGGTATAGCCTGAAGTCTGGACAGCGAAAACCGATTCCTTGCTGTTCTTGTACTCCGGAAGGAAAATGTCGCCGAAATCCTCGAGATAGTCGTAGTGCGAGTCGCGGACCACCTTCGTATACTCAAGCACCTTGCGCATATACTCCTCGTTGATGAATTCGGGGCCGTCCGTGGCCTCGTAGCCGTCGCCCCAGGCCAGAGTCAGGTAACATTTGGCAAGATATGCCGCCGCGGCAATCTTGTTGGCGCGTCCGCCTCCGTCTTCCGATTTCTCGGGAAGGGTTTGGTACGCAAGTTCGAACTCACCGATAACCTTCCTGAACAGTTCCTCGTAGCTGTATTCGTTGTTCGGAGTCTTTTCCTGAAGATTGTTCTCGAAAACATATTCGTCGACCCAGGGTACCTGACGGAACATTGTCACCAGCTTGAAGTAGCTGTGACCGCGGAGAAAATGGACTTCGCCTTCACGCCGTGCGGCAGTTTCCGGGCCAAGCTTTTCCTCGCCGTAGTCCCTGAGGGCCACAAGCGCCCGGTTGCATCGCGAGATGTTGCAGTAGAGACGGTACCAGAGCTGGTCAAGCTCGCCGGGCGTGGAAGTCAGGGTGGACCAGATTTCCATGGGATGGTAACCCGTGTCGGTGGTGCCACCGCCGCCCTTGAGACAGTCGTCGGAGGCGAGGTCGCCGTAAGGCCACAGATTGAAGGGATATTCAAACCAGCAGTCGCCGAGAGAGGCGTAAGCGGCGGTTACCATTTTTTCGGGCTGGGAATAGGCGAGTTCGCCGTCAACCACGCCCGTCGGAGGCACGTCGATGAAGTCGTTGCAGCCCGAGACTGCGGCGGCTATGGCAAGTGGCAGTATATATTTTTGTAGTTTCATTGTTGTTTTTGTGCAATTTAAGGTTAGAAATCAAGCTGGATGCCGAAAGAGAAGGAGGTTGGGATGGGGTACGCCCAGTTGGCGTTCTCAGGGTCCGGGCAGCTTATGCTCTTGCTTTTGATTGTCGCGAGATTCTGACCGGACACGTAGACGCGGGCCTTGGTCATGCGCAGCTTTGAAAGAAGTTTAGCCGGCAGGGTATAGCCCACCTGAAGCGTGCGGAGCTTGGCGTAGGAGCCATTCTCCACGAAGTAGGACGATGTGCGCCCCTCGTCGCCCGTGTTGTTGGTTGTCAGCATGGGAATTGTCGAGCCGGTATTGACTTTCGGAAGCCATGCGTCCAGCACGCGCACGCCCTTGTTGCTGCCGGCGTCGGTCACGCTCCAGAAGTCGTTCTGAAACTTCTGGTTGTTATACACGTCCTGTCCGAGCACTCCCTGCCAGAACATCTGGAAATCGAAATCCCGGTAGTTCAGCTCTATGTTCAGTCCGAAAGAGAGGTCCGGCACGGGATTGAAGATCCAGGTCTGGTCGTCCGGCGTGATGCGTCCGTCGTGGTTGAGGTCGGCGTATTTCATGCCGCCGACGCGGGCATTGTCCTGACCTGAGGCCGCAACTTCACCCTCGTTCTGGAAGAGCCCGTCGAACACATAGCCCACTATCGAGCCGTAAGGCTGTTTCGACTGGACGAGATTCTCTGTCGTGGTGTGGGCATACGAACCGGTGGTTGTCGCGGGAAGATAAGTCACATGGTTGCGGAAGAAATCGAGATTGAGACCGGCCTTGTAGGTCAGGCCGCATGTCAGATTGTCGCGCCAGCCGATTAGAAATTCCATGCCGGTGTTGCGGAGCGAAGGACCGTTGAGCCATGAGGCGCCACCCTCGCCCATCGAGCCGAGGTAGGCCGGGGTGATGAGCATATCCTTCACGTCCTTGATGTAGGCGTCGATTGACCCGTAGAGACGGTCGTTTAGAACGCTGAAGTCCACGCCGGCGTTGTACTGCTCGGTTGTTTCCCATTTGAGGTTGGGATTGGCTGTCTGGCTTGCGAGGTAGCCAGAAGGGAAGATGCCGCTTTGCTGGAGAAGAAGGTCGTAGGCGGTAGAGGTCACGCGGTCGTTGCCGTAGTCCGCCACATAAAGGGCGTAGCGCGCGGTGTTGGAGATTGCCTGATTGCCGGTGCGGCCCCATGAGAGGCGGATTTTGAGATCGTTGAGCCACGCTTTTCTGATGTTTTCAGAGATGCGGTAGCCGAGCGTTGCCGCGGGGAATGTGCCGTAGCGGTTGTTGGTGCCGAAGCGCGAAGAGCCGTCGCGGCGGATGGTGAACGATGCCAGGAGAAGGTCTCGCCAGTTGTAGTCGACCTTTCCGAAGAAGGAAATCAGGGCGTAGGACGACTTGTTGCCCGTCGAGCGCTCCACGCCTGACGATGCGTCTGGATACATGTAGTCTGGGTTCTCTATGTCGTAGTTCTCGTTGTATCCGGAGAAGTCGATGCGGCTCTGGCGGAATATTTCCATTCCCGCGAGCACCGTGAACTTATGGTTGTCAGCGAGTGTGAAATCGTAGTTGGCCGTGTTGGTCCACGTCCATTTTGAGTCGTTGGCCTGCGAGAGCGTGGTTGAATTGGTATCGTTGTTCACGATATCGCTGTGGAAGGTGTAGTTGTAGGAGTGGATGAACGCCGCGTCGTAGTCAAGACCGAAATTCGACCGCAGGAGCAGCCCCTTTATAGGCTTGATGTCAACATAGGCGTTGCCGAAAAGCCTCCACACATTCAGAGCGTTGTCCTTGTTGAACGCAAGTTCGCGCAAAGGGTTCTGGCGGTCGGCCATCGAGCCTACGGGGCCGGCGTAAGTGGTGCCGTCGGTTTCGAAAACGGGTACAGTCGACGGCATCTTCAGCGCGTTCTCCATCGGGTGACAGTCCACCTGTTTCGTATAAGTCAGAGTGAAATTCTCGCCCACCGTCACTATCGGACAGATGTTGAAGCTCGTGTTGATGCGGGCGGCGATGTTCTCGAAATTCGTGTACTTGAGAATACCTTCGTTATGCTTGTAGCCTAAGGAGAAGAAGGCTGTCCCTTTCTCCGAAGCCGTCGACACCGCGGCGTCGTAGCTCTGCGCGAAGCCCGTCCGCGAGATTTCATTCAGCCAGTCCGTATTGGACATAAGCATTGTCCGCTTGGAGTTGATGTAACCGTCGTAGAGTCCGTTGACCGTGTAATTCACATATTCCCCGCTGGCCGGGTTGTAGACACGGATGGGATAGCCCGTGGCGGCATTCAGATTGAGGCCGTAGCCCGACGCATAGCCTGCGGGGTCGATGCCGTCGTTCATGGCGGCCTGCGCCATGGCGGTGGCATAGCCCGGAGTGTCGAGCAGTTTCATTGTCGACTGCGATGTATAGAACTGGGCCGTCAGATTGGCGGAGAAACTAACGTTCACCTTCTTGTCCTCGCCCTTTTTGCCTTTCTTTGTGGTGATTATAATCACGCCGTTTGCCGCACGCGAGCCGTAGATTGAAGCCGAGGCCGCGTCCTTGAGCACCTGCATGCTCTCGATGTCGTTCATGTTCAGCTAATTGAGCGTTGCAGTCGTTGGCACGCCGTCGATAACGAACAGCGGGTCCTGCGATGCGTTGAACGACCCTATGCCGCGGATGCGCACGGAGCCCGTGCCGCTCGGCGAGCCGTCGGCCGTGACTGTCATGCCCGGAACCTTCCCCTGAAGCGCGCGCATGGGGTCTGTGTCCGGCGAGGTCTGAAGATCGTCCGTGGAGACAACCGAAACCGCTCCCGTCAGGTCCGCCTTCTTCACCGTCTGGTAGCCCACGACCACGAGCTCGTCAAGAAGGGCATTGTTTTCGTCAAGATAGATTGTCAGCTGCGGCTCGGCCTTTACGGCCTTCGCGTTGAAGCCGACATAGGACACATTCAGCACCGCACCCTCGGGCACGCTAAGCTCGAATTTCCCGTCTATGTCGGTGGCCGCTGCCGCCTTGTTGGTCTCACACAGAACTGAGGCGCCTATGAGCGGCTCGTCATCACCGCGCGAAAGCACGGTACCATGCACGATGATGTCTTCCGCCTGCACCTGGAGGACAGCCGCAAGAAACAGCAGAATTGCAAGTAATGTCGTTTTTTTCATGTCAGTAGGGTTTGTTTAAAGTTTCTGGCACAAAATTATTATGGATCAAGGCTTCCATTATATAACAAATCGTGCAAGCCCTATCAAAATTCAGGCATTGCACGATTTTTAATAGTCTTTGCAACGTTTATCCTCCTACGCGCCCGCGCGTCTCCGACGGCGTCTAGCCGAAGGCCTCGCGGTAGCAGCGCGTGAAATAGGCCGGAGTCGAGAACCCTACCTCATAGGCTATCTCGCTGAAGGTTTTCTCCGTGGTTTTTACAAGATGCTGCGCGCGGTTGAGCCGCAGGTTCCGGATCAGCTCCACTGGCGTGAAGTTTGTCAGAGCCTTTATCTTGCGGTAGAACTGGGTGCGCTCAAGTCCCATCTTCGAGGCAAGGGAGTCAACGCTGAGTTCAGGACTCGACATCTCGCGGTTGAATATCTCGAGGAAGCGGCGGTAGAAATCACTGTCAAGGTCAGCGAGACCATTCTTCGCGTCGGCCCTCTCGCACTGAGTCGCCGCGCACTTGCCGCCCCCGAGCCACAGCTCCCGGATTCGGCGCCTGTTGGCAATCAGCGCGGAGCACCGTGCACTCAGCAGCTGAGCGCTGAACGGCTTGGAGAGATAGCCGTCCGCTCCGCTGTCGTAGCCCTGAGACCTTTGCTCGTCCATGCCGCACGCCGTGAGCATCAGAACAGGAATATGCGATGTCGTGACCTCCGATTTCAGCCGTCGGCAGCATTCCAGTCCGTCCATCACCGGCATCATGATGTCGCATATCACAAGATCCGGTACATATTTCACTGCCTTCCGGATTCCCTCGGCGCCGTTCCGGGCCGTGAGAACGTTGTAGTCGCCCTTCAGCAGTTCCGACACGAGGGTACGGATGTCCTGGTTGTCGTCGATTACGAGCACCAGAGGCTTTCCTTCCTCCATCTCCGGCTCCGTCTCCACGCTGCCGAGCTCCGCCTCGATGTCTGCGGTCTCTATCCTCGCTCCGACGGCTTCGGCCTTCTCCGCCACGTGGCGGACAGGTATCGTCACCGTGAACACCGTCCCTTCCCTTTCCCGGCTTTGCACCTCGATTTTTCCTCCGTGCATCTCCACGAAAGCCTTGCACAGCGAAAGCCCTATACCCGAACCCTCGGGATGAATTCGCTCCACCTGATAGAATCTGTCGAAGATGCGTCCGAGGTCGCGCTCGCTGATGCCCTGGCCAGTGTCCGCGACACTCAGACGCACCTCCGTTTCTGTCGTCTCCAGCCGCACCGAAATCGTCCCTCCCGCAGGAGTATACTTGATGGCATTGGAAATCAGGTTGAAAACCACCCGCTCGAACTTCTCCGCGTCAACAGCGGCGCTCCCGTTCCCGATGCTTTCGTAGCTCAGTTTCAGCGCCCGCTTGAGCGTCAGAGCCTTGAACCCTTCCACCCATTCGGCGACGCTCTTTCCCAGATCGGTTTCCGTCAGGTTGAGTTCCAGCTTGTCGTTCTCGTACTTGCGGAAGTCGAGTATCTGGTTGATGAGGCGCCGGAGTATGTGTACGTTCTTGTCGGCGATTCGCATGAGCGTATGTTGCCGCTCCGTGAGGTTGTCGGCCCCGGCCAGTTGGGCAACCGGCTCCGAGATGAGCGAGAGAGGCGTCCGGAGGTCGTGGGAGACATTCGTGTAGAACATCAGTTTCGACCGCGTGACCTCCTCCAGTTTCGTGTTGAGCTCCCTTGCCTTGTCCCTCTCCGCCTCAAGTTCGCGGTTCTGGTCCATGAGCGCGCGCTGATGCCGCTTGTGCTGCCAGTAAGTACGCAATGTGAGAAAAACAACTCCGAACAGAAGAACTATGATGACGATGGAGGCATAGAACAGCACCGTCTGTGAGGAATGCGCCGCCCAGTAGTCATCCAGCCGCGACTTCAGTTCGCGCATCTTGCCGGTCTCCTCTCTCAGGGTCTCATCCTGAAGCAGAAGAATATCTGCGTTGGAAAGGTCAACGGCCGAGGACACCGGCAACAGCGTTTCTCGCTCGTAGGGCTTCCCCCGGAGTATGTCGAGAGCGAGGCGGATGATGCGGTGTCCCTCCGTGGGATAAAGGAAAGTGGCGTCGATGACGCTGTCGGCAACTGCCCGGATTCCTATGTCCGGTGCGGCGTCTATGCCTATTATACGTATGTCCTTTCGCCCTAGCCTTGCGGCAAGCTCGGACGCGCCGATGGCCATACGGTCGTTATGAGCGTAGATGAGTTTTGTTTCGGGATGTTCTCTTAGGAGCGAGTCGGCTACGGCTACGGCGTCTTCCTTGTTCCAGTTTCCCGCCGCGCTCGCTTTCAGGAGCCCTCCTCCGCGTTCATACTCTTCCGCAAAGCCGGTATGGCGGTCGTCGGCCGGGGTTGAGCCGGGCAGTCCGTAAATCTCGATAGCCGGCTGTGAGGGCCCGAGAAGATTCAGGGCGTAATGTGCCGCAGAGCGCCCGAGGCCGACATTGTCGACGCCGATACGCGCCGTGTAGCTGTCGCTCTTTATATTTCGGTCAAAGATTATCACAGGGATGCCCTTGGCGAAGACTTCGTCTATAACAGGAGTCAGCGCCGCAGCCTCGTTGGGAGAGACTATGATGATGTCGAATCCGCGGTCGGCGAAGGAGCGGATGTCCGCCGCCTGCTTTTCGTTGCTGTCGTCTGCCGACCGGATTTCCACCAAGGCGTCTTCATGAAACATAGCCTCCCGCTCAATCTCGTCGTTCATCTTCTCGCGCCAGTCGTCCTGACTGCACTGCGACACACCGATGCGGTAGACCCGGGGCTCCGTGCACGACGGTACTATACACAATAATGATAGGATGAGGAGGGCTGTGAGTAAGCGGTTCATATGTCGGTAAAAGATTTTAGGCTCTGCAAAAATACGCATAATTCTATGAATAAGAATGCAAAAACTATAAAAATTCCGGCTCCGCAACATTTTTAATATACTATGCACGGAATTTTATAAGCTCGGTGTCCGTTATTATTGTAGCTTTGCACTGCCGGAAAAACGGCGCCGACCAACAGTCAGTTAAATCTTACCATAATGAACAGAACCTTACTCCCCACCCTCGTCGCCCTCCTCACTCTCGGTCTGCCCGCTGAGCCGACAGCCGGGGAAAATCCTCAGATCAGCCATCTCGGCGTCAACAACACTCTTGTCCGCGTCCCCTCGTCCGACAGTCGGTATCTCATGCTCCCTGTCCAGGAATCCAACGACGACGCCCGCATCAACATTCTTGTCAACGGAAAGACCGAAGAAACCATCTTTGTTCGCCTCGCAAAATCCAAGACAGACTACTGCGTCCCCATCGACCTCGCACCCTACCGGGACCGTGAAATTCTTCTCGATATCGTCACGCCGCAGGGCCGGACCTCCGTCAGGGAGGCAAAGGATGACGCATGCCGGAAAGGCATATTTTTGACTGACACCTTCCCCTCTGAAGACAAGGAGACGCGGTACCGCCCCGTCTTCCACCACACTCCCCTCTACGGCTGGATGAACGACCCCAACGGAATGTTCTTCGCCGACGGCGTGTGGCATCTCTATTACCAGTACAATCCCTATGGCTCCAAGTGGCAGAACATGAGCTGGGGCCATTCCACATCCACCGACCTCATCCACTGGGACCACCGTCCCGTGGCTCTTCGCCCCGACGGGCTCGGCTCCGTATTCAGCGGCAGCTGCGTCGTCGACAGCGTCAATACAGCAGGATTCGGCAAGGAGGCGGTAATCGCGCTCTACACCTCCGCGGGAACGAGCCAGATGCAGAGCCTCGCCGCGAGCACCGACGGCGGCGAAACCTTCACGAAATTCCCCGCCAACCCTGTCCTCACCCTCGAAAGCGAAGCACGCGACCCCAATATGTTCTGGAACGTCGAAATCGGCGAATGGGACCTCGTGCTCGCCCACGCTCTCGACAAGGAAATGCTCTTCTTCACGTCGCCAGACCTCAGACACTGGACCCTGCAAAGCTCATTCGGCAAAGGCGAAGGAGCACAGGACGGCGTCTGGGAGTGCCCCGACCTCTTTCCTCTATTCGTAGACGGTACTGGCGAGAAGAAATGGGTTCTGATCTGCAACATCAACCCCGCGGGCCCCTTTGGAGGCTCTGGAATACAGTACTTCGTAGGCGACTGGAACGGACGCACCTTCACGGCCGAGACGGACGCTTCGGGCAAAATCCCCACAAAATGGCTTGACTATGGCAAGGACAACTATGCCCTCGTAAGCTGGAGCGGCGCGCCTGACGGCCGTCGGACGGCTATCGGATGGATGAGCAACTGGCAGTATGCCGCCGAAGTGCCGACCATGCAGTTCCGCAGCGCAAACACCCTCCCCCGTGAAATAGGTCTCTTCCGCGGCGAGGACGGTCTCACTTACGCCTCCAGCAGGCCATCCCCCGAACTCCTCGCGCTCCGCGACAAGACCGTGGCCCGGGCATCCGGAATATCACTCAAAAGCAAGCCCCGCCTGTTCGCACTCCCCGGAACCAACGACGGAGTGTGCGAAATCGTCGCCGACTTCGACGCCCGGAAGGCCCGGACTGTTAGCTTCACTCTCTCCAACAAAGCCGGCGAGCACGTCGACTTCACCTACGATGCCGGTGCCCGGACCGTGACAGTCGACCGCCGGCAAAGCGGAATAACCGACTTCAGCGAAAGTTTTCCGGCAGTCACGGTTGCGCCGACTTTCGAATCTTCCGGAAAAATCTCACTCCGTATATTCGTAGACCGCTCAAGCACCGAGCTTTTCGGCAATGACGGACGCTTTGTCCTCACCAACCTTGTCTTCCCAACCGAACCCTACACCACTCTCTCGGTAAAGGCCGAAGGGGGAACCGCACAGCTCGCTTCTCTCAAGATCTATTCCATTAAAGAATAACGCCCCTTACAATACCGATATGGCTAAATCCATTTCTCTCGACCGCAGGACATCAATAATGCAGATTGTTCCCGTGATGCTCTGCTTCTTTGCAATGGGATTCGTCGACCTCGTCGGCACAGCGTCCAACTATGTGCAGAAAGACCTCGGCCTCTCCGACTCTCAGGCGAATCTCTTTCCCTCGCTCGTCTTTTTCTGGTTCCTGATTTTCTCTGTTCCGACCGGGATGCTCATGAACCGCATCGGTCGCAAGCGTACCGTCCTGCTCAGCCTCGCGATTACGGCGCTCTCACTTGTCATCCCTGTTTTCGGCGACAGCTATTCTACAATGCTTGTCTCCTTTTCTCTCCTGGGGATAGGCAATGCCGTGATGCAGACCTCCCTCAATCCTCTCGTCTCGAATCTCATCAGCGGCGACAAACTCGCCTCCACGCTCACTTTCGGACAATTCGTCAAGGCCATAGCCTCCTTCCTCGCCCCGGTTCTCGCGGCATGGGGAGCCACTACATACCTCCCTACATTCGGCCTCGGATGGCGGGCGCTCTTCGCAGTCTACGCCATGGTCTCGCTTCTCTCCGTGGCGGCACTTGGCGCTACTCCGATCGAGGAGGAACGTCCCGACCGCGCTTCAGGCGTCGGTGAATGTCTACGCCTGCTCGGACGCCCCTTCATTCTGCTCTGCTTCCTTGGCATAATGTGCCATGTCGGAATCGACGTGGGCACGAACACCACCGCCCCGAAAATCATCATGGAACGTCTCGCCCTGCCCCTTGAGGAGGCGGGCTTCGCAACCGGAGTCTACTTCATTTTCCGGACGGCCGGATGCTTCATCGGAGCCTTCGCCCTCTGTAAGGTGTCCCCAAAGTCGTTTTTCGGCGTGAGCGTGGCGATGATGTTTGTAGCGATGGGAATGCTTTTCGTCTGCCACACCCTCGCCTCTATATACGTGGCTCTCGCTCTCATCGGCTTCGGCAACTCAAACATCTTCTCAATCGCCTTCTCCCAGGCTCTCCTGAACTCTCCCCGTGAGAAAAACGAGGTTTCAGGTCTTATGATTATGGGACTTTTCGGCGGAACTGTATTCCCTCTCGCCATGGGCTTCGCCGCCGACGCCATAGGCCAGGCCGGAGCCGTCGCCGTCATGACCGCCGGAGTGGTCTATCTTCTCTTTTACGCTCTTAAAATCAAAACATTAAAATAAGAAAAACGTCATGAAAGACTATGTCGTAGGAATGGGCGAGGCCCTTTGGGACGTCCTTCCGGAAGGTAAGAAAATCGGCGGCGCTCCCGCCAACTTCGCGTACCACGTTTCGCAGTTCGGGCTACCCTCCTGCGTCGTGAGCGCCGTCGGGGAGGATGCCCTCGGTGCCGAAATCATCGAAAACTTCACCTCCAAGGGGCTCAACCACCTCATCCCCGCCGTACCCTATCCTACCGGTACAGTCCAGGTCGAGATTGACCCCGCCGGTGTCCCGCAGTATGAAATCAAGGAAAACGTCGCCTGGGACAACATCCCCTACACCGCCCGTCTCGAAGCCCTCGCGGAGAAGACAAAGGCCGTGTGCTTCGGCTCGCTCGCTCAGCGGAACGTCGTGTCCCGCAACACAATAAACCGCTTCCTTGACGCAATGCCCGCCGATGACCGCTCCCTCGTGGTCTTCGACGTCAACCTCCGGCAGGGATTCTACAACAAGGACATCCTCTGCAACTCCATGAAGCGCTGCAATATCCTCAAGATCAACGACGAGGAGCTCGTCACGGTCAGCCGTATGTTCGACTACCCCGGAATAGATCTTCAGGACAAGTGCTGGATTCTGCTCGGTAAGTACAATCTCCGGATGCTCATCCTCACCTGCGGCATCAACGGCAGCTATGTCTTCACTCCCGGAAACGTATCCTTCCAGCCCACTCCGAAAGTGGAGGTGGCCGACACCGTCGGCGCTGGCGACTCCTTCACCGCCGCCTTCATCGCAAGCATTCTCCGGGGAAAAACCGTGGCCGAAGCCCATGCCCTCGCGGTCCGGACCTCAGCCTACGTCTGCACCAAAAACGGCGCAATGCCTCTGCTCCCGAAGGACCTCACAGAAGCGTAAGAGCCTTTTAGAGCCGGTTCAATAAAATCTGTTAAGAGCAGGGTCGCATAGCATGAAGTGGATTCTTTGCAAGCAAAGCGGCAAGCCGATAATTGGCTCGCGAAGAGGGAGTGTACTGGATGTACACGACCGATGAGCGGGACGAAAAGCACCCATGATATGCGACCCTTCACTATTTTTTTTATTAGCGATAACAATGTCGGTCAGGAAAATGTT
Source organism: uncultured Porphyromonadaceae bacterium (assembly GCA_902491515.1). GTDB lineage: Bacteria > Bacteroidota > Bacteroidia > Bacteroidales > Muribaculaceae > CAG-873. The sequence goes on from CABUIC010000002.1 coordinate 68,110, forward strand.
ATGCGTTTGAATCTTAACGGTATATGTCAATGAATGTCAAGTTCAATCGCAAACAGCGAAGCTACATCCGAAAGTATCTGCGCCGTTTCCAGGGCAAAGAGAGAGTCAATCTCTTCGGGGTCTTTACGGCAATTGCATATCTTATTCGGACGGGGTGTCAGTGGCGGATGCTCCCGACGTATTTTCCCCAAACCAACCACGGTATATTATCCTTTTCGCAAATGGAGTGAATCTACAGATTTGCAGAGGTTTCTACAATATATTGTTACTTGCCGACGCAAGAGGAAGGGAAAAAATGATGGGCGACCAAGCGTAGCATTTATGGACAGCCAAAGTGTGCGCTCAGCCTGCGCACAGTCCCAAAAAGGTGTCGAGGTTTCAAAAGAATGTGTGAAATCCAATTCCGGGACTTCAGAATTTCGTCCCCTTGAGGGGCGGTGGGTAGTTGAGCGGACCTTTTCATGGCTTGACAATTATCGTCGCTTATGCCGGAACTATGAGCGCTATCCTACAATTGCGAAAACGATGGTTTATTTTGACTCAATCCTATTCATGTTGCGTTACTTCTAAAGACAGGAAATCACATTATCCCTTTTTGAGGCAACTCATTGCCGGAACGAAAATTACTTCTGCCCGGCCACTCGTTGGCGTTTTTTCCCGTGTCTTTCAGTCGCGATGGAACCCCATCGCTCCATCAAGACCCGGAAAAAACCACTCAACGATTGACCGCCCTGCTCTTAACGGATATTATTGAACCGGCTCTTGTACTTCTTGCGGTCGGCCTCCGTTATTTCACGGATTACACGGCATGGATTTCCCGCGGCGATGACGTTCGCGGGAATATCTTTTGTCACCACGCTTCCGGCCCCGACGGTCGAGCCCGCGCCAATTGTCACGCCCGGCATGATCTGCACGCCCGCGCCAATCCATACATTGTCGCCTATGGTGACGGGCAGAGCATATTCCAGCCCGCGGTTACGGAGCCCAACGTCGAAAGGATGTCCCGCGCAATATATTCCCACATTCGGAGCGATGAACACATTGTCGCCGATAATAACCTTGGCCTCGTCGAGCACCGTGAAATTGTAGTTCGCAAAGAAATTGTCGCCGACCTCGATGTTGAATCCGTTGTCCACGTGAAGAGGCTGGACAATCGAGCAGTTCCGCCCCTTCCGGGCGAGCAAGCGCCCGAGGATGGCGTCCTTCTCGGCAAGCTGCGAGGGTCGCAGGCTGTTGTAGTCGTGGCATAGTTCAGCCGCGGCGAGCCGCCCGGCTATCATTTCCTCATTGTAGTTGGCGTCGTACAGCAGTCCCGCCTCGGCCTTTTCCTTTTCTGTCATAAAGCAAGTCCGTATCTTAGGTTTCGTGAGTGCAAAGATACGGACTTCCTGCGGCAGTCACAATGGTTAAAAAAGACTATTTATCTCCAGCCCATGAACATCCTGACCACTTCCGGGTCGTGGTGGTCGAAGAAGAGGCTCTTGCCCGTGTCCAGCTTCCCGATGGCCTGCATGTCCTCCTCGCTGAGCGTAAAGTCGAAGATGTCGAGGTTCTGCTCCATGCGCTCGATGTGTACTGACTTGGGAATGATTATCACTCCCCGCTGAACCAGCCACCGAAGGGCCACCTGCGCTACGCTCTTTCCATACCGAGCTCCGATAGTCTCAAGTACAGGATTCCGGAAGAAGTTGTTGCGGCCTTCGGCGAGCGGGCCCCACGACATGATGCGGCATCCGTAATCCTCCATGTATTTCTGAGCCGCCGTCTGCTGGTTGAAGACATGTGTCTCTACCTGATTCACCATCGGCTTGATTTCCACATTTTCCGCAAGGTCAATGAAATGGTCCGGATAGAAATTGCTGACGCCTATGGCCCGAAGCTTCCCTTCCCGGTAGGCTTCCTCAAGAGCGCGGTAGGCGCCGTAGCGGTCGCAGAACGGCTGGTGCAGAAGCATCAGGTCGATATAATCCGTCCCGAGCTTGCGCAGGCTTCCGTCAATCGACGCTTTCGCCTTTTCATAGCCGTAGTTTGAGATCCAGACTTTGCTTACGAGGAACACCTCGTCTCTGCCGAGTCCGCTTTTTGCCACAGCGACGCCCACGCCCTACTCGTTGTTGTAGGCCTGGGCCGTGTCTATCATCCTGTAACCCACCTTCAGCGCGTCGCTCACGCACCTCTCGCATTCCGATGGGCTCACCTGATAGACGCCATAACCGATTTGGGGCATTTCCACCCCGTTGCTCAGTTTGATTTTTTCCATGTCTTTAATGTTTGTTGGATTTCGATTGCAAATTTACCCATACGCACCCATGCGTCGCTTATACTTTTTTCCGAGAAAATTTTGAAAATTTCAGTCCCCGGCCTCAGGATGGTTGTTTATCGGATTTTTTGACTAATTTTGTGATTGGTTGTGAAAGTGAACCTTTTTCTGCACCTCCCCGAAACAAAACACCATATCGAAATGAAAGACTTCAAACCCAAAGCCTGGGTTCTCCCCCAGCCAGTTCTCATCATCGGCACATACGACGCCGACGGCACACCTAACGCAATGAACGCCGCCTGGGGCGGACAGTGGGACTCCGAGGAAATCTTCATATCCCTCGGCTCCCACGCCACCACCGACAACCTCCGCCGTTCTCCTGAATTTACCGTGGCTTTCGCCACTGCGGCTTCTCTCCCCGGAGCCGACTATGTCGGGGTCGTCAGCGGAAGGAAGGAACCTCGCAAAATCGAGAATACCGGCTGGAAAACATCGCGAGGCGCCCGCGTTGACGCCCCTGTCTTCGACGTCTTCCCCATGACTCTGGAATGCCGCGTGAAGGAAAAGATGCAGGAGTCCGACTCCGGATGCTACCTCGTAGCCGAAATCGTAAACATCCTCTGCGATGAGAAATATCTCGCCGAGGACGGCCTGCCCGATGTCGGGAAGATGAATCTCATTACTTTCGATCCCGTACACAACGGATACATCGCCCTCGGCGAGAGAGTCGGCAGCGCTTTCCGCGACGGTCTCGCGCTCAAGAAAAGTTAGACCGGGTGATGCGCGGGCCGGTGGACTGACGGATAATCAGCGGTGCTGTCTCGACCGTCACCGTGCTCGTGTCGAGCCCGAGGGTCTTTTCCGTGGACGCCGAGAAGTGACGAAGCATTTCGTACATCGTCAGAATCCGGCGTTCAAACGCTTTGTAAACAAACGCCCGGGAGAAGACCCTCTGGATAAGGACAAAGCGGAAATCGCCGGGAATGCCGAGCCGTTCCATCGAAGGATAGCGGCTCGTAAGGTCAAGATCACCAGAGGCAACCAGGTCCTCGATAATCTGGCGCAGAAACACATTTATGCGCGGCTGGACCTTGAACCCGATTTTCAGGCTTATCAGGAATATGGCATCGCGCTTCATTGTGTCGACAGTATATTCCAGCGTGTAGGGACTGTCGTCGTGGACGATGCGGAGTATCCAGTAGTGGTCGGCGCGCTTGGGATGCTTGTTTATTATCGAGTAGAGCAACTTGCTTTCCACCATGTTCTTTTCCGGCGAAAAACTCAGGTACACGACATTCGATGCGAATAGCGGAATCTCCCTGTCGTCCCGGATAGCCGATACGATTCCGGAATATTGCTGGAAGTCCCGGTAGTCGACATGGCTCTGGTGCAGCGACCGCCCCTTGTTCCATACCAGCATGATGGCGCACAGTATGCCGGCAATGAGAATCGTGAACCAGCCGCCATGCACGAACTTGAAGAGATTGGCGATGAAGAAGACGCCTTCGAGCAGGCTGAACACAAGCAGGAAGGTTCCCCTTATCCACAGGGAAACGCCCCGGCTCCTCATGTAATACCATAGAAGCCCCGTCGTGGAAAGCATCGTCACGGTTATCGCAAGACCGTAAGCCGCTTCCATCTTGTCCGAGGTCCCGAACAGGAGTACCGTTGCCACACATCCGACATACAGGAACAGGTTGATGCCCGGCACATAAATCTGGCCCTTCACATCCCCCGTGTGGATTACCTGCATTCTGGGCCAGAAATCAAGATTTATGGCCTCACTTATGAGCGTGAACACGCCGCTGATGAGAGCCTGGCTCGCGATTATGGCCGCAAGTGTCGCTATCATGATGCCCGCCGGGAGAATACCCTCAGGCATTATCGCATAGAAGGGATTGCTCCCGAGTGCCTCCGGATGGCTCGCCGTCATCAGCCACGCGCCTTGTCCCAGATAATTCAGAATCAGCATGGCCTTGACGAAAAGCCAGCTGTATGTGATGTTGAACCGTCCGCAATGGCCGAGGTCGGAATACAGGGCTTCGGCCCCTGTCGTACAGAGGAACACCGCTCCGAGAATGAACATCCATTCTGGCTGGGTGGCTATGAGACGGACAGCATACCAGGGATTGAACGATTTCAGAATGGCGAAATCGCTCCCTATGTTCATTACGCCCAGCACGCCGAGCATCAGGAACCACACAAGCATCACCGGTCCGAAAAAGCCGCCGATTTTCGACGTTCCGGAGCGCTGCACGAAGAATACCAGTGTAATGATTACAAGAACAATCGGCACGACAGGCGTCGGAGAATAGAGCACGCGCAAGCCCTCGATGGCCGAGGTGACGGTCACGGCGGGAGTGATGATTCCGTCGGCGAGGAGAGCGCTCGCGCCCACCGCGGCAACTACAAACGGCCAGCGCCGCGTCAGCGAGCGCCTCACAAGCGAGAAGAGCGCCATAATCCCGCCTTCGCCTTTGTTGTCGGCCCGGAGGGCAACCATCACATATTTCACCGTAGTCTGTAGCGTAAGCGTCCATATTACGCAGGACACCGCACCGATGATATAGTCTGAGTCGTAGGAGGGGTTCACATGCAGGATAGCCTTCATCACATAGAGGGGAGACGTCCCTATGTCTCCGAACACTATTCCGATGGCAATCAGAAGTCCGGCGGCACTTACCTCACGGGAAATTTTACTCTTGCGTTCCATGATTTACTGACAGTATAATCTTCCTGAATAAAATGTTGAAATGTTGGCGGGGCGTAAAAACACTGCGCTCCTTCCTTTCCTATCTAACGGCCATCCCTACCCGATTGTTGCCCTCACCTTCCAGCAAAAAACAGGCGGAATAATTTTCAATGGCATTAATTTGAAGTAAAGACGCTGTATCTCAGCGAAAATATGTAACTGGGAGGTGATTCATAATCCTGATTTCAAAGTGGTCGAATTTGACCACTTTAGAATGAGCGCAAGTTTGCCGTCCTTTGTGTTGAGTGCTTCTAAATCCGTTAACGGAGCCAGGCTTTACCGGCTGAAAATGAGTGGGGCATTTACAAAATTCGATGGAGGAGAAAATTCCTAAGATTTCCTCCTCCATAATTTACTGTAACCAGTAGGGAGGTGCCATGGCACGTCCGCCCAGAACAGGCGAATTTGAATTTTGATACGCCCGCGCGACTAATGGGTGGCTTAGAGTTTTACCAGTCCTCTTGCCGAAATTTGGTTCAGCTTTTATTTATTGAAATTCTCGGTGAAAAACTTCTCCATCGCGGGGAAGGGAATGATGTCTTTCTGATCGTAGAGGTCGGTGTGGCTTGCGCCGGGGATGACCATGAAAAGCTTGTTGTTTTCCTTTCCGGGAGTGACGGTCAGTTTCTTGTAGGCGTCGCTGCCGAAATAGAAGGAATGCGCCTTCTCGCCGTGGATAATCATCACGCCGTTTTCTATTTCTCCGGCACGGCTCATCAGCGGGAAATTAATCCACGGAATCGGAGAGGTAGCGTTGCGGCCCCCGTTGGAGTTTAGGGAGCGGGGATGATAGCCGCGCGAGGTCTTGTAGTAGTCGTAATAGTCGCGGAGGAACTTCGGGGCGTCCTCGGGAAGCACGTCGGGTACCCCGCCGCCAAGTGCGGGTGTGCCATTGAGATAGTCCTCCGTGCGCTGTGCGGCAAGCTTCTCGCGAAGTTCCTTACGGGCCTCCGCACTGTCGGCGGCGTCGAAATAGCCGTTGGCGTTCACACGGCTCATGTCGTACATCGTGGATGCGACAGTCGCCTTGATGCGCGGGTCGGCTGCCGCCGCGTTGATGGCTATGCCGCCCCAACCGCAGATTCCGATGATTCCCACCTTTTCCGGGTCTACGTCGGGATTGGTGACAAGGAAGTCCACCGCCGCGCTGAAATCCTCCGTATTGATGTCGGGAGAAGTCATGTAGCGGGGAGTGCCGCCGCTCTCCCCGGTGAACGAGGGGTCAAAGGCTATCGTCAGAAAGCCGCGCTCCGCCATCTCCTGGGCATAGAGCCCCGCGGCCTGTTCCTTCACCGCCCCGAAAGGCCCGCAGACGGCAATGGCGGGCAGCTTGGTGCCCGCGCCTTTGGGTTTATACATATCTGCCGCCAGTGTGATGCCGTAGCGGTTGACGAATGTCACCTTGCTGTGGTCGACTTTGTCGCTCTTGGGGAAGGTCTTGTCCCATTCGCTCGTCAGTTTCAGATTTTCCATATCGTTTATGTTTTCTTGTATAGTATTGGAAGCGTGGAGGCCGGAAATTCCCGATAAAAGGACAATCAGACCGACAGCCAGCAATTGCTTTACATTCATGTTGCCGGGGGATAGTTTAGCGGATTTTATAGCCGAGGGCGTGAGCTTCGGCGAGAGCCGGATGGCCCTTGATTTCATCCGGGGCGTTGACTCCGCCCGCAAAGACTGTCCCTGCGAGACGGGCGCGCTCGAAGCAGTCTATCCAGCCCGTCAGGCCGGTTACTGCCCGCTCAGGGACAAAAGCCTCGTCCTCGGCGGCGCTTGTGAGCATATAAATATCGCGGAAGCGGTAGTCCGAAGGATAGAGCGGATTGGCACGGTCGAGAAGAGTCTTCATCTGACCGCTCATCTCGTAATAATAAATAGGTGTGGCGAAGGCTATGACGTCGGCATCGTGCATTTTGGCTACAATCGGCTGCGCGTCGTCAGCAATCACGCATTTCCGAGTCTTCTGGCAGGCCAGACAGCCGCGGCAGAAGCGTAGTTCCTTGTCACGAAGAGAAATCAGTTCCACCTTGTTGCCGGCGTCGGCAGCCCCGCGTGCAAATTCTTCAGCAAGAGCCTCCGAATTGCTCCCTCTCCGGAGGCTGCATGAGATTACAAGTACGTTTTTCATATGCTATATCTTTTGTTTTTGCAAAATTAGCTCGAAAAAACCGACTTCTCATTGCCTTCGGGCTCAAGTTTCGTTTCTCAGAAGCTCTCCCGCGAATTTCAGCTCAGAAGGGCTGAGGGCGCCATCCCGAACTCCTTCTTGAATGCCGTGGAAAAATGTGAGGGATTGCGGAAGCCGACTTCGGCATAGACTTCGACTACTTTCTTTTTACCGGTTTTCATAAGCTCATACGCCCGTTCAAGGCGCCTCTTTATAAGCCACTTCTCGGGCGTGAGGTCGCTTATTTTCTTAAAGTCGCGCTTGAATGTGGCGAGACTGCGGCCGGTATAATGCGCGATATCCTCGATGCTCAGGTCGCACATATAGTTCTGGTCCATGAAATCGAGAATGTCTATTTTCCAGGGTTCGTTGAAGTCGAAGAGCGTAGGGACAAAACGCTCGTCGATTGCCAGGAGAGCCATCAGCGCCTCCTGAAGCTTGAGCTCCATAAAAGAATCCCGCGGCCTTACCTCCGGATCGAGATACGGCGACATCGAAGCGAACAGGCTTGCAAGCTCCACTGTTTTCGGCAGCTTGATTACTCCGTTGTCAAGCTTGCGCGACCGTTCATGGATGCGGCCTATGGAGAGCTTGCCGTACATCTCCCGCAGGAAAGAGCGGGTGAACATCAGGAAAATTCCGCAGTAGCGCTCGCCGTTGTAGGTTTTCTTGAACATGGTGATATGATGGTCGCGGGGAATGAACACGCATTCGCCTTTGCGGACGTGGATTTTCTCGGTGCCGTTGTCAAGAATCATCTCTCCCGAGACAACATAATTGAGCGCGAACTCCCGCGAGCGATGCACGCACCCGCTGAGATCGTCATAGAAAAAGCTAAAAAAGACATTGTTGTAATTGAAAATCAGCTTTATCTGTCCTGTATTGTCAATTTTTGCCATATTCCGTATTTTCTAATTTACCGCAAAATTATGAAATAATTTCATTCCGGCAATTATCCTGAAGCTCATTCTCCATTCCTCTCAGGCTCTTGAAAAACCGGCGGAGGCACCTAATCACAGAACTCCGACAAAATCCGCGAATGGATCAAACAATAAAGTCTGCCAGACATATTCCTACAAGAGAGGCCGCCCCGACAGTACGCCGGACGCGGCCTCTCCCCTTGCAATAAAACCGCAGGCCTCACAACCTGTCCTTATCAGTATTTCCTGCACCGCGTCCCTTATAGCGGGAGTTTGCGGAATTGAAATTATATCTTATGGTGATTGACAAATCCCTTGTATCGTAGATTTTCTTGAATGAAATGCTACTCAGGGCATCATATGAAATTATATCCTGTCGCCATGTATCGAAAACATCATTTAGTTGCAGCTTCACGCTCCATCGGTCGTTGGCAAAGGATTTGTATATTCCCAAATTGCATTGCCAATATGGTTTCATATAATAATTATCACCGTTGCCGGATGTCCTTGCCGAAAAATCCATGTTCAGCCAGATGTCCCAGGGAAGGTGTATGGCATTGTCGAATCTGAATATTCCCAACGGTCGGTTAAGTTTCATGATTCTGTCAGCATGGATTATCTTAAAATCCTGTCCCTGAACTCCTGCCATTACAGAGGGATGCCAACAGCTAAAGAATGTAGGCGACCAGTTGAGATAAGCACCGAAAGAATTGAAGCGAGGCATATTTACCATTGTCAGTAAGGTAACATCGTCACTTCCAGGGTATGCCGAGGTCTGCCACATGAAATAATTTTTGGTCGAATAATATTCCAGTTCCATGACGAGGTCTTTCCATGAAGCGGATGCCGAGACATAATCACGATAAATCGGCTTCAGACCAGGATTGCCGGATTCATAAGTGTATCTGTCAATATACTTTATTGCGGAACTAAGCTGTTCAAAAGCAGGACGGGATGTTTTTCTCATATATGACAGACGGGTATTTACCTTGCCTATCGGGAATGAGAAGGAAGCCGACGGAGATATGTTGTGGTATCTGCGGCTCTGGTCCTCACTGAGCCGACCGAATTGCCAGTATCTGGAATCTGTGTATTCACAACGAAGCCCTGCACTTGCCGTGACAACCCCGAAGGTCTGTTCAGTCTCGGCAAATAAAGCCGTGGTGGTCTCGCTGATTTTTATGTCATTGTCACTTATGAAATCTGCATTGCCGCTGTATATGTCTGTGCGGTGAATATTGCTAATTTCCGTACCGAATCTGATGTCGCCTTTCCATACCGGGAAAGATGCCGCAATGTTCCCGGCAAGAAGTCGGTTTTCAACGTCATTTACCGTTATAAAGTCTCGTTCCGTGTTTAACGTTGAAATTTCTGTTTCGGTGTTATGTCTGTCATTTATCTGCCACATTGCGTCAAAATTGGCCGACAAGTGCCAAGTCCCTATTTCTCCGCTATAATATGCGCTTAAAAGATGCTGCCTGTTGTGGCGGGATATATCGGAAAGATTCTCAAGCGTCTCGGAAAATTCATCATTGATATAGCGGACAGTCAGAGAAGTGCCCTTGGATGTAGAAGGTTTGAAAGAGAAGTCATAGCAGAAGCCGAAACTATGTGACGAGACCTTGTAGTTCAGGCCTATTTTACCTTGATAGTCCGGATATTTTGCCATATCCTTTCCGGAACTGTTCTGTTGAACGATACCGGATTTGAGATATTGGAGCGAACTATTGAGAAAGCCGGGGCGTTCACGGTAATTCTCGTAATTAATCATTCCGAAAAGGTCAAAACCATTTCTGCGCCAGTTGAAATTGATTTGCTCGAAAAGATAGACGTAATGCTTGTATCCGAGTGTTGTGCGGTCGTTGAAAGAGAATCCTTCCCCGACAGGTGCGACTGTGCTTATCCTGATCACTGAGTTGACCGTGGAAGCGTAACGGGCTCCGGGATTGGTTATCACATCAACGCTTTTAATCTGTGTGGAGGCAAGCCGGTCAAGTTCCGACATATCCCTTACCTGTCTGCCGTTTATATAAATAAGAGGAGTTCCTTTCCCAAGCACCTCTATGCCGGATTCTGACTTTGTAACGAAAGGCATCTTTCCGAGCACTTCTATGGCAGTTCCGGTGTTGGCGAGATATGTGCCGGATACAGGTACCTGTACTCCATCTCCTTTTAGTTTTGCCATAGGACGCGAACCTTTGACTACTACCTCTCCAAGCATATACGATGCCGGGACAAGAAAAATATCACCTAAGTTATAGCTCGGGTTGTCTATAATTATCTCCTCAAATCCCATTGCCGAGATTTTCAGAAACACGGGTCTGCGGTATCCCTTAACAGAAAACTTTCCTTCAGCATCAGTGACAGTTCCGTCAATCAGAGTTGAATCATTTAGAGATTGCAGTGTCACATTGACAAACTCCAAAGGATTGCCGGAATCATCCTTTACGATGCCTTGGTAGGTCTCCACTTCAGCAAAAAGGGTGTTGAATGTCAGGCAGAGCAACAGCCCCGCCATTAAGTTTCTTAATGACATTGAATTGTGTTTTTTGATTATTAATTCGTTAAAGACCGCCGACTACAATCCATGCGCCGTAATCGGTTTTCTGCAAGGCTATGTTGTGCCTTTGCATCGTTCCGTCTCTTAGTTCAAGCGTGTATGGTACGAAAATTGAGTTTCCTGTACCGGATGTGAAGGAATGTCCTATCGAGATCAGCCTTGAACCAGTGAATTTTTCTTTGTATGACAAATCTGATAATTCCTTCATCATTACTTTGTTGAGGATTGCTTCATCCCAGTCTGAGAAGGCATTAAGTATAGAGGTTGCCGCTTCCTCCGCACTGAGACCTTTCAATCCGGCAGGCTGGTTCTCTGTCTCCACATACCGGATACCATCGGCGAGACGACATATATCGTTCCTATGTTGCCCATAATTTATGGATATGATTTTCAGCACCGGTATTTCCCGATTGTCCGACATCACACTCACGGTGGCACTTTTAAGCCTTTTGGTATTGGCATCAATCACATATCTCCGGATATTTTCGGATTCGGCGACAGATGAATTCAGAAGGTAAGGATTGTCAAAATTTCCTTGCGGCATGGCGTGAACGGTAAGAATTATATCGTCATCGCTTTTATTTACCATATATTCACCGTCTTTGCCGCCAATGCAATTATTCAGTTCTGTCTCCAGTATCTTCCTGGGGGTCAACAGGGTTGCCATATATCCCAAAACCTTTTCTGCTCCGGATTCCGGAAGGTGCAAACCAAATTTGAGAGCCGGCATCCATGTGTAGATGTCAGCGCCGTTTCCTATTGCCACGCGCTCTTCCTTGTCGATTCTCCATCTCAAAAGCGAATCGGATTCGGAAATATATATGTGATGTGTCACAAAATCCTCATTTATGTCTATATATCTGAAATTCTCCACAGGCCGGGTCCTGACTTCCACAGTCATTTCAATGTCCTCGGTGCCTCCAAATGCATTTATCGCCTCGGCGAGAATCTCCTTGGCTGACATCCCGGAAGGCACAAGCACAAGCAATAAAACGGCCGCTACCGCGCTTAGACTGATTCCTCCGAAAAACCATTTACGAACTACCTGCTTCCTATTCTTCCCCTCCACAGCCCGGATTACTTTAAGGCGCAATTCGTCAGAAGCCTGTATGTCCCGGCGTGGCTTCAACAATTCCTTTATTTCTTTATATTCTTCCATGCTATGAATTTTTAGAATTAATATACTGTTTCCTTAATTTATCCATTCCGGATTTATATCTGGATTTGGCAGTAGACTGAGGAATGGAAAGTATACTGCTGATTTCGACAAACGACAGACCATCAATCACATTCATCATTATTACCTCCGCTTCTCTCTTTGGCAACACCTCCAGACATTTATTAATTCGGATAGTTTCCTCAAGGTCGAGTCCGTTTTCACCTTCGTCTTCCACGTCTATCAAATCTATATCCACGAAGTTCGGGTTCCTTGTTCTCGACAAGTCGACACAAAGACGATAAACGATACGGAACAAATAGGCCCTTACAGCACCGGAATCGATGCGGGGAGGGACTTTCTCAAGGAAGCGGAGCACAGCATCGAAGACTATATCCTCAGCTTGGGCGTGATTTCCAAGACGAAAAAAAGCAAAGCGCACAAGATAATCGAGATTGTTCCCGATTATATTGTCGATTGTCTCTTGTCCCTTCTTTTTGAACATAGCCTGAGTGTTTTGATAATTCTCATAAGTAAAGACGGAATTTTACCTTAAAAGACGAGCTCAGGCAGTTAAAAAAAGCAAAGAGGCGGGGTCAGTGGGAGGGGTTGCTGTAGGCTTCGATGCGGGTGCGGATGTTCTGGCGGAGGCACTCGCTGTAGAGCCAGGGCTCGGCGCCGTGGTAATCGCCGACGTTGAGAACGTCGAGGATATTCGGGAGGTAACTGCCGTCAAAGCCTTGGAGAACCAGCACTTTATGGGGTTCGGAGAGTGTGACGGTTATAGTATCGTTGAGGACCGCAGGCGTGCAATCCGTTCTCCAGTTCACCGGATTGATGCACATTACCGTGGGCTCGCTCACAACCGGCTTGATATATTCCACGTCAGATACGGAGTTATAACATATCGTCACACCCGTGTCGTCGGGCCCCTGAGCGGCCTTGATCCAAGGAGCCGCGGCCACATCGCCCGGAGTGACCTTATATCCCATCACATATGCCGCTACCATGCGTTCCCGCTGTTCCGGGGAAAGGATTTTCATCAGCTCCACCACGGATTTGCCTCCCTGACTGAAACCGGCGAGAATGAAGGGCCTGCCCTGATTGAAGTGCTCGATATAATGGCGGAAAGCGTTCCGGACGTCTACGAAGGCCACATCGTCATAACGACGGCTGATCGTGTCCTCGTTTAAGGTGGCCCATGAATCGAGGGTAATATGCCGGTAGTGAGGAGAATAGAAATAGTTACCGTCGGCCATATATTCCGCCACTCCGGCCATCTCCTGCTCTACATCCGAACGGTGTACCGGATTGGAAGGGTCCGCCCAGTGGGACACGCGGCCGTCCGGAGTCGTCCAGTCGAATTCCCAGGTCGAGGGGATATAGAAGACGTCGACGCCATGCGAGCCGTTTTCGGTCGTGATGTGCCACATTTCCGGTTCGGAATAATCGGGCACAGGCGGAACATATACGTCTTCACGAGGCGCAGGATCCGCGGAGGCGCAGGCGGCCATGAGCAGGACGGCGGAAAGAACCGTCATCACAAAAATACGCGAGTCAGAGAAAGAGAAAAACTTCATATGGGAAACAGATCAGTGGGCAAATACTGTGCAAAGATAATGGATATTTCGCGAAAAAAAGGTATTTTTGCGCGCTATTGGCATTCTTTGCCGATTTAAGCGCCTTTCCTGCGAACAATTCACCTTAGAAGATTATTATATCTTATGAGTACTTTCAACTTGATTCTTATGAAAACCAAGACCCGCATCAATCTCATGACAGGTTGCGCTCTGTCCTTAATCCTCGGGGCGGCCGCAGTAGGTTGCACCAAAGCGGAGGTGTCCGGGACTGACGCCGAAAAAAGCGACACCGACACCCGCATTGCCTTCAGCACAATAAGCCGGACCGCGGCCTATTCTCTTCCCGGGACAGACACGCTCTTCGAGATGGACCACGACGCCGTATTCGCGGCACAGGCGAGCCTGCTGATACCGACCTACGTCAGCGGCTCAGAGGTGAACAAGCTCCGGAACGCCATCCTTGAGGAAGCTCTCGGCACAGGAAACGGACTGGACCCGCAAAGGGACCTCGACAATTACATCAAGGCGACCGTCGACTCTCTGGGCTATCCTTCGCCGGAACTCGTGCCCGATACAGTGAACGTAAGCGATGCCGACGGAGTGCTGATGCTCAGCGGAACGGTGGCCGGAATGTCGCCACGGCTTCTCTCCTATGCAGTCACCACTTATTTCTATCCCGTCCACGCGGCCAACGGCTCGACAGACCTGGGCTATGTAAACTATGACTTCACAAGCGGGAAAGTCCTTCGGTTAAGCGACATATTCACGGAGGAGGGTCTGAAGGCCCTTCCCGCGGTGATTGCCGGGCAGGCCAAGAAGACGTGCCCCGACGCTGAAATCACGGCACTTCCCTCCCGAGGAAGCTATTACGTGGACTACGAGGGCCGGATAGTTTTCGTCTATCAGCAAGGCGAGGTGTGCTACCGCGCCGCCGGAGCTGTCACGGCATCGTTCTATCCGCAGGAGCTGTCGCAGTACATGACTCCCGAGGGCCGCGACGCGCTTCTGACGTCCTTCTGAAAAACAAATCAAAGATCAAGAGCCGGAGAATTCCGGTTCAGCCATTCGTTGCGGACGCGCCATTGGCGCGTCCCGCTTATTTTCTACAAGTTACAATAAGGACTTGCGGAATTTTCTCTTCCTAAACAGATTTTGGTTTACCATCTTTTTGCGGTGGTCCTTGGAGGGCCCGGAAAGCTGCTTTTCAGTGCGACATGGTTGTCCGCAGGACTCGGAAACTTCACTCTGCGACGGCTCCTCCCCGCCATCAGGGTTCTTCGCCCGCGCTCCGATTATTGCGTCGACGTAGGGGGCTGTGCCTTTGGGAAGATGTTCCGCCGAGGGGGTGCCGGTCTTGCCAATACGCTTGCGGGCGGTAGCGCCCACAAGGAAAGCGATTCCAAGGCGCCGGGTCATTTCGCGGAACTTCATTATGAAGAAACGAGTGGCGCCGGCTTTTCCATACCATTCGGAAAGATAAAAATACGTGAAAAGGCAGATAATCAGAAGATTATCCGCCTTTTCACGTGCCAATGAATTTAGTTGTTCTTATTTCTGCTGTGCGGCCTTTTGCTTAGCCGCGGCCGGGGCCGCGCCTCCGGATGAGGGGGCCATGAGGCCGTAATGCTTGAGACCGGTGGAGATAGCGGTCCTGTAGGAAGTCTTGACGATGTTCATGCCTTGCTGGTTCCAGAGAGTCTCGAAATATTCGCGGACCTCGTTGCTCCTGTTCTGCATCTTCCGCATTCGCGAATAGTCCTCGCGCCATCGTTTTGCCTTCTCGCTGTCGGGGTCGAAGGAACACTGCTCGCGCACCTTCACCTTGATATTGTACTCGCCCGTACCCCACATCCGCTTGCCGTTGTCAAGAGGCATGAACGAGCGGGGCACGACAAAGCATTCGCCCTCGACATTCACGAGGTTGCGGGCGAGGAATGCCTGACGCTCGGCCTCCGGAAGCTTCTCGGCACGCGCGATTTCCGCGGAGCGGGAGTACTTGTAGGCTGTGACGTTGTCGGGAATATTGACGGAGAGACGGAATTTTCCGAGCTCGACATCGCGGTGGACCTGGACAGCCTCGTTGATCCACGAGGAAGAGATGTCGAAGTCAATGCCAACGCGGAGATTCTCGCGGTCGTCGAAAGAGAAACCGTTTCCTCCGGGACGCACGATGGTGTCGCCCTTGACCTCGGCTTTGCCCTTCTTTATTTCCTTCATCACGCGGATGCCGTTTGCGGCGACATTGGGGAGATGGCAGGAATAGGGATAGAAAGCGAGAGTGTCGAGCACGAGATTGAACTTGGAATGACGGAAAAGATTGTCGAGCCGGGAACGGTCGATGCTGCAGGCCATGTAGATAACCTCATGGCCGTTGCGGATTCCCCGAATCTCGATGCCGTTGAAATTGATGTCGGAGGGGTCGAGAGCGCCGAGCTCGGAGTTTCTGGCATAGAAGTCCTTGAGGCCGCGGATGCTGGTGATACTGTCGGTATAGTTGTTCTCGCGCTGAATCATCTCCATCCACTCGCGTTTCTGCCGCTTCCGCATCTGCACGAGGTTGAAGGTCTCGGAAACGATGACGTCGACGGCGCTTGCCACAAGGCCGAAGCCCACGGCTTGCCCTATTTCGGCGATTACGCCGCGGTCGTCGGCGGAGCCGTTGAGCTCGCGCATAGTTGATGAAATGCGGTCTCTCATTACGGGGTCCATCTCGCGGACGGAGACCTCCCAGGAATCGACTTCAGCGCCGGGAGCGGACTGCGGGGCGGCTGGGAAAGCGAATAAAGATGCCGCAAGGATGGCGGCGACTGATTTTCGTAGATTTGTCATATATAAGGATTGGTTTTATTCCAGGGCATCGATGAGTATAACAGCGTGAGTATACTGCGGAAGGTTGTAATATGGCACGGAGGCCGTAGGCACGGCTTTACCTGATAGAGTGGCGGGATCGAAGACATATACGCTTTCCGACTCGACGAGGCCGAGCTGCTCGTCGGAAATCTTTCCTTCCATGAGGTCACGGCGAGCGTTGCGGAAAGCCTGATGAAGCGTCTCGCCCTTTGAGAGGCGGGAATAGAAGGAAGTCATGAGGCGCGAAGTGGCGTCGGACTGGACGCTCCAGAGCGAGAGAAGCATGGCGCCGACACCGGCGTTCTTGAGTCCGCGCTGGAGACCGTAAACCCCGTCGGCAGTAACTACACCCAGACCCGTCTGGCAGGCCGACATGGTGAACAGCCGGCAGTCGGAGAGATCAAGGGAGGCAAGCTCGCGCGCGGAAATAAGGCCGTCGTAATATTTCCCGGCATCGTAAGCGGAATTCTGGACGCAGGGATTCACACCCGTGAGGCCGAGGACTGAGGACGACAGGGCATCGTCGCTGACCGCGGGCCTGAGGTCCGACTCGAAACTGAGGTGCTCCTTTGTGGAGAGTGATATGCCGTGGGTACTTACGAGCACGGGCGGAAACGTGGCGTCAGGCGGCGGAATGCGCCCTCGGTGGCGAAAATGCCCCGCTGACGGACGTCGTCAGGCATGTTCCTCATCTTTGCAATCTTTCGGGCCTCGTCCGTTTCCTCGCCGAGGAGCGGGAAATCGTAGTGCAGGAAGGTTATGTAAGCGTCCCGGTCGTTGTCCGAGGCCGCTTCGGGCGAGGGATTAGTATAGTAGTCGATGTCGCCGAAGAGGAGCATGGGGTCAGTGGCGGAGAATGAGCGGGACTCGGAGCCGCGCTCCATAAGGCGGCGGGTGGACGTCAGGCGACGGGCCTCGACCGTCGAATCGGGAAGGACGTATTCTATCGCTATATTATGATAACAGCCGTCGGGGGCGAAAAATACCGTTTTGGCATCGCCGAGGGCTTTTCTCAGCTCGGGAGTCCAGACGAGACCGGCGAGACGGTCGCCCCGGTAGACGCGGTCCTTGTTCCAGCGCTCGCCGTCGTCAATATCCGAACCAAAAAGGCCGTCGATTCTGCCGGGCGCGGGCTGAAAGACCCAGCGGGGCCTGTCTCCGTGTCGCAGCACAAGCGCACCCATTCGGGGAAGCCCGCGGAAGGGCATGTACTGGACGAATTCGACAGCAGCCTCCCCCTTTCGGAGCTTAGAGCGGATATCGCGCCAGGTGTATGACAGACTTTTGAGCTGCCGGGCCGAGGGCGAGCCCTCCGGGGCCGAACCGGTGTCGAGCTGGAGAAGGAGCCCCTTGGCGAAGAGCGTGAGGTCATACAGAAACTCGGGGTCGGCGTCCTCCAGGGCGTATGCGTCGGTGACGAAAGGCCTTATCATCATCCAGTACTCCTCGCGTTGGCCGGAATTCATCTGCCTGAAGTTTTCGAGGGCATATTTTTTCTGCATGTCGAAGAATTCCCGGTAGGCCTTGACGAGCTCGCCGGCGGGAGCTCCGGAAAGGCCGAGAATCTTGGCCTGCATGCGTCGCGCGCGGGCATAGTCGAGCGACTTGCGGTCGGAGAAGGAGCCGATTGCCGAGGCCGCGAGAGTCCTGGCTTCGGTGAAGCGCCCGAGACGCGCGAGGGTTATGGCCTTCTGCATCTCAAGGGAGTTCCACTCCGTATCGCCCGGCTCGTAGATGCCCGTAGTATCGTAATAATCAAGGGCAAGGTCGAGATACTGGAGAGCCTCGTAGTAACGTCCGGTCTTGTAGAAGAGCTGAGCGAGCTCGAGATATAACAGGGCATTGGTGGAAAAGCGCTGGGCTTTATAGCTTATGGCCTGCCGGAAGAATCTCTCAGCGAGCATAAAAGACAAGGAGTCGCCGGCACAGCCCCTGAGGTATTCGATGTCGCCCCGGAGCTTTGTGAGAGATGCGAGCATCTCGCGACGGTCCGGGCCGGCGGGATCGAGCGCGTCGAAGGTGGCGCTTACCTCTTCGGTCAGGCGCCTGATTTCCGATGTCTGGCCCTTGAGATAGGCCCGGTTGGCGAGGGAGACAAGGCTGTCGAAACGGACTTCGAGGGCCTCGCGGTCGAGGGCTGATGCGCCGAGGGAGAGACTTAGTAAACAGATTATGAGCAGACGCCTCATTTGCGGGAATTGTAGTTAAAGATAGCGAAAGAGCGGGGCTTGTCCGAAGAGTTCGTGATTGTAATTTTCACGGTTTCGCCCTCGCGGACCTTGCCGGTGAACACGCAGGCATCCTTGGTCTCGGTCATGTCCAGAGCGCGGCTTCCGGCTGAGACAGTAAACTTCAGCCCCGCAGACTTCCGGGAGTCGAAAGGCATAAGGACGAAGCACTGCTCGCCTGAGCGGGCGCGGAGGGTATAGCTGAGGGTCGATGAGGCCTTGACGGCACGCTCATAGAGGGAGTAGCAGAAGTTGGGGTTCTCGCCGTTGAGCATGTTTCCGGTAGACGTCTCGAAGCGGCGCTTCTGTTCGGCCGCGGCGAGCATCCTGTTGAGCCTGAAGCCGGGAACGCGGTCTGAAGCCCGGCATTCGGCGGAGGCGTCGGCGGCCTTTAGTTCATTCATGGGGGTCCACGCCTTGTCGGCGCTCATGGTCTCGGTGGCTTTTTCAAAAGCATCCCGGCCGCCTGAGCGCAGGCTGCGCACGGCATCCATAAGCTTGGAGAGCTCGGCATCCTGCGCAAGGACAGATGAAGACGATACAAGAATTAAAAAGAACAGATTCAGGAGTTTCTTCATGTTTCAATCGATTTTTTCCGGCCACAGAGCCTCGAGCTCATCATCGTGGAGAGCCGCCGGGCACCCTTTCAGCTCCGGCTTCAGGGCGGGGACGGGGTCAGGGAGCTTTCCGAGAGCCTCGATAGCCATATTGTATATTTCTTTGACTTCAGGACGGGCTGAAGGTTCAAATGAAAGGCAACGATTAATCAGGGCCGACAGTCCGGACCAGGAGCGGCGCAGGGTCGGCACCGGAGTGGACGGCCCCTGAGCGGCGCCGCCGAGGCCGTAGAACACAGGGCATCCGAGCACGAGGAAAAACACGCTTGCCCCCAGCGCCCAGACGGGCTCGTAGCCTTCAGGGGCGGTGAAAGCGGGGTCTTGGCTCCGGCTCCACGGGCTGAGCCTGAAAGCGCCGTCCCGATCGATGAGAATATGGGCCGGGCAGACCGGCGTGGCGGAATTGTTCTCAAGTTCCCGCGCGACATCGGCAAGGAGAGTCCAGGCCGTCCTTTCGTCGGCTTCTCCGGCGAGAGGGGCTACATCGCGCTCGGGGAAAAAGTCCATGCGCCTTTCATCCTCGCCGGGAGCCGTCTTCACGGCCTGAAGAGCCCCGCCGGCACCGGCGCAGACGGAAATGGTATATTTCGGACCTTTGTGGATGATTTTCATTTTCGGGGAATTGCAGTAGAGGGAACGGAATAGGAGCGATGGCCGTTGGTGCGGTCAAGCACGGAAATCACTCCGACAGCGGCGAAACCGAGCGGGGCATCGGAATCGAGGACGAGCACGGGACCGCCCGAGTATCCCGGGGCGAGGCGTCCGCCATGGGAAAGCATGGAGAACCGGGCTGAATCGTCGGGGAGGGCGAGGATTGGCTGGCGGAGGCGGTCGGTCTCAACTTCGGCGCTCAGGTCGTGGCCCTGAGTCACGGGAAAGCCCATGAAGGTCAGGCTCCGGCGGGGACGTAGGGCTGTGGCGAAAGCGGCGGTATCGGAGAGAAGGCGGATGGAGCCCGGACGGTTCATGCGGCAGGAGACGGCGTCGCCGAGCATCATGTCGTCGCGGCCATAGCGGGCCTGAATATTCCGCCAGTAGAGGTCGCGGTCATAGTCGCCGAGCTCGACAATCTCGTCGCGCGAGCGGTCAATGCGAAAGCGGTCGGAGCGGATTCGCAGGACTCTTCCCCGCGAATCGGTGAGGCGGATGGAACTGACGAGCCTCATCGGCGCTTCGTCTTCGGGGGCGAGCTGGTTGGAAGTCTCGGCCGAGAGCGCGAGCCGGACGGCGGGATTGTCGTTAGCCGGAAGATCGGGGATGTCCGGGGCGTCGATGGCGTTGATCCAGGGTTCGACGCAGTGGCGGGCCGTGACAAGGAGGGAATCGGCTGTCAGGAAGGCTGTACCGGCTGGAGGAATCGGATATGCGTAGACCTCGCGCAGGGAGTCGCCTTCAAATAGGAGGAGCGAGTCGACTTCGAGACGGTAAAGCGACCTCTCGGCAAGACTTATCATATCATTGTCGAGGCTGTCGCGGGCATTCATGCGCAAAAGCCACCATCCGGCGGAAAAAAGCAGGAACACAAGCGCAACGACAGTGAGAGCGATGCCCCGGCGGGATACGCCCTGATGGACGATGGTCTGCGGGGGCTGGGCGCCGTCGGAGACCCGGAAGCGGACCGAGGGCGAAAGGCCCGGGAAATCGATGAAGTCGCGGTCCTCGAGACGGTGGATATACCGGACAGGCGAGCCGTTCACGTCCACTCCGACGAAACGGGAAAGGCGCACGAGGCACCATCCGTCGTCGGTCGCGACTATCTTCGCCACCGGGGAGTCGAGATATGGCCCGGGGTTGGAAAGGCGGAGGCCGGCGTCCTCTCCCTGACCGATTACGAGAATCTGACCGGCGGCCGGTGTTATAATCCGGCCATCGGAAGTGTGCAGGCTGTAGTGACAGTCGGCGGAAAAGAACGGCTCAGAGATTGTCATCGGCAAAAGACTTAACTATGAGAGGTATCGCGGCAATCAGGTCGCTGTCGTAGCGGGCCACGTTTAGGCCCGTGGCATCGACACCGAGCTCATCGAAGGCCACGAGGTCGAAATGGGCGTTGCGTTCGTTCTTGTACTTTTTTTTCAGGGACAAGTCGGCCAACACCTCCTTACGCTCGGCATCCGTGCACGGCCTCGAGCCTGACAGGAGTCTTTCGACGCTCCAGCGGTTGTGTTCGACGGGCGTCATCTCCTCAATTTCCGCCGCAGTCAGGGCATAGAACCCGCGCCAGTCGTCGCGCGAGTGGCCGAGGGTGCGCATTTTCGAAGCCATGGTCATTATATTGAAGACATTTGAAA
This sequence comes from uncultured Porphyromonadaceae bacterium, assembly GCA_902491515.1. Lineage (GTDB taxonomy): Bacteria > Bacteroidota > Bacteroidia > Bacteroidales > Muribaculaceae > CAG-873. The sequence goes on from CABUIC010000002.1 coordinate 89,488, forward strand.
GGACCATCTGCCTCCCCTTGACCTCCTTCCAGGCCTCATCGACGGCCGCTTTGGGAAGCTCGGCGGGAATATGGCTCAGTGAGTAGCTTGCGGAATAGAAATAATTGAGATACCTGGCCATAGCAAGAAGCCTGTCGAAGCGGGCGTCGGCGCCTTCTGTGTCGCCGAAAGTAAGGACGCCCGGCGGGACATCGGCGGCCGAGACAGAGGGAGCGAGGCAAAGCAACTGCAAGGGGGGAGCCCCGACGGGATGACGGTCAAGAGTATGTCGCGCCATCGAGAGATTGGCCGCAGAGTCGGGACCGCAGAAGAGGACCGAGAGCTGAAGGGCCGGGTTCTGTTCCCGGCTCCGGAGCTTCCGCTGGAAGACGGGATTGGAGAAGCGTCCGAGCACAAACTCGAATTCGACGTCCACAAAATCGCCTCTCCGCCCCTCATACTGAGGCCGGAAAGTCTCGACCCGAACCTGACGTTCCGAAAGGTCGACGATGCGCCAGAAGCAGTTGTCGAACAGCTCCTTGTGCTCGTATACGAAATCGTCGACATCCTCGCGTCCGATACCCGTGCGGGTGATTCGGGTACGCCGCGACTTTTCGGGCTCATAATTCGGGAAATGGCAGACGAGGGCACACATGCGGGTCCAGGCGTCGGCCCATACCCCTTTTCCGTCAATCACGACGGCCACGCGGCTATCCGAGTCCCGGCGGATTGGCCCCCGGAAATCGAACTCAACGCTGTCCGGAAAGATTCCGGAGACAAGCGAAGCAACAACTTTTTCTTCAGTATCGAGATACATAGCACAAAGTTACACATTTTTTCAGTACCGTCAAAACCTTTTTACGAAAGGTATTGTTTTAACAGCAAGAATGTGAACTCAACAACAATTCCATAACTGACACATCAATGACCACCACATGCAAAAACCTTAAAGGGACGAAAACCGAGGTGAACCTCGTGACCTCTTACCTTGCAGAATCATCAGCGTACACCCGATATACGTTCTACGCCCAGCAGGCGACCAAAGAGGGGTATTTCCCCATCGCCGAAGTGTTCAATGAAACCGCGGCCAACGAACTCCGTCACGCCAAAGTCTATTTCAAATTTCTTCAGGGAGGTCAGGTTGCCGCTCCCATGAACGCCGACGCCGGCGTAATAGGCACCACAGCCGAGAACCTCGCCTGCGCCGCCGCCGAAGAACTTGCAGAAGGTGTCGACATGTACACTTCTTTCGCCAAGGTTTCCGAGGAGGAAGGCTTCGATGATATAGCCTCCCATTTCCGCGCCATAGCCACCATCGAGCAGACCCATCACGACCGCTTCATCAAGAACCTTCAGCGCGTGAAGGACGGGACGGTGTGGAAACGCAACAAGCCCATCAAATGGAAATGCCTTGTCTGCGGCTACATTTACGAAGGAACGGAACCGCCGGCTGTCTGCCCCGCCTGCGACCATCCCCGCGAACACTACATCGCCCTCGACGACGCCGAAGAACTGGCCTAAAATCACGGGCGCGAAGCTAACGACGAGGCTGTCTAACAACCCAAGTTAGGCAGTCTCTGTTGTATTTTCAGGGGTGGAGTACGGGTGGGGCAGTGTTCAGCGGGCGGACTCAAGCCATTTGTTCAGGGAGTCGGCGAGAGCTGAGTCGCCGGGGGCCACGGCCCAGGTCTGGAAGAGGCTGAAGCTGACGGGAGTGGAAAGGTCAAGGAGCGGATAGTCTTCGCGGATTTTTTCGGCTGCCTCTTCGCTGACAACGGCGTAAGGAATCTCGCCTATGGCCACCGCAATGGCGAGGTGCTCGGATGTGGCGCCCGGAGCGGGCACGAAATGGAGCGAGTCGCCGAGTTCGGCGGCGAGGTTTTCAAGGCGCCGACGGTAATGGACGCCCGCGGGGACCCATATGGTGTCGGCGGTCTTCAGTTTCAGCTGGGTGTCAATACGGGGCAAGGAATCGGCGGGATTTCGGAGCTGGGCGAGGACGAAGTGGTCGAGATATATGTCCTTTGTCAGGATGTAGCCTTTCGCCCGGAGGTCGGTCGTGGCGGTAAGGTCGCCAACAACGAGGTCGTATCTTCCTTCGTCAAGACCTTTGAGAGCTTCCTCGACGTTGGTATACGGGTGAAAATCAATTTTCAGGCCATGTTCGCGGGCGATGCGAGTGAGAATTTCGTAGTCGATGCCGTGGATTGAATCGGATGTGGTGGGGTCGTATGTCGACGGCGAAAGCTCGATAGCCACAGAAAGCTCGTCTTTTCCGGTTGGCGAGAATCCGGCGACAAGGTGTGAGCGGCCTCCGCGGAAATGGCGGTAGACGGCGACTCCCGACAATACTACGATGAGAAGGATTATGACCGTGGGCAGTGCCCGGCGCAATGCTGATACTTTCATGAAATATCAACAAACAGCCTGCGCGGATGGTTCGCTCAGAAATCGACGGTGAGGCGGACGTTGAACTGGCGGCGGGTCAGGTAGTTGGGGACTGCGTACTGGATGTCGTTGACGTCGGTGACCCAATAATAGGAGCTGACGTTGGAAATGTCAAGGAGGTTGAAGACGTCCAGGCCGAGCCATACGCTTTTCAGCTTGCCGAGAAAACCTTTGCGTGCCGGCTGGCCGTCCTTGGGAGGAGTGAGAAGGCCGTATGCGAGACCGATGTCGACGCGCTTGTATGCCGGAGCACGGAAATATCCCTTGTCGCGAGAGCCTCGCGGGGCCGTGGTCGGAAGTCCGTCGGAGAAGATGCCGCGGAGGTTGAACTTGAGCTTGGGGAACTTGGGAAAGTAGTCGGTGAAGAACAGGGCGAAGGAATATCTCTGGTCTGTGGGACGGGGAACTTTCACGCCGTTGAGGTCCTCCTGAGTCTTCATAAGCGAGAAGCTGATCCAGGAGTCGCTTCCAGGCACGAACTGCCCGAAAAGCTTCAGGTCGAGGCCCGCGGTGAAGCCCTTGGTAAGGTTCTCGCCGGCGTAAACTACTTTCAGGTTGTCGACCTCATAGGGGATAAGGTTGCCGAGAATCTTGTAGTAGGCTTCGGCCGTGAACTTGAACGGTCGGTTCATTGCCCTGAAAGTGTAGTCCCCTCCGAGGATGAACTGATATGAGCGCTGGCTCTTGATTTTGTCGTTCAGGACGATTATAGAGTTGCCGAATTCATCGGAGACAGGGCGGCGGAATTCCTTGAAGAAGGGCGACTGGTAGTAGAGCCCCGTCGCGAAACGGAGGGAAAGCCGGGGCACGGCGGAAGGGACGAAGCCTACCGACACACGCGGGCTGACGAGAAATTCCTTGTTGTAGTCCCAGTAGGAGAAACGGATGCCGCCGTTGAGATTGAAATAACCGACAGGAGCGTCGAGCCTGTAGGTGTCCTCTACGTAGAAGGCCATGCGGTTGCTCCGGATTTCGTTTTTGGCGGCGAGGTTGTAAATTACGCGGACGGCGTCTGGGTCGAAAGGCAGCGAGTAGCCTGCGGAGTCGCGGAGCTCCCATTCGCGGGCGCGGTCGTGGATGTTCTCATGCTTGAAGGAGAAGCCGTAGTCGAGGTTATGGCGGGCGATGCCTGAGGAACCGCGCAGGGCGAAATCGAAAACAGAGGCTTTCATGCGGTTTCGGGCATGCTCGTGATAGCGCCCTACCCCGAGCTCGCCTCCGATGCCGCCGGAGGTCTCGCCGTCACTGCCGGAGCCGCTGTCGTTTGTACCGGCCTGGTCGAGCCAGTATTCGCCCGAGATGTCGTAGCTCACGAGCTCGTTGGAGAGGAAGCCTCCGAGCTGTGCGGTGAAGGAGTGGACGCGGGAAGGCTGCCAGGTGAGCGAAAGGGCGCCGAAATAAGTCTCGAAACGGTCCTTCTCCTGCCCGTCGAAGTAGACCGTGAACTCCTTGGCGTCCATCGAGGTGCCGAACTTGGTGGAACGGTTGTGGGGAACGAACTTATAGTTGTTGATGGCGATGTTCCCGAGGAAATTGGCTTTCAGCTTGTCCGAGAACTTGAAGGTCATCGAGGTCTGATAGTCGAAGTATTTCGGGTCGTATTCTCCCTTGTCCTCCATGGAGCTGAGGAGGGAAGCGTTGGACTTGTAGCGGAGACCGTGAATCTGAGAGAATTTACGGGAGGAAGACCCGATGGCAACGGATCCGCCCTGAAGCGATGCGGAAACGGATCCTTCGAAAGCCTCCGGCTGGCGGTAGGTAATGTCGAGGACGGAAGACATCTTGTCGGCGTACCGGGCGGAAAAGCCGCCGGTCGAGAACCCGATGGCACCGACAAGGTCGGGGTTGACGATGCTGAGCCCCTCCTGCTGTCCGGAAGAGACGAGCTGGGGTCGATAGACCTCGATGCCGTTGATATACACGGAATTCTCGTCATAAGAGCCGCCGCGGACAGAGTACTGGGAGGAAAGCTCGTTGTTGGAGTTCACGCCGGCCATAGTTGTGAGAAGACTCTCCACCGAGCCTCCGGACACGTCAGGAGCGAGGCGGTAGTCACTGATATCCATCTTCTGAATGGAGCCGACCTGTTTCTGATAGTCGGTCACCTCGACGCCTTTAAGGGCATATGACGCGGGAGTCATCTTGACGTTGAGGGTCACCTCTTTATTTGCGCCGACGAGCTTGCGCTTGCTTTCCTCATAGCCTATGCAGGAAAAGACCACGCGGATAGTGTCGGCCTCGGGGGCGGAGAGGGAATATTTACCGTCGAGGCCGGAGGTGGCTCCGATAGCGGTACCGGCAATGCGGACATTGACGAACTCGAGAGGCTCGTTGTTTTCGTCGGTGATGAGTCCGGAAATCTTCACCGGAGCGGCAAAGGCACCGGCAATGAATATATTGAGAAGCACAAGGCCGAGCAGAAGACGTTTCATACTAACAATAACGTCGGCCCCGGGCAAAAATTGTATGACGGACTAAGAGCTGGTTCAATAATATCTGTTAAGAGCAGGGTCGCATAGCATGGAGTGGTTTTTGGCTCGCGAAGAGGGAGTGTACTGGATGTACACGACCGATGAGCGGGACGAAAAGCACCCATGATATGCGACCCTTCACTATTTTTTTTATTAGCGATAACAATGTCGGTCAGGAAAATGTTATGCGTTTGAATCTTAACGGTATATGTCAATGAATGTCAAGTTCAATCGCAAACAGCGAAGCTACATCCGAAAGTATCTGCGCCGTTTCCAGGGCAAAGAGAGAGTCAATCTCTTCGGGGTCTTTACGGCAATTGCATATCTTATTCGGACGGGGTGTCAGTGGCGGATGCTCCCGACGTATTTTCCCCAAACCAACCACGGTATATTATCCTTTTCGCAAATGGAGTGAATCTACAGATTTGCAGAGGTTTCTACAATATATTGTTACTTGCCGACGCAAGAGGAAGGGAAAAAATGATGGGCGACCAAGCGTAGCATTTATGGACAGCCAAAGTGTGCGCTCAGCCTGCGCACAGTCCCAAAAAGGTGTCGAGGTTTCAAAAGAATGTGTGAAATCCAATTCCGGGACTTCAGAATTTCGTCCCCTTGAGGGGCGGTGGGTAGTTGAGCGGACCTTTTCATGGCTTGACAATTATCGTCGCTTATGCCGGAACTATGAGCGCTATCCTACAATTGCGAAAACGATGGTTTATTTTGACTCAATCCTATTCATGTTGCGTTACTTCTAAAGACAGGAAATCACATTATCCCTTTTTGAGGCAACTCATTGCCGGAACGAAAATTACTTCTGCCCGGCCACTCGTTGGCGTTTTTTCCCGTGTCTTTCAGTCGCGATGGAACCCCATCGCTCCATCAAGACCCGGAAAAAACCACTCAACGATTGACCGCCCTGCTCTTAACAGATATTATTGAACCGGCTCTAAAACTGCCCTCCGGCCACGAACGGGACCGGGCGACTCAGTGGATTGCGGCGAGGCCGCCTTTGGCGGTTTCTTTGTAGAGGGAGGGTATGTCGTGGCCTGTCTGCTTCATGACCTCGACAATGCGGTCGAAGTCGACAGAATGGCGGCCGTCGGAAAAGGCGGCGAAGAGATTGGCGTCGAGAGCGCGGGCGGCGGCATATGCGTTTCGCTCAATGCATGGAATCTGCACGAGTCCGCACACGGGGTCGCATGTGAGGCCGAGGTGGTGCTCGAGTCCCATTTCGGCGGAATACTCTATCTGGGCGACGGTCCCTCCGAAGAGCTGTGATGCGGCTGCCGCCGCCATTGCGCAGGCGACGCCGACCTCACCCTGACATCCGACTTCCGCGCCGGATACTGAGGCGTTGTATTTTACTACATTCCCGAAGAGGCCTGCGGTTGCGAGGGCGCGGAGGATGCGCTTCTCGCTGAAACCCTTGGAGGTGTAAAGGTGGTAGAGGACTGCGGGGACGACTCCGCTGGAGCCGCATGTCGGGGCCGTGACGATGCGTCCGCCGGCGGCGTTCTCCTCGCTGACGGCGAGGGCGTAGGCATAGACAAGTCCGCGGCTCTTGAGGGAGCTGTTGTGGCCGGACGCGGACATATAATAGCTCACGGCCTTGCGGCGCACACCGAGACCGCCCGGAAGGACGCCCTCGGCGTCGATTCCGCGCTCGACGGCGGCTTTCATCGTCTGCCACACTTCGGCAAGATAGTCCCAGATTCCCTGACCCTCGGTTTCGTCGACGTACTCCCAGTAGCTCTTGCCCGTGCGCTCGCAATATGCCTGAATGTCCTTGATTTTTGTCAGGGAGTAGATGCTTTCGGAGGGCACACGGCTTTCGCCTTCACCGACAATGTCGCCGCCTCCGATGGAATAGGCAGTCCATTCGTCAAGGAGCGAGCCGTCGGCCACGAGGGCGCGGAATTTCATGCCGTTGGTATGGAAGGGGAGCACGATATCGGGCTCCCAGCGGATTTCAGTGGGAGCAAGAGGGCTGAGCACGTCGAGAATCGCCACGTCGGTGAGGTGGCCTTTGCCCGTTGCGGCGAGGGAGCCGTAGAGGGTGACTTCATAGGAGGCGGCGCCTGAGGTGCGGGCGGCGAAACGCTCGGCAGCCTTGCGAGGTCCCATGGTGTGGGAGCTCGATGGTCCGAGTCCGATTTTGTAGAGCTGGCGTATGGATTCCATTATAATGAGAAGAGGCTGCGCGAGTACCCCCGCGCAGCCTCTGGCTTATCAAGGGATGATGATTACTTTGACTGGCTTCCGAAAGTTTCCCTGATACCCCAGACAGCGAGTGCGCCAAGGCAGAGGAGAATACCGGAGACGAGGAGCATGGCGGGAGCGTTGGGAACTCCGAGGCTCGTCACGGGGATGAGCGAGAGAATCAGACCGCCGAGAAGTGAAGCGATAATCTGCGGGAGGCAGATGGTACAGTTGAAGAGGCCGAGATATGTGCCGATGTTGTTTCCTGAGAGGGCGTTGGTGAGGATGGTGAAGGGCATTGCGAGCATAGCGGCCCAAGCGCATCCGGCGAGGCCGTAACCGACGCCGAGGATGATGATGTTATGGCTGAAGAATATCGACGCGAAGCCGATGCCGCCGATGAGGAGGCTGAGCGAATAAGCGAGCTTCCGCTTGCGGAACATCGGGAGGACAAGAGCCCAAAGCACAGCCACGAGGCCCTGGATGGCGAAGAGGAGACCTGTTTCATTGCCGGCGCTCTGGTATTCGGCGGAAGCGACGTTGAGCACCTTGTGATAGTTGATGGTCATTGTCTCGGCTGATGCGGCGGGGAGTTCGGTGGTCTCGTCGAGGAGGTATTCGCCGGAGCCTTCGTCGAAGCGGGCGATGTGTGCGAGCGTGAGCTTAGTCCCGGGCTCAACCATGGCGAAGCGGCTTACGGTCTCGAGGCGTGATGCGCCGTCAACCTTCACGCCGTCGACAGTGAGAACGTCGGTCGCCTCAAGGGCACGGACGCCCTGATGAGAGGCGATGCGGGGAGTGCCGTTGTCGGCCACGACCTTGCCGCCGGCAATGAGGGTGTCGCCGTTGAGGACCACGAGAGAGGGACTGCTGAAAGCTCCGTCGACTGTCACGCCTGCAAGGGCGAGAGCACCGTCCTGAATGACGGGCATCTTGCCGTCGAAGAGAAATTTGTCGTTGTACTTCTGACCGTCAATTGTCACGCCCTCGACGCGCTCGACGGTGGGGGTATCATATGCCTGATTGGCGATAGCCTCGGTGGAATAAACCCACATGTACATGAAGGCGGCCCAGCAGAAGAACTGCACGAGACCCACGGTCCAGAACACCTTGGGAGCGGAAGCGAGAATGCGGATGAGGCCGCCGGACTTCTGCTTCTTGTCATCGGACTCGGCCTTGACGCCATGGAAGGCGGCGTATTCGGCCGGGGGCATTTCCTTGACGGTGGCGAAGGTGTAGACAACACAGGCAAGGAGGATTATGGCTCCGATGTAGAACGCCCATGTAACTGTGGGGGGAACCTCACCGGCAGGGGCCGTGTTGCTGAGGAAGAAGGCGAGGCAGAGGGGGGCGAGATAACCCACGACGGAGCCGGCGTTGCAGAGGAAGCTCTGGATTGAATATGCGAAGCCTTTCTGCTTCTCGTTGACCATATCGCCCACGAGCATCTTGAAGGGCTGCATGGCCATGTTGATTGTGGTGTCGAGGAGCATGAGCATTACGAGACCGAAGATGATGGCCTGGGAGATGCCGAGGCCGAGGGAGCCGGCGTTGGGGAGGAAGCACATCACGACCATGGCGATGAAAGCGCCGACAAGGAGGTATGGAAGACGGCGCCCGAGGCGGTTCCAGGTGCGGTCGGAGGCGGTGCCGACGATGGGCTGGACAATCATGCCCATGAGGGGAGGAAGAATCCAGAAATAGCTGAGGTCATGTGGGTCCGCGCCGATTGTGGCGAAAATACGGCTCACCTGCGAGCTCTGCAGTGCATAGGCGATCTGAACGCCGAAAAATCCGAAACTCAGGTTCCATAGCTTCCAGAAACTGAGGTCGCGTTGTTTTTCCATGATATTCTAAAAATGATTTATAGTTTATTGATTTTGATTACAGGGATTCTTGAGCCGCGTGCCTCAGCTCCTCCATCTCCGCGGTCCAGAGGGACGGGTCGGGAGTCTCGAGGATGAGCGGGATGCCGTCGGTGCGGGGATCGGCCATGAGCCGACGGAAAGCACCGGCGCCGATTGTGCCGGCTCCGATGGGAGCATGGCGGTCGATGCGGCTGGCCGCGGGGCGAAGGGAGTCGTTGAGGTGCATGCCTTTCAGCCGTGCGCGGCCGAGAACGGTATCGAACTCATGCCACATGGCATCGTAGCCTTCGTCGGTCGAGAGGTCGTAACCCGCGGCATGGGCGTGGGCGGTGTCAACGCAGACTCCCACCCTGCTCTTGTCATCGACGGCTTCGATGATGCGGGCGATGTGGTCGAAGCGAAAGCCGAGCGCCGAGCCTTGTCCGGCGGTATTCTCGAGCACAACGGTTACGCCGGAAGTGACGGCGAGGGCGGCGTTGATGTTTTCGGCAATGAGGCCGAGGCTTTCCTCTTCAGAAATCTTTCCGAGATGGGAGCCGGGATGGAGATTGAGCATTGTCAGGCCAAGGGCCTTGCATCGTGAGAGTTCGTCAATCAGTAGACGGCGCGAAAGAGCGCGCTTCCTTGCGTCGGGGCCTCCGAGATTGATGACAAAAGCTGAATGCGGAAGAATCTGGGCGGAGGAGAAGCCGAGCCTACCGCATTCCGCCCGGAACTCCGTGATGACGTCTTCGGTAAGGGCCGGAGAAGACCAGTATTTAGGATTGACGAGGTTGAACGAAAAAGCCGAGGCACCGAGAGCCGCCGCCTCAACCGGGGCGACCGCCACGGATGGCTCGCTGCTTACGTGTGGTCCTATGTACTTCATTGCTAAAAACACGCAAAGTTAAACAATTTTCGAGAAATAACCGCCCCGGAGGCGATTTTTTTCCGCCGGAGACAAATTTTCATGGTTCCGGCACGCTTTTTCAGCCTGATGTTTGCGTGAACGGGGAATTTTTATTTTCTTTGCACCGTTTTTCACACCCCATCAAATTCACTTATACGGCAAAGCGCCAAAAACACATTCATACTTAACGCATTATGTGCGGAATAGTAGGTTATATCGGCAATGGTGACGTTTTCGACATTCTGGTCAAGGGACTCCACAGACTCGAATACCGCGGCTACGACAGTTCGGGCGTGGCACTCGTCGACGACACGAAGAATCTGAAGGTTTACAAGGCAATGGGCAAGATCAGCAACCTCGAGAATCTCTGCTCGGGGAAAGACGTCTCGGCCAAGGGCGGAATCGCCCACACCCGCTGGGCCACGCACGGCGAGCCCTCCGACACCAACGCCCATCCTCACCTCAGCGAGGACGGGCGCATAGCCATAGTGCACAACGGCACCATCGAGAACTACAAGGTGCTGAAAGACGCTCTCGAGCGCGAAGGCCTGACGTTCCGGTCGGAAACGGACACGGAAGTCCTCGCCCAGCTCATAGAATATATACGTCTCACCAACCACTGTCCGCTCATCGCCGCGGTGCGTCAGGCGCTGAAACGGGTCGTCGGCGCCTACGCGATTGCAGTTGCCGACAAGGAGCATCCCGAGAAAATCATTGCCGCGCGCCGGTCGAGCCCTCTGGTCATCGGCATAGGTCAGGGCGAGATGTTTCTCGCCTCCGACGCCTCGCCTTTCGTGGAGTACACCAAGGACGTCGTTTACCTGAAGGACAACGAAATCGCTGAAATAACTTCCGGCGAAGAGCTGCACATCACGGACCTTGACAATGTTGAATACCCCGTGGATGTCACCAAGCTCGAGATGTCAATCTCCCAGCTCGAGAAAGGCGGCTATCCCCACTTCATGCTCAAGGAAATCTTCGAACAGCCCGACACCCTCCGCGACTGTATCCGCGGACGGATAGGCTCGAAAGGCGCGAAAATCATCCTCAGCGGGGTGAACGACAACAAAGAGGTGTTCCTCAAGGCCACGCGCATAGTCATCGTGGCCTGCGGGACCTCATGGCACGCCGGCCTGCTCGGGAAATACCTTATCCAGGACCTCGCGGGCATCCCCGTAGTTGTGGAGTACGCCAGCGAGTTCCGCTATTCCAATCCGGTCATCGGCCCCGACGACATAGTAATTGCCATTTCCCAGAGCGGCGAGACGGCAGACACCCTTGCGGCGGCGCGTATCGCCCGCGAAAAGGGGGCCTTCGTGTTCGGCGTGAGCAACGCCGTGGGGAGTTCCATTCCCCGCGAGACCGACAGCGGCAGCTACATTCACGTCGGGCCCGAAATCGGCGTGGCCTCCACAAAGGCGTTCACCGGGCAGGTGATGGTGCTGACCCTCGTAGCCCTGGCCATAGCACAGCTGCGCGAAACGCTCCCGAAAGAGGAAATCGCCGCACTCGGGAAAGAAATCACCAAGCTTCCGTCCTACGTCAGCAAGGTCCTGAAGCTCAGCACGGAAATCGAGCGCATATCCCTTACCTACACCTACGCGCGCAATTTCCTCTACCTCGGACGCGGCTACAGCTACCCCGTGGCTCTCGAAGGTGCTCTGAAACTCAAGGAAATCTCCTACATCCACGCTGAGGGCTATCCGGCAGCGGAAATGAAGCACGGCCCCATCGCGCTAATCGACCAGGAGATGCCCACAGTCATCATCGCACCGAAGGACCATCTGTATGAAAAGATTGTGAGCAACGTGCAGCAGGTGAAAGCTCGCGGTGGCCGCATCCTGGCCATCGTGACCGAGGGAGACACGACAATCCGCAACATCGCCGACCACGTCATCGAAGTTCCGGCCATTCCGGAGTGTCTTCTGCCGGTAATCTGCTCGGTTCCGCTCCAGCTTCTCTCATATTATATAGCCGTCAACCGCGGCAAGGACGTCGACATGCCCCGTAACCTCGCGAAGTCAGTGACAGTCGAGTAATCCGCCCAAAAGTGCGGAAATGGAGATTTTTACCAAATAAAAAAGTGCGGAAAAGGAGGTTTAGCGTTTTTTTCGAACATACGTCGGGGGTTTCCATTTTTTTCGCTAATTTTGTGGCTTAAATGGAAGCAAAAGAAAAAACGACCACAATAGACGGCTCCGCGCTGCGTTACAGGGTCTGCGGCAACGACTCACCGGAGGCCCGCACGGCCATCATCATGCACGGCTGGGGCTGCCGCGCCACGACTATGGCACTCTTCGAGGAGACGGTAGCCAGCCAATGTCAGGATGTCAGAGTCTACAACCTCGACCTCCCCGGCTTCGGCGACTCCGAGGAGCCCGAAAGGATCTACGGCATAGAGGACTACGTGCGCGTGCTCGAGGAGTTCGTGCGCCGGGAGAACATACACAGACCTATTCTCATCGGCCATTCCTTCGGGGGCCGGATGGGCATACTCTATGCCTCACGCAATGAGGTAGAACGCATGATACTCGTCGACGCGGCCGGAATAAAGCCGCGCCGCACGTTGAAATATTACCTTAAAGTTTACTCATTCAAGGCGGCCAAGCGCGTAGCCCCGCTCCTGCTCGGACAAAAGAAGGGACAGGCGCTGATTGACAGCTGGCGCAAGAAGGGAGGCTCGAGCGACTATGCCGGGGCCTCTCCGAAGATGCGCGCCATCATGAGCCGTGTAGTCAACGAGGACCTCACAGATCGGCTTCCGCTCATCAAGGCCCCCACCCTGCTCATCTGGGGCGAAAACGACACGGCCACCCCGATGCGCGACGCCCGGATTATGGAAAAGCTCATCCCCGACGCAGGTCTCGTGAGCTATGCCGGATGCGGGCACTTTTCCTTCCTCGACAATCCTGGGCAGACCCGCGCGGTTGTCGCCTCCTTCATCAACACTCAGAACGAAAAGAAATGAACACCACCATCATAATACTCTACAGCTTAGTCGCGGTCCTCGCCCTCGCCAACCTCTGGCTGGAGATGCGCCGCGACCTCATGATGCTCCAGCAGAACTCCTACCGCAACGAGCGCTACACGCGCTGGCTGAAGTCCTCGGCCGACACCACCTCCGGCTGGAGGCTGGGAGGCCTTGTGGTGTTCTTCATCTGTCTGTTCCCCATGGCCACGCACAACGCCGCGATGCTTCTCGTGGCTCTATTCTGCGGATGGCACTCCGGGGCGCTTCTCCGAGCCGGACAGCAATACAAGCTTCCGCTGAAGACCACTCCGCGCGTGATGCGTCTTCAGGGCGCGTTCATCGCCCTCTGGGCCATCCTAAGCGCCGCCGTTTTAGCCCTCGCGGGCTGTTTCGGGAGCGCGGACATCGCCGAGACAATCTATGTGGGCACGGCCACGGCCTTGGGCCTTTACTGCGCCTCGCACATCATGGTGATGGCCTCGAACACCCTCCTGCGTCCGTGGGAGAAGGCCATCAACCGCCGCTACTACAACGACGCGGCCGCGCGGCTCGCGGCGATGCCCGAGCTGAAGGTTATCGGCGTGACGGGCAGCTACGGCAAGACCACGACAAAACACTACCTCTACCGCATACTCTCCGAGGAATTCGACACACTGATGACCCCCGGGAGCTACAACACGACGCTCGGCGTGGTACGCACGGTGCGCGAGATGCTCAAGCCCTACCATCAGGTGTTCATCTGCGAGATGGGCGCCAAGCAGAACGGCGACATCCGCGAAATCTGCGAGCTCGTACACCCCACCGCCGGAATAATCACGGCCGTCGGCCCCCAGCATCTCGAATCGTTCAAGACTATCGAAAACGTGCAGGCCACGAAGTTCGAGCTCGCCGACGCCATTCCGACCGACGGACTCGTGCTGGTCAACAACGACTTTGAGAAAATCGCAGACCGCCCCGTGGAGAACTGCCGGGCGGAACGCTATGCCGTAGAGCACCCCGAGGGCGCCGACTGGGTTGCCGAGAACGTGCACTATACGCCCAGAGGCTCATCGTTCACGGCGCGGCGCACGAGCGACGGCCACACAATAGCCCTGACAACAAAGCTCGTCGGCGCCTGCAACATCTCCAATCTGCTTGCAGCCACGGCCATGGCCAAGCACCTCGGGATGAGCGACGAGAAAATCCGCCGCGCCGTCGAGAACATCGAGCAGGTAGAGCACCGGCTCGCCGTAAAACGAATCCCGGGCGGGATGACGATACTTGACGACGCATTCAACTCGAATCCCGTAGGCTCGGGCATGGCACTCGACGTTCTGGCCGGAATGCCGGGGAAACGAGTGCTCGTGACCCCCGGAATGATTGAGCTCGGCTCACAGCAGTACGAGCTCAACGAGCGCTTAGGCGAACACGCCGCCTCCTGCTGCGACGTGGCCATCGTAGTGGGCCACTACAACCGCGAGGCCATCACCGAAGGGCTCCGGAAGGGCGGAAAGACAGAGGGGGTACACACCGTCGAGACATTCGCCGAAGCCCAGGCGCTCCTCCGCACCCTCGCCGGTGCGGGCGATACGGTGCTTTACGAAAACGATTTACCTGACACATTCAAATAGAACGCAATATACAATGAAAACGAATATAGCAGTATTCTTCGGCGGACGCTCCACGGAGCATGAGATTTCCGTCATCTCTGCCAATCAGGCCATGGCCGCGATTCCGGCCGACAAATACAATGTGATTCCCGTCTACATCACGAAGGACGGCCGATGGTTCACCGGCGAGGCCCTCCGCGACGTGAAAAACTACCGGGATACGAAAAAACTGCTCGAGAGCTGCACAGAGGTCTACATGCGGCCGATATTCGGCGACTATAATCTCTACCGCGCCAAAAAGAAGATGTTCGGCAGCGACGTTCTGGCCACAGCGGACGTAGTCATTCCCGTGCTCCACGGGTCGAACGGCGAGGACGGCATTTTCGAGGGCGTCCTCGAGACCATAGGCATTCCCTTCGCGGGCTGCGACACCCTTGCCTCCGCCAACGGCATGGACAAGATCACCATGAAGATGATTCTCCAGGCAGAAGGCATCCCCGTGGTGCCCTACACGTGGTTCACGGACAAGCAGTGGGACACGGAGCGCGAGGCCATCATCGCCCGCGTCGAGGAAAAGCTCGGCTACCCTGTCATCGTCAAGCCCGCGAATCTGGGCTCGAGCGTGGGCATCGGCCGCGCCGCCAACCGCGAAGAGCTGCTTGACCGCGTGGATGACGCGCGCCGCTATTCCACACGCGTAATTGTGGAGCATATGGTGGAGCATCTTCAGGAAATCAACTGCTCGGTGCTCGGCGATTGCGACGAATACATCACTTCCGTACTCGAGGAGCCAATCAAGAGCGGCGACTTCCTGACGTATCAGGATAAGTACATGGGAGGCTCAAAGGGCACCAAGGGTATGCAGGCTTCGCAGAAGCGCTTTCCGGCGGACCTTCCGGAAGCGGAGACCAAGCGCATCCAGCAACTCGCCGGCGACACGTTCCGGGTGCTGTCGTGCCACGGAGTGAGCCGCGTGGACATGATTGTTGACCGCGACGACCGCAACATCTACGTCAACGAAATCAACACGATTCCCGGCTCGCTCTCCTTCTACCTCTGGGAAGGCTCGGGCATAAAGTTCCCGGAGCTCATGGAGCGCCTTGTGCGTCTGGCCCTCAAGCGTAAGCGCGAGGCCTCGGCCAAGACCGTATCCTATGACCAGAACATCTTCTCGATGGGAGCCTTCGCCGGAGCCAAAGGCTCCAAGGGCACAAAAGCGTAAGGTCCGTCTCATGCGTATCTCTCTCCTTATTATATTTAGTATACTCTGCGCTTTCGGTGGAGGTGCCCGGACTACTCAGAAAGGCCTTGTCAAGGAATACAACGAGAAGGCCCGGAAAACACCCCTCGCGGGTGTCGAGCTCCGCGTGCGCCACGCCGGAAGCACAGTTTCCGACAATCGAGGAGAGTTCTTGCTCGATTTTCCCACCCTGAACCCGGGGGATAATGTAAGTGTACGCGAAATCGGCAAGGACGGCTACGAGGTTTTCAACAAAGATGCCATTGAGCAATGGAATGTAAACCCCGAAAAGCCGTTCACGGTCGTGATGTGCCGCTCCGACAAGTTCAAGAAAATCAAAGACAACTATGAGCGGGTCTCCTCCGCGAGCTACGACCGCCAGATGCGCCGGGAGCAGGAGGAACTCGCACGACTGAAATCCGAAGGTCGCATCCGTCAGGAGGAATATGAGAGAAAACTCGCCGAACTGAGCAAAAACTACGAAGCACAGCTCGACCGCCTTGACGCCTATGTGGAACGCTTCGCCCGCATCGACCTCTCGGAGCTATCAGACGGCGAGCAAGAAATCATAGACCTCGTCAGCGAAGGACGCCTCGACGAGGCTATAGCCAAATACGAGGAGAGAAACTATGTGGCGCAGTACCTCAGGGAGCGCTCGGACCTCTCTACCATCACCAACGCCATAGACAAGCTCGACGCACTCCGCAAAGACAAAGAGCTGAGCAGCGACAGCCTCCTCGAGGCAGTCGACCGTCAGATTGACACCTACATCCTCGCCGGCGGCAAAGACAACTTCACCCGCGCGGAAAAAATCATCCTCGAAATCGCCGACGCCGACACAACGAATCTGGAAAGACAGCTAAAAGCAGGGCGTTTCCTATATTTGGAAATGAACAAGAATACAGAAGCTGTGCCATATCTCCAGCGTGCTACCCGTTCTGCAGACTACAAGACGAGAATTTCCGCCAAAGGTCAGCTGAGCCTGTGCTACAGCATAATCGGCGACATTGACTCGGCCATCGAGCTGGCTCGGAGCGCTCTAAAAGAAATCGACCACTCACAAGCCTCGGAGGAACTTCTGCAAGCCTATATTGTTTACATCAATGCAGAAAACAAAATCCGGAATCCAGACCCCGATACGACAATCCGCATTCTTCAGGAGCATGTGCGTCTTATGGAAATCCTTTCCGGCCTGAAATCCGCCACTTTCAAAGAATATATGTTGGCGGCTCATGCATATTTGGCTCACAGCATGTCGCCTGTCTATTCTGCATATCTGCCCATGCGAATTTCCCTGACAGAGGCTGCCAGAGCACAATCGGTTCTCGCCAAAGACGCCGCGCGTTCGCAATCCGAAACGAAGCAGATTGAGGAACTCCTGCACAGTATAAGTCTGCAGGTCAACGACCTCTCACTCCAAAGGGACGGCGATGCGTCCTGCGAAGGAGTGGCCGAAAGCGTCGAATATTTCAAAAAACAATTCCTGCACAATCCCCGACGATTTGCCTCAGACTATCGAAACGCCGTTAACTCTCAGCTCAAATACCTGATAGCGAACAGACAGCCGAATCCGGTGGAGCTTTACAGCGACTTCCTGAACACCTCTTTCGGGGAACTACCCGAGAGCCGGATTGAACTGTGCGAATCCTTGGCAAAGGTTATGATGTTCGGTATGGAAAGAAATATTTACGACATCCCGTTAGCCCTATCCCGAGTTTATGAACACAAGATTCAACAGCCTGATTACGACCCGGTCAATCACTCGGCGAAAGCTCTCCTCTGCGTAATGCAGGCTCCATTCATAGGTGCGTCCGGCGATATTCAGGGCTACAAATCAAAGGTAGACGAAAGCATACGAATTTTTTCCGAAATAGAGGCCAAGGGAGACCTTACGCCCCGCTTCGCTTCGAACGCCTTTCCGCAGACCCTCAAATTAAAAGCCGAACTTTCGAAATATGACGGGAATATCGCTGAGGCTGCTAAAATGCTCGAAAGGGCTGTCGGGTTACGTCTGTCCGTTAGCAATCCTCCCGATAATCTCCCTACTTTCCTCAATATGCTCGTAGACCTCGCGAACTGCCACAAGACGCTCGGCAATCAGTCTGATTATATAGCACGAATGAATCAGGTGATAAGCTATGTCGATTATAATAAGGACTACAGTCTCAACGGACCGCTTGAACAGGCTTATTCGGCCTTGGCTCGTAATGCGTATGACAATGGAAACTATAAGCAAGCCATCGAGCTGTCCAGTCTCGGATTAGTCAAATCCAATCCCAAAAGTATAACCCTTCACAACATCTCCGGTCTTGCATGGCTCAAATCCGGCTTCCGCCATCTTGCCGAAAGCGAACTGAACAGTATCAAAAAATATGCCGGCGAAGAAGTCTGGCGCACATGCGACCTCTATAAAGCCTTGAACGAACAATGAGCAACCTTACAACAACTTGCACTGACGCGTGTCCGGACCTCAGGAGCCGGAATGTGATAATTTCCGACACGCTGGCCGGTGTCGGAGAAGGCGAGCTCGCCAACTATCTCCTCCATGCGATATGCCTCAGGGGCACAGCGGACTTCGATTTCAACGGTCGGAGCTTTTCATTCAGCGCCGGCGACCTCATGATCGTGCGCAAAGGATGCATGATCGAGAATCTGCGATGCTCGGAGGATTTCGAGGTGAAGGTGATTTATGTGCATCAGGCTTTCGTCGAACAATGCACTCCGATGACCAACTACGGCATGAAGGGCGCCGTAGCGCTGTTTCTGAACCCGGTGATGCACCTTACGGAATGTCAGTTCGAAATTTGCGTTCAGGACTTCCGGAGCGTGGAGTACAGGCACAACACTACCTGTTTCAATTTCTACGAAGAGGGCCTGCGCTGCGCCGTACAGCTGATGATCCTGGATTTCTTCAACTTCCATTCCCGGCTGACCGACGAGCTCCATATTCCTTCGCAGCACGCGATAATCATGGCGGGATTTTTCGACCTTCTGGAGAAAGGCAACTATGTGGCGAACCGCGAAGTCTCGTTCTACGCCTCGGAGCTGTGCATATCGTCGAAGTATCTCTCCGAAATCTGCAAGAAGCTCAGCGGCCAGACGGCAAATTTCTGGATCAACCGCTACACGGCGCTCGGCATCCTGAGGATGCTCAAGGACAAGTCACTATCCATCGTGCAGATTTCCGACCGCCTAAACTTCTCCTCCCCGGCATATTTCACCCGCTACGTAAAAAAATACCTCGGCAAAGCCCCAAGCGAATTCAGGGAGTAAGTTATAACCATCTCCCCGTCTTCATACTGTCTAGGAGTCTTTTTTTTAATAACGAAGGCAGAAGCTTTTAGAGATTTTACTAACTTTGCATTCAAATCAATAAGCCATCTAAAAATGATAAGTCCAGAAATAAGTGAAAGGATAGTTTCTGTCGGAGTCTCACCTGTCGGACGGGGGGGGATGGCCTCGGTCATCGCCGAAATGCAAAAAATGATGAGGCCTTATAATTTCCTGAAAATTCAACAAGCAGGATATATGAAATATATACTGCCGCTTACCGGGCTCTTCAGGGCTTTTAAGTATGCAGGGAAAAGATACAAAATAGCGCATATCCACTCCGCAAGCTTCATCGATTTCTACCGTAACAGTATATACGTACTTCTTTTCAAGCTGATGGGGAAAAAAGTCATTCTCCACATGCATGGAAGTAAATTCGAGGAATTTTACGGAGATGGCAAACCGTATGTGAAATACATCTGCCGCAGATGCGATGCGATGGCAACGGTATCGAACTACTTTGTGAAAATGCTCAAGGATCGGGGGCTCAATGACAATGTCTGGCTGGTCCACAATGACCTTCCGAATCCCATAGTTCTCCGAGACGAGACCGGAAAGGATAAGGGGAACGGGGTACAGTTCGTGTTTCTGGGCCTTGTCAGCGACAAAAAAGGGACGTTTGCGGTGCTTGATGCCATCGCGGGGTGCGAGGAACTGCGAGAGAAAGGTATCAAGTTCAAAATTGGCGGAAACGGAGAGATTGAACGCCTTCAAAAGGAAGTGCGCGAGAAGGGACTCGAGGATATTGTCGAATATTGCGGTTGGGTCGGAGCTGAGGATAAGGACCGCCTCCTGCGCGAGAGCGACGTCTATATAATGCCCTCGGAATTCGAGTCATTCGGCATTTCCACGCTCGAGGCCATGGGGTATAGTCTTCCTGTGATAACGACAGGTGTCGGGGGGGTGCCGGATCTGGTAACGGACGGCTACAACGGCATCATCGTCGAAGCGGGGAACAGTAAACAGATAGCTCAGGCAATGCTGAGATTAGCCGACAGCCCCGAGGAACGCAAGCGAATGGGCAAAAACTCTGCCCTCCACGCCGAGAACTTCCGTCCCGAAAAAATCGAGGCGCAACTCACGGAGATGTATAAGTCGCTGCTTTAGAAGGTCTGGCTGGAGATTCCTTTCTTGCGGTCTTCCTTGATCTGGTCGAGGATGTCGTTCATCACGCCCTGATAGGGGTCGAAATGGGAATTGAAGGCAGTGTCGGGAGTAAAGGTAAACTCTCCGAAATAAATCTTGTTGTCGATAATGTAGAAATCCACGCGCAGAAGCTCCTCTCCTTTTGAGAGGGTGGCGGCAAGCTCAATCATTTTTTCCAAGCATTCCGGTTTTTCGGGAGCTACGGAAGCATCGTCTGGCATTGTCGTGATAGAGCCGCCTTTCGGGATTTGTTGCCATTTCAAGGTGTATGGTTCCATACCATAGCTGAAATGTTCGTGCTCGTCGCGATCGTGGTGAATGAACATCACCATGGGTTTCCCGTTAACACAGTAGACCTTATAATCTGTCAGCGATTTTTTTCCGCCGCCCTGAACCATAAGCTTTTCAGCCACCACGCATGGGGGGATATGGGAATAATGCAACTGGGCTGTAAGCTCGGGATACGGAAACTCCAGCGCCTTCTTCATTGTTCTCACAATCGCGCTCCGGTCGATACATGAATTGTCTTTCACTATTACGTTGGTGCCGCAGCCGTTGTTGGTCTTGAGGACATATTCTTTCGGGAGGGAATCGAAATCGATTTTCGCAGGGTTTTCCCAATGTCCATAGATAGGTATGAGATATTCTTCGCCTATCATTTTGGCTACTTCGGCCCTGACTGCGTATTTATCGGCAAGAAGGGCCCAGCGCCGGTTGTTCTTGTTATGCAACTGAGCGCGGGATACGTAAGTCGCCAACTGGTTTACCTCCTCAAATGGCGAGTTGAGGTTCATCGAACGATGGAAATGCTTGAAATAGCGGAGTCTTGTAATCGTCTTGGGACAGCGCCTGGCAACGGTAGCCAAAATATCGTATATAAGCATGGCTTAAGATGTTTCAGACCGCAAAAGTACAAAAATATCTTCTTACAGCCAAACAAAGTCCCGGGTTTTCGTGGCTCTTCAGCGTTTGACGCCGGATTTCTTGAGGTAGCCGCGGCTGATGGCCTTGACGATGAGGTCGGCGACGTTTACGGCACCGAGTTTTGCGAAGAGGGCCTTGCGGTGGGACTCGATGGTGTTGTCGGAGACGAACATGGCGGCTGCGATTTCGCGCGAGGTCTTGCCCTGAGCTATCTGGTAGAGGACTTCGAGCTCGCGCGAGGTGGGATGGAGGGAGCTGTCGCCCGCGAGTCTAAGTGCGTCGCGGACGGCCTCGCAGTAATAGTTGTGGCCTTTGAGAATCTCGTAAATAGCGCGGAGGATTTCCGAGCCGTCGTAGGTTTTGTATATAATGGCGTTGACGTCGCGGGCGAGGAGCTTGCGGAGGGTCCAGATTTCGTCGTGGACGGTGCTTACAATGATATGGGCCACGGGATTACGGGCACGGATGAGTTCTATGAGCACGAATCCGTCAAGGTCGGGGAGCTCAAGGTCGAGGATATAGAAATCGAAATCCACACCCGAGTCGATGCGATTCACCAGGTCGGTGGCAGTATTGAATTTTTCGACGTCATTTGCGCCGTTGTTGACCAGAATGGCATTAATTCCCTCGAGTACGAGGTTATGGTCATCGACTACGGCAATTTTCATTTTTGACAAAGCGGGTGTTTCGGTCATGTCCGGTGCTGTATCTTGCTGAAGGTTCTATTCTGCAAAGGTACGGCGCCGGAAATCATTAGTCAATTACGGTTTCCCGTGATTTTTACTTTCAACCTCAGTCCGGTTCCACCGTTTTCAGAGCCGGAGAGAGCGACGTCAGCGCCAATGGAGCGTGCCCTGCGTCGCATTGAATCAAGGCCTATTCCTTTCTTTCCGGAGGAAATGAAGCGTCCGTTGTCGCTCACGATTGCTGATAGCTCCCGGGAGTCGAGAGTCAGCGATACGGTAATTTCCGAGGCTCCGGAGTGGCGCAGAGCGTTTCCGACGGCTTCCTGGACTATGCGGTAGACCTCAAGGGCCACGTTATCGGGGATATCGGACCATGCTGCGCCCTCGGAAAGCACCGAGTGATACCTCAGAGAAAGGCCGCCCGATGCATCAGCCTGCTTGGCGACAAAGAAACGGAGCACCTCATCCAGCGAGGCATAAGTGAACTCGGGAGGCATCAGCTCGTGGGAGATGCGGCGCACCGACTCGCAGCATCC
This sequence comes from uncultured Porphyromonadaceae bacterium, assembly GCA_902491515.1. Lineage (GTDB taxonomy): Bacteria > Bacteroidota > Bacteroidia > Bacteroidales > Muribaculaceae > CAG-873. Next base: position 111,764 of record CABUIC010000002.1, read on the forward strand.
CTCGACCATCCGGGCCGTGGCTTCCGGCGATATTCCTTTCCGGATATTCATTCCTATGGCAAGCAAGTCGTTGCAGACGCCGTCGTGGAGCTCGGCGGACATCCGGCGGCGCTCGTTCTCAAGGCCCTCGACGTACTGCTCCGTGAGTTGGCGCACCGTGTCGGCGCGCAGGGCGGCGAACTCCATATCTTTCTGCAAGCGTCGGCGGCGCTGGCGGGAGGCATAGAGCACAAACACGACGATGACGGCGAGCAGAAGGCCGGCGGCAGCGAAGAGCCACATGAGGGTGCTTGCCCTGCGTCCTTCGCTCCGGGCAAGGGCGAGTTCGGTCTCCTGCGTGCGGTATTTTATCTCGATGTCCTTGATGGCATCGCGGTGTTCGTTGTCGAAGCGGCGGCGCTCGAGGGCGCTGACGCTGTCGGCCGCCGCGAGAGCCTCACAGTAGTGTCCCGTTTTCTCCGACAGATCGCGGAGTTGCTGATATATCTCGATTCTGCTGAGGATGAGACTTTTCGAGCCTTCGCCGTCCTTGAGTTTATCGGCGAGGTCAAGGAAAATGTCACGGGCGCGGGGATAATCGCCGAGAGCGGCCCACATATTACCGAGGGTCTGCCCTACTGCTACCTGATAGTCGCGCGCGACGGGGCCGTAGGCCTCCTTCTCGCACTCGCGCATCTTCCCGACATATCTTTCGACGCTGTCGCGGAGAGGGCGGTCGAAATTCTTGATGAAGAACTGAGCTCGGTTGTAGTAAATCCAGAAATGTTCGGAGTACGCCTGAATCATGGGGTCGTCGGAAGACTCAACAAGACTGACGAGTGCGGCCGTAACTTTTCCGAGAGAGTCGCGCATCGCGCGTCGCCGGTCGGCGGGGCCCGAGTCGAACTGATGGTCGAAGTACACATTCTTGAGCTCAAGGAGCTTATAGAGCATATACGGCCGATAAGCCGACTCCGAAGCCGACATGACATATTCTTCGAAGTCATCGATAACTCCACGGATGGCATCATAGTCGCCGATTCGCTGGTAGATGTATGCCTGTCGATAATAATTGCCGGCAATTTCCCGACCGACGTCCTCAGTAGCCCGCTTATAGTTTCGCGTCGACTCCTTTAGATATTCGGAAGCCTTCTCCGTCGAGCCGTGACGGTCTTCAAAAAAAGGACATTCTATAGTACACGAAGCCAATCATGTAGCTGTCCCCGGCCTTGCGGGCAAAGTCCATGGCCCTGCGTAGGAGCGCCATGCATTCCCCGAAGCGGGATGGGTCCTGTTGCCCGACATTCGTGCCGTACTGGCAGAACACCTCGCTACGCTTGAAGTCGGACAGTCCACTTCCGTTAAGCACCATAAAGGGGAGAATCAGCGACTTCATTACGCCCTCACCTTCCTCAAGCTCGTCCGGACCATCGGTGCATTCGGACAAGTACACGTCCATAGCCGAGTCAAGAAGTTCGGTCGGCGAGCCTTCCCCCTTCAGAATCCTGCGTATCTTATCCGTGGATTCCGACGACTGCGCCGCATACGACAGGCCCGAAATCAATGCCAGGTAACAGACTAAAAGGAGAAGAGTTCTTTTCATGGTCAGGAACAATGTGTATAAGCTGATTCGCCTCGCGCGCAAAGGTACAAAAAACTCTGGTGCATTACAAAATTGGTAATTCTAAAAATAATTCGTAATTTTGCACTCCGAAATGCTCTCTTATTAAGAGTCTATAAATTACCGCAATTAGTATTCACCAATAATGAATGCTTTGAGTAACGGAAAAACCGGTTCGCCGGCGCCCCATGGCGTTGACGACGCCGTAGGCGTGGGCGGGGGGAAATGGTTTGCCGCGGTCGTCAACCACAACGCCGAGCGCAGTTCGGCCACGAAGCTCGGCGCCGAAGGCTTCGAATGCTTCGCGGCATCGCAGACTGAGATGCGTCAGTGGCGCAACGGGCGGAAGAGCCGCGTGGAGAGAATAGTCATTTCTTCAATCATTTTCGTGCGCTGCACCGAGCGCCAACGCCTCGCAATAGTACAGCGCCCCTACATCTTCCGCTTCCTCACGGACAAAGCTTCCGGCAACGACGCCGGGCGCGGGCGCGTGGCAGTAATTCCCGACATCCAGATCGAGCGACTCCGCTTCATGCTCGGGAACTCCGACACGCCGGTGGAAGTCAGTTCCACTCCCCTCGAACCGGGGCGGCGCGTCCGCGTAGTCCGCGGCTCCTTGCGCGGCCTCGAGGGCGAAATAATCAGTACCCCGGACGGCAAGGACGAACTCTACGTGCGCCTCGACCACCTCGGCTGCGCCCGCCTCACCATCGACCGCCTCGATGTCGAGGCATTGTAAGAAGAAAAAAAGCACCATGCCAACACAGATAATACTTCAGGCCCGCACGGGATCGACCCGCCTTCCCAACAAGATGCTCATGCCCTTCCACGAGGGTAAAGGCATCCTCCAGATACTCCTCGAACGCATCCGCAGTGCCTTCCCGGAAGGATTTGACCGCATAACCGTAGCCACTACCACATCCCCGGGCGACGACCGAATCGCCGAGCTTTGCGCCGGGACTGGTTTCCGCTGCTTCCGCGGAAGTGAATCCGACGTTCTGGAACGATTCATCGGAGCGGCCGAAGAGGCCGGAGCGGACAAGATAATCCGCGTCTGCGCCGACAACGTGTTCCTTGACACGGCGGCCTTGCGCTCACTGTACGACAGAATTGAACGGGAAAATGCCGACTATGCATCATTCCGTACATCCGCCGGAGTGCCGTCAATCAAGACCCACTACGGATTCTGGGCCGAAGGGGTGACTCTCAACGCGCTGCGCCGCGTGCGCAAAGCGACAGACGAAGCCATCTACCATGAACACGTCACGAATTATATCTACACCCATCCCGAGGATTTCACAATAGATCTGCGCCCCATCTCTGATACTATCGAAGGAATCGAGAACTATCCGGATCTCCGCCTCACAATCGACACCCGCGAGGATTTCGACATCAGTCGCGAAATCTACTCCGCCCTTTCTGAAGGCGGCAATGGAATAAAGACCACAGACATCCTGAGCTATCTCGACGGACGCTCCGATTTATTCGCGAGGATGAGAACCGTCATAAACCAGAATACGAAATGAAACCCGTATATATAATCGGAGAAATCGGCCAGAACCACAACGGCAGCGTCGATATCGCCAAGCTCATCGTCGAACTGATTTCGCGTCCTGTCCGGGAAGAAGTGTTCGGCCTCGACCTCAAGGGGATGGATGCCGTGAAACTCACGAAACGCGACCTCGCCGAAGAGCTCACGGTGTCGCAAATGAACCGCCCCTACGACAACCCGAACTCCTTCGGCAAGACCTACGGAGAGCACCGCGCCTTCCTCGAACTTTCGGACGAGGAACATTTCGAAGTGTACAAATACGCCAAGTCATTGGGGCTGGACTTCGTGGAGACGCTATGCGCCATCGGGTGCCTGTCGATTTTCAAGCTCTTCACGCCCGACCGCCTGAAAGTCGCCAGCCGAGACCTCACCAATCTCCCCCTCCTCGCCGCCCTTGCCGAGACCGGACTCCCAATCATCCTCTCCACGGGCATGGCCGGAGTAAAAGAGCTCGACGACGCCCTCGCCGTCATCTCCCGCTACCATTCCGACATTTCGATACTCCACTGCGTGTCGCAGTATCCCACCCACCCCGACAACCTCAACCTCCTCACAATCCCCTACCTCAAAAAACACTACGGACAGTACACAATAGGCTTCTCCGACCACACCATCGGCATCTCCGCCCCGTCGATTGCCGTCGGAATGGGCGCAGAAATCATCGAGAAGCACGTCACGATCGACCGGCGCATGAAAGGCACCGACCAGGCGGGATCTCTCGGCCCCGACGGCGTGAACCGCATGGTGCGCGACATACGCATCGCCGAACGCTGGCTCGGAACCGAAGACCTCTACATCGACCGCAGCGTGGGGGCCGCGAAAGAAAAGCTCGAACGCTCCATCGCTTCCCGCCGCGACATCGCCCCCGGCGAAATCATCACCGAGGCGGACATCCATATGCTCTCGCCGGGCGACGGCTTCAAGTGGGCCGAGCGCGAAACCGTAATCGGTCACCGCGCCGTCGCCCCCATACCGGCCAACGAAATCATCTACAAAAACCTGATTGACTGATGAGTCTGCCCAAGTTAATTCTGACGGACATCGACGGCGTCTGGACCGACGGCGGGATGTACTACGACCAGACGGGCAACGAGTGGAAGAAATTCCACACCTACGACAGCGCCGGAGTGCTCTTCGCCCACCGCCGGGGCATCAAAGTCGGCATTATCACAGGCGAGGACACGGAAATCGTGGCGCGGCGTGCCCAGAAGCTCAAGGTGGACTACCTTTTTCAGGGAGCCGCCGACAAACTCGCTATCGCCCAAGGCCTCTGCCATGAACTCGGAATCACTCTCGCAGACGTAGCCTACATCGGCGACGACATCGGCGACGCAGCCCTCCTCAAAGCCGTCGGAACAGCCGGAGTTCCCTCCGGAGCTCCCGAATACATCCGCCGACTCGCCACCCTACCCCTCGAAAAACGCGGCGGCGAAGGAGTCTTCCGCGAATTCGTCGAAAAACTCATAGGCGTCCCCGAAGAATACATTTAATAAGACCATGGAGCCGAAAGTAGCCGTCATCGTCCCCGTCTACAATATGGAGCGCTATCTGCGCGAATGCCTTGACTCTCTTGTCGGACAGACCTTCAAGGACATAGAGATAATATGCTTCAACGACGCGTCGACAGACTCCAGCATTGACATCCTGCGCGAGTATGCTGCTCGTGACGAGCGATTCGTTATAATCGACAGTCCGGTGAACATCAAGCAAGGCGGAGGCCGAAACGCCGGCATACGTGCCGCCCGCGCGCCATACATAATGTTCGTCGACCCCGACGACTGGGTAGAACCCGACTTCGTCGAAAAATACTACACCAAAGCCACTGCGGCCGACGCGGATATTGTTGTCGGTGACGAAATGGTTTTTAAAGATGGCAAAGTAACTTATAGTACTCTTATTGCAAAAGACCTTGGAAGCGATGTAGAATATATCAAACGTGAAAGGCTTAAATTCCCTCTTCATATTTTTATATGTATTTATAACAAGAATCTTTTTTTTGACAACGATTTATTTTTCCCAGAAAACATCCAATTAGGTGAAGACAACGCAATTTCGGCGTCTCTATTTTTGGCCGCCAAGAAAATTGTCAAAATTGATTCAGCCCATTATTATTATCGTATTCACTCGTCCTCTTCCTGTCACACTACAGATTCAAGAAGAATTAATTGGCAACTAACGACAGCCCTTTGTGCGTTGCACAACTTAAGGCGAATGGATAGTGACAATAAATTCTATCTCGAAATCACTCAACATTTTATTAAGCTATATTTCGCAAATCCGATACAAGAGATTTCAACATTTTATCCAAAAAGCGATATTTCTACAATATCTCAAATTATTTCGGGGGTTACAAAATATGTCACCGAATCGGAATTAATAGCTTATATAAATGCCCAACCTCGTGCAACGCGCTATTTTCAGAAAACGGTACTAAAATCACCATATTGGGGTGTCAGACTTTATAAGGCTCTTTCATTAATTCAGAACATCAGAGCGAGAGCCTATAACTTGCTTTACCACAAGAGATAAATTAAAGATTTCATATAGAAGTTGTTTCAACTAATTGATAAATGTTAAAACGTCTGGATGGACGGTTTCAAAGCAGTACTTGTTCGCTTCGACACCACCATATCCAGTTTGAAGGGCTGGAACTTCCTTGCATTCCTTGTTATTTTTCTTAAAAAATTTCACAATTCACAAAAGTAGAAACAACTTCATAGATATTGACTAAGATTAAGTAATTATATGCCCGTTAATTGTCTTTCAAAAGAAGAATGTTGCGGATGCAACGCTTGCGGAGACGTTTGTCCCACAAACGCGATAAGCTTCAAAACCGATATCGAAGGGTTCTGGTATCCAGAGATTGACGCAGGAATGTGTATCAACTGCGAGCTATGCACAAAAATTTGTCCTGAGATCAATATTTCCGCCCTGAAAAAAAATGATTTCCCACAACCGTCGTCGGCAGTTGCGGCCATAAACCGCAACATGACAGAGCGGTGGAACAGTACGTCTGGGGGTATATTCAGCGTATTCGCCAACAAGATATATGAAGAAAGAGGATATGTCGGCGGTGCTGTTTATAACGATGATTTCAGCGTAAGCAATTTTATTTCCAACAATCCGGCTGATCTCAAAAGGCTTAGAAGTTCAAAATATCTTCAAAGCAATGCCGAGGGAGTTTACAAAAAGATATTAGCGCTTCTTAAATCCGGCGAACGTGTGCTCGCCTGCGGCACACCCTGCCAAATGGCGGCCCTGAGGCGTTTCCTGCGCAAGGACTATGAGAATCTCATAATCGTGGATTTCCTTTGCAGAGGAGTCAATTCGCCCAAGGTATACCGAAAATATCTCGATAGCCTTGAACGGCGGTATGGAAGCAAAATTGTGGACATAAAGGCAAAGAACAAGGAACTTGGCTGGCGCAACCTTACCAGGAAGGTGACTTTCGAGGACGGCCAGACCTACTACGGCGTACTGATGGAGGACGACTTCCGCCGAGGATACCACACGAACGTCTATTGCCGTCCTTCATGCTATAAATGCGAGTTCAAGGGATTTCCCCGTATAGCAGATATTTCAATCGGCGACTTCTGGGGTATCGAAAAATACGCCCCGAATCTCGACAACAACATCGGGACATCTCTTGTGCTGATTAATTCGGAAAGAGGGCGCCGATTCTACGAGAGTGTCCGGGATAGAATAGAGGCAGTCGAACTGCCGCTATCAGCTGCTTTCGGGGGAAACATCGCCCTCTTCAAATCAATTGAAGCGCCCAAAATCGACAGGGAATCCTTTTTCAAAGATCTTGATAGGGGGACTTTCGATGATGTCGTAAGCAAATATTTTCCACAGAAAACAACAGAAGCCTCACGCCGTAGCAGATTACGAAATTTTATTTCTATAACGAAAGAACTCATCAGCAGATGGGGCTGGAATATATCGGCCATACGCCGCTTCTACAAGCTGAACCGGCGTCCTTACAGTCAGGTTTCCCTCGAACCGCGCTGTCTTTTCTATCCCGAACCGGGAACTGTATTCGACATTGACCCGTCGGCAAAGATCAATCTGCGTTCATCAATCCGCATAGGGGCCTGCCCGATAAAGGGGTTACGTTTACCAGGATGTCTGAAGATGGGAAAAGGTACGACTCTGAATGTATTGGGAGGGCCTCGCGACAGGTACGGGCGCGCCAATGAGACGTATACGATAAAAAACGGCTGTTATATAGAAATAGTCAACGGTGGCACGCTGACGTTCCACACGGGAGCCGCCAATGTAGGACTAACCATAATGTGCTCAAATTCCATTACGATAGGGGCTGGTGTTCGCATAGGGCGAAATGTTTCTATCAGGGACTGGAACGGTCAGCACGTGATAGTGTCACCGTCGTATAAAAACGAAGCTCCGGTCGATATCGGGGACAGAGTGTGGCTGTGCTCGGGTTGTATGATAATGCCGGGAGTGACGATAGGAGAAGGCTCGGTGGTAGGAGCCAATGCGGTTGTAACGAGGGATGTCCCTGCGCGGTCACTGGTAGTGGGCTCTCCAGCAAAAGTTGTAAAATCCGATATTGAATGGTATTGAACGAAAATTATATGATCTCAATTCCTAATTTTACCCTAAATAATGGAAATTCTATCCCTCAGATAGCTTTTGGACCCGGCATATTACGCTACAAAATAAGTTATCCGCTTCATCGCTACACTCCTAACGGCATTCTGAGACGATTAATAAACCGTTTTTATACACTTCCCAGTCAGGACCGCTGTTATATCCACTCCATAAACTCGGCCATAAACAACGGCTTCAGGCTGATAGATTATTCCGAGACATATGGGCATTATGATTTAGTAAAGAAAGCGATAAGCGCATCAGGGGTAAAACGTGAGGATTTATTCTTCACGACGCGAGTGGGTAACCGACTCCAGGACCGCGGGCGCAAGGCAATCCGCGAGTCTTTTTTTAAAGGTCTCAAAGAGCTTGAAATGGATTATGTGGATTTGCTACAGTTCCACTGGCCCGTAACGGGGAAATTCGTTGATACCTGGCAGGAGATGACGGGCCTTCAGAAAGAGGGCTATGTTCGCAACATCGGCGTAGCGAACTGCCATCAGCATCACCTTGAAGCAATCTACGAATCAAGTGGCGTCTGGCCTTCGGTCAATCAGTTCGAGATTCATCCCTTGTTCACACAAAAGCCTCTGCTGAAATACTGCCAGGAGCGAGGAATTGTAGTGGAAGCCTATACACCAATAGCTCGCTATGACGACCGCCTTGTGCGTCTGCCTCTCGTGAAGAATATAGCAGAGAAGTATGGCAAGAGCATAGTGCAGGTTATTCTGCGCTGGCACGTGCAGAACGGCGTGATACCAGTAGTGCGGGCTATGTCGGCAAAGCATCAGCAGGAAAACCTTGATATTTTCGATTTCGCGCTGACGCCAGAAGAGATGGCGGCAATTGAGTCTGTAAACATCAATTCGCGGCTGCGCTACGATCCCGACAACTGCGATTTCAATATTCTCTGATGGCTGAAAAAGTAGACAAAAGGCTCATTGCCAAGAATACAGTATTCCTGTATATCAGGATGTTTGTAAGCATGGCAATCGGGTTCTTCACTTCGCGCATCACCCTTGAATATCTGGGAGTTACTGATTATGGCGTATATCAGTCAGTCGGAGGTATTGTCGGGCTGGTATCTTTCGTAAATTCAGCAATCACCACAGGAATTTCACGGTTCATAACCTTTTCGATAGGCGAGGGTAATCTGGAGAAAAGCCGTCGGCTCTTCTCGACTATACTTTCCACTCAGTTAGTCTTCATAGCAATTCTGGTGATAATAGCAGAAACAGTCGGTCTTTGGTTTGTAAAGCATAAGCTTGTTATTCCCGAAGCAACAATGTCGGCAGCGGTGTTCACTTATCATCTTTCAGTGTTTACTATGGCTCTGAGTATGTTAGCAAATCCATTCAATGCGATGATAGTAGCTCACGAGCATATGAAGATATATGCCTACATCAGTCTTGCTCAGTCCTTTTCCATCCTTGGAGCAGCGTATCTTCTGACGGTTACTCCAACCGGACGCTTGTACCTTTACTCTTCGTTGCTCTTTTTAATCACTGTTTGCGCTTTGGCGTACCAGATTTATTACAGCCAAAAGCATTTTAAGGAAACGAGTTTCAAACCCATTTTCGACAGAATGATTGTCCGGGAAGTTGCTGGTTTTTCGGGCTGGAGCCTGATAGCGGCGTTGAGTATGGCACTCAACAATCAGGGAATTCTGGTACTTCTCAACATGTTTTTTACGCCGGCGGTTGTTGCAGCAAGAGCCGTATCCCTCACAGTCAACGGCTCGGTAAACAGCCTCGTGGGGAATTTCCGCGCGGCGATGAACCCTCAGATAGTCAAACAATACGCGGCAGGGAACTATGACGTGTCGAAAAATCTGTTGTTGAACTCCACAAAATTCAGCTTTTTTCTTTTGCTGATATTGGTGGTGCCTGTTTTTTATATGGCCGACCCTTTGCTTGAGATATGGCTGAAAGAAGTACCTGAATATTCCGGTATATTTTTAAAACTCGTAATCATCCAAAGCCTATTTCAGATTTTTGACACCTCTTTTTATATGGCTTTGTACGCAAAAGGCCAACTGAGGGAGAATGCACTGATTTCTCCTGTAATGGGTCTGATGTGTTTCCCGATAGTATATATATTGTTCAAGAACGGGGCATCGCCCGTGGCACTTTCGTGGGTGTTTCTCGTATTCTACGGTATCTTGGGAGTGATTGTCAAACCAATTCTGATAATACAGATAGTCAATTACAAATGGTCCGAAATATTTCCGGTATTGATGATTTGTTTGACAACTTCCTTATTGTCGTTTGCATCGGGCTATTTTATAACGAAGGCCACCTATACTCCGACATTCTGGGGATTTCTTCTAACGTCGTTTCTGAGTTTCTCAGCTTCTGTAATAATAGTCTTTTTTGTCGGGCTTAACAAGAACTTACGTTCAATGCTCATAACTAAGATACTATCATTCTTCAAGAAAAACAAAGCAATCGGATTGATCTCATGAAAATCGGCATACTAACTCAACCTTTAGGACATAACTACGGTGGGATTCTGCAGAATTTCGCGTTACAGACTGTACTTGAACGTACGGGACATCGCGTTGTAACCCTCGATTACACGGCAAATTCGCTGAAGAAAGCTTTCATAATCAACAGTTATGCCATTGCCGCTTATATTATAAAACACCTTGTTTTTCATCCTACGCGGCGTTACAACCAGTTACCTTGGCGAAACCGGTACAGCCAAATGAATCGCTTTATAAAAAAGCATCTCCATATCTTAAAATCCCGTCACGGATTAAATGATGAAACTGTCAGGCTTTTTAATCTCGACGGGGTTGTTGTCGGAAGTGATCAAGTGTGGCGCCCACGTTATAACAGAACGTCTCTTCCATGGATGTTCTGCAGTTTTCTGAATGACGGTTCACAATTGCCAGTCGTAGCATACGCCGCCTCCTTTGGAGTCGGAGAATGGGAGTACACTCCCGAGCAGACCGAGATGGCCCGGCGCAACATCAAGCGTTTCAAGGCCGTTTCCGTCCGTGAGGCATCGGGAGTGGAACTTTGCCGCGAACATCTCGGTGCGGAAGCAGTCCATGTGCTTGACCCCACTCTTCTGTTGGACCAAGCCGACTATATGGCCCTTGTCCCGAAGAATACTCTTGCGCGGGTGCCAGAGGGATGCGTGGGAGTGTATATCCTCGACCTCACTGAGCGCAAAAAAGCAATCGTGGACGCAGTATGCCGCATTCTTGGCAAACGTGCCGTTTATTTCGGTTGCCCCGCGGAAGGGAGCGACAAATATCCGTCAGTAGAAAGCTGGCTGGCCCACTTCGACCGCGCAGACTTCATCGTCACCGATTCCTTCCACGGAACGGCCTTCTCCATCAACTTCCAACGACCCTTCCTCTCGATAGTCAACCCGAACCGCGGCGCCGACCGCTTCACCTCCCTGCTCGACTCAGTCGGATTGCAGGAACGGCTGATAAGCGAGGACGGCACTATGTCCGCCTTGGGGGCTCTCGCCAGGAGATCAATAGATTGGGGCGCGGTCAACAACCGTCTCAACCAATTGCGCAAACATTCGATGGAATTTCTCGAAGGAGCTCTACTTAAACCTCAATAGAAAATGAAAAAATCTTTTCTCACTTCAGTGAAAAGACTTGTCCGGAAATTATTGTTTTTGCCCATTGTCGTCGCGTATAAATCGTCAGGTAATAAATCTGTAATTGACGAAGATATTGCTCGATGGTACGGGGAACACGGAATGAAGTTAATATCAAGCGAGGATGCATTGACAAAGTTGATGCTCAACCGAACTTTCCGGACTGTGCTTTATTTCCGACTGCCGGAATTGCCGTCTTGGGTAAAGAAGATTTATAAAGCTGACAGTTCGTTTTTCATATCTCCATCTTGTGAAATTGAGGGCGGACTATACTTCTGGCACCCGTTGAGTACATACCTCTACGCAAAACATATCGGTAAGAATTGCACCATCCGTCAATTGACAACTTTCGGGAATCTGGGTAAAAAGAATCCTCAGGCTCGCCCTTATATCGGAGACAATGTCGACGTCGGTGTAAATGTCACCATTATCGGAGATGTTAAAGTGGGCAACAATGTCTGCATTGGAGCTGGCGCCGTTATCACCAAGGATATACCCGACAATTGCAATGTTGTCGGTAATCCCGCCTACATCGTCCGTCGTAATGGCGTAAAATGCCACGAAAAGCTATAGCCGACAATTTGTTTTCATCCACATCCCCGGCAATGCCCAGAATTAAGCTTTTTCTCGGAGGATACGTCAATTACCTCAACGCTCAGAACATCAACTGCCGGGCGTTGTCGGAGGTACTTGACCATGACCGCTTCGACATTACAACAATCCTTTATCCCGAACAGACAGCTGGAGATTTCTACCGCGTTCAAGGGATTCATTATCTCCAAATGTCGCGACCTGTGAGATTGTGGCGATATATTGTCTACCTAATTGGCATTGCCCGTTCTAACGTCGCCTACCTACCCAAGGGCGAGATTGATAGTTTTTGTCTCATTGTTGCACGAATTTTCAGGACAAAGGCCTTTACAACAGTAGAAGGTCTTATTGATGATCTTGGTATCGGGCTGACCGGAATGGGTAAGCGGAAAAAATCTTCATATATAGCTCATTTCACCAAATATGAGCCAAACCTTTATGCAATCACAAAATATATCGCCAGGGATGTCGCAAGAAGACGCGGCTTTCATTTCTCAGACAGGATATTATATCTTGGAGTTGACAGCGATAAATTCAAGGTAAGCAATCGTACCCCCAAAACACTGTCGGATATTATTTTTATAGGCAATTCTCCTTCTATCAAAAATATAGAAGATTTCATGGATGCGGCTAAAGCATTCCCAGAGATTAAGTTTCACATCGTAGGTGGTAACAAACTGAAAAACGGCACTGTCGAAAGCTATATCGCCGATCACGGGCTCGCCAATGTCACGTATCACGGTAGGCTCGACCATACAGCCCTGGCAGAGTTTCTCAAATCAATCGACCTCATGTACTTCCCCAGCCGGAGCGAAGGGTTTCCAAAGGTACATCTCGAGACGGCCTGTGCCGGAGTTCCCACCTTGTGCTACAGCGACTATGGCGCTTCGGAATGGATTGACTCCGGACGCAACGGACTCGTGGTCGACACTGCGGAAGAAGCCTTGCGCGAGATTGGGCGCCTCCGCGAGAATCCCGAAGAACTCCGCGCGCTCTCCGAGGGCGCGGTAGAGCTCGGCCGCAAATTCGACTGGAAAAACATTGTCGGTATATGGGCCGAGGAAATAGAACGTCTTGCAGAATCGAAATGAAACAGGTCTTATTCTATTACCCGCAACACTTCAACCGCTCGTCCAGAGGGACCAATCCCTTCTTCGACTCCCTCATCGGAATCTGCCGTGAGGAAGGTATCAGCCACGACGTAATGGAAGAACCGGACGCGGCTACAGACAAACCCCGGAACCCTGCGGCCCGGAAAGCGGACACCTTCTACTGGAGTGTGACAATTCTCCGGAAGGCGCTTTCGCTCCTCTTGCCCCGGCGCGACTTCTATGCCCGCGAGCGCATGGCGGGACGGATATTCAATGCCTTGACCTTCGGGCGGTTCCGCTACCGCACCTATGTGACAATCTCAGGCTCCATGTTCCATTTCTTCGCCGCTCTCAACCCCAATGCGCGGGTCTACGACATGCAGCACGGAGTCCTCTACAAACACCATCCGACATTTTTCGACGAACGGCAACTCCGTTTGCGGCCTCAGTTCTACAACCCGCAGCTCCACTTCATGTTCTGGGGCGAGGGCTACCGCGACTGCTTCTGCCGGGGGGAAGAGAGCGTGATGCGCGGGCGCGACCACGTCACAGGCTACCCCGTAGAGATGGAAATCGAAGGAAGTCCGGCTGACCACAGCGCAAGCCGGCTTGTCGTCGTATCTCTCCAGTTCACCCACAGCGTCGACATGGCCGAGCGCGAGAAGATGAAACGCACTCTTTGGCGCTTCCTCGAGGAAATGGAGCCGGCCGGCTTGGTGATTGTTCTCAAAAACCATCCACGCTACAACAACAGCATTCCGCTCGACGATCTCTTCCTCCGCTTCCCCGGGATCAAGCTCACCGACGAGCCGCTTGACTCGCTCGCCCGCCGCGCCCGGCTCCACGTCACCTATTTCTCCACTACGGCATTCGAATTCGCCGCATTCGGAGTTCCTACTTATTTCTTGAACAACGAGGACCAGCGTCGCGACGACCTGATGTACTACGACGAGTACCGCTACCCCCTCTACCGAGGACTGACCGCTCCGCAAGTCGCCGCGCGCCTCGCGGATTCCGCAGCATATCTCGCCGACTCCCGCACAGTCCTTGAATGGTACCGCGCCTTCTACTCCCCCTTCGACCGCCGGAAGTTCATGAACCTCATCTCCCCGGAACGATGAAGTATTACCTCTGCATAACACCGTTTTTTCCTGAGCCTGATTCTTTTATCGGGCCTTATGTTCTGGACCAGGTCAAAGCAATTAAGAATGTTTCGGACTATCAGGTAGTGGTTTTTAAACCTACGCCGTTTTACAATCCTAAGGAGGATTATACGTATGACGGAGTCAAGGTCAATCTCTTCAAATACTTTACAGTGCCGAGCAATGCTTTTCCCAACAGTCTGTGCGATGAGCTGACTTACCGGATGTTCCGACGAAAGCTCCGGGAGCTCGGTATCAAACCAGAAGACATAGCCGTATGTCACGCCCATGTGGCGCATATAGGTTCGACCGCAGTGCGTCTGAAGCGGGATTTTCCCGAGGTCCGCGTGGTTGTTCAGCATCATGGGTTTGATGTCATGAGCACTACCGACGGTCGACTCGCGCGCTTCAGCTGGCACGAAAGGCTTTGTATCCGTCACAACATCTCAATCTGCAACCGTGCGGACATCAATGTCGGAGTAAGCAGGAAAACGTTGGATTTCGTTCTCAAGCAACCAGGAGCTGAAATTAAGCACTGCTACACGCTCTACAACGGAGTAGACACTTCAATTTTCCATCCTGCGGAGCAAGCTCAATGCCATGATGTCTTTACAATAGGATGCGTGGCGAACTTCTGGCAGCTGAAGGACCAGATGACACTAATCCGTGCGGTAAAACGGTTGGTCAAATCCGGGCATGAGCAATTAAAAGTTGTCTTCATCGGCACAGGATACACACGTCAGGAATGCGAGGACTACATATCGGAGCACGGGCTTGGACGATGGTTTGAATTCCGCGACACGATGCACCACCGAATGCTGCCTGATTTTTACCGTTCGCTCGACTTGTTTGTACTCCCCTCATATTATGAGGCATTCGGTTGTGTCTACACCGAGGCATATGCATGTGGAGTGTCCTTCATCGGGGTTAAAGGACAAGGCATCTCGGAAATCATCCCGGAGTCGGAAAAGGACCTCTGGTTGATTGACAAAGGCGACGATGAGCACCTTGCCATATTGATTTTAGCTCGAATGAGAGGAGACCTGACTCCGCAAAAACTATCCTCCCCTATTGACCTTCATACGTTGGTTGACAATTATATTAAGTTCTTGGACAACGAATGAAAACACTGTATAAATACCTTTGGTTTGATATTCCGGAGACAGCAAGGCCTAATGCAGCCCAGATACTTGTTCTACTGGCTCTGTCTTTGGCATTTTGTGAAGTTGCGCAAACAGTCGGATTTCTGCCATTTACGGTTAATATCGATATCACTTTATCGGTCATGATTCTTTCAATTTTAGGCACTTCATTACTATATAAAACGAGCATTAGTGGTTTTTCCATAGTGTTTATATTATATCTGGCCCTCAATGTTTATGTTACCAATCCGCCCGCCGTATTCAGGTCATGGGAACGACTATTCCTATTTATTCTATTATTTGCGACTGTCGGACCTATGTTTGAAAACAAAGCCTCGCGATTTTTCCGAGCCACCTGCCTAAATATTCTACTTGTGATAAATGCAGCCTTGGCAATCTTTTCGTTTTTCTGTTATTTCGCCGGGATTAATTATTTTGCCAACTTTAATAATTTTGTCTACGGAGTAGGCAGATTCGGGGGGCTTTATGTCCATTCTATGCTATTAGGCCCGATGGCTGGGCTAAGTTCCTGCTTCATACTATGGATATTCTTAAGAAAAAGAAAAACAATAGTTCTTGTGCCATTCTGTCTTTGTGTTGGAGCATTATTATTTTCAGCATCACGTGCGGCTCTTCTTTCGACAATCATAGGATGCTTGGTAATGCCTTTCATCAGCAGCAAGATGACTAAAGCTATCAAAATATTGATTATCTTGGGTATTGCCGGGACATGTACTTTCCCTCTATGGGAAGATGCCTTAAGCGGCATTGAACAAAAGAATGCCGGTAATGAAAAATTGGGACAATATGGTTCCCGCACACAAAAGTTTAATGCTAGGTTGGACGAATTCAAAAAAGATGAGATATTCGGTATAGGTTTCGCGTCCATAGATCCCAAAACTGGAGATGAATTTAATACCCGAACAGGACAAAATGAGCCGGGAAGTTCGTGGCTGGCCACACTTTCAATGACGGGAATCATAGGCTTCATGTTTGTAGCCGTTTTGATGTTAAAAGCATTCTTTAGGGCCAAGAATTCATCAATGGCTTATGGGCCGTTGGCGGCATCGCTGTTAGCATGGTTTGCGGTCCATATGCTATTTGAGGGGTATATTTATGCCGCAGGAGGGCCTCTGTGCTTCATTCTCTGGCTTTCCATTGCGGTGGCATTTGATTTAAAGTACATAAGGCAAACCGCATGATAGTATATATATCAAATTTTCTCAATCAGCATCAGTATCCGCTGGCAGAAGAATTATTCAGGCAGAGCGGTGGAGAGTACCGTTTCATTGAGACAGACCCAACTCCTGATTCTTTTAAGCGAGCCGGCTATCCTTCGTATTCAAACCGACCGTACCTCGTTCAGGCTTGGAAATCAGAAGCAGACCAACAGTTGGCGCATAAGCTTATTATAAATGCTGATGTAGTAGCTTACGAAAGCATAGACAGTATTTCAATTATTAAGGAGCGTCTAAAAGCCGGGAAACTTACATTTGAGGTAGGTGAACGCTGGCTTAAGAAAGGGATAATCAATCTCCTGTCCCCCCGACTTTTAAAATCCCAATGGGAATATCATACTTATTTTTACAATAAGCCACTGTACAGACTGTGTGCCAGTGCATTTGCTGCCGGAGACCTTGCCTTGATGCGGTCATTCAAAGGCCGCTGTTACAAGTGGGGATATTTTACCGATGTGGCGGAATCAAAGGCCGATACGGTTCCCCGTCTGAATAACGGCAAGAACGACACTTCGTTTATCGTTATTGCCCGTCTCATAAAGTGGAAACACAACGAACTTATAGTCCGAGCAGCGAATATTTTAAAGTCTAAAGGGTACAGTTTCAGTATTGATATATTCGGGACGGGTCCGGAAGAATGCAAGCTTAGAGAAATGATTTCCGAACTATCGTTGGACAGCATAATCAATCTTCGGGGCAATTGTCCTAACACGGAGCTTGTTAGAAAGATAGGTTCTTATAATGCTATGATACTTGCAAGTGACAGGAATGAAGGCTGGGGTGCAGTAGTCAACGAGGGAATGGCCAACGCATGTCCTGTAATTTCAAGTCATGAAGTCGGTTGTGCGCCATATCTGATTTCCAGCGGCAAGAACGGGTTGATTTTCAAATCCGGAGATGTCAGGGACCTGACTGCGAAAATGGAAATCGTTATTAAAGAACCGGAGACCATGCGAAATCTTGCTCATGAAGCATATAAAACTATGCGTGAAGAATGGTCGCCGAAATGTGCCTCCCGTAACTTTATTCAATTAAGTAATTATCTAATGAAAAGGTCCGATGAGTTACCACTTTCGGGACCTTGTTCTCCAGCCTAAGTCATGAACATCAGGAATTTGGCGAAATATGCCATTATGCTGGCGGGGAGCTTGATTCGAGGGAACCGCGGGAGCAAAATCCTCTATTACCACGATATTTTCTCCACGCGGAACTATCGGGCTCTTGATGCTGAGATTTTCATGGGCACTCCTCTCGAGCTTTTCAAGGAACACGTGCGTGTGATTCGCGAGGAGGGTTTTGAGATTGTCCGGGAGATTACTCAGGCGGAAGGCCAGGTTGCCATCATGCTCGATGACGGGTTCCGTGGAATCTATGAATGCCGGGAGTACTTCTACAAGAACGGAATCTGCCCTACCATATTCCTTCCCGTGGATTTTATCGGCCGGACCGATTTAGGGATTATGACCGAAGAGGAAATCCTTGAATTGCAGGCGCACGGTTTCCGGTTTGAGAGTCATACATGGAGCCACCGTGCGCTCACTGAACTACCGGCTGAGGAGCTTCGTCACGAACTCGCCGACGCGCGCGAAAAGCTCTCAGGACTTCTCGGGCGTAAAGTCAGGGGACTATGCATGCCCCTAGGCTTCTTCTCGGACCAGATTCTCGCAAAAATACGCCAAAACGGTTATACCGACATCTACAGCTGCATTCCCGGCAACTTCAATGACCGTCCGCTGGGCTCGCTCATTCCCCGCAATCTATGTCAGTACGCAACGCCCCGGGAAGTGCGCCTCATTCTCCGCGGAGGAAATGAGTTGCTGAAATCACGCTATCTCAAGCTTCACCGCCATGCCAACTAAACCGATACTGATTGACGCGCTCTATATTAATATGGGCGGGGGACTAATGATTTTAAATCATTTAGTCAGCAATCTGGTTGCCGAAAACGTCGATTTCGTACTCCTCAAGGATTCGCGTTGCCCGCTTCTAAGAGATGAATCAAAAATAAGCGAGACTATAGTCCTCCCACCCTCCATACGCAAACACCGTAAATTCTACGTTGAGCGACGGAATGATTTCAGAGCTGTTGTCTGTTTCGGGAATATCCCACCGGCAATACGCCTTAATGTCCCGGTTCACACATATTTCCACAATGTCAGCCTCTTAAAGATACCGACAGGTTACACCATCAAAGCCAAGGTTCTGTCTTTTCTAAAACGCACCCATATCCGTTCCCTTGCAAAGAACACAGATACATGGATTGTTCAGACATCATATACAGGAAGTCTTGTCAGAAAACACCTTGCCAAGTCCAGCCAGCCAATTCTTGAATACCCTTTTTTCATAATGCCTGAATCAGAAGCGAAGGCCACTTCCGACCAACGCACGGATTACGTATTCATCGGAGACTATACTTCAGCCAAGGGACACGAATATCTCCTCGAGGCATGGCAGAAACTCAAATCAAGGGGATTCAACGGAAAGCTTCACCTAACCGTTTCCGAAGAGCCTTTCAAAACCGTTGTGGAAAAGGCAATAGCAAACGGTGTCAATATCCATAATCACGGCAAAATACCTTTTTCTCAAGTTCTGGAACTTTATCGAAAATCAAAGGCCACTGTCTATCCTTCTTTAAACGAGAGCCTTGGGCTCGGAATCATCGAGGCTATACGCATGGGGTGCGACGTAATCGGGCCGGATCTGCCCTACATGCACTGTGTCTGCCGCCCCTCCGTCCTTTTCTCTCCCGCTGATGCCGATTCCATTGTCGAGGCCGTCCTGCGCTACGAGAATACCCCTACACCTAGAACCGTCCTCAACATTTCCGACAAAGTGAAGGATTTCATAGCTTTTATATCCCAATCGCGCATAAATGCTTGACCTTTCTGTAATCATCCTCACATACAACGAGGAAATCCACATCGAACGTTGCATTAAGAGCGTAAAACCTATTGCATCCCGAATCGTTGTCATTGACTCGGAGTCGACTGACAATACCGGGCATCTTGCAGAGTCGCTCGGAGCAGAGGTATTCGTTCATCCGTGGCCCGGCAATCAGGCTGCACAATTCAACTGGGCTCTTGACAACACAGGCATCTCCACAGAATGGATACTCCGTCTTGATGCCGACGAATACCCGTCCGCGGAGCTGACTGAGGAGCTTTTGCGCCGTCTCCCGGCGATGGACAAGGATATTTCAGCCGCCATGTTGCCATTGCGCAACGTATGGATGGGGCACCCTTTGAAATACGGAGGTTCGAAAATTAGTATCCTGCGTCTGTTTCGCAACGGAAAGGGGCGTTACGAGAACCGCATGATGGATGAACACATTCAAATCAAGAGCGGACGAATAATCGAGTTCGATCATCCCTTTGTCGACGACAACCTTAACAACTTGAACTGGTGGACTAACAAACACGTTGGTTATGCCACTCGCGAGGCGGCGGAGTTGCTCGATATCGAATTCAATATTTCGGATTCCCATGACTCCAATCATATCAACAGTCTGAGTCCGGAGGCTCGCCGGAGACGCCTGAGAAAACTTAAATATGCTCGCCAGCCTCTTTTCTGGCGCTCGTTTGCCTATTTCATATATCGTTATTTTCTCAAAGGCGGATTCCTTGAAGGCAAGGAAGGATTTCTCCGCCATTTCCTCCAGGGCTGGTGGTACCGGACCCTCGTGGATGCCAAAATTTTCGAGATAAAGAAAAAGGGCAATAACAATCCCCTCGCAATAAAACAAATCCTCTTAGATGAATACGGGATTAGATTTTAGCCATATTCACGAAACGGATACAGCATAAAATATATGAATCAAAGAATTGAATTTATAGATGTCACCCGCGGCATGGCAATGCTTCTTGTCATATTCGGACATTGTTTCATCACCGAAACTGTTTTGCTAAACAGATACATCCTGTCATTCCATATGGCATTATTCTTTCTTGTATCGGGTATGTTTATAAAGCCTATCGCATGCAGAGAATTGTTAACGGGGGGGGCAAAAAAGCCCGTTCTGTTTTGATACCTCAAATCGCGGTTGTTTTACTTGCTTCAATGCGCCCCATTGCCCATCATTTCGTAAACGGAAGCGAAGTGGATTATCTGAAACAGTTCAGTTTCTTCAGCGCATGGTTTCTGCCTGTCCTTTTTTTCTGTGTAGCCACTTTCCTTATAATTGGATGCATAATCAACTTGAACAAAATAAAGAATAAAATTCTTTGTCTGACGATTTCTCTGATAATTGTTCCTTTTTCCGTATACGCAAACAGATATGGGTTCACAGGATTCCTGCATTGCGTATTGATACTGCCGGTAGCATTCACTTTTTATATGCTCGGCAACATTCTCAAACGCTCCATAACGCTTTTAGAGCGTCATCACGACAACAAAATGGGGATGCTCGCAATTGCCGCCGTCGGTTTCGGCGTACTCGTCGCGTACACCAACAGCCCTGTGGATTTCTATAGGAACAGTTACGGCAATCTGCTTTTGTTCTACATAGGCGCAGTACTTGGATGTTTCGCACTGCTCTATCTTGGATCTTTTCTGACATCGTCAAAATTGTGCAAGTACATCGGTAAGAATTCCATCGCATTCTATGTCTGGAACTTCACTCTTCCCTGGATGGCAATTAATGCCTGTCGTCCCATGCTGAGTATAATCGGAGTTGAAAGTCCGACAATTCTGGCATTCGTGAGTTTCGCAGTCGCTTTGCCGATATTCTTCATGATTGTAAAAATAACCCTTAAATTCATCCCTTGGATGTATGGACTTCCAAGTAGTAAAAACAAACGCTCGGCCCTAAAATCACATATATCTAATTATTAGTGTATTACAGACAGTGAGAGGGGGGGGGTAAAATAACCTATGATAACAGTTTCCCAAAGCTGTTTGCTTACCTCGCCAATCTTCATCCATTTCTCGGGCATCTGTTGCTTCTGTCCACATTCTCGCTCATAAGGTTAAAAGGAAGATTGAAATCCATCTTTTAACACCAACCTTACATGAATTAAAATAAATAATATATAATAAATACACCCATGTCTGTTTTCAAAGACAAAGTCCTCCTGATCACGGGAGGCACCGGATCGTTCGGCAATGCTGTTCTCCGCCGTTTTCTTGACTCCGACATTCGTGAAATCCGCATTTTCTCCCGAGACGAGAAGAAGCAGGACGATATGCGCCACAAGCTCCAGAATCCGAAAGTGAAATATTACATCGGAAATGTCCGCGACAAAGCCTCCGTCGACATTGCCATGCGCGGAGTCGACTTCGTATTCGCCGCCGCGGCTCTCAAGCAGGTGCCCTCCTGTGAGTTCTTTCCCATGGAGGCCACGCGCACAAACGTCGAGGGCACAAACAATGTGCTCCTCTCCGCTATCGAGCACGGTGTGAAAAACGTCGTGGTCCTCTCCACCGACAAGGCCGCCTACCCCATCAATGCCATGGGCATCTCCAAGGCCCTTATGGAGAAGGTAGCCATCGCCAAGGGGCGTGAGCTCGGCGAGGGAGCGCCCACAACCATCTGCTGCACCCGCTACGGCAACGTAATGGCCTCCCGGGGCTCCGTAATTCCCCTCTGGGTCGACCAGATGATGCAGGGCAAACCCATCACAATCACCGATCCCGAGATGACCCGCTTCATGATGACGCTCGACGATGCCGTGGATCTCGTTGTGTATGCCTTCACCCACGGCCACAACGGCGACCTCTTCGTCCAGAAAGCGCCGGCGGCTACTCTCGCCACTCTGGCCGAGGCGCTAAAGCAGATATACGCCAAGGTTGATCCCCGCTACGGCGAGACCGAAGTCAAGGTTATCGGCACGCGCCACGGCGAAAAGCTCTACGAGACGCTCGTCACCCGCGAAGAGATGGCAAAGGCCATTGACATGGGCAACTACTACCGCATTCCCTGCGATACCCGCGACCTCAACTACGACAAATTCTTTACCGAGGGCAACGAGACCGTCAGCCGCATCGACGACTACCACAGCCACAACACGGCCCGCCTCGACGTCGAGGGCATGAAGGAGCAACTCATGCGCCTGCGCTTCATCCAGGCTGACCTCGGCATGATTGAGGCCGATACCAAACGCGAAATCCGCTCCGAATAATGAAGATACTCGTAACCGGCGCCCGCGGATTCGTGGGCCGAAACCTTTGTGCACGTCTCCGCAATATCCGCGACGGCAAGGACCGGAGCACGGGGCTGAACGTCAGCGAAATTTTCGAATACGACATCGATTCCTCTCCCGAGGAGCTTGACCGCTACTGTCGGGAAGCCGATTTCGTCTTCAACCTCGCGGGAGTGAACCGCCCTGAGAATCCCGAGGATTTCCGTCGGGGCAACTTCGGCTTCGCCTCTGAACTGCTGGCCACACTCGAAAAGCATGGCAACCGTTGCCCCGTGATGCTCTCCAGCTCCATCCA
The DNA here is from genome assembly GCA_902491515.1 of uncultured Porphyromonadaceae bacterium. Taxonomy (GTDB): domain Bacteria; phylum Bacteroidota; class Bacteroidia; order Bacteroidales; family Muribaculaceae; genus CAG-873. The sequence goes on from CABUIC010000002.1 coordinate 134,790, forward strand.
GGCCTCGCTCACAGGACGCTACACAGGCCATCCATACGGCGAGAGCAAGCGGGCCGGAGAAGAGCTCTTCTTCGATTATTCGGCGCGTACCGGGGCGAAAGTGCTCGTCTACCGCTTCCCGAATCTCTTCGGAAAGTGGTGCCGTCCGAACTACAATTCCGCTGTGGCCACCTTCTGCCATAATATCGCCCATGAACTCCCCGTGCAGGTCTCCGACCCCGCCGTCGAACTTGAGCTGTTATACATCGACGACCTTGTCGACGAGATGATTCTCGCGCTTGAGGGACGGGAGCACCGTTGCGAATATTCCGGCACTGAGGCCACGGAGAAGGCCCATGGACGCTTCTGCTTCGTTCCCATAACCCATAAAGCTACGCTCGGGCTCATCGTCGAAACCCTGCGACGCTTCAGCGGGATGCCGCGCACGCTCGAGGTTCCGGACCTCACGCCCGGCGGCTTCGAGAAAAAGCTCTACTCCACCTATCTCAGCTATCTCCCGGCGGAAAAATTCATCTATGACCTTAAAATGAATCGCGACGAGCGCGGGGCGTTCACCGAGATGATACGCACGGCCTCGGCGGGACAGTTCTCCGTAAACATCTCGCGCCCCGGAATCACCAAGGGGCAGCACTGGCATGACACTAAGAACGAGAAATTCCTCGTGGTCAGCGGCCAAGGCCTTATCCGGCTCAGAAAGGAAGGCGAGGAGGAGGTTACGGAATTCCGCGTCTCGGGCGAACGCCTGCAGGTTGTGGAAATGATTCCCGGCTACACCCACAGCATCGTCAACATCTCCGACTCTGAGGACCTCGTCACCCTTATGTGGTGCAACGAACCCTTTAACCCCAATAAACCCGACACATTCTTCGACCCGGTATGAAAACCGACTATTCAGATATAAAATTCGCGAACGACGGCAGAATCAAGCTGCTCATCATCGTCGGCACACGGCCAGAAATCATCCGTCTGGCACCGACCATCACCAAGTGCCGCAGATATTTCGACACTATACTCGCCCACACCGGACAGAACTACGACTACAACCTCAACGGCGTTTTCTTCCGCGACCTCAGGCTCGCCGACCCTGAAGTATACATGGACGCCACGGGCGAGGACCTCGGGGCAACCATCGGCAACATCATCGACTGCTCCTACAAGCTCATGGCCGCCACCCGCCCCGACGCTCTCCTCATCCTCGGCGACACCAATTCCTGCCTCTCGGCCATCCCGGCTAAACGCCTCCACATTCCTATTTTCCACATGGAAGCCGGCAACCGCTGCAAGGACGAATGCCTGCCCGAGGAAACGAACCGCCGCATCGTCGACATTATATCCGACGTCAATCTCTGTTACTCCGAACATGCGCGCCGCTACCTCGCGGCATGCGGGTTACCTCCCGAAAGAACATATCTCACCGGCTCGCCAATGGCCGAGGTGCTTCACCAGAACCTTGCGGAAATCGAGGCGAGCGACATCCACAGGCGACTCGGCCTCGAAAAAGGCAAGTACATTCTTCTGAGCGCCCACCGCGAGGAGAACATCGACACGGAGAAAAACTTCGTCTCGCTCTTCACGGCCATCAACGCCATCGCGCGGAAATACGACATGCCAATCCTCTACAGCTGCCATCCGCGCTCGCGCAAACGCCTCGAGCAGTCCGGCTTCGAGCTCGACCCGCTGGTAATCCGCCACGAGCCTCTCGGCTTCCACGACTACAACTGCCTGCAGCTGAACGCCGCCGCCGTAATTTCCGACTCCGGCACCCTTCCGGAGGAATCCTCGTTCTTCACATCGGTCGGCCATCCGTTCCCTGCCGTCTGCATCCGCACGTCCACCGAGCGGCCCGAAGCGCTCGACAAGGCCTGCTTTGTACTCGCCGGAATCGACGAGAATTCGCTTGTCCAGGCCGTCGACACTGCGATAGCCATGCACCGCGACGGCGATTTCGGCACACCCGTGGACGTCTACACGGGCGAAAACGTTTCAGGAACGGTCGTAAAGATCATCCAGAGCTACGTCAACATCGTCAACAGGATGGTATGGCGCAAATGAAGCCCAGGAAAGTCCTGATCCACACGCTCGTCTTCCCGCCGGACGGCGTTTCGACCGCTTATCTCTACGGAGACATCGCCACGGCGCTCAGGGAGCGCGTTTTTGATGTGACGGTGCTTACCACCACACCCCACTATAACCGCGTCCCATCCCAGCTCGTAGCCCAGCCTATGCGCTGGCTCGTGCCCGGATTTCTGAAAGTGAGCCGATTCCGGGGAATCCGCGTGCTCCATGTCCCGCAAAAGAAGTTCTCGTCTACACTGCTCCGCCTGTTCGGCTTCGTCTACTGGCACATAGTCTCATTCATAACGGCCCTGACGGTACGGGGCGTGGACGTAATAATTTCCCCGTCGCCACCGCTTACCATCGGGCTGCTGAACGTATGGCTGGGGAAGCTGAAGGGCGCGAAAATTGTGTACAATGTCCAGGAAGTCTATCCTGATATCCTCGGCAAGAAATCGGGACCTGTCTACAACATCCTCAGCCGCATGGAGCACTGCATCTACCACAACTCGGACGCCGTCACCACAATAGACAATGTCTTCCGCGACACAATTGTCGGCCGCTTCGAGGAGCCGCAGCGCCTCCATGTAATCCCAAACTTCGTCGACACTGACATCTACCGCCCGCTCGACGCATGGCCCGACCTCGACCCGGAACTTTTCGTCGATAACGGGCATCTACGTCTCCTATACGCCGGCAATATAGGCATGGCGCAGGACTGGGAAACACTCGTAGAACTTGCCCTGCGCACAAAGGACAAGGTCATTGACTACTACGTGATAGGCGAGGGAATGAAACGCGAATGGCTCAGCGGGAGAATCAAGGAACTCGGACTCTCCAATGTCCGCCTCCTGCCCTATCAGCCACGCGGGCTCATGCCTCAGATCATCGCCTTTTCCGACCTCCAGTTCATCTTCATGGAATCGAGTATAGCCGCTCAGGGTTTTCCCTCGAAAGTCTACACCATCATGGCATCCGGCAAGCCTCTCCTCGTATGCTCCCCGCAAGGAACGCCGATAGTGAACTTTCTCGAAGGTGTCGGTTGCGCAAAGCTCATTTGCGCCGACAAGCCCGAAGACAAGGCATCGGAAGCCGAAGCGTGGCTGACATCGGTGAGCCCTCAGAATCTCCGCGAGATGGGCCGGAAAGGTCTTGACGTCATTAAGAAAGGCTATACAAAAGACATTGTCACCGACCGATACGCCCGATTGTTGCAAAGCCTCTAAAATCCCTTCATTCATGAAAATACTTATTACGGGAGCCAACAGTTTTGTCGGTTCCTCTGTCGAGCGGTGGCTCCTGCGCGAACCTGAGAAATACGAAATCGACACCGTCGACACCGTCGGCGACAATTGGCGCAAAGCCGACCTGTCGCTCTACGATGCCGTTTTTCATGTTGCGGGGCTTGCCCACGTAGACCCTAAACCGGAAATGGCGCCCTTATATTATAAGGTGAACTGCGACCTTGCGCTTGAAATCGCGCGTGCCGCCCGCGAGGCCGGAGTCGGACAGTTCATTTTCATGAGTTCAATGATTGTCTTCCACGCCTCCAAATCGCTGAAAGGAACAGCCATTACCCATGAAACAGAACCGGCGCCCAACGACTTCTACGGAGATTCAAAACTCCGTGCCGAAATCAGCCTCCGGAAACTCGAGACCCCGGACTTCAAGGTGGCTGTCCTCAGGCCATGCATGATTTACGGTCCCGGCAACAAGGGGAATTTTCCACGCCTCGCCCGGCTGGCGGCCCGCACGCCTGTTTTCCCGGCCTGGCACAACCGCCGCTCGATGCTTTACATCGACAACCTTAGCGAGTTCGTGCGTCAGGCCCTCGACCGGCGTCTTTCCGGAACATTCCATCTCCAGAACCGCGAATACGCCGACACCGTAGAACTTGTCCGCGCACTCGGGAGGCAGGCGAATCATTCCATCTTTATCTCCCGGCTTTTCAATCCCCTTGTCCGGGTCGCCGCCCCCTTCCTGAAGCCTGTGTCAAAAATGTTCGCGGACCAATACTACGACAGCTCATTGACAGATTATCCCTTCGAATATCAGCTCGTAAGCCTCGAGGAATCCCTTTCCAGACTCTGAATTTTCTTCAAAAACTTGACTACGTTCCGGGAATTCGCTAATTTTGCAACACCCGGTCGGCATCCGATTATGATATACATCTTTATTCTCATCGCCCTCTTCGCCCTCGAGCTATGCTACTTCCGCGTGGCCGACCGGCTCGACATCATCGACCGCCCGAATGAACGCTCATCCCACACCGCTGTCACGCTCCGTGGCGGCGGAATCGTCTTTCTTTTCGGGGCGTGGCTCTATTTCGCATGCTTCGGGCTACCCTACCCGTGGTTCATGGCCGGACTGACGCTCGTCGGCGCCGTCAGCTTTGCCGACGATATCCGCTCGCTCCCCGACAGCCTCCGGCTCGTTGTCCAGTTCGCCGCCATATTCCTTATGTTCCGCCAACTCGGCATCCTCCGACCCGAGGACTGGTGGATGGTCCTCATTGCTATAATCGTCTCCGTCGGAATAATCAACGCATACAACTTCATGGACGGCATCAACGGCATCACGGGAGCGTATTCCCTCGCTGTAGTCCTTCCACTGGTCTACATGAACGGGCGGCTCGGCTTCATCTCCATGCCTTACCTATATGTCACGCTCCTGAGCATCCTTGTCTTCTGTTTCTTCAATTTCAGAGTCAAGGCCAGATGCTTCGCCGGCGATGTCGGCTCCATATCCATGGCCTTCATTCTCCTGTTTCCCCTCGGACTCCTCATCCTTACGACCGGCGACATCTCCTACATTCTCTTCCTCGCCGTCTACGGCGCGGACGCGATACTTACGATTTGCCACCGCATCTACCTCCGTGAAAATCTCGGTCAGGCCCACCGCAAACACGCCTACCAGCTGATGGCCAACGAGCTCCACATTCCTCATCCCCTCGTGTCGGCCATTTATATGGGTCTCCAGCTTCTCGTGTCGGCCGGACTCATTTTCCTTCCGGTCAACCATTACGTATACCTCGGCGCGGTTGTGGCTGTCCTTGCAACGGCATATCTTGTTTTCATGAAAAAGTACTATCACCTTCACGAAGAATATCTATCCGCAAAGGCATGAAAATAGACACAGCACTCCTCGACAAAGTCACTGCGGAAGCGTCTGCGAGCCCGCGCCTCCGCATGAACTTCAATCTTCACGACTCCCTCGACGCCAAGGCCCAGAGGCTGATAAACGTCCTTTTGCCGGGCACGCCACTGCCCATACACCGTCACCGCCATACGGCCGAGACATATATCGTCATCCGTGGCACGATGTTTGTAGTCTTTTACAACGACAAGGGCGAGGAGTCCGAGCGCTTCCGCCTCGACCCCTCGGAAGGCGAGTATGGTCTCCAGATTCCCAAAGGTCAGTGGCACGGGGTCGAAGTTCTCGAACCGACAGCTATCTTCGAGGTGAAGGACGGCCCGTACACCCCCCTCACGCCCGAAGACATTCTTGAAAAATAAGAACTCTCAAATGGAAAGAATATTGCTCTGCAAGCCGCGCATGAGCGGCAAGGAAATCGACTTCATCAAGGACGCGCTCGCCGAAGACTGGGCGGTGCCCCTCGGTCCCGACTGCGACGCCTTCGAGCATGCGCTCGAGGATTTTGTCGGCGAAAACAAATCCGTGGCGGCTCTGTCCGCCGGTACAGCCGCCGTCCATCTCGCCCTCATCGCCTGCGGAGTCGGACCCGGCGACGAAGTCATCGTCCAGAGCTTCACTTTCTGCGCCTCGAGCCACCCTGTCCGCTATCTCGGCGCGACTCCCGTGTTCGTCGACTCTGAGCCAGACACATGGAACATGGACCCCGAGCTCCTCGACGAGGCCATAGCCGACCGAATAGCCCGTACTGGCCGCAAGCCCAAAGCCATCATCCCCGTGGCACTTTACGGTATGCCATACCGCATCGACCGAATACTCGAAGTAGCGGCAAAATATGACATTCCGGTCATAGAGGACGCCGCCGAGGGCTTCGGCTCCAGATTCAGAGGCCGCGTGCTCGGCACCTTCGGCCGCTTCGGCGTTCTCAGCTTCAACGGCAACAAAATGATTACCACTTCCGGCGGAGGCGCACTCGTATGCGAAGACCCCGCCGAGCGCCGACACATCATGTGGCTCGCCACTCAGGCCCGCGAAGGATTCCCATATTATCAGCACGAGACAGTGGGCTACAACTACCGGATGTCGAATATCAGCGCCTGCATAGGCCGTGCCCAGATGCTCGTGCTCCCCGATTACCTCGCGCATCACCGCCGGGTACAGAGCCTCTACCGAGAGCTCCTCGCCGACATACCCGGAATCACACTCCACGAAGCCCCCTCCTCCGACTTCGACTCCAATTTCTGGCTCTGCACCGCCACACTCGACCCCTCCACACGCATCAAAGGCCAGGAAAACGCATATAAAAAGACTGTCTCAGGCGCCGTCGGCGGGGCCGCGGGCGTTACCCACGCGGCAGACACCACCACTACCGACTGCCAGCCAAACGACAATGTCGAAGCGCTACGTATGGCCCTCGATGCCGCCGGTATCGAAAGCCGCCCCTTATGGAAGCCGATGCACCGGCAGCCGGTCTACAAAGACAGCCCGGCATACGTCAACGGAGTCAGCGAATCACTTTTCCGGACCGGGATATGCCTCCCCGCCGGCCCCTACGTAACAGACGACAACATCCGTTATATCGCTTCAACTATCCGTCAGGCGATAGAACAGTAAAAGCAAACGTCCTACAGCCCCCCGACACACTAATGGATATCAACAATTCTGTTCCTGAACAATTCCGGACAAATACTCAACCTCATTCCCATCGGAGAGCCGCAAAAATACCATGCACCAATGGATAAATGGCACCCCGAAAGGATACATTAAAACCGCTTCGAATAAAGCCATTATCCATTTTCCGCGAGCAACGAGCCGTTCAAACAATCGAACGGCTCGTTGTTCGTATAAATATATTGGATAGGTTCATCGTCCCTAATTTTTAACCGGACTACTGTAAACAAGGAAATTCGAGTTGTTTTGCATTTTTTAACCTAATTTATTTGGCGGGAATTTAGAGGAGGAATAACTTTGTGAACGATTGTACGTTGCAATTATTTATTATTTTATCTCTTATGGCATTTTTTTATAAACCAGTTCGCATTTTTTCTTTTCTTGTTTTTTCATTATTGACCGGTTTCTTATGCGAGGGGAAGGTCTGCCGGGTCACGTTCGAGGCCTCGGAGGATTATGAAAGCGTCACAATGGCATACCGCCTTATCAAGGGTGAAAGTTATGAACCCGACTTCCGTTATGTCAATATGAAAAAGTACGGAAGCCGCTACTGGCACTGCGAGCTGGATTTGTCTGAGTATATCTACTCCATGCATTTCTACAGCGGAGACGCTCTTATTGCCGACTCGAGGTACACCAACACCAACACCAACACCAAGGACTGGAGCAAGGGAGTCTGCTGCTATCAGGATGATAAAACGGTTACCGAAGACGTCGCCGTTTTCTTTAATTTCGTCGACCGTTACGGCTGGCTCGATGGAGGCGTGGACGATGTGCTCGTCAGCACTTTTCCGGCATCCGCCGGAACGCTTACTTATGCCGGCAGGGACCATTCGTCCAACGACCTGACGGCGGAGGCCGACTTTTTCGTGCTCGACCCGGACGGGCACCCTGCTCAGGACGGCCGCGGCATGATATACCCGTGTGTGCTTTTCAATCCCCGTGCAGGCGACGAAGCATGCCTGTGGATGCGCCGGAAAGCCAATGAGTCGGATGCGGTCCTCGCTGTGGTCACAGACGGCGAGACCATCACTCAGCAGAGCGCCCCGGCCCCCGCGCCTCTCTACGCTTATTACACAATCGGCACCATATTCAACCTCGAAAATCCCATAGCCGTCCCCTACCGGGACGGGGAGTATGTAGTTGACTGGCAGTTCGCGGAGAAGAAGAGGGACGGGCGCAATGCGAAGATTCTGTTTTCTCTCAGTCGTGGAACGCAAGCCGAAATAGTTGCCGGCGGACTTCGGGTTGTCCCCAACTCAACGGGCATCGAAAACACTACAACCAACCAGAAAGAAGGCTATAAAAAATTCACCCAACCCCCACTCGGCCTGCGGATGAGTTTCACAACGCCCGGAAACCAGGACCCGACGCTCTCTTTTCCGAATGACCGCAACTGTACCCCTTCGGGCGACTATCCTTTCTTCGGGCGAATAGCTATCCGGTTTGACGAAGGGATGACGTCCGGAACAATGCGCTTCGACGGAATTTCGGAGCGCCCCATTGACACTGAATTGGTCCAGATTTCCGAAAACGACGTCCCGACCTTCAGCCTGCGCCTCTCCGCACGCTGGAAGGACTCCTCGAAATTCCGCCTCTCCGACGGCAGGACCGCGAATCAGGCTGTCAAGGCTGTAGCTCTCCGCTCGGCCGACCCTCGAGCCATAAGCGAAATTGCCCGGATTCTCGGCATGCAGCCCGCTTCGGACTGCTTCTATCCATCCATTATAATAGACAACTCCGAATTTCTCGACCGACTTAAAAGCGGGGAGACCGCTACGCTCGAACTCCCCTCCGCGCGCCCGGGCCTTGACTACAGCATCTGGCTCGATCCTATTCCGGACGATGCCGTAAACAGTGAGGAATGGATGGCGCTCAATATGTTGCCGCACGACACCGACAACTTCGACAGTTCCGTCCTGCGGACTGAAATCCCCGCTCCCGCCTTCTCCTTCTCCGACATCCGATACTCCGTTGTGGACGTTCCCGAAGAGCTTCAGCTACCCGCCGGGGCCGAGCCCGGCATCGGGAACGTAAAACCCCGATATCCACGCGCAGTGATAGCCGGGGTCGAATGCAGTCTGAGTACCCCAACCGCCTTACCCGACGGCTGGTCCGGTAAGTTCCGTCTCCTCGATGCCCAGGGCAACGCCGTCACCGAAACCGTAGACGGCAAACTTTCCGTAAGCGGACTCTCGTCCTCGGACCGCGACGAGCTCTGCGCCGTATGGGTTCTCTCCGACGGCGTTTCGGAAGTAACATCCCAGTCAGAATTCCGTCCCGAACAACTCCCTGAAAGTTCCAACCTCCCCTCCTACGACTTCAACGGCTCCTGCACCTACCTCTTCAACCGCTCCCCTGTCGGCTACCCCTCCAACGTCGGCACCGTCTACGACCTCGTCCTCGAGCAGTGCTTCAACATCCACAATCCGGGCAAGCTCCCGATTTGCCTCGACCTCAGCATAGACAATCCTGACGCCGCGAACCACAGCGCTGACAGCCATATGGCCGCAGGGCATACAAACAAGCCGAGGCTCACCAACCCCGACGAGACCTACGTGACAAACGACGGCTCTCTTACAATCACGGGCAATGCTACGCTGAACCCCGGCGACGGTCTCTGGCAATACAGCCTCGCCGAAGCCTCCCGTGCCGTGGCCTTCATCCACCATTTCCACTGCACAGGCAGAACCTCCAATCCCCGGCCCATCAGCCTGACCATACGCCCGAAACTCATCCTCCCCACCCTCGTCCCCGAGTCCCTTCAGATTGCAACCGCCGAGAGCGCAATGCTCCGGAAAGCGGAATCCCACGCCACCGGATACTCACTCGTACTGACCGAAATACCAACCATCGACAAGCCCCAGGAAGCGACTATCGATCTCTCGACAATCGACAACAACAATGTTGCCACCGGACTCTACGTATCGCCCTCCATGCCTGCACAAGCTCCTGATATAATCCACGACCTCAACGGACGTCGCCTCAACACACCTCCCTCCAGTGGATTCTACATCCTTAACTCAACCCTCCGGCACAAGTAAGCCCCAAGCTGCCCCCCCCCACGTTACTCTATAATTGTCGATATAATCCGGCTATCGGCCTTCAATGCAAACTGCAAGGCCGATACCCCTTTGCGCCAAACACACATTATCCAACGACAACTCTAAAAGACTCAGATTGGTGCGCTAATTAGGATCCGATGTCAGAGACGGAGATGCTCATGCGTCAATATTATGATTATATTGCGACTTTCGACGCTAATGAAGCTAAAACGCGAGTGGACCGACTGGAAAATGATATGGGATATATGACAAAAATCGTATATGCCGCCGGCTTGGTGGCTCAAAAGTTGCACAAAGGCCAGGTAGACAAAGGCGGCCACGATTATTTTGAATCTCACCTTCTGAAAGTTGCCGATACAGGATTCGATTGGAAAGAAAAAGTGGTGGGGTTTCTGCATGACGCGTCGGAGGACTGCGATGTGACCGTTGAGGATGTCATGCACTTGCTTGACGCGGAAATACCGAGAATATCGGAAAAACCTAAAGAGCATTGGTATGAGGAAGATTGGTGGGAGGATTGGATGGAAAACATCGACAAATATCCCTGCGAACCAACACACGTAATAACAAATGAGGAGCGCGAAGAAATCAAAACGGCATTGACGCTTCTCAATCACCATACAACACCTTCAAGAGAGGAGTATATCAACCGTATATCAGGAAATTTTCTCGCCCTGAAAGTCAAACTGAACGATTTAAGAAACAATATGGATATTACGCGCATACCCGAGCCGACCGAGAAAGATTATGCCCGTATTGTACGCTACAAGAAGGAATATGACATACTGATAGAGGCATTAGACAATATCGTAAACGATTCTTAATCAAGTGAAGGATGATTGATTTTAGTAGTGGTGCGATAAAAATCCAACTACCGTTATTAAAATATTAGTATTTAGTCAAATACAATAGAACATTGATTTTTTGATTTGAAATTGATTTATTAGTCTTGTTGTCCCCAAACATCAAGATTATGAATCAGGGTAAGTATATTTTCTCCCAGGCAATCGAATTTATACCGCGCTACCAGTTTTATAAGCTTGTAAGGCAGTATAAAGGAGACTGGCATGTAAAGAACCTCAACAGTTACAATCACCTCCTTCATCTGCTCTTTGGACAGCTGACAGGGTGTGATTCGCTACGAGACATCTGTTTATGTCTGGAAGCCCATTCAAAAATGCTATATCATCTCGGTTTTCGAAAAACAGTCAACCACACATCATTGTCGCGGGCTAACGAAAGTCGTAACTATCGAATTTTTGAGGGGCTGGGCATTTATCTCATAGGATTGGTAAGGCCCATGTATTCAAAGGCTAAACTGTCCGATATAACCATAGACAACGTAATATATGCTTTGGACTCCACAACCATATCAACCAGCATAAAGCTTGCGGCATGGGCATTGGGCAAATACAGCAAAGACGCTGTAAAGATGCACACATTGCTTGATTTGCGTGGAAGCAACCGGCCAATATCCATATCACCGATGGAAAATGGCATGACAGCAACGAACTTGACATGCTGTCGCCGGAACCATTCGCCTTCTATGTGATGGACAAGGCTTATGTTGACTTCAAAGCTTTATTCAGATTCCATCAGTCACAAGCATTCCAGGTATCCCTGTCCGAAATAAATAATGACCGGTTTGATCGTCGGCTCTATGAATTATTGAGTCATAACGTGGTTCGTCTGCCACCACTTAGAAACTGTCAGGCTGACATCATTCCAAATACTAATCAGATGATTGAGGATTATTGTGTGTCGAAAGGCATAGCGAATATTCCGTCAATGGAGCAGTGTGCTATCATCAAAATAACTTCGCATGACTGGCCCGGCAATTACCGGGAACTTAAGAGTTGCATCGAAAACGCCGTCATCTGTTGCGAGGATGGAAAAATCCGTGGAACAGATCTCAAAATCACAAGAACAAACAATGGAGAAAATTTGCCGGAGGATGAAAGAGGGCAGTTATTGCATCTACTCACAAAATTCAATGGCAAGAAAGTTCGTGTCATGGAGGCGATGGGAATAACCGCACCTACGCTCGACAGAAAACTCAAACTCTATTGTATCGACTATAAGCTATTCAAGCCTACGAAGAAAAAGAAGCCAAATGCGTCAAAAAAATAGAATACTTATATACATAAAATTCGAGCCATCCGGGACACCGATTGTCTCGTTTGCTTTCATAGATACCGACGGTTGGCAAAGGGTTGTCAACTCCGCTTTATTAAAAAATGTTAAATAGTTCAAAATCGGTTCATGCGACCCAATTCACCTCGATTTAGCAGTGTAAAATCGAGGCTAATTTTGAGCTCGGTTGACAAATGGTTGACAAAAATTTGCATTAAAAAACCGTAAGAATTGAAAATCAATCACTTACGGTTAAAATCGGTGCCCAGAACAGAACTACCGATACTGCTTTCGGAGAAATTAATCTACATTTTAATTGTATTGTAAATCAGTATATTATATTTATTCTTAATTTCATTGAGGGTATTTAAAAGTAAGAAAAAGTAAGATTTTTGCACGTAAAATTGCACGTAAAATTTATTCTTCGTACCTTTGCATTAGTTAAACCAAAAATGCTCTCGACATGGCTACATTCAGATTTGAGCTTGACCACAAGCCAACACGTAACAAGACTTATAATCTGTACCTAATGGTTACAGCTGCCGGTAAACGCACAAAGAAGAAAACCGGAATCCAGTTGAAGCGCATTGATGATTTCAACCCACAATGCAAGGGTAATAATTGGATTCGAGCCAATGTACCCGATGCAAAAGTTTTGAATGAGCAGTTGAGGCAAATGCTTGTTCAGGCGAATGAGACATATCAGGATTTAAGCAACGAGGGAGAAATATCCTCGGCGCACGTTATAAAAGCCATGGATGTAGAGTATGTGTCGCCGTCGTTTTTGGCTTTTGCGAGGGAACGAGCGCAGATGATTTACGACAATGGCGGGTGGCGAAATTGGCGGAAGTATTGCGGACTAATCAATAAGCTTGATGCTTTTCGAAAGAAACGTCGGATGCCGGATATTACGGTTGAAGATTTGACTGTGGATCTTCTGACGCGCTTCGATAATTTTCTTCACAAGTGGGAGAATGAACGCGAGCCGGGCAAATTGCTTCACCCGAATACAATCGAAGTACAGTTCAACATACTTCGCACACTCGTACATCGCGCAATAGAAGTGGGCATAATGGAGGCCTCGAAGGACCCATTCCTTGTGTTCAAGTACAAAGGCGTAAAGACAACGAAGGAGAAACTGAGCGATACCGAAATGGAGCGTATTATCGCACTTGAACTGGAGGAAGGTTCACTGATATGGCATTGCAAGAATTATTTTCTGTTCAGCTACTATTGCGCTGGCATTCGTGCAGCCGACCTTATTCAGCTTCGGTGGAGAAACGTAACAGAGAATGGGCGTCTGCACTATCAGATGGGGAAGAACCATAAAGACCGCGACCTTGTCCTCGTAGAGCAAGCCCTTGAAATACTCGGCCATTATCACCGCGAGGATGTCAAGCCGGATGATTATATCTTCCCTCTGCTTGACAACGAGGCGCCGTATGCGAAATTCATCACACAGGCGGATAAGGATAGAATGAAACCCGAATTGCGCCATCAACTCTATCAGCATATTTCTGCCAAAAATGCACTCATAAACAAGTATCTCAAGAAGATTGCCGATAAGGCCGCGATTACTACCAATCTCACGATGCACATCAGTCGCCACGCTTTTGCGCACATTGCGCAGGAATCCGGAGCCGAAAGCTCGGCCATCAAGAACATTCTCGGTCATAGCAATCTCGCAACCACAGAACGCTATATGGGCAGCTTTGATACAACAAAGACCGACAACACCCTTCGCTCGTTATTCAAAAAGAAGAAGGTCGGTGCCGATGGCTTGACCGATGAAGAACGAGTACAACAGGCCGTCGAATTGCTCAAAGGTATGCCCCCGGAACAAATCATGGCCGTAATTTCCGCAATCAACAAATAATCAGTAAATTTGTACTCTAAATAACAGCGATATGCCTCTGACTAAAGATGAAATACGATCGCTTTTGAGCGATATTGAGAATGAGCGCGTAGAGCGCACATTATCCACTGACAACACCAAGAAGATGTCGGAGGCAATCTGCGCGTTTGCCAACGATATCCGTAACACAAAGAGACCAGGCTATTTCATGATTGGCGCCGATGATAACGGCAAACTCGATGGGCAGACGTTCACCGATGAACAGCTTCGTTCTTATGCTGGGCTTCGCAATTCCGGAACAATTCTTCCACCACCCGCTATGATGGTTTATAAAGAAACTTTCCCTGAAGGAGAAGTCGCGGTTATTGAAGTTCAGCCAAGTGAAGATACTCCGGTAAGATTCAAGGGCGTGATTTGGATTAGAGTCGGCGCGAGAAAAGCCGAGGCGAATACGGAGGAAGAACGAATTTTGACCGAGAAAGGACAGATACACAGCTCTTCCTTCGATGGCCGTCCATGCCGTGAAGCTACCATTGATGATATTGACGTGGAACTGTTCAGGAAAGCCTATCTTCCCAAAGCTGTTTCACCCGCGACATTAGCTAAGGATAAGCGCACCCCTATTCAACAGATGGCATCGTTACGTCTTTTCGATACTCGTTTTAATTGCCCCACCTATGCCGGCATCCTATTGCTGGGTAATAACCCGCAATATTTTATTCCGGGCGCATATATCCAATATGTGAAGTTTGCAGGGACAAGCCGCGCCACAAAGGTGTTGAAGGAAAACCGTTTCAAGGGCAATCTCATAACGATGCTTAAAGAGTTGGAATATTTCATCAAGTATTCCATCGAGAGCAAGCGCCCTGAGTTTGTCAGTGTACTTCGCGAAGAACCTCGCATCAACTATCCGTGGGAAGCAAAACGAGAGCTTGCCATGAATGCTGTGATGCACAGAGCTTATAACGGAATTAATTCTCCGATAAAGTTTTACGAATACAGCGACCGCATTGAGATTGACAATCCCGGCAACTTGTATGGCAAAGTAAATCTGGAGAACTTTCCGAATGAGACCGACTATCGCAATCCTAATATAGCGGAGACAATGCTCAATCTCGGATATGTCAACCGTATTGGTAGTGGCGTCAATACTGTTTCGACGCTTCTGGAGGAAAACAAAAGTAATCCTGCTGAATTCTTGCTTGGCGATTACACGACCTTCAAGGTGGTTGTTAAGAATGCCGATGTCATAGAAAGTAGCACCAACGTCATAGAAAAAACGCCTCATGTCATAGTAAATGTCATAGAAACTCCAACCGATGTCATAGAAAATGGCACCAACGCCATTGAAAAAACTCGAGGCGAAAAAATTCTTGAAATACTACGAATAGATAAAAGAATCAGTGTTAAGCAGCTCGCAGCAAAACTTAGTGTTACGAGTCGTACAATATTTCGAGAGATTGACGAGTTAAAAGCGTCTGGAAAGTTGAAACGAGTAGGCAGTGACAGATCCGGCACATGGGAAGTCATTGAATAAATAGAATAATCCTTATGGAAGATCCGATAATATCAAAAGAATTGATAGAGGCTTTTCGTCCCATAATGGAGATGAATAATGCCCGCTTTCGTCAAGTCAAAACAATGCTTGCTGGATTTATCGCTACGCAGGAAAGAGCAAGACATACTGCTGCAAGCACTGAATAATATACTGACTAATAATTAATTAAGCATAAGACGGAATTGGCTGCATCATTATAGTTACAAATAGTAGAATAGATTCTATTATAACGAGCAAATTTATTATTTGAAATATTAGGCGTGTACGTTGTTATACTTTAAGGGCTCAAGGTTTGGTGCGAAGAAAGTACAAATGCTTGGAGCCGATTAATTGATTAAACATCCGAAAATCTGAAAGACATAATATAATATGGAAAAGAAGAAAGGATATGGCTTGGTAATTCCGGCGAACTGGAAAGCTGGGAAGTGGGACAAACTGACAACACAAGAAATTGTCAATCAGCTTCGGGTGTTGAACCGCGATGCGTTTTATCGTATGGCGGCTGCTGTCGATATTGATCTTGCGTTATTAGAGCAATCCGGATATGTATATGATGGCCTTTCAGAAGTTGCTAAAAAAGAGTTAGAAGCCTTCGTGCCGAAACGAAAGTTTTCGGAAGTCAGGAAGTTATTATCTGAGGCTGACTTTCAGAAGCACCATGATTTCCAGTTTGTATTTCATTTGTATAACGACCGTAATAGCACCGTTGCAGAGTTATACATGCCCGAAATAGCGGCAGAGATTATGAAGTCTCGCGGATACTCACTAAGGGATGAGCGAGAAAATGTTCGCAATCTTATGGCCTTGTTCATCGATGAATTTGAAGATGATAAAACAGCCGCAAGAAGGAAGATGCTCAAGAAATATGGTGGTTACTTTATTTCTATGCCCGAATTCGACTCGTTCCTCTCATATCGAGATATTGTGGAATGGTTTCGTGGTGACACATTTGATCCTTCATTCGAGGAAAATGTCAAACAGATGAGGGCAATGCGAGAATTAGGGGCATTGTATAAACTGCTGAGTAATGGCGGCAGTTTTCAAATTCAATCATCTCAACTCAAACATCAGAAGATTAGCATCAGTCAGGAATCTTCGGAGTTATTAGCTAATTCGATTGCATTGACTCTAAAAATGCTCTATGATACAGATCCAATGCTTTCGCCGGACCTACAAATTGATAAGAAATACCACAGCTACGATTTGATAACTTCCAGTAAAACAGAAGTAGTCGATGAAATTCTTGACGCTGTTAATATCGGGATAGAGAACTATGAAGATGAGTTTGATCTTAGCTTGTTCTATTATCTTGCGGACAATGCAATCAACTGGCCCAATGATATTACCCAGACTAAGCGATATTTATTCCTGTATCGGCTTGCTAAATTCTTCAAACATATATCCGAATTAGAGTATGAAGATACTGAGTCTTCAGTAACAAGAAAAGAAATTGTAGATAGCATCAAATTCAGGATCAAACAAATGCGTAAAAGGGATGCCAATGGTGAGACTTTAAAGTTCTATCTCCATCCGGAAGACCTGTAAAATCCTTGAAATAATAAGGATATTTTTCGAGGAAAATTTAAAGTAGAATTTCCCAATGGGATTTTCCAAAGGCATTCCCCAATAAAACTACCCAAACATAATATCCAATGCGTTGATTTATCGCGAGATAACTTTGCTGTCGTAACACAGGGCGTAAAGTCCGATGTTGGACTTTCGTAATTCTGTCTACGACTATATTATAATGTTATCTCAGAATAAACAGCCTCAAAGCGGCATGACGATGGTCGTTCTGCCGCAGGAAACTCTCGACGAAATCATGGATGTGGTTCGTCGTGCTGCCAATCAGCAACAGGCTTCATCAAACAAGACTGACGACGAATGGCTATCGTCGGAGGAAGCCCGCAAAATCCTCGGTGTCTCTCCCAAAACCTGGCAGAACTATCGTGACCGAGGAATTATACCTTTCTCACAGACCGGTCGCAAAATTTATGTTCTCCGCAGCGACCTCGACAACTACCTGAAGTCTCACCGCATTTCACGTCGCTAAGCCATGGGAGAACGTAATTCGCTTTTACTGGAGATTGTTAGGACTGCGCCCGGTACAATTCTCCAAATCAATGCCGGCGATCTCTCAGAGTTTGCTGGAGCAATTTTGGGAGGTGTTATCGAGGCTCTTGATAATGCGAATGCAAAAAGAAAGGTCGTAGAACTGCTTACCATCGATGAAGTGGCGAAGATACTGAAGGTGTCGAAGATAACGCTTCACCGCTGGGACAAGAACGGCGTCCTCAAGAAAGTAGACGTGGGCGGCCAGCGTCGCTACCGTCGCTCCGACGTGGAGGCCATAACCGAAAAAAGAAAGGGGGCATAGGTTATGGCTGAAAATCAGATTATCATTAAAAAGGCCGAGCCGGTGTCACTGAACAGTGGCATTGAGCTACCTATTGATGGACTTCCCGTCTCGATTCAGCGATATATCAATGCCGTGTGCGACATCTACCACTGTCCGCGAGAGTTCGTAACCGCCGCCGTGCTTTCTACGGCATCAACTGCTGTCGGAAAGAAAATCAAGATCAACGAGGGCAAGTACAAGAACTCGCTCGTGCTGTGGTTCGTCCTCGTGGCCCGGAGCGGCAGCAACAAGTCGTACCCAATGAAGTTGGTGACTAAGCCGCTTCGGAAGATTGACGAGGAATTGTACGCCGAATACAAAGAGGCTCACGACAAGTGGAAGGAGATTCCAAGCAAGGAACGAAACGACAATGAACCGCGCTGCCCTTCAATCGTGCTTGATGACTGTACCGATGAACGCCGAAGTGAGATTCTGTTCATCAACAATGAAACGGATACCGAAACAAACGCCGGGGCCGGCAACTACGAAGGCAAACGTGGCGCCATCGGTATTTATCCCGAACTCAAGGGGATGTTCGACTCCCGGAACCAGTATCAGAACGGAGGTACCGCAGCAATCTCGAAGATGCTTCGCCTTTTTGACTGTGAGGACATTAAAGTGGACCGTAAGAACGGCTTCACTATGCTCATCAAGGATCCCTTCTGCAATATCCTCGGAGACTTGCAGACCGGGATGCTCCGTCCGACATTCGGCAGCGAACTGTTCATGACCAACGGCCTGAACCAACGCTTTCTTTTCTGTGTGGTCGAGAATATCGAATACCCCAAACGAAGTCACGAAAAGCTTCCAGGAGACATTGCTGCGCGATGGAATCAGACCATACGACTGCTCTACGAAGGAATCTATCACGACGGAATGGGCGGGCACGAAACTCTGTTCCGCACCACTGACGGAGAAATCACTCTGTCCGAGGGCGCCGACAGGCTCTATGAAGAGTATTACAATACGCTTCAGGACAAGAAGGATTGCGCAGGCAACGACTATGAAGCTGCCATATACAGCAAGCTTCAGATACAGTTGCTGCGATATGCCGGAATAGTCCATGCTCTCGAAGTAGCGGAAGAAAAAGGTCAGCGAATCGATTACTACTCCCTGCATGAAAGCACAATGGCCTATGCCATACGCTGCATGGAATACTTCGAGAGAATGGCGTTGCTCGTATACCACAAATTAGTAGAACCTCCCGAAGTCAAGACCCTTTCGGGTCTAACGAACGCCGAATTTATTCCGGAGTTCTTCAGACGCTATCCGAAGGTGTCTCAGAACGCTTTCGCACAACTGACCGGTGTCTCTCCGGCCTATGTTTCAAAAGTTATGAAGAAAAAATAGGTTAAGGTTAATTATGCCGTAATCCGCTGTTCTTCAATCTAAAAAGTATTAACGGGAGGTTAACCTGCACGTAATTTCCGAAATCGGGCAAAAATTGCCTTCCGGTTAACGCCCGTGAATACCTAATTAGCTAAAGGATAGATAGTAACAACGGAATTAACCTTAACCTCCAAAATCCAAATAAAAATGAAATTCAATGATATAGAAATCTCAGTTTATCGCGGTGTTCGTGATACCCAAGGGTATCGCTCCACGTTATATGACTTCCTAAATAATGTGGACTATGACGCAATAAACGAACTGCGCTCGTGCAATGACGCGCACAGACGCAAACAGATTAAGTTGTCGTTACCACAGGCAACAATAGGCGGTGTCTTTTCTCCGACCCGTTCAGCCGATAATCTGGTAAAACATAGCGGGCTTATATGTGTTGACATTGACCGCAAGGATAATCTACACATATCCAATTTCGATACACTGCTTGAAGACGTGATTTGCCATATAGAGGAAGTTGTATATGCAGCTCACTCTGTCAGCGGCAACGGATATTTTTTGATAATTCCTCTGAAACATCCGGCCCGACATAAAGCGCAGTTCGAGCAGCTTGTCAGAGTGTTCGATGGAATGGGTATCAACATCGACCGTGCTTGCGGCGATGTCTGCCGTCTGCGGTGTCAGAGTTACGACTGGCACCAATACATCAATCTCAATGCAAAACCATTTGCAGGTCTATACACTGATCCGAAGCCGGTGCGACCGCAATTTAGTTATGCCTTCATCGGTAACGATGATGAAGAAAAAGTGGCGCGATTATGTCGTGAGATAGAGCATCGGCATATCGACCTGACAGCGGCCTACTATGACTGGATGAAGATTGGTGCCGCTTTATCCAACCTCGGAGAAAGCGGACGGCAGTGGTTCCATCTGTGCAGCTCGCAGAACAGCGAATACAATGCTGCGGATTGTGACCGCAAATTCACCAATCTTCTCCGCTCCACAAAGAGAATTGGCCTCGGCACATTCTTCTACGCCTGCAAAAGTGCCGGTCTCGACATACGATAATCTTTCACTGCTACATTTCAAAACCGACCTATGCCATATAATTATAATTATGTTGTCGGTCGGTTTTGTGTGTAGTGAATATCCAGCAGTATCGTAAAAATTGAAAGGATTGAAAAATGCTTCAATTTTGAAATAACATATTTCCGAGAATAGATAACGAGGAATAACAAGACTGTATAACGCTCTGTTATACAATGATATTCGCAAGGGAACCCGCTATAAACGAGTGTGTCGTTTGTAGGGGCTTGCGAAGATTAACTGCCGAAGAATGAGGCTGTTTGGGGTTACGGGGGCTTGCCCCCGTAGTGGCTTCAGACATCCCCCACCGCCCTATGGCTCGTTTCGGCTCTTGCTCTTATTTTTAGCGGAATATGCAGACGATGTGCGGTAAAATCGCTGCCGTGAGGGTCAAATTCCCATTCGTGGAAAATTGACACTTACGACAGCACCGCTTTTCCCTCGATGCAGATTTCTCAATCAATGCGAGGGGTCAGATGTTGGCAATGTGCGGTCGAGCGAGACCGCCGGAAGCGTAGGCGTGGAGGACGTCATCGGCTTGCCGCTTGCGAAGCAAGAACGAGCGAAGCGCACTCGGAGCAAACAGCACAGAGGGGTGTCGTGTAACTTGTGGAGCGACAGGCTCTTTGTCGTGGGCTTGCACTAAGACTATGAGCCGACCCCTCCGTGCCGTGAGCCGCAGGCTGCTCGGAGTAAGTGAAGTGGTCGTACTCCCGACGGAGAAGGAGGCGAGGCTTGCCGAGTGTGCATCGGGGCTTGGGGTTGGGGTCAATGCCGGGAGCGAGGAATGAAGGCGGCTGCATCCTCTATGGGTGGGAGGAACGTGGCTTGTGTATGGAGTCAGTGCGATATGGATAAGGGAGCGAAGCAGACCGGCACCGACGGCTCGGTTATCGCGAAGCGCTTTCGTAGCGAAGCGGAGAAAGAAAAGCAAGTGGAGGTTTCTTTGCAGAGCAAAGCGGCAAAACCGATTACGGGTTGACAGCGGAGAGAAGCGCAGCCGTCAAAGAGAGTTTGTAACCGTAGGCGTAATGGAGAGGGAGGGCGCAATCTCTTTCCCCGAAAGCCGCAACGGTCGCTATTCTCAGCGGAACTTGTGTAGCCGAGAACAGCGATGCTCGGAGTTGGCGATGACTGGGGCTGCAAGCGACTGACGGAATGAGCGGTCAAACGACAATGCGAGCTGCAGCTATCGGTTTTAATCCCGATACCAGCACTCTAAAAGGGGAAAGAAGTCGTGCATTTAGTCTGCGCGACTTCGCTGTTTTATATCCATAGCAAAAGAGCCGCCCCGGAGGGCGACCCTGTAAGTGGGGAGAGAGGAATGAGGATCAGATGCGGCGGAACACATGACCGTTTGCGCCCAAATTGTAGTCATACATGAACAACTCGCGTCCGAAGGCTTCGTAGTCGAAGTAATTAGCGAGATTGCCCATCATATTTTCAAGATTGTAGCATTCATCAACGATGTGCCGGGCGAAATCTTCTTCGCTATCCCATTCGCCGCAGTAGGCTTCCTCGAAGTTGTCGAGCGAGTCTTCAAACTCCATATAATCATCGACTGCCTCGGAGCCGTGCTTGTCGCACATTTCCGAGTATTCAAGGATATTGTCGAAGTCGTCCTCGGACATAAAGCCCTCGTTATACCACTGACGGGGGAATCCCTCGTAGTCCTGAGCCATCAGTTCCGGGTCTTCCTCGTCGGCGTGGATAGCCTTGCAGAAGTCGATGAAATCATCGTAGCTGTTGAAGCTGCTGAGGTCGATCCATAGACCGCAGAGCGAGCCGTCGTTGTACTTGGCGTAAGTACCGACATATACAGAGGGTTCGCCGTCGCAGGGGCTCTTGTGGTTGGCGATGGCTTCTTCGAGGTCGGCTACCGAGTAGCCCAGTTCGTCGAGTCGATTTTCAACTCTTGGAGTGATGTTGAGTTCTCCGAATTGTAGTCTCATTTCCGTAAGATTTTGAGGGTTTGACATTTGGTTCATTTTTAAGTTTTACGTTGCAATGACTGGGAGAACTGAGAAAGCGAGCGTAAGCAAAAATTTCAAGAGAATTTTAAGACGGAGTCGGTCAAAAATGAGGCTTGTACCATTTTTTATAAAATTGTTGCGGAAATCCGGGGCTTGTTTTGCGTTGAGCGGTCAGTCCTACCTTTGCGACAGGAAAACTAAATGAGCCAATGGCACCGAGAAATGGAAATGAGAATACCGGGAACTCGACACCGAGAGTCAGAAAATCACGAATTGGGCGGTTGCCGACCATTGAAGCCGGAGCAGCAAGAGCAGATGCAGGTGCAACCGTATGTCGGTGCTTACAATCAGCCAAGTGCAATGTCGGCGTGTCGTTTATGGCTTGACCGTTGCGCCCGATAGCGGAGATACCGATAACCTGCAAAGCACTCCACCGAGGCAGACCCATTCCTTGATACAGGCTCAGACTCCGAAAGCAGCCCCCGAACAACATACCACGAGAGCTATATCCGTTGACTACTTCATTCCGCTTACAGTGCGACTGCACGATGCCGGGGCTATCTGCCTCAAAGAGTTTGACGATCCGACACACGAAGGGCAACTGCGATAAACGGGATAGTTTGACTTCGTCCTGCTTCGCGGTTTCCCAGCTCAACATAAATGCTGCAAGATGATGAGCGTTTCGCGCTTCGACAGCGAAGCCGTGCTGTTCTTTGACTGCGTTATGGCAACCGCTTTCAAGTACCGCTACTCCTGACCCATTTCCTCCCACTGAAAGGGTCGTCCTCCGAGGCTGTTCTGACAAATGAATAACTGCCTACGCATCACGCGCAAGCGGAAAAAGGACAGCAAGCACGAGCGGTCAACCCCGAAGGGTCAGCCGCTCGGCATGAGGGCGTTGCCCTGCAACGACTCTCGACGTTGAGCCTCGGCGAGAAGTGCGCGAGCCCGGAAGTGCGCCCCTGCGTGTACTTCCGCGTCAGTGATAACGATGCTGTGGCGTTTCTCGACGCAGCGGATAATCTGAGAGATGCGACGGTAATAGCTCCAAAGGTCGCAAAGTTCTTCATCAGTGAAGATGAACGAGTAAGGCATTTCGTAGTTTGTATTCATTGTTTCGGAAATTATATGGTTTGTATTGAGTCGTTTTTGTCAATCTGACAGATGCGGAGAGTGTAAGTGTGTGAGTATCTGCCGAGTTCGACCCTGTCGAAGTCCTCGCCGTCGCGCCAACAGTAGAATAAAGCGAGTCGCAAAGCGTCGATGTCGTTGTCGGCATAAAAAGTCCAATGACCTTGTTTTGTGTAGCAGATATATTCTTTCATCGTCGTTCAGTTTTTGAGGGTTAGACTTCGGGGAGAGAGCCGAGAGAGGCATTAAGCCTCTCTCGCTGCCTCGAACTGGAGGCGTTCATATATGTTTTGGGAGATAGTCGCTCCGTGACGGGCTTTGAGCAGGTGCATGTAGCGGATTGCACTCTTGGCTGTCTTGCAGGGGCAGCCTACATTATCTTTGGGAGCCACGCCCTTGAAATAGACATACCAGCGGTCGAACTTGCGCTGAGCCACGATGAGCTTGGGAGTTACGGGAGCCGTAGTAGTCTCGACGGCGGGAACTGCGGTTTGAGCGACTTTTTTTTTAGCGGATTTTTTAGTTGTCTTTGCCATGATTTTGAAGTTTAGGGGTTAATGAAGTGAGCCGAGGCTCTTAATTTTTACGTTGCAATCAAGTGGGAAGCTGTTTGAGTCCGAACAAAAATTTTATAGAGAATTTTAAGCCCTGCGTTCAAAAATGAGGCTTGTACCATTTTTTATAAAGTTGTCGTAAAAATAGCGGTGCGGTTTTAGTGAGCCGGAGGATAAGGCGAGTTGGCGACCTAACTTTGCGACAGGAAAAATAAGCCGCGACTCACTCCCCCTGAACGGAAAAGGCATAGACAACTATTCTGCTGAAAAAAGCCAAACTGCACCTGCCGGAGAGCCCGGCTACAACTCCGCACTCGTCGTGGCAGCAAGTTCCTCGCGGTACGTTCAAGGTCGTGGCTACGATAATGGGCTGTCGATGAAGCCGAGAGTGCTGCTGCATACTACCTGCGCCCGGAAGGGTTGCGCCCCAAAACATCTGAATGCCGTGCATTTGTGGCAAGCGGAGAGATTGTATCTCTCAGCCTCCCCGAAGTCTGACCCTTTGAATGACGATGTATTCCGTCTGACACAAAACAGCGAATGGGAAGCAGCCGACACATCGGCCGCGATGCGCGATACCTTGAATTTTGGTGCGGTGGCGCGGAATTGTGGGAATACGGCAGATGAAATGACTCTCCGCATAGGTTGACAAGGCGAAGCAAACCATACCGAAGCAAGGGCGAGAAATGCCGCGATCATCTTCGGAAGAACTGACCGACTGGAGCGTTGAGCGGTCAAATCGGATGTCGCGCGAACGAACCTGCCCGGAATACGGAAGATATGGAGGGAATGACCGCGAAGGTCGGCATAGAGGCGGTGCCGGAGTGCCGATAGACAAATGAGCAAAGAGAATTTTCGTGTCAATGAGAGCAGAAGCAAGCTCGCTTGACTATGCCGAGGGCAGCCGAAAATGCCTGCACGGGAAAAGGCTGCCCCGGCAGACAGCCGACCCTTTGAGGGAGGAATGATTTACCAACCTTCGAAGCAGCCCTGAACCATTGTGTAATCGACGTTATCGAACTGGGAGGCTGCGATTTCCTGTGCCTCGTCTGCGTTACGGGCTTCGACTTCTACCAAGTAGCTTTCGCCATCGAAAGTGATTACTTCCACCGAGAAGTATTTGAGTTTGCGGTTGGAGTTGAGAGAGCTGCTGAAGATGTTGCTAACGTATGTCATGATTTTGAAGTTTTTGGAGTTTTTTTTACTGTGCGCCGGGGCGCGTTTGATTTTTACGTTGCAATATCAGGGAGTGCTGAGAAAGCGAGCGAAGCAAAAAATACAATGGAATTTTCAAGACCACAGGGCGGTAAAAATTATGTGTCTGCAAGACCTGAATTTTTTGAAAAATCTTGCAGTATTCCCGGCGGGTCTATTTTGCGTTGAGCGGTCAGCCCTACCTTTGCGACAGTGAAATATCATCTGCGCTCAGGTGTGTTGTATCAGTTAATTCCTCCAACAACGTCCCGGCAACAATCTGACCTATACGTTACATCTTCGGCGGTTCTCCCAAGCGCAACCAAATACGCCACTCCACAGTGTAATCACTCACGGCAAAAGCGGCAATCCAAGCAGTGAAGCCCGGCATACGAGGTGTAGAAAAAGAAATCGCCCCAGTGCGAAGCAATGAAACAAGGGTAATGGGTTAGAGTTGGTAAATCTCCCCAAAGTGTATAATATACGACGTAGTTCGGCTTATAAATAATTGAACATCAGATAAAAAGTGCCAATAACTTGGACTATTTAAAAAAATATAATCGTGTAAGTGTATTAGGAGCATAGAAAACTTAGGAGGAATATTTACAAAAACAGCGATTGATGTTAACAAATGTTAACAATACAGTCAATGCGTAAATTTTACACAAAAAGATTTGGTGGATAAAAAATATAGTATTACCTTTGCGTCAGATTTACACAATAACTGTGTTGAAAACTAAAAACCAGACTAAATATGGCACTTTTCAATTTTTTCAAGAAAAAGTCGGAGATACCAAATCTCTCCCTCATTCTTCCTACGGAGGATGAACCTGAAAACGAGGTTTCACAGGAAACTGAGTCATCTAACATCGAAGAAGCGAAAGCTCCGGTGGCTAACTCTCTCAAGGTGTCATACGCCACCGGTTGGCCAATTGACCTAATATATGGTTATCTTCATAAGAACTATGAAGAAAAAGGATATGCTGATGCGATGCTAAACAGTAATCTCACCTTCCGCGACATGAACATGTCAATCATCCGTAATAAGGTTCTTATGATTTTCCGTGAGGTGAATCTGAAATATGACAGTATGAAAAGAGATTTGGAAACCCGTATCGGCACTTGTAGTGCTGCCGGTCTGCTTACTTCGGTCGCAGAGTTGGAAAAGCAGATGGCCGTTATTAACGCCCACAAGGAGGAACTGAACAAACTTGAAATGGATTTTCGCAATAATGCCAACGAAGCGTCAGTGCCTCTGATGTCGTATGAGTGCGGATTTCTTAGAGGGGTATCCGCAATAGCGATGTCTGCGCCCTCTGTACCAGCCCAGATTGAGACTCAGATTCCGTCTGCTCCTTTTTTCTCGGCAAATAGGGTGACCGCATAAACTATATCAACAACGTTTCACTATATAACAATATATTATCTATGAGTCTTTGGAATCGTTTTGGCTGCTTGCTCACTGGTTGGAGTTACAGCACCCTCAAGCAGTGTTCAGAAGCGAGCAGATGCCAACTGAGCAAATATACTTCCGCCTTAATGATACTCATTCTGATTTGGAGTGTTACTGGGTTTTGCTTTGCGCAAAGATACATTGGACTCCCTGTGTGGGGATGCGTCATTGTCTCCCTTTTCTTTGTTACAATAGTCATCATGATTGAACGTCAGATTATACTGACTACCAAGAAAACATTTTCAATGTTGGCTTTTAGGGCAATGATTGCTTTTGTTATGGCTGTTGTTGGCTCTACTATCTTTGACCAGACAATGTTCGGCAAAGACATTGATAAACAGATGGCAAATACCATAGAAATACAGGTCGTCGATCTTACCAAACAGCGTGTCCGCATAATTGACGATAAGCTTCTCGCGTTGCATACAGAACTTGATTCTCTTACAAGGGTGAACAGCGCACTTCAAGAAGAAATTAACAACAATCCATTCGTGATACAGACATCTGTGACTAATAGCCAGAACAAAGTATTGATGCCGGATGGTACTTTCAAAACTGTCAATAATCCTTCGGTTACAAAAAATCAAGTCCCAAATCCCAAACTTGCAAATGTTGAAGCCAATAACAAATCAATTGAGCGACTGCAAACGCAAGAACAGGTATGGACAGAAAAAAAGCAGGGAATGGAAGAGGCTGTCCGTGCAGAATGCAAAGCCAGTGTAGGTTTTCTTGAAGAACTTGAAGCTATGTGGACAATTATTTCAACACGTCCCCTTGCAGGCATATTCTATCTGGTATTTTTTGTACTTTTGATGAGTCTTGAGCTGTTTGTCGTTGTGAGCAAGATGGTTGATGATGAATGTGACTATGATGCCGCTATAAAAGGAGCGCAGAAAGTTAGATTGGTTCAGTTTCATCAGGCTTTTAATCGAGTGGCAAGCCCCATATAAATCATGTATGCGGATACTATAAAGAATATGTAATTCGTTAAAATACAAACATAAATAACAATCAAGATATGTTAGATCTTCGACCCGCCTTAAATGAGGCAATGAGAAATATTCAAACATGGAGGAACAAGTATCCGTCCAACGTGTATCCTCACAAGATCGTGCTGAATATGATGTATCGTGCTTACAGCACTCGCATCGTGTATGATGCATTTAAGAATGATGAGCTTGTAGAGCAAGACAACATTCAGGAAGCAATGAATTATGTCATGCTGACTTATTCAGAGTCTGCCGCAAAGGAGGTGCATCCCCATCTGATGCACTGGATGGAAACCCGCCCCAACGAACAGGTTGGAACCCTTTGCACTTCAAGATACGAGAGCCTCGCTTCTCGTGCTGAAACGAACAAGCAGGCTCTTGAAGAACTTGAATTCTCATATGCGTTTGAGCTTCTCAATGATATGTCCGTGCTCTATTTTATTGCCTTTAGACTTTGTGGATACTCTGAAGTGGATGCAATATCTCAAATGTCAGGCGTGATTATTGAGCCTTTGGATCATATGGACTATGCCATAACCAAACAGGTATTCCAACAACTCTTGGTTGCCCGATATATGCACTTTAACTATCAGCCACTTCCTTGAAAATAGTCTAATATGAGTCAACCCAAATGGTCATATTGTCTTACAGAAGATCAATTCAATAAACTGAAAAGGATTATTGATAAGATTTCAGGGCTATCATCATACCTTACTCAAAATGATGATTGGGATCTCTGTCGCCTGATTTCAGATTTCATCTATATGCGAAATGCCGCATCTGGAACAACGGCGGGCGAGCGTTTGAATCTTTCAGTCCTGTCTAAAAAATTTGAATTGCTCCAAAAGGAATATGATTCAAAAAGTGATTCATTAAGGCAGAATTTAGATTTCCGTCTGGATAGTGTGCTAACATGGCGGCCTAAACCCCAATGGGCATTAAACATGAGTGTGGCCGAGATTGATTATCTCGATCATTTCATCCCTGCCATACCCGGATTCTCGGAATTCCTATATCGTAATCAGGATGTCCGCAATCTTTATGACCTTACAGCTTTTTATCAGCTACGGCTTAATGCTACAGGGGGGAACAGTCCGGAAATAAATTTTGTGCTTGAAACCATTAAGGAACGTTTTTACCGCATAATGGATGACCATACCGATGCAATCCATTATGTAAATCACAGTCATACGATTGATGATGCGAAGCTGATTGATACGTTTGAATGTGATGCTCGAAGAGACTTTTATGTCGTAAATCTTGAAAATAGCATTTGTCCGGTTTTTACCAACAAATACATTTCGTACAACAATCCTTATATTAGCGCAGAGATCTTCACTCGTCTGTTCAGAGCGGATAAAGTAAATGTGGCATTGTCATTTGCAAATAATGCGTTCAGATATATATTCACCTCTCCCAATATTTACTGGCACAACAAAGAATCTATTTTTGGAAGTGTGAATATTCTGTACACGTTAGTTGATGCTCTCGGAGATGCCGGATTAGCGAATCTCAAGGCTTTTTCTGAAAAGATATATTCGGCATTGACTCATTCGCTATATTTACTTCTTTCACGAAGTATATACTGGACTGATAAAGAAACACGAAAGGATGAAAAGTATGAGTCAGGGCTTACGCCAATTCACATCCAGCACAAATTAAGAGCATATCGACTGCGCTCATATCTAATACAGGAGTTCGGGCTACAGATAGCATCAGGTCATACGCATGATGAATATGCAATGATGGCTCTTTCAGATATGATTTCAGCCCACGAATTGGCATATTCAAATAAAATAGTCGGAATTGACTCCGTCTATAAGAGAGATGCGTTAAATCTCTATTATACTCAAGGACTGGTCAGCGTATGCTCATTAGAACAGGCCGCAGAAAAGGGATTTGTGATTAACGATGCTTTATCACAAGATATTCATGTGGGGTTTAAATTGGGTAAGTTCTGTCTAAGTAATTCTGAAATATCAAGCTGTATTTCTTTCCTGAGAACATATTTCAAGGAACAGAAAAGAATTTCGACGCCGGATGATCCCCCATATTATCTGATTAAAGATAATGTAAATCCCATACTTTAGTACATGACAAAAAATTGAAATTTATGCTGTTAAACATCTAAATTTCAAGT
>CABUIC010000003.1 GCA_902491515.1 uncultured Porphyromonadaceae bacterium
CCGCCACCGGCGAGAACATCTTCAACGGCGAATACCTTATCAACGCTCAGGGCGAGGATGTCGTGGCCGGTATCCGTACTCCCCAGCAGATCACCATCGAAGGCTCCCGCCGCTGGGCCGCCCTTCAGGGCATCTCCGAGGAAGAGCGCGCAAGCAAGTATCCCTCGCTCGAGGAATCCATGCCTGTCTGCGCTCAGGAGCTCTTCGCCATCGCCGCTCGCCTTGAAGACTACTACAAGGACATGCAGGACATGGAGTTCACAATCCAGGACGGCAAGCTCTGGATGCTCCAGACCCGTAACGGCAAGCGCACCGGCGCTGCTATGGTCAAGATTGCTATGGACCTCCTCCGTGCCGGCGTAATCGATGAAAAGACCGTCCTCAAGCGCATGGAGCCCCAGAAGCTCGACGAACTTCTCCACCCCGTATTCGACAAGGCTGCCCTCAAGCGTGCAAAAGTCGTGGCAAAAGGCCTTCCCGCATCGCCCGGCGCTGCCGCTGGACAGATTGTCTTCTCCGCTGAAGACGCCGAAGCATGGGCCGAGAAAAAGCGCAAAGTCGTTCTCGTCCGCATCGAGACCTCTCCCGAAGACCTCCGCGGCATGGCCGTCGCTCAGGGCATCCTCACCATGCGTGGCGGCATGACTTCCCACGCCGCTGTGGTTGCCCGCGGAATGGGCAAGTGCTGCGTTTCCGGTGCCGGCGAAATCAAGGTCGACTACGAAACGAAGACCGTTGAAATGGGCGGAAAGACCTACACCGAAGGTGATTGGATTAGCCTCAACGGATCTACCGGCGACGTCTACGACGGTCAGGTGCCCACCACCGATCCCGAACTCGGCGGAGACTTCGCCGCAATCATGAACCTCGCCGACAAGTACACCAAGACCCTCGTCCGCACCAACGCCGACTCCCCCCGCGATGCCAAACAGGCCCGCTACTTCGGCGCTCAGGGTATCGGCCTCTGCCGCACGGAGCACATGTTCTTCGAAGGCGACCGCATCGACGCTGTCCGCGAAATGATTCTCGCCAACGACGAGGAAGGCCGTCGCGCCGCTCTCGCCAAGCTCCTCCCCATGCAGCGTGGCGACTTCGAGGGCATCTTCGAGGCCATGGACGGCTTCGGCGTCACAATCCGTCTCCTCGATCCCCCTCTGCACGAGTTCGTGCCTCACCAGACCGCTACACAGAAAGAACTCGCCGACAAGATGGGCATCACCCTCGCCGAAGTAAAGGCCAAGGTTGACTCCCTCGAAGAGTTCAACCCCATGCTCGGTCACCGTGGCTGCCGCCTCGGCATCACATACCCCGAAATCACCGAGATGCAGACACGCGCCATCATCGAGGCTGCCCTCGCCTGCAAGTCCCGCGGAATCGAGGTACACCCCGAAATCATGGTGCCCCTCGTTGGCTCCCTCAAGGAACTCCAGCATCAGGCAAACGTCATCAACACCACCGCCGCCAAGGTCTTCGACGAAAAGGGCGACTCCATCCCCTATCTCGTAGGTACGATGATTGAGGTTCCCCGCGCTGCCCTCACCGCCAACGAAATCGCCTCCGTAGCCGACTTCTTCTCCTTCGGCACCAACGACCTCACCCAGATGACCTTCGGCTTCTCCCGCGACGACGCTCCCAAGTTCCTCAAGTTCTATAAGGAACACGGCGTCATCAAGACCGATCCCTTCGAAGTACTCGACCAGGTTGGTGTAGGACAGCTCGTGCGTATGGGCGTTGAGAAGGGCCGCTCTGTCAAGCCCGAACTCAAGGTCGGCATCTGCGGCGAACACGGCGGCGAACCCTCGTCCGTAATCTTCTGCGCCAAGCTCGGTATGAACTACGTCAGCTGCTCCCCCTACCGCGTGCCCATCGCCCGCGTAGCCGCGGCGCAGGCTGCAATAGAATGATATGCTAAATAACGTAAATGTCAGATAGTTAGGCGGCAAGTCCTTGAAATTCGGGACTTGCCGCTTAATTTTTTTCATCACGGTTTTACACGGTTTTCGTGCAGACCATGCGGGATTTGTTCACCAATAGTTCATTCAATGACGGAGGGGTGTTCACCAGGCGTTCACCAGGCGTTCACCAAAGACAAGCCTCGGAGATATAGTAAGTTAGTAAAAATCCAAATAAACAACCGTTCCTATCTATGGGAACACAACTCAGCAAATAGAAATCATGCCAACATTTTCACCCGAGGTTAAGTACAAACGTGCGGACGGCCTCTATCAAGTTCAAATCCGCGTGACGCACAAACGCAAGAACGCCTACATCCCGACTGACAAGTTGGTGGATGACTACCACATAAGCGGATGCAAAGTAACCGACCCTTATGTTCTGGAGTATTGCATGAGGCGCATCGTCAGCTTCATGGAACGGCTCAACAAGCATGACATCGAAAATTGGACGGTGCAGGACATCGTGCGCTTCCTCAAGTCGGGCGATGCCGATGTGTCGTTCAGCGATTACGCACGGCTGCACTATGACCGAATGGTTGCCGCAGGTCAGAAGCGCAATGCCCGCAACTACGAAATGGCCTACAACCATCTGGAGCGTTATGCAGGTACAAACCAGCTGATGTTCTCGCGCATGACATCGCAGTTCGTCAACGAGTGGATAAAGTCGCTCTCAACCACCAAGCGGGCAAAGGAGATGTATCCGATTTGCATCCGTCAGATTTTCAAGGCGGCGATGCTGGAATACAACGACTATGACAACGGCATTATCCGCATCCGAACTAATCCGTGGCCGAAGGTGAAGATACCGGAAGCCGACCGCGCCGAGAAACTTGCCATCACTCCGCAGGATGCCCGAAAGTTCTTTGCCGCTCCATTGCCCGAAAGCAAGATGACGAAGCCGTTGCCGGAACTCGGTCGTGATGTTGCCATGATGGTGCTGTGTCTCGCAGGTATCAACACGGTTGACCTGTTCAACCTCAAGAAGACTGACTACCATGGCGGCGTAATCCATTACCACCGGGCAAAGACGAAGAAATTCCGTGCTGATAACGCATACATGGAGATGCGGGTTCCCTCTATACTGCTCCCTCTGTTCGACAAATATGCTGCCAAGGCTGGCGACCCGTTTCTGTTTGACTTCCACGACCGTTACACAGACTCCGACTCTTTTGGAGCAAACGTCAACAACGGCATTAAGCAGATTTGCGTGGGCATGTGGCTTGCCGAGCATCCCGACATGACAAAGGACGATGTGAAGACGCTGATGCCCAAGGAGCAGCTGTACTGCGTCTATACATTCAGGCACACATGGGGTACTATCGCGCAGAACGATTGCGGAGCGTCTATCAGCGATGTTGCCTTTGCCATGAACCACGCGAGCGGCCACAAGGTTACGCGCGGCTACCTCAAACTCGACTACTCCCCGGCATGGCAACTCAACGAGAAAGTTGTTAATCTGGTATTCTTTTCCAACGAGGAAGGCAAGCAGCCGCAGCAGGAGGATACTTTTTTCCGTTTCTCGGCAAAGCATCTTGTCCGGGGCACGGTGTTCTTTCTCGGCAAGAAGCTGGGCAGCGTGGAAAATATTGGCTTCAACAACGTGGATGAGGTCATCAAGGCTCTTGTGCCTTTCGTCCCCGATGATGTGCCAACGCGCAGCATGGTGCAGTTCCGAATTGAAATCGTTGACAAGGCTCTTTCGCAGACCTACGAACGGATGAAGGGCAAAGGCTTTTGAGCCGCACCCCCTCTTTTCTTTTTCGCGCAACTTTTTCTTTTCTCTCCCAATCGCCGTCTTTGCTTGAAGCAGGGGCGGCTTTTCTATGCCTCAAAAATCAATAAAGACTTTTTAACAAATGGCAAAAATGAGGGCGGCGCGGTTGTGGTTTTTCTTTATATCTACGTCAGTAGATATTTCTTTATATATTCTTTTATTTCTTTTGTGTACTTTCGGACGGAAGAAACCCCGGTTTTCGGCGCGGAAACTCGGGTTTTCTCCGCTGAAATGATTTTGTCTTTTTCAATCCGGCGCGGAAATGCGGGTTATTGCCGGAAATTGGTTTTTGCTGCGGAAATCCGCGGAAACTCGGGTTTTCTCCGCTGAAATGATAGTTTTCGGCGCGTAAACCCCAATTAACTCCGCGAAAACCCATAATCGGGATGTTTTGCCGCTGTATTTGCATTTATTAACATTATGGCTGCGATATTTGGTTCGAGGTCTAAATATAGACCGAAATAGACGAGCCTCAGTTGTCGTTTTCGGTGGCTAATTTGGCAAGCCGCTCCTCAACGGTGGCCGTGATGTCGCCTGAAAGCGATACCTCGGCAGATACCGACTGCATCTGCGGCGTATGGTAGCGCAGCATCCTCTCATGTATGGCGGCGCGGTCTTTCGGCTCCATCTGCATGGTGTCAATCTCAAAGTCTGACATGACGGCGGGGTTGCCGTCTGCATCTACCAGCGTGATGGAGCGAACGATTGTGCCGTCTTTGTCGCGCACGTCTATGACGCGCGGAGTGCCGTCCGGGTTAACCTGCGGCTTCGGCTCAAAGTATGCCACAGAATTAGCCCGGAGTTGCTCTTTCAATGGGTTGGGTTTGTTGGGAGTGCCTTTCTGTCGGCCTCCTGTTTTTCGTCCTTGTGCCATGGTAATCCAAAACTTAAAGATGTGGCACAAAGGTAAGGCTTTACCTTTGCCATATAAATATAACTTTTTAACTCTCAAGATTAGATATGGGCATATTCGGCAGCGCGATAGGCGGAGCATTAGGTATCGGCGGAGCAATCTTCGGCGGTATCTCCGCATCCAAGGCTATGAAACGAGCCAAGAAAATGGTTGAAGAACAGAAGAAGGAGAACCAAGATTGGTACGACCGCCGATATAACGAGGACTCCACGCAGCGGGCTGACGCTCAACGCATCTTAACGCAGACCAATGAAGCCATACGGAGACGCAATCAAGCTGCTGCTGGCAGTGCTGCTGTCATGGGTGGCACGGAGGAAAGTGTTGCCGCGACCAAAGCCGCCAACGCTCAGGCAATCGCAGATGCCACTTCGCAGATTGCTGTCAACGGCGAACGCCGCAAAGACCAAATTGAGTCGCAGTACCTGCAGACCAAGAGCGACCTCAACCAACAGTTGCAGAACCTTGAAATTGGCAAAGCCAATGCAGTAAGCCAAGCTGTGCAGGGTGTGGCATCTGCTGGAGCAAACATGGCAGGTCTTTTCTAAATAAATCATCACACGACCATGATTGACCCCAACAAACCAATTATAGACGTTCGGAGCACTGTAATCCCGCCGACAGACCCGGAAGACCCGACAAAACCCGTCAACGGCGGCACGGCTGCTCCCGCTCCCGCGCCAAAACCCGCACCTGCGGCCACTCCCGCGCCCGCGGCTGACGGCGGCAATCCCCCCGCTTCATCTACCACGGTCAAGACTACAACCGTTACGCCTATCTCGTCCACTATCCCCGAGGAGTTTAAGGTCAGCAGTTATGCCGACCTTATTCCAGAATTGGAGAAGCGCATGGCGGAATATAAGCCTCTGACCGAGGAGGAACTGAAGAAACTGCGCCGCCGCCAAAAAGCCGAAGGTATCATCAGCGGAATATCGGATGCAGTGCAGTCAATTGCCAATCTTGCGTACACTTCTCAGTATGCACCCAATATGTACAACCCCAAGGAGGGCATGTCAGCCAAAGCCAAAGAACGGTTTGACAAAGAAAAGGCGCAGCGTGAAGCGGATGCCGACAAGTATCTCAATTATGCGCTCACCATAGGCAAACTCAAAGATGCCGACAAGGAGCGAGGACTTCAAGCATGGCAGACCGAACAGACGCTTGCACGTCAAGACCGCGCCCATGACGAGGGCAGACAAGACCGCGCGGACGATGTCGCATTCCGCAATAAGGACTATGACGAGCGCGTCCGTCAGTGGCAAGCCAACTTTGACCGTCAAGGCGAATGGCATGAGGAAGAAGGCAAACGCTGGGAACGTCAGTTCAATGAGAGCGTCCGTCAGTTCAACGTTTCTACAAGTTTGGAGAAACAGCGTATCGGCTTAGAGGCACAGCGACTCGCACAGCAGGTGCAACAGGGTCAGATGACTTTCAACCTCGGCAGCGGCAACGGCAACGTTACTCTGTCGCTTGACAAACTCAATGCTCAGACCGTTTCCCGTATTTACCACACCCTGCCCGCCGATGTTCGCGCCAAGGTACAGGGCGACCCGATTATGGGCAAGGACATCTTAGGCAATACAACCGTCATCGGTTACAAAGAACCCTCAACCGAGTCAATGCTTATCGCCATCGGCGCGAATGTCGAAGGCTCTCCGGCTACGCAGAACGCAATCCGACAAGTCGCAGGGCTGGAGACAGGCGAAAAACCAAAGGCATATTAAACCGACTAAAGCATCATTATCATGGCTAACCCCAATGACAACATACGCAGATTGTATCAGAACGGCTTGAAACATTTCTCACTGCCCGATTTCGATACATTTCAGCAAGACATGAAGGATGAACAGAAGCGCAAGCGTTTCTACAACAGTATGCAGTCAGCTTACGACCTGCCCGACTTCGATACATTTTCACAGGACATTGGTGCGGTCGCTCCACCTGTTCCGGCTCAATCTACCGCCCAGCCTCAGAGTGCCGCCCCTACCTCCACAACCGTTCAGCCCGTCAAGGACAACACCGCTCAATCTGCTGCCGTACAGCCTACGGTTACATCCACCGCTCAACCCGCACAGCCGGAGGGGTGGAAACCCTCTCCTGTTCAGATGCAAGCAATGAAAGACCAGATGAACTCAACCATGAAGTCTTTCCAAAAGACAATGGATGAGGGACGGCAGCGCATGGAGAACGTCAAGAAAGGCACGGCATTCAACGCCAGCCAAGGTGTCCGCGAGTTTAATCCTCAGACGGGGAAGATGGAGACTGCCTACTACACCGTGACAGGCGACAGGGTTGCGTCTCGCCTTGAGCAGAGCCGCCGCAATACTGAATACAACAATTGGTGGTATAACAATACTGAAGAAGGCAAGCGGTCTAAGGCTCTCCACGACAAATGGGATGACGATGCACGTCAGCAGGTGTTCGACACCAGCCTTGCAGGACTTTGGCAACGAAACGACCCGGACAATTCGGCTGAAGCCGCGTGGCAGTCGGCGGAGTCCAAATATAGCGCCGCCGTTGACCGTAACCGCGCCAATGCAGATTTCATGACAAACAATTTTGCCATGAATAGTTCTGACGCTGTCGCCATTAGGCAGATTGAGACCGTGGACAATTTCGCCGACCGTCTAACAACACATGATTTGGATGCCCTCATGGACGCTGCGTGGAATAACCTCGGCGAGAAACGGCAGGAGGCCATTATTGATGACTGCTATCAAATGTTATTGCGCCGTTACCCCGGTTGCGATGATATTGTGGCCTACAACCAAGCCAAGGAACTTGCCCGCCAACAGTCCGACCTGCGCATGTACAATCTTGCTGTCGCCAAGAACGCTCCGAAGAACGCCCTTGATTATTTCATGCGCAAAGTGACCGACGCCAACCTCATGACGAGTATAGGCAAGGGTCTTGCCGTCAATCATGTTGGCAAGACCGGCGACATGGCAGCCTACGAAGCCGCCAATGCGCAGTATGAAGAAAACGGTCACAAGGTACTTGGCGTTGCAGGTACGGTAACAGGTATGATTGCCGACCCCGCCATGTTGTTCTCCGGCGGTGTCGGGGGTCTCGCTGGTAAAGGTGCTCTATGGGTCGGTGGTCGATATATGTTGACGCGCGGCGCGGCAGGAATAACCACCAAAGCGGCAACACAAGCCGCAACCCGCCAATTCGCGTCTTCTATGTCGGGTCGCATTGCCGCAGGAATTGTGGGCGGTTCGGCCAACTTTGGCACTTACGAAGGCATCAAGGAAGCGGAGAACCAGTTTGTACACGGTGGTCATGTAGTCGGAATGGACGATGTGGGCCATTACCAAATTGAGGACTACTCAGCCGGAGCCATAGGCAAGCAGATGCTCCATGGTGCGGTTATGGGCGCTGCCATTGGCTGGATTACGCCTGTTTCAGGCAATGTGTCGGATGCTCTCGTTAGGGGTACATCGAACCCAATGGCCAAGGTCGGGGAACGCGCAGGTGTCTACACAGGTGCAACTATGCTTGAAGGCACCATCTTCTCTGTCCCCGAATGGTACGAGAACGCACAAAAGGAAGACGGCGACCCCACCAAAAGGGGCGCGATGGACGTCTGGACTGACAACATGACAATGATGGTCGGTTTCAAGGCCAAACATATACTCAAGAGCGCAGCTGGCGTTTTGAGCGACCTCCACGCCTCGTTTGAGCACCCCACAAACGGCACGAAAAACCGCCTTGACTTTGAGAGCCGACTGCGTCAGCGTATGGACGCTGTTTCCAGTCCCATGGAACTCACAAAGGATGAGAAAGCCGAGTTGGAGCGCTACGGTTATGGCGACCTTTCCGAACTTGTCAACAGCGCCGAGAAGACTGGCAATGCCGCCGAAGGGGCTTTAATCACAGCTGATGCACCTCGTATCGTCAGCAGACTTACCGACATGGTTACAGACAGCCGTGTCAGCGAGGCCGCAAGAGCAAAAATGTATTACTATGCCACTGGCCGTCAACTGCCGCCATCAACAATTATGTATGGCAAAATGACAGAAGACGGCAAAGGTGGATATGATGTGAAATCTTACGGCGCCAATGGTGTCGTAACATCACGCAACTTCAAGAGCCGCCATGCCGCCGACCTCGAGTTGGAGCGCATCGACCGCCAAGCCGAGCTGAACCAAGTTGAGATAGGCGAGCGTTATCAGCAGACCGCCGACTTTGAAAACAGATTGCAGGAAGCCAGTCGCGCAGTAGCAGCCGAGAACGGATGGAGTGCTCTTGAGGTGTACCGTATCTGCGAGGAAGCCCGGCGCAACCACTTGCGTGGAGGTGACAAACAGTTCAATGAAGCACAGCAAAACATTCTTCGCAAGGTGACTGACGCAATGGGCGACTTTGTGGAAACTGAGGTTACCGATGTTATGCGCGGCGAAATCAATGCCAAATACGGCGTTAACATAGACGCTTCTATCCGCAAAGACGCAAGCCGCCGCACCGAGGCAGAGAAGTTGGCTGTAGAAGAATACAGACGCGTCCTTCTCCCCGACAACGTAAAAGAACGCTCCAATGGCGTCAGTGACGTTGAAGCCGAAGACATCACCAATCAGAAGCGACTCACAGATGAAAACCCCGGCGGCGACCCCACTGAGCCGATAGACCCTCGGTTTGAGCAGCCCGGTTCCCTCAATGACATAGACCCACACAAACCTGCGACCGACACCGATGCACCAAAGAAAGCAGTCGGCAGGGCAACCATGAAATATCAAGACCGCCAAGTTGAAGTTATTGATGGTCGTGTTGTCATGACTGATGACGGTGCGATGGTTGACAACGAGCGCAGCGACCGCACCATTGTCATCCGTGACGTTGAGACGGGCAAGGAAGAAATGGTGTCGCCCGAGGCTATCCTTACCTACGAGGAATACCCCGAAGATAGCATGGAAGCCGCGCCCGCCGAGGTTGCACCCGAAGCCGCACCCACAACTGAAGCCGCCGCACCCGCCGCCGAATCTCCCAAGTACACCTCTGGTATTATTAAGGTGAGGAATGCGGACGGCTCAGAGAGCCGCGGCGTGCTCACGGGTTACCTTGACGAAGATGGCAGACACGAATACTACCTTGAGGGACAGACGGACAAATTGCTCTATGCCTCTGACGAGGAACTTGATGCCGTCCTCACAGATTATACCCCGGACGCTCCCAAGACCGAAGAACAGCCCGCCGCAGGTGGAGCGAATGTTGTTGAATACGACAACGGGCGCGATGCAGGTTTGCGCGATGCTGCTGCCATGAGTGATGAAAAGCTGGCGCAGGAGATTGACAACCTCCGCAATCTTGGAAACCTCACCGACTTCGGACGCGGTATGCTTGACGGTTACGAGCACGTTCAGCAGGAACGTCAAGGAATGGCGAACCCTGCGCCGCAGCCCGCCGAAGATGCAATGCCTGGTACTGTTCCCAATTCTGCCGAAAACGTTCCCGCGAACTCCGAAAACGTTCCCAACGTTCCCGAAAGCGGCAACACCGCTGGCAAAAATATTCCACAAAACGGCAACATTGCGCCCGAAAATATTCCGCAGACAGAGAACCCCGCGCCAAACGCACAGCCCGAACAGCCGCAGTCCGCGCTTTCTCGCATACCTCTTGACGAGAAAGGGAAACCTAACTTTGCCGGAGCACCAGATACCGACACGGCATGGGATGCTCTTGTAGAGAAAACTAATGATGAGGCAATGGCGCAGTCCTATGCCGACAATATGGTAGCCGCCAAGGAAGCCGCGCTCAAGAAAGCCGAGAAAGCGAAGACTAAACCGACCGAAGACCTTGACGAGTTCATGGCAGCAGAACAGCAGCGCAAGAACGCTATCACAGCCGCACAGAATGAACTCGCCACATGGCAGCGTATCGCCGGAACATCCAAACGCCGCTCCGATGCTATCCGCGCACAGCAGGAAGCAGAGGCGAGAGCCGCTGCCCAAGCCCGCGCCGAGCAGGAGGCCGTAGATAAAGCAGCTCGCGAGGAACAGGAACGCATCGAGCGTGAAGCCCTTGAGGGTATTCCCGAATGGCATCTTGATACTCCCGAAAATGCCCGCAAGCGTGGTGCTCGCCGTTTCCAAGGTCAGTTATTCACGCGCCAAGAGCCGTTGCAGGGTGTCGCAGGTAAGGAGATTGAGGTCAAGTTCTCGCAGAACGACCTGCCCAAAGGCCGCGTTGCTGTCATTGATGCAGCACAGTTGCAGCCCTCGCACATACAGGGCAACCGCAACCCCATGTTCTTTATTGAGGACGCACAGCCCAAGAACCGCGCCGAGCAGGTTTCCATGATGGCAGCGCGTGAAATCGCCGAGGGTATTCGCCCCGAAGAAATCACGGGCAGTGCTACCGCCTACACAGGTGCACCAACCGTCAACACTCGCGGCGAGGTCATCCAAGGCAACAACCGCAGTGACGCACTCCGCTATCTATGGGAGAACAACCTGCCCGAACAGCAGGGCAAGTATCGTCAGTACATCATTGACAATGCCGCGCAGTTCGGTCTTGACCCCGAAGCAGTTGCCAATTTGGAGCATCCCGTTCTCGTAAACATGCTTGACGTGGATGATGCCGAAGCCGTGCGTCTGGGCATGATGACGGCACAGGACACCGAGAGTGGAGGTGTGGAGCGCATCAAGCCGAAGAACGTTGCACAGAAATTGGGCGATGGTATGCGCACCTTTGCTAATATGCTGCTGAACAGCGGCGATGAAGATGCGTCTTTCGGCCAGCTTGTTGACCGCAACGGCACGGAGGTTCTGAAATGGATGGCGCAGACCGGGGCTATTACAGGCACACAGTATCGCTCGGCATTCGACTCCAAAGGCAATCTTACCGCCGAAGCCAAGAACGACCTGCAGAAAGTGCTCTACCAAGCCGTATTCAAAGGCGGCTCACAGCAGCTGGAGGAAATGTTCGACAAACTTCCGGCCAAGGCTCAACGCGCAATACTCTCAACGGCATTCCGCGACATGGACTCGCCTTTTACAGGAAGACTCCTGCCCGAACTCCAAGCATCTATTGTCGCCTACAATGAACTGATGACAGACCCCGTGTTTGCCTCGGCAAAGAAATTGGAGGAATGTCTTAACGCTGTTGAGGCTTACAAGCGTGTCCTCTCGCTTGACGATAGGTTTGAAACCGTTTCACCTTCGGATAATTTCAGTAACTTTGCAATGCATCTGGCCGCAATGTATAAAGCGTCAGATTTGTCGCAGAGCACTCTCGCATCGTATTTCAACCAGATGTACGACCTCGCGCAGGGCAAAAAGGCGGCTACTCTCTTTGAGGAGGCCGACACCACCGAATATCCCCTCGCCGAGGTTGTCAATAAAGTATTAGGCATAGATTATCAACCCGCAAAGAATGGAAACAACAATGTCGCCAATGGAGGTGCTGATGTGGCTCTCCATAATCAAAACGGCCAAGGAGGGGAACTCCGAGGCAATGAACCACCTGCAAGCGGAGAACAAAATCCGGCAGGAACAGAACCGTCCAAGCGTGGAGCAGGAACTGAAAGCGATAGCAGCACAGAGCCAGCCGCCGCAGCAGTAACCGAGTCCGCTCCCGAAGAACCCGTTACGCCCGCGCCTGTTGCCGAAAAGGTTGCCGCCGCCGAGGCCGAGGTGAACACCGAACCAACCGAGGCACAGAAAGAGGCTGGCAACTATAAGAAAGGCCATGTGCAGGTCGGAGGGTTTGACATTACCATTGAGCAGCCCAAAGGCTCAGTGCGCCGTGGCAAGGATGCCAACGGCAATGAGTGGCAGACCACCATGCAAAACACCTACGGCTACATTCGTGGCACGGAAGGTGTGGACGGCGACCACATTGACGTATTCCTCTCCGATGCCCCCGACAAGTGGAACAGCGAGAATGTATATGTCGTTGACCAATACAATCCCGATGGCACGTTTGACGAGCACAAGGTTATGCTCGGCTTCAACGACCGCGATGCCGCCTTTGGCAACTACCTCAGAAACTATGAGGACAGTTGGCAGCATGGGCGCAAACTCGTTGTGTCCGCTGTTTCCCTTGATGATTTCAAGAAGTGGATTGAGAGCAGCCATCGCAAGACCAAACCATTTGCTGACTACAAGAGCGTTAAGCCCGCTGACGAGGGCACAACTGAGCCGGAGAAGCCTACCGCACCCGAGACCCCTGCAAATCAGACGGTCGGTAAAGGCTACAAGATTGAGCCAAAGCCGTACACCAACAAGCAGGGCAAGACCCTTGACACATATCTCGTAACCTTTGACCGCGACTTATCCAAGGAGGAAATGTCAACCCTCCGCGCCAAGGCAAAGGCCGTTAAAGGTTGGTACGACCGCGAAACAGGCGGCTGGATGCTCCGCAGCCAAGAAGATGCCAGGGCGTTTGCGGACGAGTTTGCGGGCAAATCTGAAGATGAAATCGCAGACGAAGCCCCGCTCTCTATTGCTGACATAACTCCCGCAGAACAACCCAAACCAGCAGACAAAGGGAGCAATAAACCTGAAGCTAAAGCATCGGGCACTAAAAAGAGTCGGAAGTCGCCCATCAATCAAGTAAGCATTGAGGATGTCTTTGCCGACCTCTACTCCGAGGGAGAGACCAAACTGAGCGACCACGCCAAGCCGACTGAAACGGAGCCTCCGAAGCCAAAGAAGCGCAGATGGATTAGCGATGAGGATGCCGCCGAGTTTGACGACCTGCGCAACAACCTCCGCTCACATCTGGGCAGCGATGACACAATCGCGCAGGAAGAGGCCGCAAGCTACGGCAAGCCGCAGCCCAAACAGATGGATGCCGAGGTGCTCCGCATGGGAACGCGCATGACCTACCTAATGATGAAGGGTGGTCTTCGCAAATTCTCCGACTACGCCGAGGCCATGATTGACGAGGTGGGCGATGCAATCCGTCCTCACCTCAAATCCCTCTACGCCGCCGCGCAGAACATGGAGGAAGTCATGCAGCTGGGCTGGGATGAGGAAATGGACGACCGAAAGACCGTAAAGGCTTTTGATGTCTATAACTTTGACAAGCCCGGAGCAAAAGACATTATCGCAACCGCGCAGCACGTTGCCAGCGAGCAGACCTCGCAGCAGCAGACCGACCAAGTAGTTCAATCACTCAAAGACCAACGAAATGAGCAAAGGAAGAAAGAAGCTGACGAAGCATCAGCAGATACAGAAGCTATTGCAGACAAAGCAGAGGCTACTGCAAGTCAAGTCGAAAGCCAACTCCCGTCTGCAAGAACTGAGCAAGATGCCGAAAGACTCATTGCTGACCTTGACAAAGAATTAGAGGCCGTCAATGAGCAGCTGGCTCTGCTGGGCTACTACGAAGCCGATACAAGCGACCCGAGCAAGTTCCATGAGAGTTACGGCTATATGCTCACCGCCGAGAAGAAAGCTGTGGACGATGCCGCACGGCTCACGCAGCAGCTTGCCAAAGACCTCGGTCTTGACATCGGCAAGATAAAAAGTCTCACCACCAGAGGCAAGGTCAATAAGAAGACGTTCTATGCAGTCCGCAGCAACCTCGCGCCCGCTTGCGGCGACATCTCCATTTGTCTGCCGCTGAACGAGAACGCCGAACTACATATCAATATCAGTGTTGAACCTGCCGCAGAGCGCGGTGGCAAGAGCCGTATTCCGTTCTATGGCTACGCTGACAACCTTGAGGTGTCGGGCGGCTACTTCCGCGTTGAGAACCCCAACGCGACAGGTAGCGACCACTATGTAACAGCCAACCGCCATTTCACCGCCGAGGTTACCTATGATGACCTGCTGGCCGACATTCGCCGCGACACACGCCACCTTCTCCCCGAGGACGAGGTGCGCAACGATGTGCCCGCCGAGCCTCAGCCGACTGAAACGCCTGTTGAACCGCGCAAGAAGGATGAGGCGTACCACGGGGTGGTGACGCTGAAAGACGGGCGCGAAGCCGTTGTGTTAGTTGCCAACCATCAGCAGGAGAACGGCGGCGAGCCTCGGTTGACGGATTACATCGTAGGCGTAAAGGGCGAGCCGGGAACAGTCAAAATATCCCCGTACGATATTGCCCATGCTGGCGCACCGACCGCCGAAGACAAAGGTGGAGAGGTGGAGAAGCCGAAAGCCGACAAGAAGCCGAGCGTTGAGCCGGAGCAGACTATGGGCAATTTATTCGGCAACCTTTTTGATACTGAGGATAATTCAGTATCTTCGCAGAAAGATAATACCACATCTAAACCAAAGACAAATGAGAAAACTGACTTACAACCTCGCGCCGAAGAAGCCGGGCGAGGGAGACAGCAACCGCGACCTAATGAACCGTTGGGAGAGAGCGCAGAACATGAAGATGAGCGACCTGACGGACGAGGAGTGGCTAAGCGTAGTGGAGTGCATACTGTGTCTGACTCCCAGCGAAGCGGAAGCGTATCTCAACCACATAAGGGCGAGCGAAGCTTAACCGAGCCGAAGAACACTCACAACAACCATGCCGAGCGCGGCGTTGACTATGCCCCC
Source organism: uncultured Porphyromonadaceae bacterium (assembly GCA_902491515.1). GTDB lineage: Bacteria > Bacteroidota > Bacteroidia > Bacteroidales > Muribaculaceae > CAG-873. The sequence goes on from CABUIC010000003.1 coordinate 15,136, forward strand.
AAGGGTGAGAAAGCGCGTATTGACGCGAACATCGCCGCCATCGAACTTGCCCGCAAACTACTGAACGCAGGAGCGACCGCCACCCCCAAGGAGATGGAGGTGCTTCGCCGTTACAGCGGTTGGGGCGGTTTGGGCGCAGCATTCAAAGAGGCTCGTAACCAATGGGAGCGCAATCCCATCAACGAGCGTCTGCGACAGCTGCTGACCCCCGAAGAATACGATGCTGCGGTTATGAGCCGCAACAGTGCCTACTACACTCCTGCGCCCGTGATTGACGCAATGTGGGATATTGCAAAGGCACTCGGCTTCAAGGGTGGCAGCATCCTTGAAGGCTCTGCAGGTATCGGCAACATTATAGGACTTATGCCCGCCGACATCAGCGGTCGCTCAAGCATCCATGCCGTTGAGATTGACAACACCACGGGCGGCATCCTCTCGTTGCTCTATCCCGATGCAAAGGTGGAGGTGCAGGGCTTTGAGAAAACCAAAGTCCGTAACGGTAGTGTTGACCTCGCCATTACCAACGTGCCTTTCGTTACAGGCTTGCACGTTATGGACGAGAGCGGTGACAGCGACCTCAGTAAGAAGTTCCGCGACATCCACGACTTCTGTATTGCCAAGAATGTCCGCAAACTTCGTGAGGGCGGCATCGGCATCTTCATCACATCAAGCGGCACACTTGACAAGTCGCAGAAACTCCGCGATTGGCTCATCGGCAGCAAGGAGGGCAATGCAGACGTTGTCGGCGTGTTCCGTATGCACAATCAGACATTCGGCGGCACAGCCGCAACTTCTGACATCATCGTTGTCCGCAAGCGCGTGAACGGTCGCCGCAGTGCCCATGCCATTGACGTGAGCACCGTAATGCCCGCCAAGGTCGTAACATACACAGACGACTACGGCAAATCCAAAGACCTGCCCCTGCTGATTAACCGCTATTTCATTGAGCACCCGGAACACATGGGCGGCGAGATGTTTTTCGGTTTTGAGCAGGGAGACAGCTACAGACCTACCTCTATGGGTCTGTTTCCCACTCGTACTGCCGACCAGGCAGGACGTATGGCCGCATGGGTCAAAAGTCTTGCCGAAAAAGATTGGTCGGGTGAGCAGGGCATTGAAGCCACTAAAGATGAGACCATGCGCGTCAATGAAGCCCTCGGCGAGGGTGTTAAGGAAGGCAGTATGGTACTTGACAGCAACGGAGAACTCTGCGTTGCCCGCATGGGTCGCGCCGTTCCTCTCGGCATCAACTCCAACAAAGTCAAAGGACATACAAAGACAGAGGTCTTCAATGACTACAACGAGGTTAAGAGCGCGCTTGCAAACGTTCTGAAGTATCAGACCGAGCACGATGACGATGCAGGACTCCAGCCATTGCTTGACCGTCTCAATGCGGCATACGACAAGTTTGTGCAGCGTTACGGCAACTTCAACCGCAACAAGAACATTGCATGGCTGCGCAACAATGACATAGACTATCCGAGCATCGCCGCACTTGAAACCGTCAAGGAGAAAGGTTTGCAGGACGGTACAAAGGAAATTACATACGGCAAGACTGATATTTTCAGCCGCCGTGTGGTTGACAAGGAGAGCGAACCTGCGCCCAAGAATGTCAAGGACGGTATTATTGCCAGCATCTACAAGTTTGGCCGCATTGATACCGAATATCTTGCAGAGCAGCTGGGCAAATCGCCCGAAGCTATCAAAGGTGAGATTGTAGGCTGCGGTCTGGGCTTTGAAGACCCGATGACCGGGCAGATGGAGGTGTCGTATGAATACCTCAGCGGCAATGTGCGCGAAAAACTGCGTCAGGCGAAGGAAGCCAACGAGAGCGCAGGCGGCGCATACAATCCGAACATCAAGGCTCTGGAGGCTGTAATCCCAATGAACATCCCCGCCCACCTCATTGAATTTACCCTCGGCTCGTCATGGATTGACCCCAAACTCTATGAACGCTACATAAAGGAGCGCACCGACCTTGAGGTCAAGCTGACGAATGTCGGCGGCACATGGCACATGGATGAGCCGTATTACACAAAGAATGACAAGAACACTGCCATGGGTGTGCGCAGTGAGAAGCTTAACGTTCTTATTTCTGGCCATGAACTCATAGCAGCAGCAATCACCAACAAGACCATAACCGTCAGCAAGACAACAAAGGTCGGCGGCGAGAGCGTAACCGAGACTGACCCGATGGCCACCGCCGCTTGCGCCGCAAAGGTTGACGAGATTAGGCAGGACTTCAAGGATTGGGCGCGAGTGCAGATGCAGTCAGACCCCGATATGTCAACGCACATGGAGGAGGTCTATAACGAGCAGTTCAACAACTCCGTGCCCAAGACCATTCCCGATGACTTTGTCCCCTCGCACTTCGGCGGCGCGGCAACCGTTGTAAACGGCAATCCGTTCCAGCTGCGTCCCCACCAAGCCAAGGCCGTCATCCGTGCGACCACGCAGCCCGTTCTGTTGGCTCACGAGGTCGGAACAGGTAAGACCTACACCCTTATTACAACGGCAATGGAGATGCGCCGCCTCGGCACTGCCCGCAAACCTATGATTGTGGTACAGAACGCCACGGTCGGTCAGTTTGTAGCCAGCGCAAAGGCACTTTATCCCAACGCCAAGATACTGACGCTTGAAGACGCCGACCGCAACGAGGAAGGCCGCATGGCATTCTACGCCAAAATCAAGTACAACGATTGGGATATGATTGTCGTGCCTCAGTCGGTATTTGAGCGCATCCCCGACAGTGTTGAACGTCAGACCAAGTTCATTGAAGACAAGATTGCCGAGAAGGAACTTGTGCTGGAGCAGATGGAAGCCGCCGACCCCAACAACGGCAGAAACCCCATTGTCAATGCCGCAAAGCGCGAGATTGAGAAAGCCCGCGCAGAGATTGCACAACTCCACGAAACAGGTTCTATTGCGCCGACCACCAAGAAGAAAGAGAAAGATGCAAAGAAAGCCGCCGTGCGTAGGCAGAACTCCGAGGTAAAGGCGCGTGAAATGCTTGACCGCAAGACCGATGCCATTGAAGATTTTGACAGCATGGGCATTGATGCTGTACTTGTGGACGAGGCTCACGAATACAAACACCTCGGCTTTGCCACCGCCATGCAGCGCGGCGTGAAAGGCGTTGACCCATCTTTCAGCAAAAAGTCGCAGGGCGTATTCCTCAAAGTGCAGTCTGTTCTGGAGAAGACAGGCGGCAAGAACGTGGTCTTTGCCACGGGCACACCTATCTCCAACACCGCAGCCGAGATATGGACGTTCATGCGCTATCTGATGCCAGCTGACGAGATGAAAGCTTACGGCATCTACTACTTTGACGACTTCGTGCGCAACTTCGGCAACATTCAGCAAATGCTTGAGTTCACCACCAGCGGCAAATACAAAGAGAACAACCGCTTTGCAGGTTACGTCAACCTGCCCGAACTCGTGCGCATTTGGGCGAGTGTCGCCGACACCGTGCTCACACGCGAGGCCGGAGGCGTAAGCGACAAAATCCCGCAGCTGGAGGGCGGCAAGGCGCAGGACATCTACCTGCCGCAGACCCGCGCCCTCCGCAGCATCATGAAATATGTCAAGGAGCAACTTGACAAATACGACAAGATGAGCGGCAAGGAGAAGAAAGCCAACAGCCACATTCCCCTTGTGATGTACGGCATTGCAAAAGCCGCCGCCGTAGATGCACGTCTCGTTCAAGAAGGCGCGGAGGACGACCCGCATAGCAAGACCAACGAGGCCGTGCGCCAAACCCTGCGCACCCTTGAGGAAACCAAGGGCTATAAGGGCACGGTCGCAATCTTCGCCGACAACTACCAGAACAAGGCCACGGGCTTCAACCTCTATGAGGACATCCGCAGGAAACTCATCGCAAACGGCATCCCCGCCGAGCAGATTGTGGTGATGAAATCCGACATGAGCGTCAAGAAGAAACTTGACATCTTCGACAAAGTCAACTCCGGCGAGGTTCGCGTCATCATGGGTAGTACGTTCACACTCGGTACAGGCGTGAACATACAGGAGCGTCTTCACACTCTTATCCACCTTGACGCGCCCAACCGTCCTATGGACTACACGCAGCGCAATGGCCGTCTTCTGCGTCAGGGCAACATGCACAATGATTGGGGTCTGCCCGTCCGCATCCTGCGCTTCGGCGTTGAGGACTCTCTTGACGTAACCGCATATCAGCGTCTGAAAACCAAGGGAGCGATTGCCGACTCTATCATGAACGGCAAGCAACTCATGGAAAACTCCATGGAGAGCCGCTCTATGGAAGAAGACCAAGACCTCTTTGGCGACATCACCGCCCAGCTTTCCGGCTCTGAGTATGCCATGCTCAAGAACCAAATTGAGAAAGAGGTGCGCAAGCTGACTGCCAAACTCAAGAACTACGAGGCAGACCAGACCTATATCCACAATCGTACGCGCCAATTAGTTGGTCAGAACAAAGCGGCAGAGGAACGCATAGCGGAAAATCAAAAATACCTTGCAAAAGTAGAGGCCGCGGTTGTCGATGGTATAATCGTAGGCAAAAAGCATTTTGCCTCTATTGACGAAATGGAAGACTTTTTCAAGGAACAGAACAAGAAGAAGGCTGAAATAGAGGCTCAAGTGCGAGATAGCTATAGCACTCGTCCTGCTACGATTGATATAACTATCACCGTTGGTGGCATTGACTTCAATGTGCACACCGAAATATCAAGAGAGGTAGTACAGAACGGTGTAGGCACAGACCTTTTCTCGTCAGCAGCCAGCAACATGACCCTTTTATGCCCCGAACTCGGTATAAAATATAGCGTATGGGGCAATCGCATAAAGAATGCAGTTACGGACATAGTGGATAATATCATCAGCGGCAAAGACTTCCGTGAGCGATTAGAAGCTGCGCAGCAGTCAATAGAACGCAACAATGCCGAACTGAAATCCATGGAAGCCCGAGACGGCGTACCTTTCCAGCACACCGAAGAACTTGCCACAGCCCAGCAGAAACTCGCGGAATACGAGGAACTGATGAAGAAGGAGATGGAAGAAAAGGAGGCCAAATATGCCGACATGGATAAGGAAGTTGAAGCCGCTGCCAATATCGAATATACAGAGGAAGACTCCGAGACTGAAGAAGCCGGAGAGCCTACCCCTGCGTATAATCCAGAAAAAAGCAGTAAATTTGCGAATAGTTATGAAACACAAGATGGCAAAACAGTCCGCTACAACTCGGCCAACCCCGAAGCCTACGCCGTATCCGAACCCGAAGACGGAGCAGCTGATAGCGGGGCCGGACGAGCAGGAGTACAACGGAAGAAAGATACCCCCATTACAACCTCCAACATTAGTGGACTAAATGCCGCCGAGGGAGAGTTCAGTCTTGTTGATCGTCAGTTCACAGAGAACAAGTCGTTCAGTTTCACCTCCGGCGCACGGATAAAGAGTGCAGACGATGTTGCTTTCATCTTCTCCGCTCTTGAAGATGCAGCCAAGGAGCACTCATTTGTGGTATATGTGAAGAACGGCAAGCCCACCGTCATAGAACTCGGCATGGGCACGTTCAATGCTACAATGGTAGATGTGCCGACCGCCTCTCTTGCATACAACCGCATCAAACCCGACCAAGTCTATTTCGTACACAACCATCCAAGCGGGCAACTGAAATGCTCGCCGCAAGACGTACAGGTACTCAGAGAAGTTGAGTCAATGTGCGATGTGCCTGTATTGGGTGTTATCATCAACCTCAAGACGGGGAAATACGGCACGTTTGACACAAGCAACAATGCTGACGTTGGAGTTAAGCGCACCCCTGCCAAGGAACACAGATTAAAGGTATATACCCTTGACAAACAGATATTCGCTCCCGACTATGACCCGATGACACAACCGCAGGTACTCGGTTCGCATGACGTAGCAAGTTTTCTCAACTCCCACCGTATGGGCGACCGCGCCAAGGTGTCATTCCTCATCCTCACTCGCGCCAACCGCATTGTAGGCAATATACACACTCCTTTTACCGAGATAAGCAGCAACCCGCGCGAAGTTGCCCGTTATATCTCTGAGCGCGTAATTCAGTTCGGCGGAGAGAATGCAATCCTCTACGGAGATTTTGAGATGACTGCCGGAGCAAGCACCGCATGGCAAAGAGTGAAGACCGAGTTGCAAAATGTCGGCAAAACTCGACTGCTTGATGTGGTAAGCGTAATGGGCAATCACACAAGAAGCGCAAATGATGAGGGGCTGCTTCGTGAGCCAGGCAGCGACTATGGCGCACCCGACCCCCGTTTCCGCGAGGTGGAAGACGAGGGTGTCCTTTCCGAGTTTGCCGATGGCAAGACCGTGAAAGTTTACCGCACCATGCAGTTGATTGAAGGCAAACTCTATTCACCTATGGCTACAAAAGTCAACGGCGTAGAAACCCCGGAAATCAAACTTGGCATACCCGAACAAAGCGAGGAGCACCCCGAAATCGTCAAGAAAACCCGCATAGGTGATGACGGTGTTGAGGTGGGTTATATCATTCTCAATAAAGGTCTCGGTAAAGGCGAACTGCCCCCCGTTGCCTATAATCCATATATTCACACCTCGCGCACCGTTCTCAACGACCAATTCACGTCTGCACATAACCGCCCAAACCTTGTAACAGTAGAGGTGGAAATTCCCGAAAGCGAACTTGCAGGGAATTACCGGGCACAGTATGCAAAGAACTCCGTTGGTGAAATGTCGTGGCACAGCGGTCCCGTCAGCGGTCAGTTGTCTGACCTCGGCAGACCTCGCCGCGTCATCCTCACGCGATACGACAAACCCGTGCGCATCCTTACCTACCGCGAAGTTGCTCGAATGATTGCAGAGCAACTGCGCGGCACCAATATCCCCATCCCGTACAATGTAATCCAACCGCAGGTGCGACAAGAGTTGGAGCGTCTTGGTGTGGAAATTTCCGATGTAGCCAGTGGCAACGCTGGTAAGGCTGGCAACTTCGGCAAAGCCGAATACATAACCGACCGCGAGATTGAGCGCATCAATGCCCGCGAAGCCGAGAAACGTCAGACATCGCCGGAGGCCAAGCAGGAATATGCGGAAAGGCTGTCAAAGAAATTCAACACCCCAATTCGCATCGTTACCGATGTGAATGAGTTGACTCATGAGAACCCCGAAATACAAGCAGCCATGCGCCGCCATAAGGGTTTCTATGACGTTAGGACGGGTGAAGTCGTTGTTGTCGTTCCCAACAATGCCGATGTTGAAGACGTTGCAGAGAGTGTCTTCCATGAGGTTGTAGCCCACAAGGGACTGCGTGAGATGATTGGCGAAGACAACTATGATGCCTTCTGCGATGAAATCTACGACCACCTTGAGGACGAACTGAAACAGAAGATTGACGAGGAAACCACCCGCCGCTTCATGAACGACCCTGCCAAGGGACACGACTATCACCGCCGCGTAGCCGTGGATGAAATGTTCGGACGTATGAGTGAAAAAGGTTTTGAGGACTTTACCAAGGCCGAGCGCGGTCTTTGGAAGAAACTCAAGAAGAAAGTGCTCGAAGCCATCAACAAATTCCTCGGCTCTCTGAAACTCCCGAAGTGGGTAAAACTCGGCGACAATGAGTTGCGCTACATACTGTGGCGCAGCCATGAACGTCTGCGCTCCAAAGGAGACTACGTTGACATGGCGCGTGATGCCGTGAAGCGTGAGGAATTGGGCTTGAATGATAAGACCAAACCCGAACCGACCGAAAGCGAGAAACGTGCCCGCGCAATGAGCCGCAGTAAGCGGGAGTTTGAGTCTACCCGCGACCGTGCTATCCGCGAGAAAGGCATTGTTACGCCGGGTCTCAATGATGGAGAGGTACGGATTGTGCGCGTAGGTCAGCATCCGTTCAGCGGCGATAAGCCCATCAAGCAAGCCGAAGCGTGGGCTAAGGCTCACCTCGTTGGACTCCATACCGCCACCGATAGCCGCGGAGAAGAATTTGAGTACAGCATATCCAAAAACAAGGTTGAAAAGCAATTATCTGTTTCCGCAGTAGGCCGAAGTGAAAACCTTGGCGTGCATCTTGCTGCCCTCACCAAACTCCCCGAAATCATCAGCGAAAGCATTGAAGCCGAAATACACCCCGACTACAAGAAGGGTGCTGACGGCCAGCGCAAGCCCGAGAACGGAGTAAACAACGCCGCTTTAATCCACCGCTTCTATGGCGCGGCAGAGATTGACGGCAAGATATATCGGGTGAAGACTACAATGGAAGAATTTGTTGATGACAATCGCCCAAACACTCCGCATAGCTTTGAGGTAACAAAAATAGAGTTGCTGGAAGCGCCCTCGGCAAGTACCGATAACGGTAGCGGCCAACCTTTGGCAATGACTTCCAACAACTCCAATGGAGTTCAAGAGAACGCATCCTCAATTCGGAATGGTGCTCTTGGGACTACAAAGTTACTTGAAAATGTTGAGAAATCCTATGATGCGGGCAAAAAACTTTTGGATGAGAGTGGTTTAGCCGAAGAACCGACCTATGAGTATCGCTTCCGAGACGGCGAGACAGGCGACATCTGGAACGACCAGAGCATCGGTTTTGAGGAGCGCATTACAAACGCAGCCATCCGCTTGAGCAACAATCAGAGTGGCGACCTCACTCTGCGTAACGATGCCATGCGGGCGATTGGCGGTAACCTCACCTCCCTGCGCCGCGCAATGGCAGCACAGAAGCGTTACGACCAGGCGACCGTTAAGCGCGTTGCCGACCTCGCCCGCATCCTCATGCAGAACGGTTATCTCTCTGACATGACCTCCGGCGAAATGCAACGTCTCATCTCGGCAGTCAAGAACGCCGTAGGCCATACCGCCGTCAAGGAGAGTGTGCAGAAGATTATGGACATCATGGTCAACAATCAGTTGCGCAACGGCGAGGCAACCCTGCGCAAACTGCTCACCATCCGAGGTAGTAAGGTTGATGCCCGCGGCGTTGAGGTGCAGGGTGCACTTGACGTGGACGGCCAGCGCACATTGGAAGTCGTTAAGAAAGTCATGGGGCTGACCGAAGACGACATCGCCAATAGGATTGCCGAAGCACTGAACCGCATGAGCGACCCCGACCAGACCATTGCCGACCAAGCCGCACTTGAATACGCCGGGCTTAATATGGCTCTTGACTATGTGCAGAATATCGCCGCAAGCAAAGCGGACGAGAAAGCTCTGCGCGACAGTATCAAGATTGCCAAGGAAGACAAGGATGCCGGACGCATGACTGATGATGCCTATAAGCAGTTTGTGGAGGCCACCGAGGACGCTATTCGCAAGAATAAAATTGACCGCACCGAGGCGTATTTCAATCTCGTGGGCCGTCTGTCCGACTCCCTGCGTGAAAGCATTGAGAACGCCAAGGCATTCCGCGAAGCAGAGAAAGCCCGCGTGAATGAGATACACCACAACGCCAACTCCGACATGGAGGGAAGAAAGTTCAACGAATATCATGAAGATGATTGGAAAGACAAATTTGTCAACAATAGCTTTGTGCAGTTCGCTTTCTCGCCCCTCGCCACATTCGACCAAATCCTGCGCACCTTCGGCAATAAGAGTGCAAGCGGAGAGGGTTATCTGTGGAACCGCTTCATGCGCGGATGGGTTGACTGCCGCAACAAAGAACTGACAGGCGTAAAAGACAAGTTCGCGCAGCTGGATGCCAAGGTTGAGGAAATCTTCGGCAAGGGCATGACCATAGGCAAGGCTATCCGTTTGGAGGCCAAACTACCCAAGGCAACCGTTTCGTTCTGGGACGGCGGCGAAATGCGCGAACATGAACTGACGCAGGGGAATCTGCTCTACATCTACATGGTTGACAAAATGTCTGAGGGCAGAAGGCTGTTGCGCCTCATGGGCATAACGGACGAAAACATTGCCGACATCGAGCAATTCATTGACCCGCGCTATAAAGCCCTTGGTGATTGGATACAGAGTGAATTCCTTGTCGCCACCCGCAACGAATACAACGAGACCCACAAGCGCATGTTCGGCGCGAGCATGGCCGCGATTGAAGACTACTTCCCATTCAAAGTTTTGGCAAATGCCCGAATTGACAAAGAGGAAGATGTTAATCAGCGTAATAAGCCGGAAGGCATCACCACGAAGACAGGCAGCATTGTCAAGCGTACAAGGCACAATTATTACCTTGATGTTACCGGGGCTGACGCTCTGGGTGTAGTGCTCGACCATATCGCAGAGATGGAGCATTGGAGTGCTTATGCGGAGTGGAATAGAGACATAAACACCCTGCGCACCTACAAGCGTTTCCGCAATCAGGTAATCAATATGACAACCGTCTATGGCGGCGGTCGCACATTGTGGAATAATTTCAACGACCTCTGCCTCATGGCCGCAGGTGAATACCGTCCGCCGATTGCCAAACTTGACAAGGGCGCGGTCAACATCGCCAAGGGCGTTACCGCCGCAAAGGTTAGCTTCCGTCTGTTCACTGCTCTCAAGCAGCTGCTTTCTGCACCTGCATACGCTCCCGAGGTGAGCACAAGAGCCATCGCCAAGAGTATCGCCAACCCTTACGGTGACTTTAAGTGGTGTCTTGACAACCTGCCAATCTTCCGTGAACGTTGGCACTCGCGCATCAGCGGCGACCCGCGTCTTCTCAAATCCAGCATGGATTGGAATATGTGGCGTAGCCGTGTTATGGAAATTGCACAGCGTTTAGGCATGACCCCCAACGCCTTTGTGGATGCCGTAACTATCAGCATCGGCGCAAGAGCCATGTATGAGACCCGACTGAAACAGTACCTCAAAGAGGGCTATCCTGCCGACATGGCAGAGAAGCGAGCCAAGCAGGACGCTACAATCCTGTTCAATCAGACGCAGCAGTCAAGCGAGTCTCCTTTCCTCTCCACTATGCAGGTTGACCGCTCGTGGCTGAGTGTGCTGTTTACCGTCTTCCGCAACTCGGCAATGTCCTACACTCGCCAAGAGTTTGACGCATTGCGTAATCTCAAACGCAACCTCACTCCCGGTCAACGTGCCGAGAGCGTTGCCTTCATGACAAAGCAGATACTCCGTGATTGGAACGTTGACCCCGACAACGCTACCGATGACGAGCGCGGCAAAGCCCAGAGCGCAGCCCGAAAGCGTTTCAGCCGCCAGCTGAAGAAAGATGCAATCCGTTTGGCAACATTCGGCTTCATACTTGAAATGGCCTGGAACTTGGGCGCATATCTGCCCTATATCCTATTCGGCGATGATGACAACGAAAAGGACAAGATGTGGGATGATGTTATAACACATTCCATGTTCGGCAGTGTTGAGGGCTTGACGGGCGGCGATGTAATAAGCAGCTTTGGCAATATGTGGGCAAGTGGAGATTGGAGTTTCAATCAACTCAGCAAGGATATGCCGCTGGCAAGCGATATAAACACGATTGCCAACAAATTCATCGGCGGCAAGAACGCCGAAGCCGTCAACGACATTATCAACTTGATTGTGCAGTCCGGCATCGGCATGAACCCGCAGAGCATCACAGATGCAGCCGTAGCCATTACTGATGCTTGCGGCGATGACCCCGCGTTAAGCCACGAAGCAGCAATCTTTGTTATGCGTGTCCTGCAAGTTCCGCAGAGTCAGATTGACAAGATGTATTTTGACGAGGTCGGACTTAGCGGAGAGGAGACAAGCAAACTCACGCCGGAACAGCTCGCACGGCGTTACGCCGAATACAAGGTTAAGCGCGGCACTCCTTTTGCCCCATGGTCGTGGGGAGACGAGGAACGCCTCGACAAATACAAGGATGCCGCCGAGACCAAGATTAAGGAGCGCATGGAAGGCCAGAGTGACAAAGCAGTTGCAGAAGCCTACGCTGACTATGAGGCACGATACAAAGCTATCTCGCAGCGCATGACAGATGCACGGGCATTGGCAAAGACCGACTATGTAGCCGCCGCGCAAGCCTTTGCAGAGTTGCAGAAAGACCCCGACCTCGTTGTGTATCGTCAGTTCGGAGCACTTGACAAACAACTCAGCAAGATGTCTACGATGCTCCTGCAGAGCAAAACGCCCGAAGAGGCCGCGCTGCTGAACGAGACCATAAAGGAGTACCGCGCAGGAATGGTCAAGGCTCTGCAAGCCGAGACCCCGGAGGCGCAGCAAAGTTCAATATCGGAACTGACAACTCTGATGAACGGCTTCTCGGCCAAGTACACAACTCTGCGACAGCAAGCGCAGGGAGTCAAGAGATAAAGTTATTATTGTGTCGGTGGTGAGTAACTTTGCCACCGACACAAATTCATACACCGCGATATGATAAAACTTAACAGATTGAGTCAAGTGAAGCCCGCCAGCGTTACCGACATGGATAGCGTTGCCCGCGAGCGTAGCCGTTGCGATGATATGCGCCGGGCAACTGACGTGTTGCTGCAAGCGCAGAACCTTTACCAGAATATGTGGCGTTTCCGTCAAGAGCGAGAACGCTGCAAGCGTTATACCTACGGCGACCAATGGAGCGACATTGTCTGCGTCAATGGCAAGAAGATGACCGAGGAGGAATATATCAAGAAGCAGGGGCACATACCATTGAAGAATAATCTCATTCGCCGTCTTGTGCGAAATGTCATAGGCGTGTATCGCGGTCAGGCGACCGAACCGACCTGTTATGCCCGCGACCGAGACGAACAGAAACTTGCAGAGACCATGTCAACCGTATTGCAGTACAATATGCAGCTGAACCGAATGACAGAGGTCTATGCCCGCACCATGGAGGAATTTCTTATTTCCGGCATGATTGTGCACCGCAAGTGGTTTGGCCGCATGAACGACAAGGAAGATTGTTGGACTGAATATGTGCAGCCGAACAATTTCTTTATTGACAACAATATGCGCGACTTCCGCACATGGGACTGCAGCTGCGTGGGCGAGGTGCATGACGTAAGTTTTGAAGACGTATGCCATGAGTTTGCCAAAAGCCCGTCTGATTACGCCAAACTCGCGGAGATATACCGCATGGCAAGAGAGAAGAATGCCTTTACCCAATATTGGAAGCAGTTCGGAACGGCATCCGACAGCCCCGAAGTTGATTTCCTTATTCCGCGCGATGAGAGCCGCTGCCGTGTCATTGAGGTATGGCGCAAGGAAACAAAGCCGCGCTATTGGTGTCATGACTACAACAACGGCGATGTTTTCAAGATAGACACTGAAGACTACAACGAGATGGTTGTGGAAGAAAACGCCCGGCGCATCATGCAGGGCGCGTCCATGGGCATACCGCAGGAAGAAGTGCCCCTAATCCGCGCCGAGTGGTTTATGGACTCCTATTGGTATTATTACTACCTCACTCCGTTTGGCGACATACTCAGCGAGGGAGAAACGCCCTACGAGCACAAAGGCCACCCATACGTTTTCAAAGCCTACCCTTTCATAGATGGAGAGGTACATAGTTTTGTGGCTGACGTGATAGACCAGCAGCGATATACCAACCGCCTCATTACCCTCTACGATTGGATAATGAAAAGCACGGCCAAGGGTGTGCTTCTTGTGCCGAGCGACTGTATTCCCAAAGGAATGTCGCCCGAAGACTTTGCCGACACATGGAGCAGGCTTGACGGCGTTATCGTCTATACTCCGAGCAAGAGCCGCGAAATACCGAGGCAGGTATCAAGCAACTCAACCAACATCGGTATCAATGAGCTGCTGAACCTGCAGCTGAAATTCTTTGAAGACATAAGCGGAGTGAACGGCGCATTGCAGGGCAAACCCGGCTACGCAGGTATGAGTGCCGCCCTCTACAATCAGCAGACACAGAACGCCACCACCTCACTCCTTGACCTGCTTGACACATTCAGCGAATTCGTGCGCGATGCAGCCTATAAGGATGTTAAGAACATTCAGCAGTTCTACGACCAGAAGCGCGTCTTCAACATTGCAGGACGCGCTAGCGCACAGGTTGAATACGACCCACGGAAGATACGCGATGTTGAATTTGACCTCAGCATTGTGCCGAGCACCGCAACTCCGGCGTATCGCGCTATGGCAAACGATTTCCTCATGCAGTTGTATCAGCAGCAAGCAATCTCGCTTGAACAGCTGCTGCAGGCTGGTAATTTCCCATTTGCGGACGAACTGCTGCAGAGCATACAGTCGCAGAAAGAACAGTTGGAGCAGGGTCAAGTGCCCGAAGGCGTATCGCCGCAACTGCTGGCACAGGCCCAGCAGGGCGCAAACATGGATGCAGTGAACCAGCTGCACGGCGCGATGCCCGGGCAGCTGCAATCTGCATAAACATCAGAATGAAGCCGCCGACACAATTCTCGGCGAATACTTTAGGGAGTTGTCGCAACGTTCCACGACCTGCGGCAACTCCATTTCGTAGAAACAGATGTGCAGACCGATTGCGCGTGTCATCAGCAAGTCATCATGCTCTCCCGCTTTCGCGCCGAAAGAGCCATTGGGCTTCTTCTCGTAATTTAGATACTCATCAACACACCGCTCATCGCGTTCTACATACAGTCCTTCGCGGACGACCTTGACGAGCGTGGATATAATCATGGGTTTCGTAGCAACATTGGTGTGGAAACCATAGCGCACGGGTAATCCCTGCATGATGGCATCCTCTGACTGCTTGCGGGCATAGAGGTTGGGATAGATGTCCTTAATCTGATTTAGGATTGCATTGGATTGGTCGCCGTCCACGTCTCGCTCCCGGTCGTGGGTCTCCAAGGTATTGGACTCAATAACGAGCAGGGAGTTGTCATAGAACGCCGCAATCTGCGCCGCTTTCCACGCCAACAAGTCCATATCAATATGTCCGTACCACTGCGCCACCACGGCGGGTTTATCTCCGTCCATCATCAACAGACGGTCAAACACAACGATTACAGACCAGTCCGCAGTATGCGAGCGGCCACCAATATCCACGACAGTCAGATAGCGGTCTGTTACCTCCTCCGTGTCGTTCGGGCTTATCGGGTCGGGCAAGTTCCACACCCATAACAAGCCCTGCTTGTCAGATACAAAATGCAGGTCTTTCAGTGCGTCCTCTCCCTCATCGCCGTAGGCAGTAACCTCGCCGATATATCTTGGCGGCTGTTTGGCGGCTGGCCGTAATTTTTCTACGGCATACTTGTCGAAGATAGCTGCGCCGGAATTGACAAACGCCTCTATATCGTCAGACGGATATTCGGAAGCCATAGAGCCGTGATTGCTATATTTGGCACGTTCCTCAACATACCAATGTATGCCCTCCAGCGTTGCACCGATTTCCCACAGCCACCATAAGTATTTGCCGCTTTCCTCACGGTCGGAGACGGCGGCAGCGTTATCCCGGTTGTTGTATAGGCTTTCGGCAAACTCCACCAACTCCTTCTTGTTGGCGAAAGGTATCTGGTACATCTCAATGTCGAACCACGAAACGAAAAGCGGCGTGAACTGCGATTTGATTTTCGGGTCTTTGGCGGCAGAGTATTCACGGTGGAAGAAGTTGCCGACGCCATTAGCCGTGCTCTCATAGACAATCATCGTGTACGGACGAAAGAGCACGCCGGAGCACGCCGAGCGCACAATGTCCTCGGGCTTCTTACCGTCTGTTGCTTTCCAAAGGCCGACCTCCGACAAATGCACCAAAGCGTAGTCGCCGCCACGACAGGAGTCCGGCGACTCGGCAGAACCGATTGATATTGTGGCGTTGCGTTGTGGCACAAGCTGGGTGAGGCCGGAGCGACCTACGCCAACAAGTTTATCCTCGTTTTCGGCATACACCTCGCCGACCTCATGCAGCATGGATATAGGGTAAGCATCAATCATGCGCTTAAACATACCCTTGATAGTCTCCGAACCTTTGTTGAAGTTGGAGACAATAAGAGAGTTGAGGCCTGTGCGATGTACAAGCTGAAGCCATGCCATATAGAGTTGGGACGTAGTAGAGCCGCCCCACTGACGAGCCTTCAGCAGAATTATACGGATAGGCTTACCAGCGAGGCGCATTTCCTCAAGCATCTCAACAAATCTGCGTTGAGGATATGTGAGACGGAAAAGGCAGTCGGGCTGACCTGGCTCTTTGTTTTTGATATAAACGAATGTCGCCGACCAAAACGGGAAGTCATGCAGATTGCGGACGCGAATAAAACGGTCTAACACAGCCTCGCGGTCTTCGGGTTCGGGGTCTTTAACGCCCATGACATTACGCAGCAAACCGTCAATGCCCTTTTGCTTGATTAACTCCTTGATGAAATTGTTATCAAGCATCCGCACGGGCAACCACATCTTTTTCAGCGGGAAATCTTCAAGGCAAACAAGGATGCGCTCGCCCACAGACCCCTCTCCTGTAATCGGGTTGAAGCGAGAAAACATATTATCGCGGCGACTGTCATTTTCGGCGATTATGTCATAAATTACACTTTCCTTTGCCATTTTCGTACCAACCATTGCGGATTTTGAACAGACGTTCAAGAGCGGATGACGGCTCCATGTAGAACTTTGGAGCAGGAGAATTAACGACCTTTAGCACCAAGGCGCAGAGTGTCCAATCGGGGTGTTGCTCTTTGAGGGCTACGACCCTGCGGTGTATTTCAAGAAACATCTCGCGCTTTGTCGGGCGCATGGTGTCTAATATGGGTTTACCGCGCATGATGGACGATACCACCGCGGCGGCACGTTCCTCCGAAACCCAGAAGCGCGGAGCGGGAGAATTGACAATTTTCTCTCCGATTTCGTTGAGCCGGATGAAGTCGGCAGCATTGACTTGCTCCCGGTATGCCTTTAGCAGTGCGGCATTCCGTTCGCGGGTAAAGGAGAGTATGCTACCAAACGACTTCATTGCATAATGTTTTGAGGTTCTGCCCAATGCAAATTTACACAATCTAACTCAAAAGATAAAGATACCGCCCGAAAATGGGTGCTTATCTTTGCCAATAAAATGTTACACCCAACCCAATATAAAATTCAACATGGCTGAGGAAAAGCAAGTTAAGAGCAGACGAGACCAATTCGGCGAGCGTCTGAAAAAGAAATACCCCGACCGAGAGTATGCTGATGACGAGGCGTTATTCGGCCAGATTAATGACGATTATGACGAATACGACAGTCAGCTGGCTGGCTACAAAGAGCGCGAGAGCAAACTGACCGACATGTTCAATCGTGATGGCCGCAGCGCTCAGTTCATTACCGACATGGCGCAGGGCAAAGACCCGTGGGTGTCGCTTATCAACCGCATCGGCATTGACGGTGTCAAGGAGATGCTCGATGACCCCTCCAAGATGGACGAGTTTGCCAAGAGCAACAAGGAGTATGTTGAACGCATGGCCAAGCAGAAAGGACTTGAAGAACAGTGGGAGAAGAACATGAAGGCCACTCTCGCCATGCTTGAACAGAAACAGACCGAACTCGGGCTTACTGACGAGCAGATAGACCAAGCAGCCGACCTCGTCAAGGAAATCACCAATGACGCAGTGCTCGGCATCATCAAGCCCGAGACCATTGACATGGTTCTCAAGGCTATAAATCATGACGCAGACATGGCCACTGCAAGAGAGCAGGGAGAAATCAGCGGCAAGAACACCCGCGCAGAGGCGCAGTTGCGGAAGCCCAGCCGCGGCGATGGCACTCCCACTCTCGCGGGAGCGAACAATGCCCCGGCTGCTAAAGAGCGCAAACCCATGAACATTTTCGACATGGCTGATGCCGCCAAATAACCATGAGTATCAAGGTCGAATTTCCACCCGCCACCAAGGCAGTTGAACCTGCCAAGGGCACTGCCGGACTGAGGACGCATCTCGGCGGCGTATGCACCACGGTGTCCTCGCTCATGGAAGCCGGGAAAGCAACCAACAATCCTAAACTTGTGAAGCAGAGTATAGGCTAAACAGCAAATTTATAATTAACAATAAATCCCAAGACAACATGGAGACAGTAACAACCACACAGACTCCCAACACGGGCAGTGCCAGCACTCCCGTGGACGTAAAGCCCGCTATGGGAACAGGAACTGCAGGTCTTGAAACCCACATTGGTGGTGCTCCCACCACGGTTTCGGGTGTGCAGAACGCCAGCGGCGGCATGGGCGAACTGGTATTGCCCGAAGTAGACAAGAGGATTTTCATGTTTGAGCGCGACCAGAATGCCCTCATGCAGCTTATGCTGATGGCAAAGCGTGTGAACGTGAAATCCATGGAAGTCAAACACTACGCAATCGACCAGGGCACACCCATCGTCACCGTTGCATCCGTCAGCGGCAACAACATCACCCTGGTCAACGCCGACAAGGGGAAAATCCGCGCTTATGACACACTCATGGTCAAAGGCGTTAAAGGCTACAACTACGTCACGGGCGCGGGCAACGTGAAGACGCGCCGCCCGCTGCAGCTGTTCGTCAAGAGCGTCAACAACGATGACACCATCACCTGCGTAGCGACCAACGGCGTCAAGCAGGCAGTGACCGACCAATACGGCAGTCTGCCCACATCGTCCAGCCCCGCCGCCAGCAACACCAACGTAATCGCCGCCGGAACGAAGCTCGTCCGCATGGGCAACGCGCTCTACGAGACTCAGAAATGGGTTGACCCGAACACCGTTATCCCCGTGCCCGATGACCTCTACCTGCAGAAGCGCGGCATGACAAGCATCGTCTCCAAGTATCTGGCCGACCAGAACATGGAAATCCCCTACGATGAAGCAGTCAAGGCCGAGGCGCAGCTGCGCGAATTCAAGGCCGCGGGCAACCGCACCCTTCTCATCTCGCAGCAGAACAAGATGCTCGTCCGCTCGTCCATGGGCGATGACCAATGGTCTTACACCACCAACGGCGTCCGCTGGCAGGTGAAGCGCGAAATCAAGCACAACGGCGGCTGGACTTTCGAAGACATCATGGCACTCATCAAGACCTACTACGGCGGCGCAGACAAGCCCAAGAGCGGCATCTTCCTCGTGGGCCAGAACCTCGGTCAGGCACTCCAGCTGATTGATTGGTCGAAGCACCCCGAGGTCAAGATGATGCCCTACACCAACGAGCGTCTCGGCTGGAAGGTCACCAAACTTTCCTGCCTGTTCGGTGAACTCGAGATTAAACTTGAGGACACCCTTGACGACTGCGGCTATCAGAACTCCGGCATCATCATCGGCGAAGACCGTCTCGTCCACTATGTCCGCAAAGGAGAGTCCAACTACACCGAGGACGTTGAGGGCGAAGAGGCAACCCGCAACGGCGTACTCGTTTCGGACGCTCTCGGTCTCAAAGGCAACTGCCACATCTGGGTTGACGGCGAGAACGATGACAATGACGAGACCGCGCCCAACGCCGACAAGTTCCTGCTGTGGAGCAGCGCAACCGCTCCTGCAGCTGACGACCTTGAAGACGGCGTGATTTACGTCTTCGCACAGTCGCTCACGCTGACAGTGACCGGGAGCGACGGCAAGACTACAGCACAGACCGTGAACGTGGAGAGCGGCGAAGCCTACAAATACTCGGCCACAGCCAACTCCAACGCCGGAGGCTGGACGAAATTCTACGGTGCTATTTCCGCAGAGTAATATCAACCATTCAACGTAACCGCAGGGACGGACGCGAAACATTGCCGTCCGTCCCTGTTTCGTAAAACCAAGAAATCATGAAAGTAAAAACATACGGAGTCCCCGAATTAACCGAGTGGCACGGAAAGGTAAAGGCAGGCAACATAGAGGTTGCTGTTTCCTTCACAGGCGGCACGTCCTCGCCGAGCGGAGCGCAGCCCGCCTATTTTGTCACCAAAGACCCAATCACCCAATTCGTCATAGAGAACTCCAAGGAGTTCCGCAACGGCTTCATTATCCCGATAATGACGCAGGAAGTGCCGGGGAACCATCCCCGCATGGCAACCCCCAAACCCCGTGCAGCCATCGCCCCCGCGCAGGAAGCGCCAGCCAAGGACGAACCAGCAGGGAGTGCAGACGAAGGCAACGCCGCCGCAGAGACACCCGCCGCCGGGCTTAAGGAGGTCGAGGTAACGTGTCTGCAGGATGCGCAGGACTACCTGCAGCAGAACTTCGGCATATCTTCCTACAAAGTCCGCTCCCGCAACGCCGCGCAGAAAGCAGCCGCCGAGCACGGCGTTGTCTTTGTGGGGAACGGCTTCTCTGCCGCCGAGGAAGACGGCGACAACAACGCAGACGCATAAATTCATAAGCCATGATTTACAACATTCACGATGTTATGCGCGATGTTCGTGTCTGTCTTGACCAGAATATGACGAGCGAACAGCTGTTGCAGGATGATGACGTTGACACTCTTTCCCTTGATGAAATAGTCAAGAGCAAGATAGTTGAAGCCGTGACCCGTGTGCATACAGACGCACCGACATATCTGCTTGAGAACGGACACGATTTCGGCGATGCTGTATTCTGGGGCGACCAAGAAAGCGGCTGGGTAATCTTACCCCAAGACTTCATGCGCCTTATCGTCTTTGAAATGAGCGATTGGGAGCAAGCTGTATTCACCGCAATCAGTACAGGCGACCCCGAATATGAAATGCAACGTCAGCGCGTCAAGGCATTGCGCGGTACGGCGCAGAGACCTGTTTGCGCAATCGCCGTGCGCCCCGAAGGCAGAGTGCTGGAGTTCTACTCCTGCAAGAGTGAGAACGCCTACACACGCAGGGCGCAGTATCTTCCATATCCCAAAATAGACGAGGATGGCGGCATTGACATCTGTGAACGTTGTTACACGGCGGTGGTGTATGCAGCAGCATCATTAGTATTACTCACATTAGGCGAGTCCGAGAAATCCACGGCACTCTCCGAAGTTTCTAAATCAGCATTACAATGAGTTCAATACCGACAAAACAGATAGACGGAGATGTGTCGGTCGGGCGCAACGTGTCAGTCGGCGGAGGTGTCAACGTCCAAGGCAGTCAGAGGGTAGGTCACAATCTCACTGTTGAGGGCTGGTTGGAGGCCAAGAATATCAAAGGCCCAAATAAAGGCATCTTTACCACCGAGGTAAAATTGCGCACAGCCTACCCGCATCCGCATGACGGTTGGTGGGCACTTGTTGGCAATACGCTCCCCGCGCCTCTCTACATTGCAGACGGCGGGACATGGGTGAAGCAGGTTGACTCATCCGGGGCAGTGATAACCGCGGGCAACCCGACCATAGACAGCCAGCAGTATCAGGATGCAGTCAACGAACTTGACGGCCAGCTTCAAAACCTTGCGGCAACAGTCGCAGCCAACAAGAGCGCAGCCGACAGCGGCATATCATCTAACAGTGCCCGCATTGACAGCATTCTCTCGCAGATTACGCTCATCAATAATTCCATTACCACAAACACCAGCAGCATCTCAACTCTTAAAGGCCGCGTAGATGGGCACGATACATCCATTGCCAATAACGCCTCGGGCATATCCAAAAACGCCACCGACATAAAGGCTATTCAAAATAGTGTTGGCGCACCCAGCGGCATTGCCCCGCTCAACGAGAACGGACGCATCCCTGCCCGTTATATCCCTGGCGCGATGGATGATGTCAAGGAGTTTGACGGCTTCGTGCCGATAAGCCCAACAACCATAGACCCCGTATCGCTGACGGACAATTGTCTGGTGGTGTTCGATAGCGTAAGAGGAACTTTTATCGCTTGCGCAAAGAACGCCATTCCCGCCCAATATGCCAGCAATTGGCTAAACGCAGACTCCTTCGGTGAGTTTACGATGGATGGCCGTATCCCCGAAAAGGACAAGGTCTATGTTGACCGCACCACCAACAAAACGTATCGTTGGAGCGGTTCGCAGATGGTAGTTATCGGTTCAGACCTCGCCCTCGGCTACACTGAAAGCACCGCTTTCCCCGGTGATGATGGTGCGAAGCTGCAGACAGATTTGGCAACGACTAATGAAACCCTCGGTGAACTCAACTCCAGAGAGTTTAGCCACTTTGCGCACATTTCTATTCTGCCTTTCAACGGCTTTTACGAAGACAACCCCGACCAAAGCACAGGCGTATGGGTAAGAAAGCACGACCAAAATGAGGGCGGCACTACTTATATGTGGGCAAACGAATGGCCGGATGGTCTTAGTGCTGCAGACTACAATACCTATTTCCACGGCATTGCCGCCATCAGGACTGACGTTATATACAGGCTTGACAACGAACTGTACCGCTACAATGGCACGAAACTCGTCAAGGTCGGCGGCAACGCCATCGGCAACACCTACAATGCAACCGTAGAACTACCCCTTGAAGAAGGCGAGTTCTATTCCGATTTCAAGGACAAAGACGCAGAACAGGAGCACAATGTGCTTGAAGCCGTCTTTAACGAGGGCATTGCCGTGCGCGGCATGACACTCACCTTTGCCATCGGCGAGGGGAAGTGGAGGACGTATCAGTATGTAGGCACATACCTTACAAAGAAATATTTCACAGACCCCGACAATTGGATTACCATGGGCGGCGGCTCATCTACGGGCAACACCATCAACGTCCATGAGGTGTCTGGAAATTGGAACTACATGAGCCGCGGCGTTGCCGCCTCGCTCGTACCCGAAGACCTGCGCACAGGAGGTCGCAAGATTACCTTCTCCGCAACCGCAGGTGTGTGGCAGACATGGCAATTCCTCGGCACGACCTCCGACAAGTGGGTTGACGAAAACTATTGGAAGCCCGAGGTGCAAGGCGTGAGCTTCAACGGCGGCGAGGCCAAGACCCCCGATGCCGAGGGCAACATCAACATTGACTACAAGGTTGAGGTCGATGAAACCCCCAACGCCGAGTCAAGCAACCCAATCGCCAATAAAGCTGTAGTACAGAGCATCAAGGAAGTGCAGGACACAATTCCGCAGGGGCTTTCATTTGACGCAGCAACGCGAATACTTTCGCTCAATGACGCTAACGGCGAAGGCATTGCCTCCGTAACAATCCCCGGCGGTGGTGGTGGCGGCACTACCAACCCCACGGCCATAGAACTGACCATCAACAGCGCGATGTCTGACACCCTCAAAGAGGGCGATGACTACACGATTGAATTTGTGTGGAGACACTACAACATGGACTCGTCCGTTGATACGCAGTACGGCGGCACGGCTGAACTCATCGTGAACGGAAGCACCGTTGACCGCATGAACGTTGAGCAGGGCATTTGCTCGTTCAAGGTCGGCGAGTGGCTGAGTGTCGGCACAAACTCCGTCCGGGTCAAGATTACAGCCGATGACGGCGTTATCGCACAGTCGGCATATATCAAACTCAACGTGGTTACCCTTTCGCTGTCTTCGCCCTATGCCATCTCAACCGCTACGCAGAAAGGCTCTGCAATTCCATTCCGTTATGTGGTAAACGGTTCGGGCACAAAGAAAGTAACTTTCAAACTTGACGGCGCACTTTTGTCGGAGGAAACAATTACCACCTCCGGCGCAACGAGCGTCAAGAGCATTGCCACTACCAACCTAAGCCACGGCGCACACCGCCTTGAGGTTTATGCCGAGCGCGAGATATCCGCAGGGCAGACCCTCACAAGTAACGTCCTTGTCTATGACCTCATAGTCATAGAGGCCGACAGCCTAACGCCCATCATTGCCGTTGAACTCAACCAGCCCAACGTCAATCAGTACGAGACCATTGAAATCCCGTATGCTGTTTATATCCCCAACAAACAGCAGGGACAGGTTGTAATCTCGCTCAACGGCAAGACGCTCCAGACTGCCACCGTTGACCGTGTGCGCACTGTATTCAGCTACCGAGCCAAAGAGCACGGAGAGTTGAAATTCATCTTTATCTGCGGTGCTACAACCAAGGAGGTGAAGATAAACGTGTTTGAAGCCGCCACGCAGATTGAGGCCGAGACGGATGCCCTTGCGCTCTACCTTTCGTCCTCCGGCAGAAGCAACGATGCGGACGATGCCGATGTGTGGGAGTTCACGTCCGAAGACGGCCAGCACACAAAAGCCATATTCAGCAACTGCGACTTCAAGACGCATAGCGGCTGGATGCGCGACAGCACCGGGCTTATGGCGTTGCACCTTGAAAAAGGCGCAACCTGCGTCATACCTCATCAGATATTCAGCAAAGACTGCAAGCTGACGGGCAAGACCATTGAGATTGAGTTCATGGTAAGCAACTGCTACGACATGGACGCAACCCTCATCTCGTGCCTCAGCGGCAATGTCGGCTTTGAAATCAAGGCGCAGGAAGCCTACTTTACCTCGGCACTCAAGAAAACAATTGAGACAAAGTACAAGCAGGACGAACGCATTCGCCTCGGCTTCCAAGTAGAGCAGGTCGGCGGCAACCGCTTCCTCTACCTGTTCATCAACGGCAAGATGAGTAACGTGGTGCAGTACGACACCTCCGACTACTTTGTGCAGAACCCGGCGGTCGGCATTACCCTCGGACACCCCATGTGCGAATTGAATGTCTATAACATCCGAGTGTATGACAACGTGCTGTCATTCCGCCAGATGGTCAACAATTACATTGCCGACATGGACGACACCGCAGTCATGTTCAAGAAACTTGAAGCCAACGACATCCTCAACGAGGACGGCGGCGAGGGCGATATTGACTATGACAAGGCCGTGCAGAAAATCCCGTGTATTACCTTCATCGGCGAACTGCCCAAATTCAAGGGAGACAAGAAGAAGGACACCAAGGCAATCTACGAAGACCGCCAGCACCCCGAACAGTCTTTTAATCTCCCCAAAGCGCAGAATGACGTGCAGGGCACATCCTCGCAGTATTACCCGCGCAAGAACTGGAAATTCAAGGCTCTTGTTGACTTCATCATGTCGCAGACGGGAGCATCGGCGAAGAAATATGCTCTCCGCATCGAAGACCGATTTGGTAAGGTATTGCCGCAGAAAGCCGTCAAGACATTCTGCTTAAAGGCCGACTTTGCCGAGTCCTCCGGTACACACAACACGGGCGCAGCCAACTTTATCCATGAAGTGCTGAAGAACGCAGGTATCCTCACTCCCATGCAGGAGCTTGACGACACCGTGCGCACCACCGTTGCGGGTTTCCCGATACTCATGTTCCATCAAGAGACCGAGTCCTCGCCCCGCAAGTTTATCGGCAAATACAACTTCAACAACGACAAGTCAACGCAGGACACCTTCGGATTTGAGAACATCAAAGGCTTCAACGAGGGCATGGTCAACCGCGATGACTATCTCATGTGGTACGGCACGCTTGACGAACTCAACGCGAACACCGAGGCCGACACCGAGAGTCTGTATCTCGTTGAGCGCACAGGCAACGCGCTCCACAACCACCTGCTGGAGTTCAACGCCGAGAGCGGCGCATGGACAGACAAGGGCGAGATGTGGCGATGGAAAGCCGCCACTCGCGTATGGGCGAACAATGCCGGGCAGACCTGCACCCGCACCGATGTAATGAGCAAAGTCGCCGAAGGTGTGCTCATTGAAAACAACATTGAGTGCTGGGAGTTCCTCAATAACGGACACCCGATGTGTCTGTTCCACACCTCTGATTACACCTCAAAGGTGTACGGCTCTGACATTCCCTCATGGATGGACTCGGAGTGGCTCAACAGCGATGACAAGGGCAAATACGCTCCCTATTGGGCGGGCGCATTTGAGCCGCGTTATCCCGACAATGACGACAACAACAAGCAGTATGCGCAGGGCAAAATCCCCGAACAACTTAAGCGCGTTACAGATTGGCTCGCATCGCTTGAATTGAACAACCCCAACCTGACGGTCGAGCAGAAGAAAGCCAAGGGCATCACGTTCGCCGGGCAGGTAGAGGGCTACTTCAACAAGAAGATGCTGCTTGCCTACGACATCATGCGCCAGCTTATGGTCATGGCCGACCAAGGCGCAAAGAACATGATGTGGGCAATCATTGACGGCATTGTCTATATCATCTTCTATGACAACGACACCATTTGGCTCATCAACAACGAAGGCCGACTGATGTTTATCCCCTACGTTGAGCCGCACTCCAAGGACAGCCTCGGCAAGTTCGTATTCAACGGCGAGTCTTCAAACCTCTGGAACGCCATTGAGAACTCCTCGCTTGAAACCGAGAAAGCCGCGCTCTACAATACCATGGTATCACAGGGCGGCATGACCTACGAAACCGCACTGTTGTGGTTCAACTCCCGTCAGAGCGATATGTGGAGTGAGACGGTTTACAACGCCGATGCAAAGTACAAATACATTGACTCTTTCGGCAAAGCCTCCGAGGACGGTAGCGGCGCGGCGCAGAACTATCTGGACATCGCCCAAGGTTCGCGCGAGGAACACCGCAAGTGGGCTATGTATGAACGCTTCCAATACATGAACGCCAAGTATTGCACGGGAACATACCGCGACAGCTACGTTTATCTCCGCGCCAACACCGCAGGAGAGTCAAGCGTACCGTCAAAGGTTGAGGTCAATGTTACCGCCGCGCAGGATTGGTATTTCGGTTTCCGCTTCTCCGGCAACGCTGGTTACACCTCGCACTTCGTCAACAAGGGCGACACCTACACCTTCACCGCGCCCGATGGAGCGAACCCCAATGATACCGAGTGCTACATCCACCAGGCAGACCGCATCAGCGACCTCGGCGACCTTTCCGTGCTCTATCCCACGACCCTGCAAATCGGTTCATGCAAGATGCTCACGCGCCTTGTGGTCGGTAACAAGACTGAGGGCTATATCGGTAAACTTGCCAACCTCACATTCGGCACTCATCCGTTGCTTACCTACATTAACGTGTGCAACTGCCCGACCTTGCAGACCTCGCTTGACCTGCAGGGGTGCTCCGCTCTTGACGAGATTGAGGCGCAGGGCAGTCAGATTACAGGCGTGAACCTGCCGACCGCATCCACGGTCAGCAAGATGCACCTGCCCGATACCATTGTGCAGCTGCAGTTCAATGCGCTCAACAATCTCACCAACGCCAATCTCGTCATTGACGGATACAGCAAGGTGCAGACCATTGACATTCAGAACTGCGCCAAACTCAATCCCATGGAGATTGTGGAGGCCGTAACGTCCTGCACAGACTGCTCCCTGCAGTATATCCGGGTAACAGGCGTAACCCTGCGAGGTTCGGGCGAAGAACTCATCAGCCTCATCGACCTCGGAGTGCATGGGGCAGAAGACCGCAACGGCAAGCCCGAAATCCAAGGTCTCTACGAGATTGTGAAGCTGCCGACCACAGAGATGCTTGAACGCATTGACAACGGCATCAACGGCATTACAATCACCATCGTAGTCGAAGCCTACACCGACACCATTGACGAGGTAAACGGCGAGACCTACGGCGGCGAGTCTGAGGTTGAGACCGTAACTCTTGACAACATTGCGGAACACCTGCGCTACTACAACGGCGAGACCTTTGAGGAACTCACCGCACGGTTAGCCGAAGAAAACCGCTCAATTCACGAAATCATCACCCTTTAACAAACTCTTATGGCTTCAAATGAGCAAAGCGTAACTCTCTTACGCAAGAACAAGAGAGCGCAGGTAGAAGCCCTCAATTCCCTCGGCTTTGATTTAGCCGAGGGGACAAGGGCATCCGCTTTCCCAAACTACGTCAAATGGGGAGCGGGTCTGCTTGACGTTACCGTTGCGGCCAACCGCAAATCTGACGGCAAAAAATTCTTTTTTACGGTGGAGGAATGGCGCGACCAGCTGACAGACTCCGAGAAAGAACTGTTCCTGCTGCGTGGTGTGCGTGTCCGCGCTTGTGCCACATCGTTCATCATCGCGCCCGACACTATCCAGAACAAGGCGTGGGGTTCAAGCTACAACACACCCGACCTGCACAACTATTCAGTCAACAAAGACCTCTACACCTACTTCAACGCCTATGAGGAAACCCGGCTCATTGCAGAGTATTTCAACGGCGTAAACAACGGCGGTGTAATCGGCGCACCTGCAGCCGAGGCGGCTCTTGCCTACAAAGCCTTTACTGAAGAAACGGACGGTCTTGCAGATGACTCGCAGTGGTGTCTTCCAACGCCAGCGCATCTGATGATAATGTTCCGCTGGAAAACGGAGATTGACGCAGCACTCACAGCGATATGGAGCACCGACTTCAATATCGCCATGCTCAAACACTGGTCGTGCGGCAAGTGGAGTAACGGCGAAATCTACCGCATGAACGTGCAAAGCGGCGGTTCTATGTATGTCGAAGGCCCGACCACCACGGGCGCAGTACGTCCAATCTGTCTAACCTAAACACTCCGAAGATATGAGTACAGTATCAGAAGCGCAGTTGCTTAAAGACAACAGAGAAGCCCTTGTAACTACGCTCAACGAAATCGGCTTCAGAGAGGTCAACGAGAAGACCCCGCTCTCGGAAATCGCCGAGTATATGAAATGGGCTGGTGGTCTGCGCGACCTGCGCCTTGCCACCATCAACAAGAGCACAGGCGAATACTCTGCCTTTACACAGAAAGAATGGGACGCACTGAGTGCAACAGCCAAGGCATCGCGCGTGAAACTCGGCATAGAGATACGCGCCGAGCGTCAGCAGTTCATCATCAGCAAGGACAACATCTATCGCTCAAACGGCGCGACCTCCATGCCGTGGTGTGGCTCCTATGAAGATGTCAAAGGTCTTACCAACTACGGCGATGGCTCTTTGGGTCATCTTAAAGACATTGACGGCGAAGCCAACACAGACCTCATTCTCGCCCACGGCGAAGCCAACAACATCACGTTTGAGGCCGCAGAACGCGCCCGAGCCTATAAAGCGTCCACCACTGCGGACGGCGGCTATGAAGACCCCACAAAGTGGTCTCTGCCCGCCGTAGGACAGCTGTGGCTGCTCTATAAGTATTTCAAGGAGATAAACGCCGCGCTGACCTATTTCTTTGGCACAACGCAGCTAATCACCAATGATTGGTATTGGGCTTCAACCGAGTACAATTCTTCCGCCGCGTGGAACGTTGGCATGGTCAACGGCAGCGTGGGCAACATCTACATCAAGAACCTCACCTACAGGGTTCGCGCGGTAGCCCCCGTCCCCGCAGCCTCGGCGATGAAAACCCTTTAACACTTTTTCACTTTTCACTCGTAATCCCCGACGATAGGAGGGGTGGAGAGTGGGAGGTGCAACGCCACCAATACCGCGAAGCGGTCGGAAATATTTTTTATTTCGGCGGCTTCGCGGATTTTTAGCAACTTTGCACCCGGAACAGAAATCTACAATGGCACTTACCGAAGATTTGAACATATATCGGTCAATGTACAAGTTGTTGCTTGAAATCATTGACGCGCGGAATGCTTTTGACAAGCCTTTCAAATATGTGGTTGGAGAGCGTATGGTAAACCATGCGCTTAATTGTGTCTCGCTGATACATTATGCCAACGAAGACCGCCGGAAAGGTGCGCGAGAGGAACACCTTGACAAGTTCCTTATTGAGTTTGATATTCTGAAAACACTTATAATGGTATGTCGAGACAGGCGGCAGTTTAAGAAGGACGCAGTCCTCGCCGACATTTTCCTGCTGACGGCAGACGTTGAAGGTCAAGCCGGAGCATGGAGGAGGTCAGCCGCCCGAAAGCCGGAGTCGTAATAAGGGTAAGCGGCAACGCAGAGCGCCGAAGAACATTCCACAACTCTCTCGGTGGACGTGCGGCGGCATCTTGATTACGAGTGAGCAACTACTAAGGGATATCGGGTAGCCCACCATTCCACAAGGAGTGGTAAATTTATTAGTGGCTACATCATTCTTCCTACGCGTGGCTCGTTAACATGAACAACGGCAACGTGAACAACAACAACAAGAACAACACAAACAGGGTTCGCGCGGTAGCCCCCGTCCCCGCAGCCTCGGCGACACCCCAAGTAGTCTATGACATACCATTTTATTCTGTAATCCAAGCATGGATTGACTGCGAGCGCAATAAGAAATCAAGCAATTCATGCACCAAATTCCGCTGGCACGCCGCAAGAGACCTTGTGGCTCTATGGAAATCCATGTGCAGCGGAGAATATAAGCCAAACGCCTCCATGGTGTTTATGGTTATGTATCCCGTCCTGCGCGAGGTGTGGGCAGGAGCATTTCGCGACCGCACCGTTCATCATTGGGAGGCGTTGAGATTTGGCCCGGTCATAGAGAAATATTTTGTTGATGTCGGCGATGTGAGCATGAATTGTCGTAAGGGCTACGGCTCACTCCGAGCCATACAGACATTTCAGAAATACATCTATGACTACACCGAGGGATACACACGGCAGGACTGCTGGATTGTGGGCGGCGACTTTGCCAACTTCTTCATGTCTATAGACAAGGAAATTCTTTGGGAAGCATTGGAGCAGTTAATCATGGACGAGTACACGGGCGAAGACAAATCGCAGTTGCTCTACATGATGCACAAGACGCTTTTCCATAAGCCGCAGGAACACTATTACCGACACTCCCCGATAGAGTTGTGGGAGGGATTGCCCGACCGCAAAAGTCTTTTCCATATGGACGGACTTGCCATTGGCAATCTTCCATCGCAGCTATGGGCAAATCTTATGGGCGCAATATTTACCGATTGGGTTATCCATGTCAAAAAGGTTGAATGCTTCCTGATATTCGTTGACGATTGGCGTTGCCTTGTGCGGTCAGCCGAAGAAGGGCGAGAACTCATCGCTGAGTTCAAGAAGTTCCTGCAAGACCAACTGCACATCACGTTGCATCCCAACAAGGTCTATCTCCAGCATTACACGAAAGGCACAAAGATGGTCGGTGCGGTTATCAAGCCCAAGCGCGTCTATATCAGCAACCGCACACGCGGTCATTTTATTGAAGCCATGAAGAAACACAACGCCGCCGCGCTTGCCACCAATCACGCAGGGCGCATGGCGATGCTGGAGAAAGTCAGAGCCACGATTAACTCTTATCTCGGTATGATGGTACACTTTAACTCCTACAAGATACGCCGTCGCATCTGCATGGAATTGATTGTGCCCGTCTGGGGAGAATATATGTATTTTGAGGAGGGATTTATGAAATGTAAGATTAAGGCACGATACGATAAGTTGTGGGTCGTTAGGAAGAAACTCAAGCGACATAACTACGCCGCCAAATTCATTCGCCCGAAATGGCGACCGACAGAGGAAGAAGACAACCAATAGCCGAGGCAAGCCGCCCCGGCTATCTTATTCTCCTAACTCAAAAGATAAAGACCTCCCACAAAGGTTCATGTCTAACTTTGCCGATACAAACCAAATCAGCAAAAGTCATGAGTAAAATTTCTTTCGACAAATGGCTGCACTTTATTGTGAGCCTCTTTCTGGCTATCATCCTCTCAACGCTGATGGCCAATGCGCTTTACAACTTCGCCCCCAATGACCCCGGCACACGCTCGGCAGTCTGCTACGGCGCGGCTCTGTTCGTAACTCTCGCCATAGGCGTGTGCAAGGAACTCGGCGACCGTAAACAGGCGGGCAATCATTTCTGTTGGTACGACCTTGCCGCCGATGCCATAGGAGCAGTGCTCGGCAGTTTCGGCGCGTTCGTATCATACCTCATCTAATAACCCGCCTTAACACATGGAACCAATATTATCATTCGACAAACTCTATCTCTTTCTCGGTGTATTCCTCGCCGTGTGCCTGGTGGTGATAATCGCCATCATGCTTGACCTTTGGGATGGAGTTTACACGGCGAAGAAAACCAATCAGAGGGTGCATTCTCACAAACTGCGCGTCACGATTGCCAAGATGAGCGAGTATTGGCGGTTTCTGTTAATCGGCTTTCTCGTTGACTGTCTCGGCGTGTTCTTTGATTTTTACTTTCTCCCATTCGTGGCTGTGCTGTTCGGGTTCGGTCTGCTGGTAGTGGAAACAAAGAGCATGTTTGAACACGCCAACCGCCGCAAAAGCCACATGACCGAGTTGCCGGACATTATCAACGACATCATAAGGGCAGTTGACAAAAAAGACGCAGAGAAAATAATCGGTGTACTTACCGCACAGAACAGCGAAACGGCGCACCACTAACCACTGAGATATGATTATTCTAATTGACAACGGACACGGCTACGACACAGCGGGCAAATGCAGCCCCGACAAATCGCTCCGCGAATACAAGTGGGCGCGGGAGGTTGCGCAGCGCATCGCCTCAAAGCTGACCTCCAAAGGCTATGATGCCCGTCTTCTCGTCCCCGAAGAAAACGACATCTCACTCAAGGAGCGTTGCCGCCGCGCCAACGCAATCTATGACAAGGCCAAGGCCGAGGGCGACAGCTGCATCTTCATTTCCATTCACGCCAACGCTGCAGGGGCTGACGGCAAGTGGAAGACAGCTGGCGGCTGGTGTGTTTACACATCGCCGGGCAAGACCAAGGCTGACGAACTCGCGACCGACCTCTGGGACGCCTCGCAGACCCATCTCGCTCCCTACATTGATGCCTTTGCAGGGAAGAAGGAAGCAGGATGCTACGACAAGAGACAAGTGCCTGTACGCGCCGATTGGTCTGATGGCGACCCCGATTATGAGGCTCGGTTTTACGTCCTCGTCCACACCAAATGTCCGGCAGTGCTCACAGAGTCCCTGTTTCAAGACAACAAATCAGACGTGGAATTTATGCTTTCGGCAGAGGGCATGGGCGCAATCGTCAACCTCCACGTTGCAGGTATCCTCAAATATATCACCGACAACACCAACAAAGCATGAAAGACTTTTTCAAATTCGCAGCTGCCATAATCGCAAGTTTTATACTCGGTGCATACCTGCACCGCTGTCAGTCGCCCCCGCAGACGGCAGTGCCTTACGAGGCCATGCGCGACACAATCACGGTGTATGACACCATTCCCTATGTAGCACCCATCTCCGACACCACGATGGCACTCTGCACCCAAACATTCCGCTTGCCCGTCAGCAAGCAGGGAGCGGGCGCAGGAGGCCTCTCCAAGTGTACGGAGAATAAAGAAAACACAGAGGAGACCAACCGTAACACCACCCATCTTTACGGTCTGAGCGCAGGAGGCGCACCCCGATTATGCAGTGAAGACAGTGCAGCTGTTGAAATCCCCATTACCCAGAAGCATTACAGAGACTCAACGTATGAGGCATGGGTGAGCGGATTTGCACAGAACCTTGACAGCATCAGAGTGTTTGCCCGCACCAACACCATAACAATCCGCGAGTACAAGCCTCCCAACCGCTGGCACGTTGGCATTACCGCCGGATACGGATACACCCCCGGCGGTTTCAAGCCATGCATCGGCATCGGAGTAACATATTCAATATTCAGTTTCTGACATGGAGATAACACTATCAATCCGAAAGGAAGACGTAATGGCTGAGGTGGCCGTTACCACAGCTTACACAGGCGGCAAGATGGAGGGAGACGAGAACGCCCTGCACCGCATATCCACAGTTGACGAGGACGAGAAGCACCTTGAACGCTTTTGGGAGGAATGCCGCGCCGACCTATGTCAGGAACTCATTGGCCTTGTTACTTTTGAAGGCATGGCCGCAGACACCATCATTGTTGGCCCGATTGACCCTGCCGACCCTATACGCCCCGCGGCTGCGATTTTGCCGCCCACCGTGGCAAAAAAGCATTATGAGGTGAGACTTGAGGTGTCAAAATCTTTTGATGAGGCACTTCTACCGAGTATGAAACTCAGTCTATTCAGCTACTTCGTGCAGGGCATCGCCAGCAAATGGTACATCTACACCAACAAAAAGGAAGCCGGAG
The DNA here is from genome assembly GCA_902491515.1 of uncultured Porphyromonadaceae bacterium. Lineage (GTDB taxonomy): Bacteria > Bacteroidota > Bacteroidia > Bacteroidales > Muribaculaceae > CAG-873. The sequence continues at coordinate 48,724 of CABUIC010000003.1, forward strand.
AATATGCCGATAAGGCTGCAACGCTTCTCGATGACATCCACCGCAAGGCGGTATATAAGAAGAAGCCCACTCGCCCCACTTACGATGATTAATTTTTAATAACCCGCGATAATGGAAAATAAAAAGACCATAACCGTAACGCTTGAGTCCAAAGAAATCAAGTTTGATGTGATGAACAAATCACATCTGACAGGGCAGGCGCGAAATGCAGAGGGCAAGGATTACCGCTCCACCGCCTACATGCAAGCGAGCGAGGACGATGAGCACTCTTATCAGATACTCCGTTCCATCAGCAACGCATTCTCGCACCTCAAAGTGGAACTCGGCGAGTACCTACATGAAGACGGCTCAACGAGCAACAACCGCATCAACAAGGCTGTTGAGAACGGCGAGAAATTAACGCTCTCTTTCCTGCTCCCTTCAAACTTTAACAACTCGGCCTGTGACAGCCTCGGCGGTATGCTCCATGAGTACATTGTTGACCGCACCCTCTCGGAGTGGTTTGTCATCACCGACAAGACCGATGCGCAGGATTATGCTAATCTCGCCACGGAAGCCCTTGACCGCGCAAAGCAAGCCCTCTACAAGCGCGAGCGTCCCACACGTCCCACCTATACCGACTAAGCCATGTCCACCCCCATATATCATGTAGGCTGCAGCGCCAACTGCTCCGACCCCGATGCGGCAGATAACAAGGCCACGCGCAGCGTGACTCTGGAGTTCAATCGTGAGCAACTGCTCTATGATATCAAGAACTATGCCTATATTGAGGGTCATGTATGGGGCGAAGACAAACAGCACGCGCAGCACACCCTCATTGAAATCGCCGAGGAAGGCAACGTGGACAGAGTGAACCGCATCCTCGGCGTTGTCCATGCCGCCGCCGTTGAAATGCTCTACCCTTACACAAAGGAAGACGCAATTGAGGGCGAGGTGATAAACGACCGTATGTGGATACCCGATGACTACAACATACAGATGAATGTGCCGACCTCCATGTCGCGTACCACTCTGCATCTGCTTTCCAAACTCATCCATGAGTTTATGGTAGCGAGGGTTATCTATGATTGGTTGAGCATCACGCACCCCGAAGCGGCGCGGAATTGGCTTGACAAGGCGTTGGAAGCGCAGGAGGAAATAAACGGTATCAAGAACGCCCGCACTGGTGTATTGATACGTCCTCACCACCCATTCTAAATCTATTCACCGCCGGGCAACCTGCGGAACTCCCCGACAAGGCAGAGAGCCGAGACGCACCACGCGCCCCGGCTCTCTTGTTTAATTCACTAACTTAACTCAATACTTATCGCTATGAAATAATTATCGGGGTTGATTGGTGAGCCTCGGAGTGAACTGCAACGATGCTCCGAAGATGCTCTCATCGTCTGACAGATTGGTAATACACGCTATTCTAAAATACTTGTAGGGAGTGCCACGAAAGCCGCGCAGGTAGTGGTCTTTGCTTGACCATACCAAATGCCAATTGTAGAGGTCGCGCGAGCCGTAAAGCGCAGACTGAACATGGCCTTTGCGAAAATGCCCACGCTGAATAATCGTGTCTATCGTCTTGAGAACGTCAGGCGTTTCAAGTTTGAGCGGACGGGTTACTAACAAACCACTGACAGCGTTGCCGTCAGTATGTGCAAAATTTACCATCCGCCCATTTTTTTTAACAGCCAACGCTTCTGGATACGAATTAACACTATAGTCAATTTGAGAATACGTCATGCCCCACAATTTAGACTTCAATGAGTAAATGTAGGCATAGGTATAATTTGTGCTGTATACGATTATGCGTTGATGTGGATAATCGTATAGTATATTGCTATTGATAAGAAAATCAATAAACGGCTGCGTCGGAAGGCAAGTATCTTCGCCATGGTTTAACATCAGATGCATTTCGGACAAATGCGGGAGATGAAGCACATCGAAAGGCGAGTTATCGTTTATCTCTTCAGAAATGCACGTAGCCGTAGAGCCGGATATCACCATGATGCCCCTATCAGTTGGGAAAAGAACTGCCGAGTCAATCTGGGTAATTGCATCGGGGTTGATGCAAACATCGCGTGTTATAGGTTGACGCGCTGATATTGTTCCTGTGGCGGAAACTTCCAAAGCCCAAATGCCTTCATCGGTGAAAGCGTAGAGCGGGAATTGACCGAACTGACCTTGAGAAAGCGCCTTTGCAGCCGAGCGCAACGAAAAGATGCGACCACAACCTATGGTTACGATATTCGTTACGGGAAATACAAACGGATTATTGATTTCCGAAATATATATCTTGTTAGCAACTATAGCCGAGGTCGCGCCATCCGTTGTGTCTTTTTCGTCAAATATATTTGTCGGGTCGCCTCCCATGCCACCAAACCAATATACCCCGTTCAAATGCGGATGCTGCTTAAGTGGTAAAGAGTAGAATTTGCCATCCGGCGTTGTTATTTCCATTTTATAAGCAGATGCATCCGGGTGATAAATGAACCGCGGAAAACATTCATCAAAGGGATATGAACCCGGGTCGGCTGTAGTCTGTGGTAGCGGTTGAGCATATTCGCTTACGCAAATTTTTCCGTTAATCCGCGTAAACACTTTAATTCGCTCCATGGCATCAATAGGCCTGAGCGTTTCATCAGTTGTTGATGTTTTAGTCGCTGCTTGGACAAGACTGCATACCGGGAACGGATTCGGCGGGGCAATGCTTATATCACCCATAAGCAGTCGTTGATTGTAAGTATGCAATGCGCCTGGGAGTATTGTTGCATGACTATTGTATTCGTCCGGCAAACTCTCCAATGTATTTATATTTGAGAGGTCTGCCTTAAGCAATGGCAAACGTTCCATCTTAGACATGGTAGCGATTTCATCAATAGATAACGATGAAATTTTATAAAACAAGAATTCGTGTTGGACTTTGTCGTTGAAATTCTCATTTTTAGCCAACGCGCATACCAAATCTCTCATCTCGCTCCAAGGCGTAGTGATATAGTGGTCTGTATATGGGCCATCAATGGACGTGCCATAGTGGCCGACGAGAACTTTGGTCGCCGTATCATCGGTTGAACTTGTCCCCGATGAAGTATCTCGACCTCGGTGTCCACCGCCGAGATATATTCCATCATATAAACGATACCTACTTATAGGACGAGTTATTTCCTTATCTTGATTATAGGTATATAATGGAGAAGATATGAACACATCTACCCCAGACACAATGTCAGACCATTCTTTAAGTAAATCGATTGTGCCAAATATACGATAAGATATGCCAAAATAAGGAACAGACAATCGGCACGTAACTGTCATACTGCTGTCATCACCTCCGGCGCAAGATATGGAAATTATCGGTCTATGCGTAGACACCAGCATAAGTATTGGCGCAGAATGCCATGAATAAGAGCCGTCATACAGTCGGAACGCATAACGGATATAGAACGGTTGATATTGATAACCGTTTGATGTTACTGTTTCAGCAACATTACTCAACAACAATCCAAGCGCCTCATTTGAAACTTGCGCCCAAAAAGCGTCATCTTCCTTCGTCCATGACACATGAGGCATATTCGCTCCCGTGTATCGTCCAGAATACTGAACATATGTGGCTCTTGGCACACTTGAATAAGTTGTTGAGGTGCTGTCTGTCAAGCCCCCAGCTTGATATGCGCCGAAAGATATGGGTAAGAACGGCGGACGACTACCCAAATACTTATAATTATCGTCTTTCCACAGTATGTAAAACAACCCCTCAGATGTGGCAATCGCTAATGTATTTCCAACGATGCCGATATCAAGCAGTTTGTGAAAGGTCTGAGCATTACTGATTGGGGAAGCGCCAGCCGTAGAAGGCAACGGTGCTAATTTATCGAACGGCTCTCGCTTAAGCCATGAAACTCCGAATGTACCGTTTTTGTCGCCTGTCATTATGATATAGTTTTCTTGACCGGGCACAGAATGGATAAGCAGTAAGGCGTGGCCTGTGCTAAGCGACAATTCTTCTCGGGGTTGAGATACGCTCTTTAGACGCCCATCTTCATTCAACAAATTGATTGAGCTTGACAGGTCTCCGTCATGGCATTCGTAGTCGGACGGCTGCGCAGAATAGCCGGAGAATTTAATATCTTTAATCATAGCGAGCAGCGGTATATAATTGTGATGTACTTGTTGCCGTTTTCCTCAAAAACAGAGCCGCACGGACAGCGGAGCAACTTGCAGCCCAAACCGGAAGCCGAGAGGACGGTGCGAGTTAATGATGTTGAGTAGGTGCGAAAAGTCCCCGTGCCGTTGGACGTTGCCCACACCTTACCCTTGTGCCGACCGACATAAGAGCCGGAGCGCAGTTTGACACACAGATACAGTTCGCCGCCGTCATCTCCGTTGCGCACAATGTCAATCACATCGCCCGGTCTCAACGAGAAAGCATGGGCAATGTGTGCTGAAATATCAATCCTGCCGGATGCGTGGAATGACATGTCGTGCTTGCGGGAGTTCGGCAAAATACTTTTCATCATTGGCAAAATTAGTGTTAAGAGTTGATTAGTCTGCTTTAAGTTGTGGGGAAGTCATCAAATAGCGAGTATTGGATTGGTTGTGGCTTAGGCGGCTCATCAATGAACATGGCTTTGAAGACATGGTAAAGCACATCAACAACAATACTGTTGCCCCCCATTTTGTATTTCTGCGTTTTCGGAATTTGCTTGCGCTTGCGCCCATGCTGATACTCTGCTGCATTAATTTTGTCAATCTCGGCATCGGTAACACCCATAAGACGGAAAACCTCACGCTCTGTGAGTTTTCGTATGCGATAGCCTGTAATAGCAAAATTATTATCTTGCCACTTAGATGTTGTAAGCGCAGATGCTATATCACACAATGAACCAAGGTTGTAACCATGGGGCATCTGTAATATTTTGCCTTCGCATTTTTCAAGAATGGCGAGGTGTGGAACGTGAGCTGGAGAAATTTTCGGCATGAAGTCGCGAAACCCTGCCTTATAATAGTGTGCTGGTATTGTCGGAGCAATGTCGCCGCCTTGCAGGGCATTAAGAGGCGTTTGCAATTCCTCGCCGATAAACAATTGCAGGTATGGGTCTGTCTGCCGCTGACCGTACATTGCAGTGATAGTCCCACAAATGTCGTCTGGGCTGACAAAATTGGGTTTAAAGCCGCAGCCTTCGTTAATCTTGCGGGCGCAATGCTCGAGAATATTTTTCACATGCTCGTCACTGAGGTAATAAGACTCATCAACGTCATGCTCCAAAACATCCCGTAGGCGGATTGTCAATGGGAGCGTCTTGGGGAAAGCGAATGGCGAGTGGTCAAGAAAAGATACCATGAAGACGCGCTCACGGTTCTGCGGTATGCCGTAGTCCTTTGAGTTGAGAACCGCCCAATAAGAGCGGTAACCAAGCGAGTTAAGGTAATCAATCCACCGCTGAAAGTCGGGCATGAACTTCTTTTGTTTGAGTGCTTTTACATTCTCCATAAGCAGGTATGCAGGTCTTTTCGTTTCAATTGCCTTGCGGCATTCCCAAAGTAGAGATGAGCGTGAGCCACTTCCCTCTGAAAAGCCGCGCTGTAATCCAGCCGTGCTGATGTCTTGGCAGGGGAAAGAGTATGTAAACAGATTGAATTCAGGCATTTGCCCCCCCCAATTTATCTTCGTTATGTCGCCGTAGTTGCGAGTATCACCATGGACTGCGCGATAAGCCGCAATTGCATAGCGGTCGATTTCTGAAATGCCGACAAATTCACAATGAAGCCTGTCGGGGAAGTCGGCTTGCAAACGTTTCAGAGCCATGGCTTGTGAGCCATAGCCCGCAAAGGCTTCAAAGACGCGCAGATGCTTCATGTGATAATCCATTGGATGTTGAAATGGAACTCTTTGCAAAGTCTCGGTATTTGTGGATGCTGGTTAGGGTCATCGCCGTAAGGGAACTCTATAACCTGTTGTCTGGTGTTAACGCGAATTCCCTTACGGCGCAGTTTATAGAGCAGGTTCGCTCGGCGTTTCGGGTATCTCATAAGCAGGGATATGATTTACAGACGCATCTCGCAGGACGAGCGAGCCGTCTGCCACAAGCTGGGCAAGGGCTTTACTGACGGCATTGCTGACCTCCGTAGAGAGTGCGTAGTCCGGGACAATATGCCTGCTCTTTTTGTCTGCGATAATCTCCTTGACTAGAACGAAGGCGAGTTGTTTGGCGATTGTCATTGCTGTCAAGTTGTATGTAAGGTTTCACGTTTGAGAATGAGGTAAGCCGCGAAACTATCTTCGCCTGCGCAGGTTGCAATCTCCCAACCGTCAGCCCCCAGTTTGCAGAGTTCGGCAATGCACTCGTTCATTTTATTGTATGAGTAGCGAAAGAGTATATACTCGCAGGTGATTTGGTACTTCTCATATCTCTTTCTCTCTTGTCGGTTGAGCAGATGAACAAGGATAATTATGACCACGGCGGTTATTACCACCGACACGATGTGGGTAAGGAACTCAATCATCACTACCTCCTTTCTCAAGCCTATCACTATGCTCCTTGATTTGTTTTTTGAGATTGCGGATGTGGTTCTTCAGCACACGCAGAGCTGCGTTGTAACTGATGTTGTAAACCCTCGCGCCTTTCTTTGCGAATTGTCCACCCTCAAAGTAAGGAATTTCAATGTGGATACTTCCAAAGGTGCTGTAACTCTTATCAATGATGTCCGGGACTTTCTCCCCCTGCGATTTCACGAACTCCTCTAATTCCGAGATAATAGCTTGTGTTGTTTCAATCTGTGCATGGAGATTGTATAGCAGGCGTGCATCTTCTTTACTTATCATATTCGCCTCCTTTCTCCGGCTCATACTCCGGGCAATCAAGAGTCTGCGGAGCGTAGCACTCTACATAGAAGTAGAGGTCACCCTTGCATTGGAAGTGTGGGTTAATCTTGGTGGTGTGAGCGACACCGCCTGTCATTGTTGTTACAGCGAGGAGTGCAATGTTCTGCATACGGAAACTGCGAGCTGCGCAGAAGTTTCCCTCGTGGAGGTACTTACATTTCTTTGCCATCGTATATCTCAGTATTATTTCTCGTTGATTTTGTCAATGAGTTCCTCGGCCTCGCTAAAGGCGAAGTCTTTATCATCCTCATAGGGAAATTCCTTTACGAGGCATAAGCAGACATTTTCAATGTGTTCGCCTGCATAGGTAGACCTGCGCACATAGACTTTCATGTTTACCCGAAAGAGGGACTTGTCATTGTCCTCTTCAACCTCAAAGTAGCGGTCATACTTGGATGAGTCCTCAATGCTGTCAAGGCAACGAGAAAGCTTGTCGCGCTCCTCCTTGACTTTGTTGTAGCGGTTGAGTCGGCCATTGCTGATAACAGCAGAGCGACCGAACAGAAATGCAAATACAGCCAAGAGGCAGATTGCGGTTGTTGAAACGATTGTCATTTTGATTTTTGTTTAATTGTTATTTGAATGTCCATAGTGATGTTGTCAACATTTTGCAAGAGGCCGAGGACGTTCTGCACTTTCCCGGCTACACCCAGACGCTCCGCGTCCTCGCGGTCAACATTCTTAAGCCGCCAATAGGCGTGTTCAGCATAATTGTTAGCCTTTGAAATCTGTTCGGCTAACTGAAGTTCGGGCGACTTGCCATAAGGAGCGGCAGGGTCGATGGTTGTAATGACAGGAGTTCCCATGATGATATTGTTTAGCGGCGGCTTGTGCCGTCAAGGATGATTATGTTATACGTCTTGAAGCGGTCGGGCAATCTGCCTCCAAACTTATCCGCAAAAGCAATGTCAAGTTCCTTTTTGCTGAGATTGGTCGTAAGGTGTGCCTTCATGCCGTACTGCGTCCAAATCTCATTGCGAGCGTGAAGAAATTCCTCGGTTAACACCTTTGCATCCGTGCCCCATATCTTGTGCGACTTTTCGGGGTCGGCATCCACGCCAATATCGTTGAGGCAGACGTTGACAGGCGAACCGTCAAAGAGCGTGGGATTGTCAATGATATTGAAAGTGAAGCGGTCAAGATTGTTGTGGACGGTGAAATAGTTGACCATCTGAGTAACCGAAAGGTTGTAGAACTGATTGGGAGAGTCAATCCGGCGCAGGTATTCTGCAAACAGTTGCATCAGCAGCGTCTTGCCTACACCAACATTGCCCATAAGCAGGAGCGACTTGGCAAGTTTGTATTTCCTATTGGGATATACCGACTCGGCCAGCGGGCAGCTGTTGAAATAGTAGAGGAGGAATTTTATCAGAGTTTGATTGTGCTCGTCTTCAACGAACCTGCGGCATTGGGGCGCGAGGGTGATGCGGTTGGCGACCTCAAGCAACAGTTTGTGGTGCATATCATAAATGCGAGAGTCGGTAAGGTCGGGGAATTTTTGGCGAGCCTTCTTTTCATCCTCAACAACCTTATTCCAGATGTTGGCGATTTTAATGCGCTCGTCCTCGTAAGCATCCCTTTCGCGCTTGCTTTGGACTGCAGCTACCTGTTCCGGCGTGAAGCCGTTAGCGTCAACCCTCGGGGCAGGGGGAACGAAAGCGGGCTTGGGCTTTTTCGCATTAGCCTCGGCATCACGCAATCGTTTAGCCTTGATAAAGGCAATCTGCTCGGGAGTTATACCATCCGCAATTGCTTTGGTCTCTTCCTCGGCGGTCATTACATCTCGTTCTGTCATAGCCGATAGGTTTAGTAATCAGCCGCGCCGAAATCAGCATCCTCGTCAGTAAACTTGCGAGGTTCATTGTCGGCAGGGGCATCGGTTGTTTTTTGTTTGGGTTTCTCTCTCGTCAACAGGCCATGCTCATAGCAATACACAAAGTGGCATTTTGCGTCAACGATGTCGTCATGAGTGGTCTGACCTTTGTTGGTGCAGTGTCGGGCGAACTTGTCAAGCAATGCAGAAAGCGCGTCAAGGCCGCTAATGCCATAAGTCATGCATACCGACTCTCCCCAGATTGTGTCGCCTTTCATTTGCGGCACGGAGTCTTTCAAGGAGATTGGCGGTTTGGCAGGAGCGAAAGTCGGAGTTTTAGCCGTGCGCTGTTCTGCGTCCTTCTTTGGCGCAGGAGCAGCTGGAGCGGGATTGTTCATGGTAGTTGCAAGTCGGTTATTCCTGCTGTATGCTGACGGCGAAATGATGTAGGGCAAATTGCCGTCTGTATATCTTTTGCGCGTAGCGTCAAAGTACCGCCGTTGAATGCCGCGAGATGTAAGCACCTTAGCCGAGTCAAAGAGAGCCTTGTCGAAGAAGCCCCATTTAACCAAGCGGTTTACAATCTGCTCAATCAATTCGGCAGAGACACCGGGCATAGTCTTGACCATCTTGAATCGAACCACCTCATTCCACTCAATGAAATATCCGTTGCGGTATATCGCACAGAGCAGTTTGATAATGGCGAGTTCACCTTTCAGACCGAACTCCCCGGAGATACAAACCACCTTCTCATCGGAGAAGAAGTCGGTATCCAAAGGGAAATAATCGAGTCCTGTTTTTCTCGGTCGTGCCATTTGAAATTGATTTAGAGTTCTGTTATTCTTATTCCATGCACATAAAGCATCAACTTTCGCTTGATGACGTATTCGGGAGTGCGGACACCCTTTGTATCTTCTACCACCGTAAGGCCGGAGCGTAGGTCTTTATAGACAAAATCTGCAATGTAGCGGCATGGTCTTTCTGTATAATCCCCAACCTGCTGCGAGGGGATTAGCGTGTACTTGACTTGTTCCCGCAGGTCAGCGATAAGCCCGGCACGGAGCATCAGTTTCAATTCCTGAGCACGGTCGTATTCCTTTTTGGAGGCATAGCCGCCGTACTTCTGGGCATGATACTTGTTGCCCTTTTTACCTGCGCCGGGCTTACCACTGCTTGCAAGGGCGCGGAATTGCTCAACTGTCAGCGTTTGCTGCTTCATTTGAGGCTGAAAGGTTGACAGGATAGTAATCCATGTAGCGGGTCTCGGCGATAGACTCAATCTCATAGTCGGCCATTGTTCCCTTCATGCCTTCCTTGAAATTCTCGTAGGCATCATGGAAACTTTCGGCGGGGACGATAATGTAAGAGGCCGTTCTCTTTTCGGATGCTGTTTTCTCATCAATAGTGATGAAATTGACTTTGACCTTATAGAGTTTGTCGCCGTTGAACTGCGTAAAGATTTCGGCAATCTTTGTCTTCGTTGCCGAAAGCACGGAGAGGTCGCCGGAGCACAGAGGGGTCAGTTCCTCCACCACGCGAGCCTCGGCTTCAGTGCATGAGAGAGCGTCAGCGAGATAAGGTTCAGTAACCTTTTTAACCGTGCCATTCTCCATCATGCGCTCGTAACGCGCTTTGACTTCAATCCACAGTGCCATGGCTTACACCTCCTTGTTGTTGAGTTTTTCTTTGAGTTCCTTTGAGAGCACCAGCTTTACAGACTTGTGCGCGGGCACAGTCATAGGCTCGTTGGTCTGCATGTTGCGAGCCTGACGCGCGGGCACGTCCTTGACACGGAGGATACCGAGCGGACGCAGGGAAACGTCCTCGCCCTTGCTCAAAGCGAAGCTGACTTGTTCAAGCATACCGTTGACTGCGGTAATTGCCGAGGAACGGCGCAGACCACATTTGAATGTGAGATGGTCGATGATGTTTTCTTTTGTCATCATAATTGTGGGATTTAATAGGGGTGTTTATTGAGATTGATTGTTATGCCAGGAGCAGCAGCGGTAACGGTTGTGTCGGGGAACTCGCGGGCGATGCCCGACACAAATTCCTTTTCGTTGCTGTTGTCGTCAGAGAGATGCAGCAGCACTATATTGTTGACTTCGGAGAGGTCGTTGGCGTGGAGTGTACGCAGACAATTCTCGTAGGACATGTGCGACTGCACCGTGCGGTCATACCGCCTATGGTCTATGCGGCCAGCTGCAAGATTGGCATCAAGCAGGTCTTTGCGGTAGTTACATTCAAGCAGGATATTGTTGAGACCGGGGAAACGATACTTGAGAAAGTATGTATCAGTGGCAAACAGCACCGTGCCGCATTCCTCGTGACGGATAAGAAACCCGAAAGGCTCAGCCGCATCATGCTGAACAGGGAACGGCAGCACCTCAAAGCCGCATATCCGAATAGATTTGAGCGGTGGCACGGCGCGGAGGAACGGTGATGCACCATTAGGCTTCCGCAAGGCTTTTACCGTGCCCGGCGAGGCATAGATGGCAATGCAACGACCTTCAAAACCTCCGACCCTTGAAGCATGGTCGCCATGCTCGTGGGATATAAGACAGCCGACAATGTTACCGATGCGGTAATCAACGGCGCGTTGTACCTTCTGAAAGTCAACACCCGCCTCCACGGCAAGCACCTCGTTACTATTTTCGGAAATAAAGAGGTAACAGTTGCCGTGGGAGGATGAGCCTAATATCTGGAGTTTCATCGCGAGTGTCGAATTGAGGGATTAGTAACCGGGACCGTCATCAACAGGAGCAGAAGCGGGAACGCCATCGGCGGCTTCCTGCACTTCGCCTGTTTCGGGGTCAACACCTGCAGGGGCAGGTTCGGGAGTCGGAGTTGCAGAGCCGGGAGCGGCATGGTCGAAGCCGAGTTCCTCCTTGTTGCCAAGGGTCTTGATTTCCTGTTCCACTCTCTCGGAAACGTCCTCGTAGGGAACGTCAACAATGTCGCGGACTTCCTCCTCGGTACGCATACCCATGGAGAGTTCGGGAGCATAGACGGAAACCCAGAACGAGGCGGCGCGGTAGCGAAGCATCTGTTCGGGGATAGTCTTCCATTTAGAGCCGTTCTTGTTGTACCATCCCTCGTCCAATGCCATCTGAATGGTGACGGCAGTGCCGCGCAGGGCAACGGCGGACTTGGAGGTAACGGGCTTGCCGTTCTCGTCCTTGGTTACACCTTTCGGGGTAGTCCATGCAACGCACTTGACGTTGGCAATGCCGTTGTTGCAAGCACCTGCGTTGGTCATCTCAAACTTGAGAGGCTCAAAGCGACCGCAGGTGTTGACCGTGGCGATAAGGAACTTGGAAGACCATGAGGGACGGCCATAGATAATGTTGAGGTTCTGCATCACCATCAGAGGAGATGCGCCGATGCGTGAAGCCACGTCAAAGGCGATGACGCAGTTGGCGACAGCCTCATCTTCGCTGACTGTCTTTTTCGGGCCATCTCCGCTCTTGCCGCCCACGACACCGCCGATGCGGTAATTTTCGGGGACGAGGGAGGAATTGGCAAACATGTGTGAGAACTTTTCAAGGCTCTCAATGGTTGCGGGGTCGAAGAAGTTGAGACCCACAGGCATGGCAGACTGATGTGCCACGGCAAGACTTTTGTTTTCGCTCATAGCTTTTTGAGTTAATGGTTATTTGATATTGATTTGGGAGTCCTCGGTAACACGCAGGTATATCATCTGCGCATTGGACGGAATGAACTTGTTGACGCTCTCGGCACGGTCAATGAACATCGGGGCATAGACCTCATAATGCCGTGCGAGAGTATTGCTGATGTCAATGGCAGCGTTGATTTGCTTGGCTGTGTTGCAAGTGCCGTAGGGAACGCCGTCCACCATCGGGATGCAGACCTCATACTCGTTGCCGTCAAGCGTGGTGTCAAAGAGTTTCCACTGCACCATGGTGAACAGGGTATTGAGGCGACATTCGCAGTCGTCAATGCGAGCCTTGGAGAATTGAGCGGCAACATATTCCTGCTTCTCAACCTGGGCAATCTTTTCGGCGAGGTCTTTGCCCTCGGCGGTGAGACGTTCAATTTCCTTGTCAGCTTTGGCAATGGCCTCGCGGTTGTTGAGGCTCTTTTTGATTTCGTCCATGTCGGCGCAGACACCTCTGCGGCGTTCGATAAGGTCATTGTCGGTAGCGGCCTCAACAGGAGTGGCGAGTTCTTTGTCAATGTCGTCAATCTGCTTCTGATACTCCACATATTGAGGCAGGTCGGCTGGGTTGACAGCCTCCGGGCGCACCAAGGGCGCGGCCTTCAACTCGTCATACAGGCTGGCAATTCGCTCGTCAGTCGCTTTGAGTTTGGAATTGGACTCCTCCAGACTGCTGCGGAGGCTTTCAATCTCCTGCTGATAGGACTTGAGTTGCGCGGCAAGTTCTTTGCCCTTGGCGCAGTTCGCTTCAAGTTCCTTCTTGCGGTGTTCCTCAAAGAGGCGGCGGGCTTCGTTGCGCATATCTTCGGGGAGCAGCTGACCGCAGTGAGGGCAGGTGTCAGAGCCGTTATATTCTTTGGCCTTGATGGTACGCCATTCGCCGCGGAGTTTGTCAAGGCGGGCATTGGCATCTGTTATGTTGGTTTCAAGAGCCGAAATGCGTTCAGTGGTACGTTTGATGTCAATGAGGAGCGTTGAGCGCACCGAGTGTTCAGATTTCAGTTTGGCATCAATCTCGTTGCGGCGCAGGTTGGCCTTGTCGGCCTCGCTTTTGCGGCGGTCGTTCTCGGCTTCAACAACCTCCATCTTCTTACGAGCGATGTCTGACCGCTGGATACGCAGGTTGGAACGCCGTGCGTTTTCCTGCTTTACTCGGGAGTCGGAGCAATGCAGTTGCTCGTCAATCTCATCGAGTTCTTCCTGCTTGCCTTTCAGCATTTCCTCCAGCATCGCCCAATCAAGTACCTCCGGCTTCATGCGGTCGGTCTGGTCAATGCGAGGTTTAATTTCATCGGCGGCTGCTTTAAGGCGTTTCTTTTCTGCAGCCAGCTGCTTGCGGAAGTCGGCGAGCGATTTACCACTGAGGATGTCAAGCAGGCTGAGGAAATCGGCGTTACCAGCCGCAAGTTCGGTGTCGGACTTTATTCCGGCGAGATTGAGGAGCGTTTCGCGCTGAAGGTCTTGTTTGAGCGAAAGGAAATACTCGGTATTGGTGAGCATCTTGAAGACGGTCTCGTCAATAACCTCGCGGTTGATGCGCTCGGCGTAGTCCTTGACACGGACGGGAGCGCCGTCCCATGTGCATTCGGTTACATTGCCTTTGAAGACCTCCTCAACCTGCCCGCGGGGCTTAACCCAGCTTTCTTTGTATTCGCGTTTGAGGGTGAGCGGAGTTCCGTCAATAAGCAGGGTTGCCCCAACAGAGCACTCGCAGTGGTGCAGCGGTTCGCCGTTGGCATCAACAGTACGCAGGTTGAAATCCTTGCGGTCTTTGCTGTCCTTACCAAAGAGCAGCCAGCAGAAAGCGTCCATGTGGCGCGATTTGCCGATGCCGTTGCGTCCGCAGATGGTGGTGGGAGTTCCATCGGTATGGAAAACCGTGGTGCTCTCCTTTTCGCCTCGCCAATTTCGGAGGGTTAGGGATTTGATTTGTATTGCTTTCATAAGCTAAGAAGTATTTGAGTTACTTTTGTGGGAGGGGCAGGAGTCGAACCTGCTTGCAGGGTATTCAGTGGCCACGATTATTTGCCTGCTCCCGGTCCAACCCGGGTGACATTCACCGATTGTCAGCCCCCCGAATGCCGCCGGGCGTTTCCCAACGGCTGACGGCAACTAACCTTAGATTTGGTTACCTATCGAATTTTCTTTTTGGGTTTAGGATTGAGGTAATCCTGCTTGGTTGCTTTCAGTCGTCGCAGGTCGGCAGTTCTGTACTCCAACTTCTGCTTACGCTTGCAAGGCTCTACTTTGCCTTGCTTGCGCCATCGCTCCACGTTGGCACGGCCATATCGGCGAAAAGCCTCATTTTGGCTGATGTATTCGGGAGTGGTCATTACTTCGACCACCACCTCTGCTACATCGTGGAGAAATGTTTCGTAGGAAACGTATCTGTCGGAGAACTGAAGCATAGCCGGAATTACTTGTCATCTTCGTCAATGTACATGGGATTGGGCGCGTCCATCACCTCATTGCACTTCTTTTCGTAGGCGATGAACCACGGGTCAATCTTGCTCCAACGCTTGTAGAGCCGTGCGATGTAGAATATCAGGACGAAGGCAAACGCCTTGTCAACGAGGAAGCGGAGCATCCATGTTCCGAGGTTGGCGTCCTGCTCCTCACCAAAGAGGAATATCATGGCGATACCACTGAGGACAAAGAATATTGCTATGCGAATGATTGAAATTGTCTTGTTCATGGGGAGTAATGTTTTAATAGGGTTCTACACCAGCCTTGATGAAGGCGTTTTCTTCTTCTACCGAGCCACACCATGTGTCCAGATATTCATTGATGGCTTGGTAGGTGTTATCGTCGAGGTCGTAGCCGCGGGCGGCGCAGAAAGAGTTCCACGACACCTCGGCACGGAGTTCGTCAAGGGCGACCTTGTTTGTTTTGCAGCCGGAGAGGGCAGCAGCAGCTATGAGAGCAAGAGCGATGATTGTCTTTTTCATTGTCATTCAGTTTTGGAGGTTAGATTTCAGTTGCGGTTTCGCCGTCAAACCATGCTTCAAAGTTGTCGTTGTAGCAGTATCCGGCGAGGGCTACGAGCATATCATAAGCCATGTTATTGATTTTGTCGTCATTGTCAACCACATCTCCCTCTTCCACTTCGGCGGTCAGAGCCTGTTCAAAGTGCTTGCGGCCAGCAGGGGTGATTTTAATGGGAGGGCAAACGGCGATTACGTCATAGCCGTCAACATACACGTCAGTGTCATTGCCCATGACATTGATTGCGTGGAGGAGGTCTTCAAGTGTTGTCTTCATCTCGGCAGGTGTGATTAGTTGAACTTTGAGATGGGCTGATTAAGGGCGGGTTCGCCGATGGTGCGGACACCCTTTGCGAGGCAAAGTTCATAGAGTTTCTCTGCCATCTCGCCATAGTGCACGTCAGACTTATCCCAATAGATTTCGTAGAACGTGGGGAAGGGTTTGGCGTAGAGACTGCCGATGTAGCTTGCCATGGAACACTTGTCAAGAGCGCGGCTTTTATTGTCGGTTATCACGCGAACACGGGGCTTGCTGAAGTCGAAGGCGATGCTTGAAAGGTTGGTAATCATAATTCGATAGGTATTTGAGGTGAATGATTTATTTCTGATGCGTAACTGTGTAGTGTACGCCGTTATCATCGGTCGTGATTTTGTATGCCTCGTATCCTGCTGCCTTGTTGAGGCGGCATACACAAGACTTGGCACTTGCCATCGGCCCGGCTTCGCGACAGTCATAAGTCACGGTAACCCCGGTAGGGATACTCTTGATGCTATCTGTAAGCGATACTCGCTTGACCAGATATTGATTTTGCGTTGTTTTTTCTTTGGTTGTCTCCATTATTTTTATTACTTTTGCAGTTAAACTCAGCGAGTTGCATTGCTACACCCGAAGTATTGTGATGCAAAGATACAACAATACTTTCGATTAAGCACAATAAAACTTGTGTTTTTAATAATTATTAACAGTTGAGCAGAACAATACTTATGTTGAAAGACAAGATACAGAAGTACCTCACGGAGCAACGAAGAACCGTGAAAGACTTGGCTAAACACATCGGCATGTCCGATACGGCCATCCGCAACATCTACTCGCGGGATAGTTGCGAATTGGCCACTCTGCGAAAAATCGCGGAGTTTTTCAGCATATCCGTCACTGACCTGCTTGAGGAGTCGGATGTGAGAATTGACATCAAGGATGTTGAACGCAGTTTTAACCCCGGTCAGAACGACCCCGAGACTATACAGAAACTTGCAGACATCATTGATGAGCAGCGCAAGAGAATAGACCAGCTGACAGACAAGTTGCTTGAGATGAAATGAAATGGTTTGTTCCAGCCATTATAATCGGGCTTGTAGGAGGCATGTTTGATGAGTTCACCGATTTGCATAAGATTTGGTGTTTTCTCATAGGGATTGCCGCTTTCTTCTTATTCATTCTGGTTAAATCAGCTATTCAGACTGCGAGAACCATGAAAGAAACCAAAGGGCGCAAGAAGATTTGGCTCGACCAAGACAACAACACCCATGAGGGCATATAAAATCGAAGACATGAACGGAGAATGGCCATTTTGTGAAACAGACCCGCTGATGGACGAACTTAAACACGCCGCCTTTGAGTATCTGCTGCTCAACCCCGGTTCAGAGTTCTGCGATTGGCGGCAGGGGCTGATACAAGAATACCCCACCGAGGTTGTTGACGCTTTAGGAAACGACCCCGATGAGATTTATTCAGACCTCGCCAATCTTTGGCAAGATGACTATCTTGACCCGACTACAGGCATCGAGCAATCCTATGCCGAATGGGCGCAATGTTTCAGCAACGAGCCTTCGGTTGGAATTTACTATTTTCTGGTGGACGCTTGCAAGGATTTGAGAAGCATGGGCAGGAAATTTCCCTAACCGCGAGAAACGCCGATTTAAGGCTGCAAAAATCTTCGGAGGCTCAATCCCTCAACTTGCGCCACAAATCGCGGCAGAACGCAAATAAACAGCCTTCACGGGCATATTACAAAGAAACATGAAACAGACAAAAGCAAAAACAAAAGCCGATGAGAATAACATAATAACCTCCGCACAGATTTATCTTAAACAGTTCGCGTTCTCCGGCTGGCGCAAAATAGTTTTGTTCCCCAAAAATCTGTGTGGCTCTCATAATCAAGGACTTCGATTAGCGGCGCAGGCTGCCATCGAGGAGTAATCCCTTTGTCTGAACTAACAATTACATAACGAGGTGGGGATTTCGAATCATCGGAATCCCCACCTTTCTTAAACTCTATCAAATGACACAGAACGAGATTGACCGCGCGAGCATTGAGATGGCCAAGGCGCTTTTCGCGTCCGGTAAAGTGTATGATATTGAGGTCGGTACCACACGAGGGCTTCAGGCGATTCATCATGCATTGTTTGATGGGCTATACCCCTTTGCCGGCGAAATCCGCAAACTGAATATCTCGAAAGGAGGTTTTCGCTTTGCCAACTCGCTATATCTCATCCCGGCTCTTGAGGCCATAGAAAAAATGCCGGAGACGACTTTTGAGGAAATAGTCGCAAAATATGTTGAGATGAATATCGCCCACCCTTTCATGGAAGGGAATGGACGCACCACACGCATTTGGCTCGATATGATGCTGCGACGTTCATCGGGCAAAGTCATCGATTGGCGCAAAATCACCCGCGAAGCATATATGCAGGCGATGGAACGCTCGCCAATAAACGACCTTGAACTTCGCTTCCTGCTTCAGAACGCCCTTACTACAGAAACCAATGACCGAGACGTAATTTTCCACGGCATCGACCAGTCTTATTACTACGAAGGCTACGAACAAGAATAAATTCTAAAATAATGAATGTTTTCGAAAGTAACAGACAACGTCTTGCAGATATATTCCAACAAACTGTTAGAATTGTCAATGAAGGACGTTATATTAATGTTCATAATGAGATTGTCGTTCTAGGTGACGATCTTGAAATGCGGAAAAACACTAGATTCTATACCGAAGAATTTACTGTAAACGATATTCCGCGTAAAACTGATAAAACTGAAATCACAGTTGTCAACAATGATTCCATTAACGCAGGTTTGGATATTCAGCGAAAAGGATATAATCCGGTTGTCCTTAATTTTGCCAATAGAAGGACCGCCGGTGGTGGCGTTATACATGGAGCAAGGGCTCAAGAAGAGACCATATTTCGAAGAACAAACCTTTATCGGTCATTATACCAATTTATGCCTTTTGCTGAAGACTATGACGTAAAGAAAAATTGGAGACAATATCCAATGGATCAAAATTTCGGTGGAATTTATACTCCTTATGCAATTGTTTTCAGAGCAATGGACTATTCGTTACTGGAGAAACTAGAAAGAATCTCCTTCGTTTCCGTCGCAGCGATGAATAGACCGAGATTAGTTGATGGCGAGATAGCCCCGGAATTGATTGAAGGAACGTTGAATAAGATGCGCACTATATTGAGGATAGGCCTTTATCATGGTCATGATGCGATTATACTCGGCGCATTTGGATGTGGAGCATTTCAAAATCCGCCCAAACACGTTGCCCGATTATTTGATCAAGTGATACATGAACCTGAATTTGAAAACAAATACAAAAAAATCGTATTTGCGATAATTGAAGACCATAATAGTTGTGGTCCGGTCAATCCGGATGGTAATCTCCTGGCATTTATCAATGTTTTTGGTAATGTCAATATGTCTACCCACTGATTCCCTTCCGGCTGAATCCCTTTCCTCTAAAATTCAATGCAATCCGGAATATATTCATTGATTAAGGAATGACATTGGATTATTCTTAGCCTTATCGTTATAGGGATTATTTTAACTGTACTTTTCTTCATTTTTATTTTAGACCCAGGTTTATAAGCCAGATTTAGGAATAAATTTCCGCTGGATATCTGTATTTATAACGACTGAAAGGAGACAGACAATGGTTCGAAATGCTCTTTTCATAACACAAATATAGAGATAACTTTTCAAACTCGGTATCCTTTGCAGAAAAAAACGGCCGGCATCGCTTTGCGCGAGCCGGCCGTTTTTTTGGCTGTTTTCGCCGATTATCGAAGTCTGTCGTAGCTGGTCAGGAGCTTGTGGTCCTTTTTCATGCCGCGGTACGCGATGAGGGCGCATATGAGGGCAGCCACAAGGAGGAGAACTCCTCCCGTCCAGATTATGTGCGCCCCCGGCATTCCCACGAAGAGAACGAAGCCGAAAGTCACAATCGACGCGCAGATGAGCACTATCGAGACGAGCGTCACCTTCATCTGCTGACGTAGGTTCTTGAACATGAAGATTCCCAGGAAGAGAAGCACGGCAATGACGAGGTTCAGAACCATGAACACAGGGGCGTCCTTGACGAAAACAGGGGTCCACGATTCCGCGCTTTCCGCGCAGTCGAGTGTGGCGAAGGGCGTCAGGCAGAACATTGCCATGAACACCACCGCCAGAAGAAGAAAGAGGGTTTGGATGCGTTGGATTACCATTGTTTGGAACTTTGTTATTGTATTGTTAGAAAATTAGCAGACCTACTATTCCGGACGCCACTATCACCCAGATAGGATGAATTTTCGTGAACATCACCGCGGCGAGGGCGGCGAGTCCGATGCTCACGCTTTTCACAACATCCGGGGTAGTCGACCCGAAGTTCGACTGGTTCATAAGCAGCAGCGCGGCGGATGCTATCAGACCCACCACCACCGGACGCAGTCCGGCGAAGAGGCCTTTGATTACGGCGCTCTCCCTGTGCCGCGCTATGTAATGGCCCACATAGAGAACGAGCAGATAAGGCGGAATCACCACGGCAAGCGTGCACAGAATCGATCCCAGAATGCCCCAGAATGGTGAGGCGAAGGTGCCGCTCGGGTCGTTCGTCACGGCGGCATAGCCTATGTACGTGGCCGAGTTGATGCCTATGGGGCCTGGCGTCATCTGCGAGATGGCTACGATATCCGTGAACATCCGCTCCGTAATCCATCCGGGAGTCACTATCTCGTTTTCGATGAGCGCAAGCATCGCATATCCGCCCCCGAAGCCGAAGAGCCCGATTTTCAGGTAACTCCAGATCAGTTTGAGATATATCATTTCGACGGTTCCTCCTTTCCTGATTTTTTCCCCGCTTCGAGGGCCACGAATCCGCGCGTCGTCAGGTACCATCCTAAGACGCCGCCAAGTACGATGAACAGTATGGGGTTGGACACATACGGCAGCTTGCTCCATATCAGCAATGCCACTGCCGCCGGTATCCAGCACGTCTTCCATCCTATGTGCGCCGCCCTGGCCGACGAGATGACCGGAGCCACAATCAGGGCCACTACCGCCGGCCTGAGTCCCTTGAAGATGGCGGTGAGGGTAGGGTTCGACGTGATGGTCTCGGGGGTAAGGAACATGGCTATCGCAAGTATTATCATGAAGGATGGCGCTATCGTGCCGAGGGCGGCCGCAAGCGAGCCCTTGAATCCCCGGAGCTTGTCGCCGACAACAACTGAGATATTCACGGCCAGGATGCCCGGCACCGCCTGGGCGACTGCGAGAAGGTCCAGAAACTCCTGTCTGTCGAGCCACCGGTGCTTGTCGACGATTTCACGCTCGATGATGCTGATCATCGCCCAACCCCCTCCGAAGGTGAAGGCTCCGATCTTGAAAAAGGTCGCGAAAAGGCCGCGGAGTCGGGTGTGTTCTGTTTTTTCCATCATTCAAATTCCACTATCGTTATTCCCGCGCCTCCGAAGCGCACGTCTTCGTCGTGAAAACTCTTTACGGTCTGCACGCTCTGGAGGTAGTTGCGGATATATTGCCTCAGCGCGCCTGTACCTGTCCCGTGAAGGATTCGCACCCGACCGGCGTTGAACTGAACGGCATCGTCTATGAAGTACATGACTGCCTGCACCGCCTCGTCGACGCGCATGCCACGCACGTCGATTTCCTGCTTGAAGTTCAGCTGCCGCTGTCTGCTCATCTCTGCGGTCGCTGACGAGAGATACGAAGCCGTGGCTCCCTCGCCGGGACGGCGTACAGGTTCGGTAGCCTTGCGGATGGTGCGTTTCAGGCGGTCGAGCCTTACTGTTGTCTTCATCTGTCCGAAAACTACGGTGGCATTCTTGCCGCTGATGGATTCGATGGTTCCCACCGCGGTCGAGCCTTCCATTACCACATTGTCTCCGGCCACTAAAGGTGCTTCATCCTTCCTTGTAGGAGATTCCGTCTTCCGGTCCTTGCCCTTTCTGCCTGTCTTGCGTCGCGCCTTGTCAAGAAGGGGATGTCTGTCCCCTTCGCTCCCTTCAAGGGCTTCGCCAAGC
The DNA here is from genome assembly GCA_902491515.1 of uncultured Porphyromonadaceae bacterium. Lineage (GTDB taxonomy): Bacteria > Bacteroidota > Bacteroidia > Bacteroidales > Muribaculaceae > CAG-873. Next base: position 70,374 of record CABUIC010000003.1, read on the forward strand.
TGTTTCTTCTCTTCGCGCAGTTTTTGGCGCAGTTCGGCAGTCCGGGCCTTCTCAGCCTGCGCCTCCCTGATCTCGCGTATGGTGTTCTCTATGGCCGCGTTAGAGCCCTCAAGGATTTTCCGGGCCTCGTCGCGGGCCTCGCTGATGATCTCGCGGCGCTTCTGGCGCAGGGTCTCGGCGTCGTCGCTGTATTTTTCGATTACCTCGTCGAGCCTTTTCTCCTTCTGGTGGATTTCGCGGCGCTTGTTTTCCCAGTATCGCCGGTCGCGCGCGATGTCGAGAAGATATTTGTCAAGATTCACGTAGTCGCTTCCCACCAGGCCGCGCGCCTCCTCCAGCAGGTCTTCCGGGAGTCCTGTCTTGCGTGCTATCTCAAGCGCAAACGAGCTTCCGGGCTGACCTATTGCGAGTCTGAACGTCGGGAGCATCCGGTGGCGGTCATAAAGCATCGAGCCGTTCACCAGCCCGGATGTCTCTTCCGCGAACTGCTTCAGGTTGTGGTAGTGAGTTGTCACCACGCCCCACATTCCGTTCCCGTTGAAGGCCCGCAGAAGAGCCTGCGCGATGGCTCCGCCGATCTGGGGCTCTGTACCTCCTCCGAATTCATCGATGAGCATTAGCGTCCGGTTGTTTCCTTTGGTGAGGAAGGCCTTCATGTTCCGAAGATGGGAGGAATAGGTCGAGAGGTCGTCCTCTATGCTCTGGTCATCGCCGATGTCGAGAAATACGTTCTCCATTATTCCCATGTGGGAGTTGTCGTGCAGGGTAGGGAGCAGTCCGCACTGCATCATGTACTGGACGATGGCCACCGTCTTGAGCGTTACGGATTTGCCTCCCGCATTGGGACCTGAGATTACAAGTATCCGCTTGTCAGGCGCGGAAAGGGTTATGTCGAGAGGCACGATTTCCTTGCCCTGCCGTTTCAGCGACAGTTCGAGCACGGGATGGCATGCATGGTACCATTCAAGCTCGGGCGTCCCTTCTACACTCGGAAGCGTTCCCCCCGTGCGGATGGCGAATCTGGCCTTGGCGTATATGAAGTCTATCTCCGCGAGCGAAGCGAGGCCGATTTCGCGGATTTCCTCAGCATGGGGCCGGATGAGGTCGGCTACGGCCGTGAGGATGCGCGTGACCTCGTGGCGTTCCTCGATTTTAAGCTCACGTAGGCGGTTGTTCGCCTCTACGACAGCCGCCGGTTCGATGTAATATGTCTTTCCCGAGGCTGACTCGTCGTGCGTGATTCCCGGTATCTTCCGTTTGTTCATCGGTGCCACCGGTATGACGAGTCGGCCGTCGCGGACCGAAGGCGTCGTGTCCGGCTCGAGGTAGCCCTCGCTTACGGCTTGCGATATCACACGCCGCATGGCCGAGGCAACCGACGCGCTCGTCGACGAGATGGACCGCCGTATCTGAGTGAGCTCCGCGGATGCCGAGTCCTTGACTTCCCCGAAACGGTCGAGCACCCTGTCGATTTCCCGGCTTACCTCCGGGAAGGAGTAGAGGTCCCTGGCCAGTTTGTCGAGCTCGGGATAAGGCGAACTCCCGTCTTCCCCCCGCGCCTCGGCGAAATAGCTTATTATGTCGTCCAGAACACCGAGCGTCGTGCGCAGCTTCAGCAGATCTCCTTCTGGCATCCAGGTTCCCGGAAGTCTAAGCCGCGAAAGTTCCTCTCGCAGGTCGTATATCGGTCCGAGGGGGAAGCCGGCCCCGCCGTCAGCGCCGAGAATGCCTCTCATCTCGTCCGTTGACTTCAGCCTGGGTAGCACCGTGTCGATGTCGTCCGAAAATGTCAGTGTCGTTTCGGCATACGACCGTCCGAGTTCCGAGGTGCATTCTGCCTTGACCATCTCCCGCACGGCGTCGAAGCCCGTCTTGTGTTCAAATGTGTCTGGATAAATCATACTGCAAAATTACGCAAAAAATGGACACGTTGCAGTTTTTTCGCATCCTGAATTGCCATTAAAAAGATTTTGCGTACCTTTGTACTCTGATAAACACAACCGTATTATGGGAATTTTTGATTTTTTCAAAAAAGAAAAGAAAGAGACGCTGGACCGCGGACTCGAGAAAACCAAGGAAGGCGTGTTCAGCAAACTCAGGCGCGCCTTTGTCGGACGTCGCACTATCGACGATGATTTTCTCGACGAACTGGAAGAAATTTTTATTTCCAGCGATGTGGGGGTCGAGACTACCTTGAAGATTATTGAACGCATCAAGGCCCGTGCCGCCTCCGACAAGTACGTCAGCGTCGACGAGCTCAATGAGCTCCTCTGTCAGGAAATTACGGATATGCTCGCAGACTCCAAGGGCGGCGAAGGCGACGAGTTCCGCTTGCCGGAAGGCTCCGTCGCGCCTTACGTCATAATGGTTGTCGGCGTCAATGGCGTCGGCAAGACCACAACCATCGGCAAGCTCGCCCACCAGTACAAGCAGGCCGGATATAAGGTGGTCCTCGGCGCCGCCGACACTTTCCGCGCCGCGGCAATCGAACAGCTTGAGGAATGGGCTCGTCGTGCCGACGTGCCCATCGTCAAACAGCAGCTCGGCTCCGACGCCGCCGCCGTGGCTTTCGACACCCTGAAATCCGCCGTCGCCCAGAAAGCCGATGTCGTAATCATCGACACGGCCGGCCGTCTTCACAACAAGGTCGGACTCATGAACGAGCTTACCAAGATTCAGCGCTCCTCTGAAAAAGTTCTCGGCAAGACTCCCGACGAGGTGCTCCTCGTGCTTGACGGCTCTACGGGTCAGAACGCTTTCGAGCAGGCCCGGCAGTTCTCCGCCGCAACCAGAGTCACGGACCTCGCCGTAACCAAGCTCGACGGCACGGCTCGCGGGGGCGTCGTTATCGGCATCAGCGACCAGTTCAACATCCCCGTCAAATACATTGGTCTCGGCGAGGGTATCAACGACCTCCAGATGTTCAACAAGCGGGCATTTGTCCACTCCCTTTTCGATTCAAAGTTCGAAAAACAGAAATGACGGAAAATACACGTAAGCCCTGCGTGAACATCATCACAATGGGATGTGCGAAAAATCTTGTCGACTCCGAGCGTCTGGCGCATATGTTCGCCGGCGCAGGGGTCGACGTTGTGTTCGACGCCGACGGTTTTACGGGCGGAGACGTGGTTATCAACACATGCGGTTTCATCGGCGACGCCAAGGAAGAATCCATCGAGATGATTCTGCAGGCCGCGGCGTCCAAAGCCGCAGGAGGCGTCGGAAGGATTTTTGTCATGGGTTGCCTCTCCGAGCGCTACCGCAAGGATTTGCCCGCGGAGATATCGGAGGTAGACGGATGGTACGGTAAATTCGACTGGCCCGACATCCTCAAAGAAGTGGCCACCGCGCCTGCCGACAAGTCCTCGAAGCCCTGGGAACGCGTGCTCTCGAAGTCGCCACACAGTGTCTACATCAAGATAGCCGAAGGCTGCAATCGTTTCTGCGCCTACTGCGCCATTCCCATCATCACGGGCCGTTACCATTCCCGTCGCCCCGAGGAAATTCTCGAGGAGGTCCGCGCGCTGGCCGCAGCCGGGACAAAGGATTTCAACATAATTGCCCAGGACCTCAGCGACTATGGCCGTGACCTCACGCCTGACCGCCGCTCGCTCCTTGCCGGATTGATTGAAGACATGTCCGCAATCCCGGGCGTGGAGATGATTCGTCTGCATTATGCCTATCCCGCGGACTTCCCCTACGACATTCTCCCGGTAATGGCCTCCAACCCCAAGGTCTGCCGCTATCTCGACATTGCCCTCCAGCACATCAGCGACAAAGTGCTCGACAATATGCGGCGCCATATCACCGCCGCCGAGACCCGCGAGCTCCTTGACCGCATCCGCCGCGAGGTCCCCGGAATACACATCCGCACCACGCTAATGACCGGCTTCCCCGGTGAGGGGGAGAAGGAGTTCGAGGAGCTCTGCGACTTCGTCAGCGAGCAGCGCTTCGAGCGAATGGGAGCATTCGCCTATTGCGAAGAGGACGACACCTTCGCCGCCCGCAATTTCGAGGACTCCATTCCCGAGGAGGTAAAGCAGGAACGCCTCGACAAAATAATGGCAATACAGGAGGAAATATCCCTTGAGCTTAACCAGGCGAAAATAGGCTCCGTGATGCGCGTGATCATAGACTCAGAGTCCGACGACTTCTATTTCGGCCGCACAGAGTACGACTCCCCGGAAGTCGACCCCGGCGTGCTCGTGGCCAAAACCCGCGAGCTTCGTCCCGGCGACATTCTCCCCGTCCGTATCACCGGGGCGGAAGCTTATGACCTCTATGGCGAACCGGTCGACTGATTATCGCACTCTCGTCGCCCGTAAAATCGCGGCCCGCGAGCCTTTCGCCCTCGTGCGCGACGAAGCCGGGCGCTTTGTCTTCTTCCCGAAGCCGATATATCGGGACCCGGCCCCCGCAGGCGGCTCATATTTCCGTATTTCTCCGTGGGACGACGGCCATAAAGGTTTCCCCGACACAGACCGTGAAGAATATCTGGAAAACCTGCGTGGCCTAATGTCCTGGCTTGGCGCCGAAGTTCCCAAGACTGTGTTCTCCCGCACAAGGACAGGCCGCATTGCTCTCGAATCGCTCGCCGACCGTGTCTTCGGGTACTTCCTGCACTTTCCGGCTTCTCTGTGTTTCTTCTACTATACCCCCGAAACGGGTTACTGGTTCGGAGCCACTCCGGAGATTCTTTTGCGCGAGGACGCTCCCGGCCGCTACAGTACCATGGCGCTTGCGGGCACTCGCGAAGCCACCGTAAACAGCCCGTGGGATGATAAAAATATCGCCGAGCACCGCTTCGTCGTCGATTTCATCATTTCCGCATTGCGCGAGGCCGGGGCTGAAGTCCGGTCCGGAGAAATGACCTCGCTTCGCTACGGCACCATCGAACACCTCCATACCCCGATTGCCGTCGAAGCCCCGTCTGAGCTTTTCCCACTGCTCGTCGACAGCCTCAACCCGACTCCGGCCCTCTGCGGCACGCCCCGCGATGCGGCACGCCGCCTGATAGACGTTTTCGAGCCCCATAGCCGCGGATGCTATGGCGGCTATATCGAGTTCCGCGACCCCGTCTCGGGGCTGCGGCGTGCATATGTCAACCTCCGTTGCGCCCGTATGGACCTTCTTGGCCGCTGGTGCGCATTCGCAGGAGGAGGCATCGTCGAATCTTCCGTCCCCGAGGACGAGTGGGAGGAGACCGTCCGCAAAATAAGTCCAATAGTACAAGCACTTTCCTGACTACGGGCCGCCTCGCGCGGCTCCTCTTTTTCTGTCTATGAACAAAGGTATCTTTGCCCTCGCCATGGGCACTTTCTCGCTCGGCATAACCGAGTTTATGATGATGGGCATCCTCAGCGTGCTAGCAGCCGACCTTGGCGTAAGCATCTCCACTGCCGGTCATCTCATTTCCGCCTATGCGACAGGAGTCTGCGTCGGCGCTCCGCTGCTCCTTTTCGCGCGCAGGCTCTCGCTGAAAGCGATTCTCATAGTCCTCGCCGCGCTCATCGCTTTCGGCAACGGCCTCGCCGCCCTTGCTCCGGAATACAACACCCTTCTTGCCGCACGATTCATTTCCGGTTTGCCACACGGCGCCTTTTTCGGCGTAGGGGCCATCGTCGCCCGTAAACTGGCACGTCCGGGCCACGAAACGAGCGCCGTGGCATTTATGATTGCAGGAATGACCGTCGCAACTCTCTTCGGAGTCCCCGCAGGAACTTTCATCGCCGAGAACCTTTCCTGGCGCTGGTCCTTCGCCATAGTCGCCCTCTGCGGGCTCGGCACCCTCGCCGGAGTGATTTTCATGGTCCCCCGCCTGAGTGCATTGCCCGACCGCGGCTTCAAGGGGCAGTTCGCCTTCCTCAGGACTCTCGCACCCTGGCTGATTTTCGGAGGCGTGATTTTCGGACAGATAGGAATGTACAGCTGGTACAGCTACATCGACCCCCAGATGCTCCACGAGGCACACTTCGCCCCTGCCGACCTCAGCTGGATTATGGTTCTTGCCGGTCTCGGCATGTTTGTCGGCAATCTGGTGTCAGGCCGTATGGCCGACCGATACAGGCCCTCCTGGGTCTCCGCATGGGTGATGGGCATGGGTATCCCCGTCCTTATCCTCTTCTACTTCCTTTGTCCGTACAAGGCCCCCGCTCTTGTCCTCATGATGGCCGGAACAGCCGTACTCTTCGGTTCGGGCAGTCCCCTCCAGTCCTCCATCGTCGGCTACTCCAAGGGCGGAGAACTCCTCGGCGGAGCCTGCATCCAGATAGCCTACAACGCCGGCAACGCCATCGCCGCGTGGCTCGGCGGACTCGTCATCGCCGGAGGCCACAGCTACGCCTCCACATCCCTCCTCGGCATCCCCTTCGTAGCCCTCGGCACAACCCTCCTCGCAGTCCTCTACCGCCGCTACGAACGCCCTTAGAACTTCGCCATCTTCTCGCGCTCTTCGGGGCAGACGGAGCGGGGAGAGATTCTCAATCCCATGTATGGACCGAAGTCAAGCTCAATCACCTCGCCTTCGGGGGTGAGGAATCGGGCATGCTTGTCCTCATTCTCCATCCTCCCCTTTGCCTGGTACCAGCTTTCGGAAGATGCTAAAGTCCAGTCATTGACTGACAGCAGAACGTATTTCCCGCGCATCCCTTTTGCGTAGGCGGGACTCGTCTCTTTCTCTACCGCTTCGGCGATATAGATGCAGTTGTTGAGGTAATCTGCAAGATAAGGCTGATACTTACGGTCATTTTCGGCAAGCCTTGAAAGAACTATATAGTAAAGCATATTGATGTCTTCACGCTTTGCCTGCAATGTGCCGTTCTGATACAAAGGAAGCAGATAACCTTCAAAAAGACTGTCATGCCTGAGTCCCAGTGCATAGAAATGAAGGGCGGCATAAATTTTCGCGTCGTTAATCTCAGGCTGCGCAGATTTTGAGTAGCGCTCCGACAGATGGCTTAGAATCTTGTGGATATTCTCCCAGACCTGAACGTCTGAGCCGTTCTTCAAATCCATGTCGTGGATATAGTCGGCAAGATACCTTGCGGCTTTCACGGAGTCTTCGTCGGCATATAGGCCGCCAAGAAATATCGCGTCCTTCGGAGAGAGGTCCCGGCGCCCCGACAGTTCATCGATGGCCATAGCACGGTATTGTTTGTATTTCTTGTTCCTGACACCTTTCGGCTTATAGTGCTCCGCAAGTTTCGGCGAGGCTGTCTGTTTCAGGCTGTCGTCAAGGCTCTCATACAGTTCGACTGCCTTGACCTTGTACTCGGCATTCCACAGGGCATCGGCTGCCGGAAGTACTCCGTCGGCGGTAAGCTGACGTCTCTCTGACGGCGCTATCTTGGTACTTTCGGCCTTCAGACGCTCCACACTGTCCGCCGGCAAGTCGGTTTTGATATAATACAGATGTTTTATCATGACGGAAGGGTCGTGCATAAGCTCCACGGTCTCTCTCCCCGTGAAATAATGCACAAGGACGTGAAGTCCCGAGCCACTTGTCGGATTCACGGTCCTCATCAGCTTCACAAGCTCCTCGGGTTCATCGCCAAAAGTCCATTTCAACTCGGGAAGTTCGAGCACCTGAGCCCTGAGAGGGATCCCCGGCACACCGATTTTTCTGCCGTAGTGGTAGTTGCGGTAATCAAGCGTCATCTCCGGATAGGACGTATAACAGGGGACCGTCTCGGCGTATTTAGACTTTTGCAACAGATTTTTCTTGCCGGCATCCCTGAGGGTCCGGAGTATGCGTTCCTGCTGGCGGTCGGTCTTGTATGTGATGTGTGTGAGAAATCCGAGCTCGCGGGTGGTGCCTGCGGGCAATTCTATGGTGCGGATGCTGCATCGCTCCGGCTTCACGGAGTCTATGCGGAACACCGTCACGCTTTTCTTCCCCGGTGCCGACAGAATTTCATTCATGGTCCACATGCCGAGGAAGTCGTAAGGTTCTGGCACGCTCTGCGTGAAGTCTGCGTCGCCATAGCTCAGGATTATGTCGTTGTCGCGAAGTCCGAGCTCCCGGGCTTTCGGATCCGTCACTTCCACAGACATATATTTCGGTATTCGGGCTAAGGTGCTCGCTTCCACAGGCTTCTCATATTCATCCACAGGCTTGAATCCTTCAGTCCGCGAAGTGTTGTGCATATTGTACGTGGCAGGAACGAAATAATCATACACCATATAATCATTCTCCCCGAATTCGTCGAGGCCATGAAAGTCGCGGTAATTTCCGGAAATAGTCATGTCGACTTCCACTTTATAATATTGGCTGGAAGTAAGTCCCGCTCGGCGCACGGGTTCGCATGCGTCATTGACCGATTTCTGCCAGAGGGTGCGGCTCCAGCTTTCGTCAAATTTCTTGAAACTGGAGTCTATAAGCCGTCCTTCCGTGTCGTAAATCCTGGAAAATATGGTATGGGCGAGCGAGTCGGTGACAAAGATTTGCATGAGGCTCCCGTCCGGGCGATAGTCATGGTTCACGGTCTCCACCGACCCGTCCGCGCGGTCGGTGTACCTATATGTGGAGTAGGGGTAGGTAATTGTTGAATCAGGAGATCCGCTCTTGTCAGTTGTGCGGGATGAGAACAGTCGTCCTCGACGGTCGTAGAGATTGACCTTCTTGCTCTCGTCGGCGTAACGGTACACCACGCTGTCGGGTGTCGTGACCATACTGTACGACAGCTTTTCGGCTCCGGAGTCATCCGCGGTGTACTCCCTGACATTCCTCATAATTCCCTTGTGGTCATATTCCCGGAAGAAGGACGACAACTCGTTTTCCCCCGAGACGGGCTTGCCGGTCCTGTCATACTGATGGAATTCTGTTATGTTTCGCAGGGAATCAAAGCGGAAGGTCTGGTGCGACCATGTCTGACCGTCAGCGGTCGTAGGTTCTCCATGAAGTCCACAAGCACGGATTTCAATCAGGTTTCCCATGTCGTCGCGGACGTAGGCCATACGATGTGTGCCCGAAGGCGTGGCGGCCGGACGGTTGTGTAGCCCATAGCGTCGCTCCTCTACGAGAGTCCCATATTTGTCAAGGATGTATTCGCGCTTGCTTATACCGCCGTATTCCGCAAGGGAGCTGTCCCCGATAACCTCCATGGGCCGTCCCGCCGGGTCGATGTATACTGTAGAGTCCTGTCGGCCGTGCTTGTTGTAATAGCTCCTTTCGCCGGAGTATCCTTTGCGGTTCATCATCGGTTTCTGCTCCGAGTCAAGGGATATTACGTTTATCGTGTCCTTGCCGAAGGTCTCGAGCAGGTAAAATGTGCCGTCCTGTCGGGGGTATACTGTGCGGCCGCTGTGCAGGGCCTTGATCCGCGAGTTTCCGTCGGGATACATCACGAGGCAAGTCAGTCCCTTTTGTTCATTGCCCGGGAGATGAGCCAGGTTTATCGGCAAGCCCTGCGGCGAGAAGGATTTCTCATCAATCTGCGACAGGTCTTCCTGACCGACATTGTATACTGTTGTAAGCAGAAGTTCATTGTCGAGTCCGTACAGACGTTCTTCTGTCACAAACTCGCCTTCCGAGTCGGTGAGGTAATCGCAACGGCTGATGTCGAGCACCTGGTAGGCGGTGTTCAGGAGTGAGTCCGGCACCCATCCCGCAGTCTGAGACAGGGAGTATGTGCTCGGCAAAAGTCCCTTGCCGAGCATTTCGATACGGCAATAGTGCCCTCGTTTGTTGCGGTTGGAGAGCCTGATTATGAAAGGATAATCCTCGGCATCCTCTTTCGGAACGGTGTCCAGCGGTATCTGCCAGTTCTTGTAGGAAATAGTCGACACACAGTAGATTGTATCGTCCTTCTCCACGATTATGATATTGCGCGGAGGTCGCGGCGGCGTGATTTTTCGCGCCGTCACACCTGGCTTTGCCGGGCGCAGACTCTCAAGAAGACCTTTCGGACTATCGGCGAAACAGCTCGCGCCGACTGCGAGCCCGAGGACTATCAGGGCAATGTTCTTCGCTTTCATTTTCTTGCTATCGGCCAGCCGTCGGCATCAATCGGGGTGAGAGTCTTGTAAGTACCGTCAGGCTTGTAGTCTATTATCATGCCTGTCGGCTGCCGATAGCTTTCATCGGTCATGACAGCCATGCGCATGGATGTAAAATAGAAGGCTATGGCGCGGTTTTCAGAGGTCAGCTCATGCGTCATACGGTGAGCAATCATTCCGTCGGAAAGATATGCCGTTTCGGCAACTATGTGCCGACCGTCGGCGCTTGGTGTGAAATCCGTGCGATGGATTTTTCGCCCTTTCTCAAACCACCATTCCTGTGCCTTGACGTATTCCGGCGTGAAATTATAGTCGTACAGCAATTCCGCAAAAAGGTTTTGCATCACGGGCGGAGTGTGTGCGACGGTGTCTGTTAGCTCCACGCGGAGGTAGTGGCCCGTGTTGCTTTTGCGTGTGAGCATGAAATAGCATTTTCCGGGCTTGAGAGCTTTCTTGCTCACGGGCTCGCCCTTGCCGACAATCCAGCTGAACTTTCTTTCCACGTCCTCGTAGAATACGGTGTCAGCCGTCCATCGGTCCGCGGTGTGGATGTCCTTGTTTTCGACATATGTACGCACAACCGGAGCTTCACCGTCTCCGGGCTTCTTCACCTCTTTCCGCTCCATTCCGCGCAACAGCTTACTGATTGACGCACCCGGAGAAAAAGACTGCCCGAAAGCCCCGAGCGCAGGAAAAAACGCCATAAGTGAGATAGTCAGAAGTCGTAGTCTCATTTCGCTAACGAATACTGTCATTAATAATAATCTTCAAAATTAATTATATCAATATCTTCAGAGAAACTCCGGGATGTTTTAAGCTGTTTTTTATATAGCTTGACTTTCTTTTTGTCCTTGCAATCTGTCGAATAGTATTTAATAAGATGTTCCAGAGCCTCTGTCGGGAGCTCTCCACTATATGATTCATATATCTCTACAGCTGTCTTAGGATATAAATTCCACAGATAGAAAGCACAGGAGACCTTGATTTCCTCGGGGAGCGTCTCCGTCTTCAAGGAAGGTGTTAATTCATCCAACTTAGCTAACTTAGCCAACTGCAAGGGCCGTAAGACTCCTTTGTTCGGAACAAAAATCTCATTCTCATTCTTTAGAGAATCGGTAAACTGAAGTATATGTTTACCGTCAAATACTGTATACCGACACTGAATTCCGGCATTCGGATAGGACTGATTAATATGAAATGCAGTTGAAAGCATCGGAAAGAATTCGTCTTCTTTGTCACCTATAGTCCACGACCAGTCCGGAAGTTTGGAGAATTCAGCTTTAAGCAGAATCCCATGACCACTTTCCTGCGCTCCAAGACCGGCGGTGTCCACTATATCAGCTGACTTATAATTCAAAGTAAAAATTTGGACTAAAGAATCTCTGTCGGTCTTAGCTTTGAAAATATTTGAACCGACAGTCGTCCGGCGAATGCGTTCCTCCTGTTTTCTTGTTTTATAGGTGAGATGTGAGACAAATCCCAGGTCTTTTGTCCGCCCTTTGGGCAAACTGATAGTCCTTATGAAACATTTTTCCGGTGAAACGGAATCGATTCGAAAGACGGTCATTTCTTTATCTTCGTCCGCAAGGGTCGTTTCGGCTACCGTCCAGCCGGAATATGCTTCTTCCAGTCGCATGTTGTGTGTGACCGCATAGTCCGGACCATAGGTGAGAATAAGGTCATTGTCCTTTACTCCAAGATTATACGCAGAGGAGTCTGTCACCTCAATCGACATATACTTGGGAAGTCGTTCTATTGTCGATGAATCTACCGGATTCTTATCTTCGTCAAGCCATATGGAAGAATTGTAAAGAGGAGAATTGTGAAACACATGGACTGCTGGAATGCCGTAGAAAACCATATAGTCATCTTCGCCAAACTCATCGATTCCGCGGATGTCATACATTTCTCCGGTGAGTGTTTGTTTGTACGTCATTCTCAGGGACGAAGTCTTGTCCGGGCTTTCTCTTCGGCAGGGCACCCCATAGCGATTGACGCTCTTGAGTTCTTCGACTGCTTTCCAATCCTTCGAAGCCTGTTCGATCCTTGACTCTTTAAGCATCCCGGTGGAGTCGAATGATTGAACAAGATTAGTGCATTTTGAAGAATCCACGGCGCTGAGTGCCTGTAAATTGCCTCTGGCATCAAATTCCCGAATGAAAGTGCATGTTGAAGAGCCATACGAATCAGGATAGCTGTAGCTCGAATATGCCGGAGTCTGGCTCTGATCGAGCACCCCAGTCTCGCTGATATACCGTGCAGAAACTGGACGCCTGAGGCTGTCGTAGCAAACGACATATCTCACACCATTATCAAAATATGTTACAATGCTGTCAGGAAGCACCTCCATCCTCCCGATAAGATGTTCTTTCCCATCATTGTCTGGACCATATTCGAGAGAAGCCAATAGTTCCGATTGATTATACGTACGGTAGAATGAACTTATGCCCTCGCCGTTAGCAATGGGCTCTCCTTTAGGTCCGGTGAGATGGTATTCGATCGCATTTCCACAACTGTCGTATTTGAATTCCTGAGAGGCCCAATTGGTGTCGTCAAATAAGGACGGCGCTCCACAGCGGTCAAAGGCTTGCAGAGAAACTGGGCGGCCGACCGAGTCATATTTTGTGATCAGGCGGTGAGTGCCGTTTCTGCCCTCCGCCGGTTCACCATTGAGGCGGAACCTTGACATGCTCTCCATCATTCCGAGTTTATTATATGAAACTATGGTTTTGTAAGTATTACCGTATTCCGGGTTCTCGCAATCTATCCTTGCCTCCAGTGGTTTTCCGTCCGTGTCGATGAAAATGGCGGAATCAAGCAATCCGTCTTTGCCGTAGTAGTCGATTTCTCCGGCAACACCGTTGGTCGCTATCATCGGATTCATATAATAATCCAGATATTGCATACAGCTGGATTTGTCGGCAGGGTTAAAAGTCTGCTTAATCATAAAGGCACCGTCAGGGTGAAAGACGGGCCATGGGCCTTGGTGAATGCGGGAAATATTAGTATTGCTGTCGGGATATACCACAATCCGTTGAATCTGTACGGTTGAATCCTGAGTTTTGATTAGAGGCATCCCCAGTCCTGATGCTTGGAAATATAGTTCATCAACTGTCAGAGGATTGTATTTTACCGTATGGCGTACAGTATACATCAGCAATTGGTTGTTGATATCGTAATACCTTTCTTCTAAAACCCTGTCACCTGACGAATTTGAGAGGAAATCCACTCGGCTTATCTCCATACTCGCGGCAGTCGGATGCTTCATGGAATCGGGATAGAATTCAAGTATTCCGGGGGTGTAAAAATCCCCTCTCGGCGAGAAGTCCAGACCTAAAAATTCGAGACGACAGAAGTGGCCGGCCTTGTTGCGGTTGGACAGACGGATTACGTTTCCCGCTTTCTTTGCCGCTTTGTTCTTTATAGTGTCGATAGGCATAGGCCAGCCCAAGCAGTCGCGGAAAGTCCTGCAATATATCGTGTCATCCTTTATTGTAACGACACGCTTCCTTGTCTTTACCTTTTCTTTGGGCTCCTGATGCGTCGGGGCCGACCTCAGGCTTTCTGAAATAGGCCTCGGACGGTTGGCCATGATTGTCCCTCCGAGAAGTATGAAAATAATGACGAAGGGCAGATATTTTAGTCTCATTTTTTTGCTATTGGCCATCCCTGACCGTCTATCGGGCTTATTGAACTGTACTCTCCGTTTTTGCCATAACTTACCAGCAGATAGGTCGGAGGAATATAATAATACGGGCGGACAAGGTTCACAACCTGAACATATCCGCTGTCATCGGCATTTATCAGATAGGAAATTACGGCCTGAGTGTCAGAAATCTGTTCATGCTGCATTTGATGTACTGTGGTGCCGTCGTGCATATATGCCGTTTCACCGCAAATCCCGGACCCGTCGTTGCTGGGAAGAAAGTCAATGCGATGTATTTTGCTGTTCCTTTCCGTCCATCCCGCAAGTTCATCAGGATAATAGAGGTCATATTTTTCGGAAATCCCTGCGAAAAGGTTTTGCATCACGGGCGGCGTGGTGCCGAGGGTGTCGGTGAGTTCCACGCGCAGGTAGTGGCCGGTGCTATTTTTGCGGGTGAGCATAAAGTAGGTTTTGCCGAGACGTAGGCTTTGCTTGCTGAGTGGCTCGCTCTTGCCGACAATCCAGCTGGTGCGGCGCTCCACTTCTTCGAAATACACAGTATCGGCGGTCCATCGATCAGCGGTGTGTATATCCAGGTTCTCGACATAGGAACGCACCATTGGTTTGCCTTCGCTTCGGGACAGACCAACTTTATTGCCCTCTTTCCGGTCCATTCCTCGCAGGAGTCTGCTGATTGACGAACCGGAAGAGAAGGTTTGCCCGAAGGTGCAGAACGCGGAGAGTACAGCCGCAAGCGTTATTGTAATAATTCGCTGTTTCATTTCTTCAATGAGTCTTGCAGGTAATCCTCTTCTTCAACGGTGATTCGGAGGGGGTGGATGTGGAGACTTCGGAGGTCTGCGGGGGTGAGGGGAGCCTCAAGTTTGATGGTCCGTTTTGAGTATTTGCCGTTGCGGAAGGCTATAGTCTCGATGGTCTTGGCTCCGCGGAGCTCATTGGGCGACACAATGATATCGCCGTCGCGAAGGCCTGCGCGATAGAGCGGATTATCGCGGTCGAGGAGATGCGCGAAGCGTCGCTCACTGGCGAGGTTTTCGGCTTTCATAGCCGTAAACTGCGAATAAGGCTTCTGGATATATACTGCATAATTCAGCGGAGCTCCACTTTCCAAATTGAGTTCTACCTTGCATCCTTTTAAGTTTGGGTATCCTACAGTAAAATATTTGTTTTCAGTAGACCAGAATAGCGAGGACTGAACGTCGGCTTCGTTAACGGACCGCAACTGCGTATATTCTCCGCTGTTGTCGCGGTTGAAATACATCTTGTAATAACCGAAATTCTCGATTTCCCAATTGGGACAGCGGACGGGACCGCCGTCGATGCCCATGGCCGCGCGTCCGATGCACTGCCCGTTGCGGTAAAAGTACATCATCGAATACCGAACTTTGCCGTCAGGGTCAAAGCCTTGCTCGTAGAGAAGTGTGCCCTCCGCATCATGCTTCAGCCTTTCGTGGAAAGCATAGTCCTTGTGTTCAAACGGCCGGATTTCGCCATCCGAATAAACATAGCGCCATATTTCCTTGATGCCATCCGGAGAGTCCTGCGTGACAATACGATGGAGTTTCAGTCCGTCCTTAGACATCCTGTTGGCGGGACTGCCGTCTTTTTCATAGTAAGTCAACGAGTGCCGGCCGTTAGAAAGCGTCGAGTCTATCATAACGCTATCGTGTGTCTCTGTCATAACGATATTGTTTTGACGTATCTCCTTGAAGAAGTCCTCCAAAGTTCCGTTATGTTTTTTTTCAAAGAAAACAAGCCTGTCTTCTTCATCGTAGCGGTGCCTTACATCAATTGTATCACCCGTTGAGTTCAGATACTCATAATCGGTTTGTCGGCCTTTCGAATCATAGGTATAATATTCTGAGACATAAGGGGATTCCTTTCGGATAATGTTCCCCCGCGGGTCTGTCATCAGATTCCATTGTTCGACAAGTTCTCCGTCTGCCGAATATTTTTCTATTTTCTCCGGGCTTGTTATTGTTCGGTTACTTATTGTAATCTTTTTTCCGTCAGAGTCAGAGATATAAGAACGTACTTCTTCGGTCGTGCCATTGCCAAGGAAGGTCAGTTTGACACTGTTGATAGTTTTTTCCGTAAAAAGCAGACTGAATTCGTCAAGGGCCGTGATCTCTACGCTTCCGGCAACAGGGTCAACGGTCTTGTTATAGCCGTAGACTCCGTGTTTTCGGCGAACACCCTGGGCATCGTAGAAGGAGATAGAGGAGACTAAGCCGAGGCTGTCAAGCGACACTCGTACGCGGTCCGTCGAGTTCTCATCCATGGTCAATGGTTTACCGTCCGGGGTTGTGAAGGAGAAAGTCATTGTCCGATCGCCCAAATATCCCTTGGCGTTGAATACAGGCGCGCCCGAGGCATCCATGAAAGCCATATAGTCAATTTTTCCGTCGATATTGGGGATAAATTCAATGCTTCTCGATCGGATGAGCAGTTTGTTGAATTCGCAATCATCAGTTTTGAATTCATCGTTGCTGAGCTCGAAGGGCGTATGCATCGGACTCTCCGGCGGGATTTCATTCGAGCTTCCGACCCTCACGGTCGTGAAGTGGGGCGCGCTGTGGCCTTTCTTGCTGAGGATATAGTAGCGGGGCGTGTGGCTAATCTCTTCGGCGCTCATCCTTGGCCCGATGCCCACGGGCCAGCCGTCTTGCGTCTCATAGGCAGGGTAGGCCTCCTCGACCGTCCATACGTTCTGATACTGGTTCCAGAGATAGATGCCGATGGCTGTGGCAGCCACGCCGACGGCTATCGCCGAGACTATCAGAATGTTCTTTCGTGACTTCCGACGCTCGCGGGCAGCCGCCTCGGTGATTGCAGCGATGCGTTTCTCCTCGGCCCGGCCCGTGCGGCGCTTTACGATTACCGGGCAGAGTACATCGTGGATGAATTCTATGCGGAGTTCCTTGCCGTAGGAAAACTGCCTGAGCAACTTGACCTTGTCGGTCAGACGCTCGATTTCGGTTTCCGAGAGATGTCCCTCGCGCATCACGGTCTTTTTCGAGCGGTTGTCGCGGCGTCCGTCCTCGTTGATGAGCGTGTCTTCGAGATACTCCACGGTGCTCTCCGGCAGTCCCGAGATGGCCTCGGTGTAGAATTCCTCGATGATGTTGTCGCCGTAGGTTTCCACGAGTTTCCGGCTCACGCTGTGTTCGCCTTCCTCCACCATCTTGTTGTAGATGCAACTCAGGTAAAGCGAGAGGATTGCGGAGTCAACCTGAATTTCCGGGATGCCGTCGAGCTCGAAGTCGTTCTCGCCCGTCACTCGGCTGATGATGAGCCGTGCGACCTCCGTGCTTATCAGTCCCGGGCGCGGACGCATGATGATTTCAGCAGCCTGTTCCTCATTGATAGGCTGGAGGCTGTAGCGGTTGTTCCGCAACTCGGGGATGTCGGTGGTGTTGCGCTCGAGAGCACTCAGGAAGTCCTCGCGCAGCGTGAATACGAGATGAAATTCCGAGCCCTGAAGGTAGAGCGAGTCGGCGGTCGAAAGTGAGTCGAGTCCGAGGTCGAGACCTTCGCCTACTTCTTCATAATCGCCCTCGCTTGTCGGATTTTCACTTTTCAGGCTGTCCGAAAGTCCTTCGGGCATCACATTATTTATAAGATCGGCAAGCTGGCTGAAAAAACTGTCCCGGACGCGCCGGTCCGACTGGAGCGTGAAAATCTCCTCGAACTGGTCTAGGACCACAAGCGGGCGGACTATTCGGCCTTCAGCATCGCGGTGCTCCACGCGGTGAAAATATTCCCAGAGCGTCTCCTCCTCCGAGGCCGGGGCGAGCTCGGTTTCAGTGACCTTTCCTTCCTTTTCAAGGGGCTCGAAGGCTTTCTTGACCGCCGCTTTGATCTGTCTGATGTAGGAGGCCATATCGCCGGAATGGTCGAGGCGCACCGACACCGGCACGACGCCATGCCGGCGCACAACGGGGAAGACACCGGCGTTGAGGATTGACGACTTGCCTATGCCCGAGCGGCCGAAGACTACGGTCTGGGTGTTGCGGAGCACAAGCCCCGAAAGTATGCGGATTTCCTCCGACCGGCCGTATAATATTTCTCCTTCCTTATAGGTCTGAAGTCCCAGCCAGGGATTTGTCTGCGGAGTGTCTTGTCTTTCCATATTTTTAAGGAGAAATCAGTTCTTGAAACGGTTCAGGGCGTCGATGGCCGTATACAGGCTTTCGAGCAACGGCGTGAAGTCCATGTCCGGACCATAGGTCACGGCGTTGTGGGCCTTGAGCTCGCGGTTGATGTCTATGGAATAGAAGTCGAGGCCTTCCTCTGCAAGTGGGAAGATGAAATTGCGGGCCTCGCCGACGCTTTTCTGAATATCGATGGCCTTCAGCCACTCCTTTCGGTAGACGTGGGCATCCATCGCCTCACGCGCGATATTCGAGGTGATTATGGGAACGAAGGTCTTCGCCGAGGCTATCGCGTCTTCGATTTCAGTCATGAACTTCGAGCCGCCGAGCAGGTTGTTGCGGTCATACCACACGCTCAGCCCCTTGTCCGTAAGGAACCTGTACAGCGTTTCTGCAACTTCCGAGTCTGACCGGGAATAGGACAGGAACACGTCGCAACCCTTTTTCGGCGGACGGCTGAACCGGTCATTGTCATGCTGCTCACGGTACTCGCCAACGCGACGCTCTATTTCCTCCACGATTTCCTCCGGGCTCTTGTTCGCAGGCAGGAAGGTGTCGATGCGCCTGAGATATTCGACGAGGCTTTCGTGGGTCTTGTCGTCCTTGGCCATCAGACCCTTGGTCTTTGTGTCCGGAGTCTTGTTCATGCAGTACCATATGAAGCGGAAGAGCCAGTCGCTGTAGCCGCAACCGAGCATCAGCAGGTATTTGTCGCGCAGTTGCTCACACAGGTTGTCCGGTCGGGTCTGGACGCTCATCCAGCTTTTGCAGAAGTCGAGCATATCATTGTCCGTCAATACATAACGGTGCGCCTGTCCCGGAGTGCGGCCGAACATATAATACACCGTAGGAACATCCATGTCCTCCTTAGAGAATATGTCGCCTGTCCCGGGCTTACGGTCCTTGGAAGGATCGTTGCTGAATGAAAGTACGCGCACCTCGCGTCCTTCCCACACTCGTTTCATCGCATCCTCGACCACGGGCGCGAAACTCGTGGTGATGACGAAAGGAAAGAGCCTCAGCGAGAGCAGACGCATCAGCAATCCCGAGGGACGGAAATTCTGTTCCACGTTCCGGCGGTTAGCGAAGATGTTGCTCACAAGCCCGTAGATGCTTTCCCGGGTGGCATTCGGCTGTCGGGTGGCTTCCGCGAGACGCGCCAGAAATTCGGGATCGTAGACGAGCTGAGAAAAGGTCCTGTGGCGGGTCGGAAGGCGTAGCTGGGTGTCGATTGTGGATATTATGAACTCATTGACGTTCATTCCGGGCGTCCGTAAATCGCACAGAACGTCCGGGCCTATGACGGGCACGACGTTTCCGCGCACCGCTGCTTCGACAAGAGCGTCCCATTTGTCTTTCTCGGGGTCCAGACCCTCGAATATGTCAAATCCTTCAAGATTATCCATGGCATTACTGATGTGATTGTTGGATGAACTGCCGATATGGCCTTATTCGCTCAAAGTTACGAAAATATACTTTTATCCGCAAATTTTTCTTCGAGGGCTGTCAGCGCGGCCTTGATGCGCGGACCCGCTGCAAAGCCGCCGAGAGAGCCGTCGGCGGGGCGCACGCGGTGGCAGGGGAAGAATACAAGGAGGGGATTGGCCCCCACGGCTCCGCCCGCGGCGCGGAAGCTGCCGGGGTGTCCGGCCTCGCGCGCAAGTTCGGCGTAGCAGCGGCTTTCACCGTAGGGTATCGCTCGCATTCCGGCGCGGACGGCCAGGGCGAAGTCGCTTCCGGTGTCAATGAAGGGCAGGCTGAAATGGCGGAGGCTTCCAGAGAAATAGAGCTCGAGCTGGCGGACGGCTTCGTCAAGGAGCGGGTTGGTTTGGTCCTCCGCCAGTTCCCCGTTTATGCGCAGGAGCAGTCTCCTCGTGTTCTTGCCGTAGTCTCCATCGGATGTGAAAAAGTCTGAAAGGCATAGCCTTCCTTCGTTTTCGCCGAGAATCATCTTTCCGAGAGGCGAATCGTATGTGCGGTAGCTGATTGTGAATTTTTCCCGTGTTTTCATAATTTGCAAAAATACGAAAAAATCCGCAACCGTGGTCGGCGGCTGCGGATTTCTGGGATTTTGAGCGCTGATTACTTCTCTTCTGAGGCGGAAGTTGCTTCGGACGCGGGCTTGAGCCATTTGTCGAACCAGCGGAAGAAGAGTCTCTGCCACATCACGGCGTTCTGGGGCTTGAGAATCCAGTGGTTTTCGTCGGGATAGATTACCATCTCGGCGGGGATGCCGCGAAGCTTGGCGGCATTGAAGGCGGCCATACCCTGCGAGGCGAGGATGCGGTAGTCGTATTCGCCGTGGGAAATCATGATGGGCGTGTCCCATTTGTCGACGAGACGGTGAGGCGAGTTGGCGAAGGTGCGCTGAGCTGCGGCGTTGTCCTTCTCCCAGTATGCGCCGCCCATGTCCCAGTTGGCGAACCACATCTCCTCGGTCTCGAGGTACTGTGCTTCCATGTTGAAGATGCCGGCGTGGGCGAGTAGGGCGGCGAAGCGGCCCTCGTGGATGCCGGCGAGGTAGTAGACGCTGAAGCCGCCGTAGCTTGCGCCTGTGGCACCGATGTGCTCGGCGTCGATGTACGGTTCCTTCTTCATGTCGTCGACGGCGGCGAGGTAGTCGCGCATGTTCTGGCCGGGATAGTCCTTGGAAATCTGCTCCTCCCATTCCGTGCCGAAGCCCGGGAGGCCGCGGCGGTTCGGGGCTATCATCACGTAGCCGTTAGAGGCCATGAGCGCGAGGTTCCAGCGGTAGCTCCAGAACTGGCTGACAGCCTGCTGAGGACCGCCCTGACAGTAAAGGATGGCGGGATACTTCTTCGATGCGTCGAAGCGGGGAGGATAGACAATCCATGTGAGCATCTCCTTGCCGTCGGACGTGGGCACCATGCGGGCCTCGACCTTAGGCATCACGAGCTTCTCGAAGACGGGGCCGTTGACGTCCGTGAGGGCCTTGGCCTCAGCCTTGTCGCCATTGATGGTCACGCAGAAAATCTCGTCGGGACGGAGCATCGAGTGGCGCTTGGTGAGAAGCCGGTCGTTGCCTACGGGAGCGAGAGAATTGTAGTCGGCCTGTTCCTGAACGAGAGTGGTCACAGCTCCGGAAGCGGCGTCGATGGAGAATACGGGGGTCACGCCGTCCTTGGCGGCGATGAAATACAGGCTCTTCCCGTCGGGGCGCCAGGCGAATTCGTCGATGGTGTAGTCCCAGTCGGCAGTGAGGTCGCGTTTCTCGGCGGTCTGGCAGTCCATGACGAAGAGGCGGTTCTTGTCGGCCTCGTAGCCGTCGCGCTCCATGCTCAGCCAGGCGAGTTTCGAGCCGTCGGGCGAGAAGGCGGGCATCGTGTCGTAGCCCATCATGCCTTCTGTAAGGTTGTGTGTCTCGCCGCTTTCGACATTATAGGCGAAGAGGTCGGAGTTTGTGGAGATGGCGTACTCGAGACCGGTTTTCTTGCGGGAGACGTAGACGAGAATTTTGCTGTCGGGACTCCAGGCGAAGGACTCCACGCCGCCGAAGGGCTTCATGGGCGATTCATAGGGCTCGTCGGCCATGATGTCCTTGGTTTCGGAAACCTTCCTGCCGTCGAATTTGCCGATGAAGGGGTGGGGGATTTCTGTTACCCATTCGTCCCAGTGCTTGTACATTAGGTCATCGATTACCCGTCCTGTGGCCTTGGGAAGGTCGGGGTATATGTCGGCTGCCGTGCGGGCATATTTGACGTTGCCGATAAGCACGATTTTCGACTCGTCGGGCGAGAAGAGGAAGCCGGAGATGCCGCCTTCGTGCTCCGTGGCCTGCGTGCGGCCCGTGCCGTCGGAATTCATAGTCCACAGCTGCATCTTGTCGTCCTTGTCGGGATACATGAATGCGATGGTCTTGCCGTCGGCCATCCAGACCGCTCCGGCCTCATTCTTGTCGGAGTCGGTGAGACGGCGGGGAGAGGCATTCTCGGCCTCGAGGTCGAGTGTGTAGAGGTCAGTGTGTGAGGTGTTGCCTTCGAGGTCCTCGAAAGTCACTGCGAAAAGCGCGGTCTTTCCGTCCGGCGAAACCGAAGGAGCGCCGACACGCCCGAGCGCCTCGAGGGCGTCGATATTGAACACGCTGTCCGCGGGAGCCGTGAAGGCAGGCCGCGGCATTGACGAGGCATCGTCTTTGGCGCCGTCGCTCTGCACGCAGGAGGCGGCGCTGAGCAGAAGCATGGAGGCTGCGCCCATTGCGATAGTGTTGGTGAGTCTGTTCATATTATAATGTTAATGGTTCAGTCCTTGGAGTGGTATCTGATGAGTCCCGGCATCGAGGAGGGGATTGTCTTCGCGATTTTCAGTCCGAAAACCTCCGCCGCGGCCTCGAGAATGGGCCTGTAGGCCATGCAGGTCGAGCCCACGAAGCTGACGGGAGTGCTCTTGTAGTCATAGAATGCGATATTCCGGCGGAAAAATGCCATAAAACTGTCGTAGACGAGTTTTATGCAATATTCGTGGTCGGAGTGCGAGGCGAGGAAGGCCGAGTATCTGGCAAGTGACCTCGCCGGAAGCGGCGTCGAGTAGACATCGTCCATGAGCTTGTTAGGGGTCACGGAAAATTCATCAAGGAATGCCTCGCACAGCTCCTTCGGGGCGATACCTCTGAGAACGTCAGCTATCAGCTGCTTGCCGAGGTACGAGCCCGAGCCTTCGTCGCCGAGGATGAAGCCCAGAGGCGAAACGCTCTTGACAATCTCCGTCCCGTCGTAAAGGCAGGAATTGGAACCCGTGCCGAGTATGCAGGCAAGCCCCGGCTCGTGGACGAGAAGTCCTCGAGCCGCGCCGAGGAGGTCAGAGTTGATGGTGACGGGAGTCTTGAACTGCGCGACGAGCGACATTTCCATGGTCTTTACCTTGTCTTTCGCGCTGCATCCCGCGCCGTAGAACCAGACATGGTCCCAGCGGCGCTTGAAAAAGCTGTCGGGGAGTTCGAGACGTATGGAATGGGAGATTTCCCTCCGCGACATGAAGAAGGGATTGAGGCTCGTGGTGAAAGCCCTCTCCTCAACCTGTTCGCCGTCGACGAGTACCCATTCGGTACGGGTGTTGCTGCTGTCTGCGATTATGTGCATAATGGATTGGCTCTTATTCGATGTTCAACATTCTGAGGAATTCGTCTTCGTCAATCAGGGGCACGCCGAGCGAGCGGGCTTTCTCGAGTTTTGCAGGGCCCATGTTGTCGCCCGCGAGGATAAAGTCGGTCTTTTTCGACACAGATCCCGCGTTCTTGCCACCGTGCCTTTCAATTAGATTCTTGTATTCGTCGCGTGAGTGGCGGGTGAATACGCCGCTGATCACGACTGTTTTCCCGGCAAGAGTGTCATCGGTCGGTCCGGAATTTTCGTCCTTGTCCATGGCCATCTTCACGCCTGCCGCGCGAAGGGCCTCGACGGCCTCGCGGTTGACGGGCGTGGCAAAATAGTCGAGTATGCTCTCGGCGATGCGAGGCCCTACATCCTCTATGCTCTCGAGCTCGGCCCGGGTCATGGTCATGAGCCTGTCGATGTCGCCGACGGTACGGGCGATTTTCTTGGCCGTCGTCTCTCCGACAAATGGAATGGAAAGGGCGTAGACAACTCTGTCGAAGGGCACTTCGCAACTCCGGCGGATTCCCTCTATGACGCGCTCGGCGCTCTTTTGTGCGAAGCCCTCGATCTGCATGAGCTGTTCTGGCGTGAGTCTGTACAGGTCGGAGAAATTGCGCACGAAGCCCGCATTGTACAGGTCCCAGGCCGTCTCCTCGCCTATGCCGTCTATATCCATCATCCTGCGTCCCACAAAATGCTCGATGCGGCCGACAATCTGCGGCGGACAGCCCCATTTGTTCGGACATACCCAGGCGGCCTCGCCCTCCACCCGGACGAGCTGTGTTCCGCATGCGGGGCAGTGGCTGACGAAACGCACCTTCCCGGCACCGGGGCGCCGGGCGCTTTCGTCCACTCCTGTTATTTTGGGAATAATCTCACCGCCTTTCTCGACATAGAGATGGTCACCTTCGTGGATGTCGAGTGCGTTCATGATGTCCTCGTTGTGGAGCGAGGCGCGCTTGACTATCGTGCCGCTGATAAGTACCGGCTCGAGGTTGGCGACGGGAGTGATGATTCCCATGCGCCCGACGTCAAAGCTTACGAAACGAAGAGGCGTGAGCGCCCGCTCAGCCGCGAACTTATATGCCACGGCCCAGCGCGGCGATTTCGCGCGAAGCCCCAGTTCCTGCTGGAGGGCAAGGTCGTTGACCTTGAATACAAGCCCGTCGGTGGCAACGGGGAGCGCATGGCGTTCCTCGTCCCATTTCCGGATGAAAGCGTCGACTTCGTCGATGCTCGTGAGGAGAGTCATCGCGTCGCTGACCTTGAAGCCCCAGGAACGAACGGCCTGCATGGCATCGTAGTGGGTGGCATAGGGAATGTCCTCCCCAAGGAGATAGTACACGTAGGCATCAAGCCCGCGGCGCGCCACTTCCGCGGAGTTCTGCATCTTCAGCGTGCCGGCGGCGGCGTTGCGCGGATTGGCGAAAAGGCTCTCTCCGGCTTCCTCCCGCTGTGCGTTGAGCCTGTTGAAGGCCTTACACGGAAGGACTATCTCGCCCCTGAGCTCGAAGAAATCGGGATAGCCTTCGCCCTGAAGCACGAGCGGGATGGTACGGATTGTGCGGACGTTGTCGGTCACATCGTCGCCCTTTTCACCGTCGCCTCTCGTCACTGCGCGCACGAGGCGCCCGTGCTCATAGATGAGGGAAATTCCCGTGCCGTCGAACTTGAGCTCTCCGCAAAGGGCCGTGCGGTCCGAACCTGTCAGACGTTCGACGCCCCGCACCCAGCTGTCTACTTCCTCAACGGAATAAGTGTTGGCAAGCGAGAGCATGGGATAGACGTGGGGAACCTGCACGAAGCCCTTGGCTATGTCCGAACCCGGTCGCTGTGTCGGGGAATTGGGGTCGAATGCCTCTGGATGCCTCGCCTCAAGCTCCTCGAGACGGTGCATCAGGATGTCGAACTCGCGGTCGCTGATTACCGGCGCGTTCTCGATATAGTAGTGGTGGTTGTGGAGATGGAGCTCGCCGCGCAGGCGCTCCAGTTCTTTCAGTTCGTCGTCCATGTCAGATGTTTCCGAGCACTTTACCCGGGTTCTTAGCTATGTAGTCTTTCCATGATTTGGGGCCCTTTGCGGCCGCCGGTTTGCCTGACTCGTAGAAGTGGCAGAGAGCGGCGGCAAGGGCGTCGGTGGCGTCGAGCTTCGTCCTCAGGTCCTCCACGGGAATGTCGAGGATGCGCCTGAGCATCTCGCAGACCTGTTCTTTCGAGGCGGCGCCGTTGCCCGTTATGGCCATCTTTATCTTACGGGGCTCGTATTCGGTAATCGGAACCTCCCGGGCTATCGCCGCGGCGATGGCCACACCCTGGGCGCGCCCGAGCTTGAGCATGCTCTGCACGTTTTTTCCGAAGAAGGGCGCCTCGATAGCCATCTCGTCGGGCAGATAGCGCTCGACGATTTCTGTCACGCGCTCGTGAATCCGGCTCAGGCGCATATAGTGGTCTCCGGCCTTAGTGAGTTCGATTACGCCGAGAGCTATCATCCTCGGAGTCTTTCCGAAGACACCGAGGATTCCGTAGCCTGTGACATTCGAGCCCGGGTCTATGCCCAGAATCACGCGGTCTGCTTTTTCAATCAGTTCCTCGTTCATTTTATGATTTCGAGAACGGAAGTGAAGAACATGACCCTGCTCCCGAAACGGCTGAAGAGGCGTTTCAGAAGCGCGTTGAGCTCGAAGCGCTGGAAGTGGTCGAGAACAGCCCGGGAGCTGACGCGGAACTGCAGGGCGTAGGTCTCCGTGTCGATTGTCTCGTCAGACAGGTGTGTGCTGAGGCGGCTGAGTATCGGCGAATGAAGGTCGCCCCGCTTTGAATTGTCCGAGATGAAATAATCCAGAACATCAAGGAATTCGTCAGCAATCGGCAGTTCGACCTGGAAGGTGGTGTTTATGAGATACATTTTTCAGTTCCTTTCTTTGCCTTTGGGAGTGCGCGCGAGTCTGTAGGCGAAGCCGGCGTGGCGCGCAAGGGTGGGGAGGAAGCCGTAGTAATGCGACATGATTTTGAATCGCTCGACAAGCGACGCGCGCCGGTGGCTTGTGGTGAGGCCTTCGCTGAGATAGTCGATCAGAGGCTTTTCGCCGAGATAGACATTTCTACGTGAGTGCTGTAGGCAGCGTATGCACCAGTCGAAGTCGGCGGAGTACCGGTAGGAAGTGTCGAAGGGGCCGGCTATGCGGTGAAGTGCCACAAAAGCCTGATGGCAGACAACCATTCCCTCCTTGAACGAGTCGAGCGTAAGTTTTTCCGGTGCACGAAGGTGCCTCGGGCCGATTTGCCGCCCCGCCGAATCTACGAGTACGGTCTGCCCGTAGATTACTCCCGGAAACTCCATTCCATCGACGGCGTCCATTATCCTTTCGAGGGCGTCGGTTCCGTGGAAGCGGTCGCCGGCGTTCAGGAAGAGAACGTATTCCCCCCGGGCGAGCGCGAGGCCCTTGTTCATGGCGTGGTAGAGCCCTCTGTCAGGCTCGCTGACAGTCCGGCGGTATTCCCGGGCGTGGCCGGCGAGGGTTTCGAGGGTGCCGTCGGTTGAAGCTCCGTCGATTATGAGATGCTCGAATGCCCCCTCCCTGAACCGGTCGAGCGTCTGGCTGTCGACGGATTCGAGAGTGGGTACGATGGTCTGCCCGGGATTGAAGCAGACTGTGATTATGCTTATCAGCGGATTGTGGCTTGACATTGTCTGATAATCAGTTATAAGGCGCCTCCGAGCTTGGAGGCGAAGGTTGTCATGGCCGTACGGGCCTCCGGCCTGTCGATGTTGACGCGCATTGTATAGCCGAAGTTGCGCGAAAGTTTCCCGGGAAGGCAGTCCGAGAGAAGGGAAGAGCTCTTTGACGGCGCCACTTCCCAGCCGAGAACACGCTCGGGGGATATCGCGGCGAAGGGGCGGGTGTCGCCTCCGAGACGAGAGGTCTCCAGACCGTCCATGGGCACAGCCCTGCGCATGAGTGTGCCGCTTCTGTCGCTGCCGAAGCAGACGGCGAAACCGTCGGCGCCGACCGTCGCCGCGAATACGGGCCTTGCGTCGTCGCGCGTCAGAATCTGGCCGCGCTGGATACTGCGGTCCTCCATGATTTCGCTTAGCCGCAGTTTCATTGTCCGGCCGTTGTCGAAGCCCACGAAGAGCCATCCGCTGCCGATTTCCTCCTCAAGGACGGCGAGGGCGAGAAGACAGCCCGGCTGCTGGTCGCGCCAGGTGTCCCTGGTACTCGATTCGAGCCTGCCTTCCTTTGTGAAATACAGGTAAAGGGACGGCTGGACAAAGGAATCGTCCCCGTCGTGGAGCTCATTGCGCTTCCATACGGATGTCTCGATTCTCTCTTCGGCAGACTCTTCTCGAGCGGAATTGTCGGCTATCGCCGGGCTTGCGGCTGCCTGTGCGGCTTTGCCGCCCGCGGATTCCGCGGATTTCCGTGCCTCTTCGGCCATTCGGTCCTTCGCCGCCTTGAGCTCCGCCTCTTCCTGTTCCTTGTTGACGGCATGTTCGTGCTCCTTTTTCTGGATTTCGCGCTCGCGCATGAATTTTCCAATCTCCGCTTCGTCGCGGAGCTCGCGGGTAGAGGTCGACGTGCGGACGAAGAGTTTTTCATCGAGGTAGACGGGCTCGTAGGATGGAGAGACCTCAATTCGTATCACGTCCTTATTGAGCGTCTTGGCCTCGTCGTCCACGAACACGCTCACTTTTCGGCTCAGGGCGTCGCCATATTTTTTCCGGACGAGGTTCTCGAGCATCAGTGCCAGCGACGCGACATCGGTGATTGTGTACCAGTCGCCCTCCACTTTCTGGCGCCCGCGGCGGTAGAGTTCCATGTCCTCGAACAGGCCGCTGGCATATCCGCGGTCGTTCACACCGATATAGAGCGTGCCTCCGGCGGCGTTGAGGAAGCCCGCGATGATATGCAGGAGCTCGAAGCGCTGCTCCTCGGCCGCGGGGAGGCTCTTCTGGCCCTGCTTGACGGCCTTGTACACCGTGGAGCTCTTGAATTCCACAAACTGGCTCTCCGAACCGTAGTATTTGCTTTTGGGAACCTCGTAGTTCACGTTCAGCAGACTCTTGATGCGGGTGCGGATGCCGTCGGCTATTTTCTTGTCGTCGTTGTCGCCGCAGGCAAGGCTCACCAGCGTGTAAGACAGCGCCAGCCGGGCCAGGTTGCTCTCCAGCTCGTTGTGTGGGGAGGCGATGATATCCTCAAGGGCCTTGACGGCCTCGATGTTCCCGAGCTTGCCGATTATGTCGAGTCGGCGGTAGAGATTCTCGAGCAGGGGACGGCCTTCGACGCGTGAGCGCATCTTGCGGAGAACTTCGGTGTCGAGTCGGTCATTCGTGGCGAAGAACTGTATCATCGTCAGAAGGGAGGCGTGCGTCGCCAGGTCTGCGGCCATGGCCTCGTCATCGGCGAGGCGTGCCAGGAGCCGGGCGTAATGTATATAGTCGAATGCCTGCTCGAGTTTCTCTGCCGAAATGGCCTTGAAACGCATCAGCTGCACAAGCTCGAGCACATCCTCCCGTGAGAGTATCTCGTCGGTGTCGCGGATCATCCCGATTTCCTCCATTTCCTCGGCTTCTTCCTCCGGCTCGTCTTCCGTATAGGAGTAGTAGTCCTCGATGGCCTTCAGAAGAGTGGTCAGGCTCTTGGCGTTCTCGAAGTGATCTTCATTGCTGAGATGCAGAATCTCGCCCTCATATAGCCCGGAGGCTGTAATGCCTTTGTATCTGAATGCTACGGTCGAACCGACTTTCGGGTTGATGTGGTCGGGGTCGTAAAGGAAGAGCCCGAAGCCCTCGGAGCAGACGGCGCTGAAGCGTCCGCCGAGATTTTTCGTCACTCCCGCGTAATAAATGTCGCCATAGTTCAGGCGGTCGCGGAAGTAGTCTTCGATGATGCCCGTGAGTGAGAACCGGTAAGTGCCGTCGGGATTCAGGGCTTTGACCGTGGCGCGGAGGATGCGGCCGCGACCGTTCTCGCTCCACACGCGGTCGTCGACGAAGCGCATGGAATAGCCCACGATGTCCGTGCTCTCGATAGTGCCGTTCACGGGTTCGTAGCCGTCGTCAATCACCCGGCAGGTGAATATCAGTCGGTCGGCG
Source organism: uncultured Porphyromonadaceae bacterium (assembly GCA_902491515.1). GTDB lineage: Bacteria > Bacteroidota > Bacteroidia > Bacteroidales > Muribaculaceae > CAG-873. The sequence goes on from CABUIC010000003.1 coordinate 99,402, forward strand.
GTGGGCGTGCGCAGGCCCGTAAGCTGGACAAAGACATCGTCGCCCACAACGGGTGTCGTCACCATGCGTTCCCGGATTGCCGCCGACGAGGGGTCGGAACCGCCTTTTTCGAAGAGCGCGCGCTCGGTCTCAGCCCACCATTTCGCCCGCTCGTTGATGTTCTTCGTGGCCGAGCGGGTCGGAGCCTCGACGCCCGCGAGTGAAATCTGAGGGCAGAGCCATGGCATCCAGCCGGCGGGAACAGCGGCATGTTCCTCATTGCGCACCCCGCTGCGGCACAGGCGGAGCCCCTGGGAGTCCACGACTAATTCCACATATCCGTTGCTGAAGGTGTGGGTCGACTCCAGGGCGCATAGAGGGTCGGGGGCGTCGAGCTTAAGGGCCGCGCGGGCCAGCATTACCTTCTGCTGCTTCAGGTTCTCATAGGTGTAAGCCGGGGCGAAGGTGTCGCTGTCCATCAGCGCGAGGAAGCTCTTCGCAAGCAGCGTTTCCGAGGCTTCCGCGTTGACGAGCGACGCGTACCGGTAGAAGAGCGACCGCAGACGCGAGGCATGGTCCTCGGGCATTCCGTCCTTGCCGGCGATGAGGAGCTCAAGGGCTATGGCGGTAAGAAGGTTGCCGAGCCGCGCGCGTTCCTCGGTGCTTTCCACCTGAGGCAGCGCGTCTATGTCGGCGCGCGTCATCTTCACGTAGATGTCGAACTGCTCGATGAAGGCCTGACGGAATGGCTCAAGTTGCCAGTTGGAGAGCTTGCGCTCGAAAATCACCGCGAAAATGCGGTCGAGGTTGGTCTGAACCTCCTGCGGAAAGAGGCGGAATATCAGCATCAGCACCGCGAACTGCCGCGAGGGATGGTAGATGAACCCGGATTTCTGAAGCCGGTCGAGCAGGGTGGTGATGAACTGCTGGTGCGTCCCCTTCTTCACCTTCTCGAGAGTCATCTTGTAGGGCTTGACACCCTCCACGAGCGTCGTCACCTCCTGTTGTCGCGCCATGCGCTCCTCGTCGGGCAGGAAGTTGAGGAACGCCGAGCCTTCCAGCAGGAAAAGTCCTAAGGCGCGCATGTATTCGATGGTGCGGTCCAGTATTTTCTTTCCTCGCTTCGTGCGGGCCTGCATGAACCACCGGGGCATCTGCTCGTTCATCACGAGCAGCGCCGTCAGCGGCCACGACGAGCGTTCATCCTCGATTTCCCGTTTGACCGTGGCGAGCTCAGGGAGTATGCCGATGAGGCGCCGGATGAATTTGCTGTCCGTTTCGCTCATACCTATGGCCCCGCAGACTTCCTCATATGTGTACAGCGGGAAATCCGCTGCCTCCCGCACAAGCGCAAGGTTCAGATAGCCGTTTTTTGCCTGATAGAAACGCCCCTTGACCCTCTGGCCCTTTCGCACCGGGGTTTCCGGCCGCTTGAGCCTGTACATTATACCGTAGTCGTCCATTACCAACATGTACTCGTCGCCTTCCTGGGTGGGGACCACAATGTAAAAATCGAAAATTTCTCCGAGTTGGTCCGGACGTCCGTAAAAATCCTTGACGTACTGAACTATATCGTGCGTAAGCGCCGGAACGCCATCGGCCGAGACGCCCTTAATCCTGCAATTCAGAACCGGTGGCACCTGATATCCCTCGGATCGCTGGAATTTAAGCTTTGGCAATCTTACCCTCACCGGATTGTCCGAACTGTCACGCGCTTCCAGATAAAAATAATTCTCATTTTCGTCCTCCGGGGTCAGCACCGGAAAGGAATAGACTTGGCCGTAATTGTACTCCATGATGAAATATATGTGCCTCGCACGGCGATTTAATGCGTTTGAATATCCACAAAGGTACGAAAAATATCGCGTTCCACATTGACAAATCACATTTTTTTCGTAATTTCGCGAAACTAAACGACAAGCAAGATATGATAATCATCGGAATAGCCGGAGGCACCGGCTCGGGCAAGACGACTGTCGTCAACAAGATAATAAACTCCTTTCCCGCAGGAGAGGTGGCCGTGATTCCTCAGGACTCATATTACAAGGATTCAGGTCACATTCCCCCCGAGGAGCGCTCCAAGATTAATTTCGACGAACCCGCCGCTATAGAATGGCCCCTGCTTGTCAGGCATCTGAAGGAACTGAGGGACAACCGCACAATCCAGATGCCAACATACTCCTACCTCACATGCACCCGTCAGGAAGAGACCGTCGAGGTGCGCCCCGCCGACGTCGTTATTGTCGAGGGAATACTCGTGCTCTGCGACCCCGTCCTCCGCGAGATGATGGACATAAAGGTCTTTGTCGACGCTGACGCCGACGACCGCCTCATCCGCGTCATCGCACGCGACTGCATCGAGCGCGGCCGCACTCCCCAGATGGTCATCGACCGTTATCAGGATGTGCTCAAGCCCATGCACTGCCAGTATATCGAGCCCTCCAAGCGTTTCGCTGACCTCATTATCCCTCAGGGCGGCAGCAACACCGTGGCTATCAACCTTCTCACCGACTACATCGAATCCCGCCTCAAGCGCAAGTAATGGACATAATCACCAACTCCGACCCCTCTCAGGAGGCTCAGGACAAACACGCCGCCGAGCTTCCCTCGCCCTTCACACTCCAGAGCGCAATCCTCGGCGACGACCGTCCACTCGTCCCGGAGCCTGAGCCTTCAGGCGTCCTGCGCACCGACAATCTCGTGAAGAAATACGGCAAGCGGACGGTGGTGAATCATGTAAGCATCAATGTCTCCCAGGGCGAGATTGTCGGCCTGCTCGGACCGAACGGCGCAGGAAAGACTACTACCTTCTATATGACCGTAGGCCTTATCCGGCCGAATGAAGGACGCATCTTCCTCGATGATCTCAACATCACGGACATGCCGATGTACAAGCGGGCGCAGAACGGTATCGGCTATCTGCCTCAGGAGGCATCGGTCTTCCGCAAGCTCTCCGTCGAGGACAATATCAAGGCTGTCCTCCAGATGACGGGCAAGCCCCTCGACTACCAGCGCGAAAAACTCGAGAGTCTCATCGCCGAATTCCGTCTTGAGAAGGTGCGCCGAAACCTCGGCGACCGTCTTTCCGGCGGCGAGCGCCGACGCACGGAAATCGCCCGCTGTCTGGCCATCGACCCCAAGTTCATCATGCTCGACGAACCTTTCGCCGGAGTCGACCCAATTGCCGTGGAGGATATCCAGGAGATTGTCTATAAGCTTAAAACCAAGAATATAGGCATCCTCATAACCGACCATAACGCGCAGGAGACCCTGCACATCACCGACCGCGCGTACCTCCTCTTCGACGGCCGCATTCTCTTTCAGGGCACCTCCGAAGAGCTCGCGGACAATCCCATTGTCCGCGAGAAATACCTCGGCCGAAACTTCGTCTTCTACCGCAAGCAGTTCAATTCCTGATTAGGAATTGCAGGCATCCATGTTCTCCCCGTCCCTCCGTTATCCGGATGGAGGTTCTGTGTCGCGTAAGTTATCAGGGTGGAGCCCCTGTGTCGCGTCAGTTTGCCGTAGGTCAGTTCTGTGGAGTCCCCTCTAAAAAATCCAGTTCGTCAATAATCCGGCTCTTCAGGCGTTGTATTGCCGGTGTGCGCCCGTCGGCGGAATTTACCGCCGCGCGGCATTTCTCCGCAGAAATACTCTGCAGGAGGTTCATAATCAGGCGGAGCGCCCCGTAGACCTCCATATCCGTCGCATCCTTCTTTTCGAGCATCCCGAAAGCTACTTCCGGGGCGAAGGAGCAGTGACGCAGAAGCCCGTGGCACAGCATGTCGCTGACCTCCTCCGTGGGGCAGTCTGCCAGCCACCGCCGGGCCTCCTCCTCCGTCAGTTCATTCCCGGGGTAAATCAGTGGCGCCAGCAGAAGGCTCTCGCGTGTAGTGTCGTTGGCCCGCAAGGCCTCCGCGAGTTCCCGGTCCTTCCCCGTGAAATCTGCGATTTCCTTGAGTTGCGGGAGATTCAGGCCAAAAATCACCTTAAATGGCGAGCCTGCGCGACGGAGTGTGTCGCTTATGATTCCGTTGCGGAGGGCGAAGAAACGTCGCTTCACCTCCTGCATTTTTGAAAATCCTTCCTCGTGTGCCGAGATGTCCATGGTTCTTATTTTCGTTTGGGTAGAATGATACGGTCGCCTATGGATTTCGAAAGTTCTGCCTGACGCCGCTGCACGTCTACTATTTTTTTCAGTATTTCCGGCAGTTCCGCCGAGGGTCCGGCGGAAAGTGCCTTGAGTCTGTTGTTGAGAACAGCCAGCCGGTTGCCGAGTATCGCCGCGCGGTATTCGACCATGGCACGCGGCACGAGCGAGCCGAGCTGTTCCTGTTCGCTCGTCGGGTGGATTCCCCCTTTTGAATGAATCTTGCTCAGCACGTATTTTTCATATGCCATGTCTGTGGCCAGGCGCCGGATGTCGTCGTCAGGCGACGAGCACAGCAGCCGCTGGAGATATTCGTTGTCGTGGCTGTCGAGCTTCGCCCAGAGGTCCGCGTCGCATTTGGCGATGAGGGCGCTGTCGGCCTTCTGCATGTCCTGAACCGAGCTGCCCGAAAGCCGGATTTGCTCCCGTCCGCGGACAACCTCCTCAGTGCGCTCGTCATTGAAGCGACGGTAGGCGTTCTCATGCTCTGTGGCGAAAGCCTCGCTCCCGATTATCTCCAGTATCCGCGAGAATGTGCGTGCAACTCCGGAGTCGGTGAACTCCAGGGAATATGCCGCCATCTCGCGCCGGATGTACTCGGCCACGTTGAGCGCTGTCATCGAGCCGTCCTCGGCTGGCGTGTCGCACAGGTACAGTGAGCCGTAGCGCACTGCGTATTTGAGCAGCACAAGCTCGTAAGGCAGAAGTTTCGACCGGTCAAGGCCCGCGAGGGCCGAGACGTCGGCATCAGTCTGCGTGAGGGCCGGGGATATTTCGTCTCCGGCAGGGACGCCGGCGGTTTCGGTCCCAGACGGGTTTTCCGGCTGTTTTTTATTTTCGTCAAGGTCGCGGATGCTTTCCTGCGCCCGTGCCCGCTGGGCCTCGCGCTCGATGGTTTCCTCCCGGAGGGCGACGAACCGCTTGAGCTGAAGGGCTATGACATCCTCGCTCATGCCGAATGTCCTGGCGCACTGGGCCACATAGCTCATGCGGGTGATGTTGTCCTCGACCATTGCCACGGTCTGAAGGATGGTGTTGATTACCTTCGCGCGCGCTATGGGGTCGTTGGGCGCCACGTCCTTCATCAGGATGTCCGTCATGAAGGCGATGATGTCCTGCTCGTGTTCCTTGAGGTATTCCTCTACCTCCGTGGAGCTGTGGCTTTGCGCGAAACTGTCCGGGTCGTCGCCTTCGGGAAGAAGCAGGGCGCGGACATTGAGCCCCTCCGCAAGAATCAGGTTGATTCCTCGCAGCGAGGCCTTGATGCCGGCCGCATCTGCGTCGTAGATTACCGTGATGTTGCGAGTGAAGCGCATCAGCGCGCGGATCTGTTCCTGCGTCAGCGAGGTGCCCGAGGAGGCCACGACGTTCTCAACCCCTGACTGGTGCATCGAGATGACGTCCATGTAACCCTCGACCATGATGGCCTTGTCTTTCTTCGCTATGGCGCTCTTGGCCTGATAAAGCCCGTAAATCTCTTTTTTCTTGGAATAGATGATGGATTCGGGCGAGTTGACGTACTTTGCGCCCTGTTTGTCGGAACGCATGGTGCGTCCGCCGAAACCCACGACGCGGCCCGAGACGGTGTGTATCGGGAAAATAACGCGCGTGCGGAAACGGTCATAGCAGTCCCCGCGGTCGGAGCGGATGCAGAGTCCGGAATCCACGAGTACCTGTTCGCTGAATCCCTTGGAGACGGCCGTGGTATAGAAGGTATTGGACTTCTCGAGGGAGTAGCCGAGATGGAAGCGCTTCACCATCGCGTCGTTGATGCCGCGGCGGCGGAAGTAGGCGAGGGCGATGTTGCGGCCTTCGTCAGTGTCCGTGAGGTTGCTCTCGAAATGCTTGAGGGCGAATTCATTGGCCGCAAACATGGCCTCGCGCGCAGAGGCTGCCTCGCGCTCGGCGTCCGAGACTTCGCGCTCGACTATTTCTATGTTGTATTTCCTTGCGAGCCACCGCAGGGCCTCCACATAGGTCATCTGCTCGTGCTCCATGATGAAGCCGACGGGCGAGCCGCCCTTGCCGCAGCTGAAGCATTTGCATATGTTGCGGGCCTTGTTGACGGAGAAGGACGGTGTGCGCTCGTTGTGGAAGGGGCAGAGTCCCTTATAGTTCGCGCCCGAGCGACGCAGCTTCACGAAGTCGCTTACCACCTCCACTATATCGGCGGTATCAAGTATCTTGCTTACGGTTTCGTCGTCAATCCGGCCCATTTATCATCTATATAATAAAAAATATCATAAAACATTCAGTGGCCTTGGTGTAGGGACGCGCCATGGCGCGTCCGCCCCGAACGGGCGAATTTGAATTCTAACACGCGTCCGCCCCGAACTTTCCCAACAGCCGCGATGAATGCATCGATGGCATTTCCCGAAAGAAAGAGGCCGGCCAAGAGCTTCGGTGCTCCCCCGGGCCGGCCTCTGCAAGCTGTGATTCGGGCATGAGGAGGCGCTGGGCCCCTCGTGTTTATTTATCCATGTGCTCGTACTTGAGCGTCATCGAAGGCTGGTCGCAGACCTCGGCCGGGCCGAAATACTGGACGGGACCGGGGTACATGTAGCAGGTGTTCTGAGCCCAGTCCTCGCGCTGTGCGGCGAACTTCTTGAAGGGGGTGCCGTCCAAACGGACGAGGGCCTTCTGGATTACGGGTTTGTCCTGGGCGTTGCGGCGCTCGATGTTCATCATCATGGTGATGGGTATGCCGCCGGGAATCCACTGCACTGCGGGCTTCACGAGGTTGCGGATGGCCGACATATAGCCGGTCACGCCCGAGTTGATGAGCGCGGCGGCGTTGTAGCCGAGCGAGTAGCAGTAGTCAGCGTCGAAGTTCGAGGGATCGGCGCAGCGGCCCTCGTAGCCGAAGAAGTGGTGCAGGGCGGAGAACTTGCCCTCGGCGGCCTTGAAGGCTTCGCTGGTGGAGAGGTAGTCGCGGACCATCTCGCTGAGGAGCTTTTCGGTCTCGATGAGCGATACCTGTACATTGCCGTGGGGGTCGCGGTCGAGCATGAGCTGACGGGCCACGGACTTCGGAAGCGACTCGAGTGCGGCCACGTTGGCGGCGCTGAGGTTGCCGAGGATGAAGGATGTGAGCTCTTCCTCGTTCATCTTGGCCACTTCATCCTTGTGGGCGCCGAGAAGCTCGTTGAGCTCGGAGATGAGTTTCTTGAATTCGGGGATGAATTCGATGAGGCCTTCGGGGATGAGAACGGTGCCGAAGTTGTTGCCCTCGGCGGCGCGGGCCGTCACGATGTCCGCGATGTACTTCACGATGTCCTTCAGACTCATGTTCTTGGCCTCGACCTCCTCGGAGATGATGCAGATGTTGGGCTGCGTCTGGAGGGCGCATTCAAGGGCGATGTGGCTCGCCGAGCGGCCCATTAGCTTGATGAAGTGCCAGTATTTCTTCGCGGAATTGCAGTCGCGCTGGATGTTGCCGATTACCTCGGAATATACCTTCGTGGCCGTGTCGAAACCGAAGGAGGTCTCGATGAGGCTGTTCTTGAGGTCGCCGTCGATGGTCTTCGGGCAGCCGATTACCTGGACGCCCGCATTGATGCTCTTGTAGTATTCGGCGAGAATGGCGGCGTTGGTGTTCGAGTCGTCGCCGCCGATGATTACGAGGGCGGTGATGCCGAGCTCGCGGCAGATTTCGAGGCCCTTGTCGAACTGGTCCTTCTTCTCGAGCTTCGTGCGGCCCGAACCGATGATGTCGAAGCCGCCGGTGTTGCGGTATTCGTCGATGATCGGGGCCGTAAGCTCTATGTAATTGTGGTCAACAAGACCGCCGGGGCCCATGAGGAAGCCGAAGAGGCGGCTGTCGCGGTGGATTTTCTTGATGCCGTCGAAAAGACCGGAAATCACGTTGTGGCCGCCGGGTGCCTGGCCGCCGGAAAGGATTACACCTACATTCAGGGGCTTGCCAGGAGTGGGTGCGGGATTCTTCTCGAAGCGGAGCTCGGGAAGTCCGTATGTGTTGGGGAAGAGGGCGTGGATGGCTTCCTGGTCGGCTACTGACTGCGTCGGACGGCCTTCCACGGCCTTCACGGGTGCTGTGAGCACGATGGGGAGCTTGGGCTGATAAGCTGCACGAGCTTTTTGCAATGCGCTTTTTTTCATTTTTACTGGTAGATATATATGAAGTTGGCTAATTGTTGCTGGGTTGTCCGGTTTTTGTCCGTTTCATTTTTCGGCACACAAAGGTAATAATTTATCTTCATACTCCCCGCCCGCCCCGGGCAAAACTTTATTTTCCGGACACACAAAATTTGTTAACAGGGCTCTATCCTCTCGCATGTCATAATTTTTGTATGACAGATTTTATTGGCAAAGCTCTTGTGCTATCCGAATGGTTTCGAGTAATGGAGGGATATCTTCAGAGGCTGTTTCAAAAACTAAATCGGCATCAAGTTCAAAATATCCGTTAGCAATATGATTTCGCATTCCGACGATTGCCGGCCATGGAGTTTCCGGAAAATTATCCTTTAGGAAATTCGGAAGTATCGTGTTTATTCTGTTGATTCCTTCGCCGATAGCTGTAAGCAACGTACAATTGGCTGCAAGTAATTGCATGCCGGTTTATGAATAATAATAAACTTCCGAGGATATGTATGTTTTATTCCATTCAATCAGCTGAATAATTGTATCCTCAATTGATTCAAGCGTCTGTAAAGCCCGGCTTTTGTCTTTTTCAGAGTATGACGATTGCATCTTGAGATATTTGGTTTTGAAATTTTATAGACAAGTGACTATGTCGCCTCACGAGGTCGACGGAGGCGTTTAGAAGTTTCTCAAAAAAAGCATTCAATCGGAAAAGCAAGATGATTTTTGGAGGCATATCGACAAGAATGTCGATTCACTGTCTTTTTTATTGTCTCCTCTTGCCAAAGACCCGAAAATACTCAATCCTGTTACCCCATATTCTTTTTGAATATAGGGTGGGTTGGCTTGTATAAGCTGGATGCAATCATTCAGTTCACACATAAATCATCCTATTTTTTGCAAATAGAACAAAAATAACGGGAACTTCGTTTTTTAATTCATTTGAGCCCGTTTATCCACTTCGCGATGTCGCCGAGGACTTCCGGAGAGATGGTCTCTTCAATTTTCCCGTATTCCTCCTGGCTGCCGGTCTGCGAATGCTGGAACAGATGGTTCAGTCCCTCATAGGCTTTGACGGTAAACGCCTTGCCCTTGGAACTTGCTTTCACCATCCCGAGATTTTTATCGCAGTCAACCTGACTGTCCCTGGTCCCGTTGAGAGCCAGCAGGGGCACGTTCATGCTCCCGAGCTTCGCTCCTTCCTCGAGTTTCAGAAACTCCCGCATATAAGGCGTTCCGAACTGCATGAGGGCTTTGTTAAGGTTCTCGGCGAGTGAGGCCGGAAGCGTCGCGTCAGTCACGGGCGAGATGTCTTTCCCGCTCATGGCCGCGTCCATCCCTTCGGCGAGATGACGGCAATAGTTGTCTGTCACAGTCTGGTCAAGTCCCATCCCTGCCAGCGCGTCGCGGTTCTGGGCCAGAAGCAGCTCTTTTCCGCTGACTGTCATGCCCGCAAGCGAAACGGCGAAATCGGCTTTGCCTTCGCCGGCAAGCATCATGGCTATAGTGCCTCCTTCGCTGTGGCCGAGCGCTCCGACCCGCTTGAATCTTTTTCGAAGCAGCTCAATTCCCGAAGCCGCGTCGTCCCGTAAGTCATAGGTCGTGCAGTTGACGACATCGCCAGTCGACTCGCCGAACCCACGGTCGTCGAATCTGAGCGAGGCTATGCCCTGACGCGCAAGCGCGTCCGCTATCACGGCGAAGGGCTTGTGCCCGAAAACTTCCCGTCGCGGTTCTGTAAGCCGCTGCCGGTAATCATTATTAACACGGGGGTCGAGGATGTGCAGTCCTTCGGAAGGGTAAGGGTTCCGCGAAGCGTAGCCTCGCCGTTGGCGAACGATACTTCCTCGGTCGTATAAGGGTAGGGAGGCTTCGGTGTCTGCGGTCGCCGGAACTTTACCTCGCCCGGATGTAGTGTCAGGGGGAAGGAATAGCCATGCTGGGTGAATTTACCTGTAATGGAATCAACTTCCATCTGCCCCTCGTACGTACCGTTTATTGCCGGAATCCTAACCGTCACCTTTCCTGAAGCATCAGGCGTCCACTCCGTCGGTAAGCCTTTGACTCCCTGCGCCGGGGAATCCATTGTGCACCCATCGGCCGAGAAATTGAACACCAGGGGAAGCGACGTGCCACCGAATTTCAGTTCGCCTTTCCAGCTTCCGGTCTGCGCCGAAATGCCGGTCGTGGATATTCCGGCAATGAATGCCGTGAAAATTATTTTCTGCAACATTTTACTGTATGTATTATATTTTGCAAATATAAACACTTTAATCTGTTCAACAAAATTAAAATGCAACATCCTGCCAGACATCGTCTAAAAATATCCACTAATAAATTCCCGCAAAATTTTATCAACAATATTTGCTTTATCGCAAATTGAATTGTATCTTTGCATCGAATTAAACCGACTATCTAAACTCTAAATTCCTAACTACTATGAACCCCGCACCCTTCACCATCCTCTCCGCCAATGAGTGGCTCGACCGCGCTGCCAAAACCCCGGCAAAACCTCTGTTCAACAATCTGTGGCATGAGGACGAAATCGCCTGCCTCATAGACAAGCCCCGTTCCGGAAAAACGTCTCTCGCTCTGCATATTGCCGGCGAAATAGCCAAGTCCCGCCGTGTGCTCCTCATCGAGTTCGGCACGACAATGCGTCAGTTTGCCGAAAGAGTCAGGAAATACGCCTCCTCCGGCCTCTTCCGTCTTAGCTTGGACCGAGACTCTCTCGGGGAGCTCGACCCTGAAACACTTATGGACCGCGTAGAGTCGGCTGTGAAGTCTTCGGGTATTAAGATTTGCATCCTCGACTCTCTGACCTGGCTCTGCGATTACTTCAGAGGCGCCGACATGCGCCGACGTCTCGGGCTTTCTATTCTTGTTCTGGCTGAGCGCACCCGGCGCATCGAACCTTTCGTCGACTGTTTTTTCTCTGTGGACGAGGCCCCGGAGGAAGTGCGCCTCAGGCTGTTTCCCGAGAAGGTGAAGGCTCCGGCCGTAAAAAAGCGCTCTTCAGTCGCTGGGAAGCGGACTACCGCTATTTCGTCCGCTCCTTGTTCTTCTCCCGGCGCTCGTCACGGAACTCGCGCCACTGCTTTTTCCATTTCCGGCGCGCGTTGATGTGGTCTATGCCCAGCACGCCTTTCAGGCGGTTGAGAATAAGCTGACCCGCATTCAGCTTCACAACCTCGCGCCCCGCGAGCCGGTGGTCGGGCGTAAAATCGAGCCGAACTTTCACGTGGTCCAGCTCGTTTACACGGGAAATGAGTGCGAGGACCTCGGGCTGAAGTTCCGGAGCCTCTGCCGGCTCCATCATTTCGAGCTCTTTCACGCGCTCGCCGAACTTTTCCCATTTCTTTGCTTCCCCAACGCTGATGAATTCTTTCTCGACGGGATAGACTTCGCCGTAGGTGCTTACGAAAAATGGTTCGTCCCGACGGTTGAACATGAACATCCCGCGCCCGCGGCCGTTGGATTCTATATTGAAGGAGTAGCCTGAAAGGCTGAGCGGCGAAACTGAATCATCGACCACGTTGTCGTACGTCAGGTGTAGGCGGAACTGCTCGAAGTCAAGGTCGTTCCGGAAAAATCCGGCCACTCCCGGCACCCATTTCCGGCCTGTCGAATCTGCGAGAACGTCAACGTTCAGGTCTATGCGGTCCTCCTTCCGGGTCCATATTTCCGAAGCGCTGTATTTGCCCCTGAGCGTGTCTGCGGCCCATTCGGAAAGCTGAAGCCGCCGGGGAACGGCCCTTGCCGGCGCAAGTCCTACCCAGTCCGACCAGGAAAAGAAGTTCCGGCAGCGGTCGCTCACGCTGTCGAGCCCCAGATTGTTCGAGAAGCGGTAGTAGGATTTCGATTTGAGGATGCGCGGAATCCGCCAGCCCTTGAATTTTGTCTTGCCCGAACTCGGTATCATATAGTCCACCATCTTTTCCCTGAACATCGTCACGGTGTCGGAGTAGGTGGTGAGGGTGGAGTATTCCCGGGCATAGGCAAGGATATGAAGCACTCGCTGCTTCTCCGACTCCACGACCAGTTCCCGGAGCTCCGTGACGTTTTCCTGCATCAGCACGGTGTCTGTCACGGCTTGTGGTACCCGTTTTTCCATGAAGCTCATGTATCTGACTGTGAGAGGATAATCCCCTTCGGAAACCGGCGGCAGTGCGCCATTTGTGCCGGATATGCCTATGAATCGGCCCTTCCTGTCGAAAACCGAGGCTCCCGAAAGAGGGGCCCGCGACAGCGAGTCCGCCACAATGGTCGTGCCCTCCACCCGGATGTTGAGGATAAGGGCAAACAGAATGATAAGTGAAATGCGATACATGATATGTGATTGCCTTTTCAAGGACAAGTCGTTGAAAAGGGGAGTGTCGCTTCAGTGCGCGCCGCAGGTGCCCAGCGGCAGCTGGTTCATCTCCTCGATATACTCGAGAATAGCGTCCCTCCCGCGTCGGTCCTCGCTCGAGGTGCGGAACACGGGAGGCAGTTCCTCCCAGCGTGTCAGAAGTTCCTCCAGATAGAGAGCCGTCATTTTCTTGCCGGCTCCTGAGGTCAGCTTGTCGAGCTTCGTGAACACTATGCTGAAGGGCACTCCGTTCTCCCCGAGCCATTCCATGAACTCAAGGTCGATTTTCTGGGGCTTGTGGCGTGAGTCGATGAGCACGAAAAGATTGGTCATCTGTTCGCGGCCCAGGATATAGCCTTTGATCATCTTTTCCAGACGCTCGCGGTCCGCTTTGCTGCGTGCCGCGTAGCCGTAGCCCGGCAGATCTACGACCCACCATGATTCATTCACCAGAAAATAGTTGATTAGCATCGTTTTGCCCGGTTTCGAGGATGTCATTGCCAGTCCCTTTTGTCCTAAAAGCATATTGATAAGCGATGATTTCCCGACATTCGACCGGCCGATGAAGGCATATTCGTGCCGCGGCGCTCCTCCGGGACATTTCTCCACCGAAGGCGAACTTACGGCAAACCGTGCAGTGTTTATGAGCATAGTGTTTGAAACGTTTTTTGTTCAGCTCCACAAAATTGAGGATATTTTTCTAACAATACAAACCAAACAAAGTTTTTTTCATAATTTTGCGAATTATAAAGAATTCTCATATGAGAAGCAATCTTGATAAAAAAGGAAACAAAGATCTTTTCACCTGGGAGCAGAAGGATGGTTTTACTCTTGTACGTCAGGATGGCGGTCCCGAGCTGGGTATTTCAGACGGGGCTTCGCGCGCACGCATCATATATATCGACGGGCATGCTTTCAAGAATTTCGACGGCAGCGGTGAGCTGAAGCCTTATGAGGACTGGCGTCTTCCGGCCACCGAGAGGGCACGCCACCTCGCCAGCCGTCTGTCAATCGAGGAAATCGCCGGGCTGATGCTTTACAGCCGTCAGAACAAGTTGCCGATGCCCGACGACACCTATGGCGGAAAGCCCTTCGCCGAAAGCGGAGAGAAAGCCTGGGCGCTGAGCGACGGCCAGCGCAAGTTCCTCGTCGACGACCGCGTGCGTCATGTGCTTGTCTCGACGGTCGAAAGTCCGGAAACCGCCGCCCGCTGGAACAATGCGGTGCAAGCTCTTTGTGAGAATACGGCCCATGGCATCCCCGCTAACAATTCCTCCGACCCGCGCCACTCGGCCTTCGAGGATGCGGAATTCGCCCCCGGGGCCTCCGGTCAGCTTTCTATGTGGAGCAATCTCATGGGGCTCGCCTCAACTTTCTCGCCCTCGACGGTCCGCCGCTTCGCTGAAATAGCCGCCGCCGAATACCGTGCACTCGGACTCACCACGGCTCTCTCCCCGCAGGCCGACCTCGGCACCGATCCCCGCTGGTACCGCTTCAACGCCACCTTCGGCAACGACCCGACGCTCGTAACCGATATAGTCCGCGAATACTGCGAGGGGCTTCAGGGGGCGGAGTGGGGGCGCGGGAGCGTTAACGCCATGGTCAAGCACTGGCCCGGCGGAGGCTCCGGCGAAGGAGGCCGCGACGCCCATTACGGCAACGGCAAATATGCCGTATATCCCGGAGGATGCTTCGAGGTGCACAAGCGGCCATTCGTCAAGGGAGCGTTCCGTCTGCCCGGTAAAACGGCATGGGCCTCGGCCGTGATGCCTTACTACACCATTTCCTACAGTCAGACCTCGGAGAATGTCGGCAATTCCTTCAACCGCGAACTTATCCACGACCAGCTCCGCGGCGAATGCGGATACGACGGGGTGGTTTGCACAGACTGGATTATCACCGGCGACCCGTGCGACCCGGGAACGCACGGAGCTAAACCCTGGGGCGTCGAAGACCTCAGCGTGGCGGAGCGCCACTACAAGGCCCTGATGGCAGGTGTCGACCAGTTCGGAGGCGAGGGAGAGGCCGGCCCGGTGCTCGACGCCTACCGCCTCGGCTGCGAAAGACTCGGAGAAGAGAAGATGCGCAGGCGGATGGAGGATTCCGCTGTACGGCTCCTGCTCAATATCTTCCGCACGGGACTTTTCGAGAATCCATACACCGACCCCGGGGAAACGGTTCGTACCGTGGGCAACCCTGAGTGGATGGCCGAAGGCTACCGGCAGCAGGTGGCATCCGTGATTATGCTCAAGAACGCGGCGAACGTCCTTCCGCTCTCGGCAGGGACCAAGGTCTATATTCCCCGCCGACAGGTGCCGGCAATGCGCACTTACTGGGGAAGCACGGAAGCCGCTAAGGATTACGAACCTGTTTCCCGCGAACTTGGTTCACATTATTTCGAGATTGTCGACGGCCCCTCGGAGGCCGACGCCGCCATATTCTTTATGGAATCGCCTAGAAGCTACCGGATGGGTTATGATCCCGAAGACAAGGCCGCGGGCGGCAACGGCTATATACCCATCACACTTCAGTACCGTCCCTATACGGCTGTCGCCGCACGTCCGGAGAGCATTGCCGGCAACCGTTCATATGCCGGAAAAAGCGCGGTGGCCCAGAACGAGTGCGAGCTCGACGCTCTCGAGGCGCTGCAGGCGAAAATGGACGGCAAGCCGGTGATTGTGGTCATGGCTATGTCCAATCCCACCGTCCTCTCCGAGGTCGAGCCACTTGCCGATGCTTTGCTTGTGGGCTTTAGTGTCCAGGTGCAGGCCTTCATGGACCTAATAAGCGGTAAAGCCGAGCCTTCCGGGCTCCTGCCTTTCGAACTTCCGGCCGACATGGAGGCCGTCGAGCACCACTGCGAGGACCGTCCGCATGACATCCGCCCGTACACCGACAGCGAGGGCAACACTTACAGCTTCGCCTTCGGACTCGACTTCTCCGGCCCCATCAGCGACGCCCGCACGGCAAAGTACGGCAACCCCGGGCGGTACGAATGATTTGCAGGACTCGGCGGAAAGTTGTAATTTTGCAGTCATGATTTCAATCAACGGACTTTCAGTGGAGTTCAGCGCACGCTCGCTGTTCGACAATATAAGTTATGTAATCAATCCCCGCGACCGCATCGCCCTCGTCGGCAAGAACGGCGCAGGGAAATCGACGATGCTCAAGATCATCGCGGGACTGCAGCCCCCGACTTCCGGCACCGTGAGCGTTCCCGCCGACGTCACCGTGGGCTATCTTCCCCAGCAGATGCAGCTTGAGGACACCCTCACGGTTGTCGAAGAAGTCCGCAAGGCCTTCTCCCATATCGCGGAGATGCAGGCGCGCCTCGACGCCATGAGCGCCGAACTGGCGGAGCGCACGGACTACGACTCCGAAGAGTACCATCGTCTGATCGAGCACATCAGTGAGCTTTCCGAACAGATTGCCATGCTCGGCTCCGAAAACTGCGAGGCCGAGATGGAGAAGACGCTTATCGGCCTTGGATTTGTCCGCACGGACTTCAACCGTCCCACCGCCGAGTTTTCAGGCGGCTGGCGAATGCGCATAGAGCTTGCCAAACTCTTGTTGCGGCGTCCGGACGTGCTGCTTCTCGACGAGCCTACCAACCACCTCGACATCGAGAGCATACAGTGGCTCGAGAATTTCCTCGTGGCCAAGGCCAAGGCCGTGGTGCTCGTCAGCCACGACCGCGCTTTCATCGACCGCGTGACGAACCGCACCATAGAGATTTCCCTCGGCAAGATTTACGACTACGCCGTGAACTACAGCCATTTCGTCGAGCTGCGCAAGGAACGCATCGAACAGCAGATGCGCGCCTACCGCAACCAGCAGAAGCAGATAGCCGACACCGAGGAATTCATAGAGCGTTTCCGCTACAAGGCCACCAAGGCCGTCCAGGTCCAGAGCCGCATGAAGCAGCTCGCCAAAATCGAGCGCATCGAAGTCGACGAGGTCGACAACAGCCATTTGTCCCTGCGTTTTCCTCCTGCGCCGCGCTCGGGCGATTTCCCTGTCATCGCCGAGAACGTAGGAAAGGCCTACGGCGACCATCAGGTTTTCGACGGCGCGACATTCACAATCCGACGCGGCGAGAAAGTGGCCTTCGTCGGCAAGAACGGCGAAGGAAAGTCGACGCTCGTGAAGTGCATCATGGGCGAGATCCCATTCACCGGCCATCTGAAGATAGGCCACAACGTGAAAATTGGTTACTTCGCCCAGAACCAGGCCCAGCTCCTCGACGGGGAGCTCACCGTGTTCGACACCATCGACCGCGTGGCCGTCGGCGACATACGCCTTAAAATCCGGGATATTCTCGGCGCGTTCATGTTCGGCGGCGAGGCTTCCGACAAGAAGGTGCGGGTGCTGTCCGGCGGAGAGAAGACGCGTCTGGCCATGATTAAGCTGCTTCTCGAGCCCGTCAATCTTCTGATTCTCGACGAACCGACAAACCACCTCGACATGAAGACCAAGGACATCCTCAAGCAGGCCATAAAGGACTTCGACGGAACGGTGATTGTCGTCAGCCACGACCGCGAGTTTCTCGACGGCCTCGTAGGGAAGGTCTATGAATTCGGGGGAGGACAGGTGCGCGAAAATCTCGGAGGCATTTACGACTTCCTCGAGAAAAAACGCCTCGCATCGCTTCAGGAACTCGAGCGGTCCGCGCCCAAGGCTCCGAAGAACGAGAAGACTCCGCCCCCCGAAACTCCCTCTAAGGCCGGGAAGCCGGCGCAGGGGGCTCCCGCACCCGAAAAGCCACAGCCGAAGCTCAGCTATGCCGAGGCCCGGGAACGCGAGAAAGCCGTGCGACGCGCCCGCAAGAGGGTGGAGGACGCCGAGACCGGAGTTGCCGCAGCCGAGGAGGCCGTCAAGGCCGTGGAAGCCCGCATCGCCGCTGGAGAGGTGGCGCCGGAAGTCTTCGAAGAGCACGCCGCGGCCAACAAGGCCCTCGAGAACGCCATGAGCGTCTGGGAACTCGCCCAGATGGAACTCGACGAAATGCAATAGCGAAAACAATCCAATCAATGCCCCGCAGAGGGGCCAACATAAAGTATTTTTACACATATGAACAAATCAATCACTCTCCTCGTGCTCGCCGCCTGCGGCGTGTGCGGAGCAGGCCTTTATTCCTGCTCCAAGAGCGAGGCAAAGACCGACGCCCCCCGCGGCTTCGACCTTGCGAATCTCGACACCTCCGTCGCTCCCGGCGAGGATTTCTATGATTTTGCATGCGGCGGCTGGATGAAGGCCAATCCCCTTCAGGCCCAGTATTCGCGTTTCGGCACCTTCGACCAGCTCGCTGAGCTCAACCGCCAGCAGGTCCGCGACCTCGTCCTCGACCTCGCCAGGCAGAAGAACGAGCCCGGCACAAACGCCCAGAAAGTGGCAGACCTCTACGCCATGGGTATGGACAGCGTGCGCCTCAACAAGGAAGGCGCCGAGACTGTCAAGGTCGACCTCGCGCGCATCGCCGCAGCTGACCGCGACAGCCTCATGACCCTTATGGCAACGCTCCCCGGAATCGACGCATTTTTCGGCACAGGTGTCGAGGCTGACCTCGCAAACGCCGACCGAAACGCAATGTACTGGAGTCAGGGCGGCCTCGGTCTCGGCGACCGCGACTACTACACCGACGACACCGACCGTGCAAAGGCCATCCGCGAGGCATACAAGACCTATCTGAAGACCATCGCCGGTCTCTCCGGATTCTCCGCCGAAGACGCCGACCGCATCGTGGCAAACACCATGGAAGTAGAGACTACTCTCGCCTCGAAGCAGAAGACCCAGGTCGAGCTCCGCGACATCTCAGCCATGTACAACCCCATGCCTGTGGCCGACCTCTCCAAAAAGTTCGCCAACATCGACCTTCCCGCATACTTCAAGGCCCAGGGCCTTCAGGCCGCTGTCGACACCGTCATCGTGGCCCAGCCCGAATACTACGCCGTGGTGAACGACATGATCGGCAGCATCGACACTCAGAAGCTCCGCGACTATCTCACCGCCGGCTACCTCACTTCCGCCGCTCCCTATCTGAGCGACGACTTCGTGAACGCCCGCTTCGAGCTCACCAAGGTGATGAGCGGCGTCGAGGAGCAGCAGCCCCGCTGGAAGCGCGCTCTCAGCGTGCCCAACAGCATGCTCGGCGAAGCGCTCGGCGAACTCTACGTCGAGAAATACTTCCCCGCCACCTCTAAGGAGAAGATGCTCACGCTCGTCGAGAACCTCCGCACGGCCCTCGGCCAGCACATCGATTCCCTCACGTGGATGAGCGACACCACCAAGGCCCGCGCTCAGGAGAAACTCGCCGCCTTCACTGTCAAGATCGGCTACCCCGACAAGTGGCGCGACTACTCCGGCCTCACCATCGACCCCTCCAGAACCTACTGGCAGAATGTTCAGGACGCCATCGTCTTCAAC
This sequence comes from uncultured Porphyromonadaceae bacterium, assembly GCA_902491515.1. Taxonomy (GTDB): domain Bacteria; phylum Bacteroidota; class Bacteroidia; order Bacteroidales; family Muribaculaceae; genus CAG-873. The sequence goes on from CABUIC010000003.1 coordinate 118,406, forward strand.
AACCAGTACAACCTCGACGACTACGGCAAGCCCGTCGACCGGGCCCGCTGGCTCATGAGCCCCCAGACCGTCAACGCCTACTACAACCCCACGACAAACGAAATCTGCTTCCCCGCCGGCATTCTTCAGGCTCCCTACTTCAATCCGGATGCCAGCGACGCCGAGAACTACGGCGCCATCGGCGTGGTCATCGGTCATGAGATGACCCACGGCTTCGACGACCAGGGCCGTCAGTTCGACAAGGACGGCAACTTCGCCGACTGGTGGACTCCCGCCGACGCCGAGGCCTTCGAGGCACTTGCCAACAAACTCGTCGACCAGTTCGACGCCATCGAGGTTCTTCCCGGCACCCATGCCAACGGCAAGCTCACCCTCGGCGAGAACATCGCCGACCAGGGCGGCCTCCGCGTGGCCTACACCGCCTACCACAACGCCCTCGGCGACAAGGAAGACGAGACCGTCGACGGCTACACCGGCGACCAGCGCTTCTACATCTCCTACGCCAACGTATGGGCCGGCAACATCCGCGAGGCTGAAATCCTCCAGCGCACCCAGACCGACCCCCACAGCCTCGGCCGCTGGCGCGTCAACGCCTCCCTCCGCAACCTCGAGCCCTTCTTCGCCGCATTCGGCATCAAAGAAGGCGACAAAATGTTCCGCCCCGTAGAAGAGCGCGTAGTGATCTGGTAAACCCCACCGGTCCCGGATCCAATCCTACTAATGTGGCTTATGTGCCTTATGTAGAGAATACATAAGAAACATAAGCCACTTATTATATCTCAATCAGAAGTAATTCCACCAAGCGTGGGTTAAACCTTATTTAACGTCGCAGTACGCAAATTTTGCCCATAAGATTTATTATATTTGCAAAAGAATAAACCACGGCTAAATAGTCGAAGATTCAATGGAAGTAATAGACAACGTAAACAAGACGCTGAAAGACGATATGCTCATCACCTTGCGCTCCGGCTCCAAGGTGGCTATCGCTGCATCTTGTTTCTCCATATATGCCTTTCAGGAACTGAAAGAGCAGTTGTCCGATATTTCTGAACTGCGTTTTATCTTCACTTCTCCTTCTTTCGTAACCGAAAAGGTCGATAAGCAAAAACGCGAGTTCTACATCCCTCGCCTTAATCGTGAACGCGACCTCTATGGCTCGGAGTTTGAAATCAAACTCCGTAACGAACTTTCCTTGAAAGCCGTTGCCAAAGAGTGCGCTGAGTGGATTCGTCAAAAGGCTTGCTTCAAATCAAACCGCACAAATGCCGGGATGCCGTCATTTGCAACCGTTGACGATACCACATATATGCCTCTCGGCGGTTTCACTACCGTTGAGTTGGGTTGCGAGCGCGGCAATAGCCTTGCTATCGCAATCAATAAGATGGAGGCTCCATTCTCTCAACAGTATCTCCAAATCTTTAATCAGATATGGAACGACGGCGAGCAGCTGCAAGTCGTTACCGAACAGGTACTCGACAACATCACCAACGCTTACAAAGAAAACTCCCCGGAGTTTATCTACTTTGTTACGCTCTACAATATCTTCAACGAGTTCCTTGAAGATATTTCGGAAGACGTGCTGCCAAATGAAGCCACCGGCTTCAAGTCGAGCGTTATCTGGAATAAGCTCTACAATTTCCAACGTGATGCCGCTCTCGCCATCATCAACAAGTTGGAAAAGTTCAACGGCTGCATCCTTGCCGACTCCGTGGGTCTCGGCAAGACGTTTACTGCTCTTTCGGTAATAAAGTATTACGAGAACCGCAACAAGTCCGTTCTCGTCCTATGCCCGAAGAAGCTGCACGACAACTGGGTTACTTATCGTAGTAACTACGTCAATAACCCGCTCGTTGCCGACCGTTTGCGGTATGATATTCTCTATCATACCGACCTTTCGCGTTTGACAGGTCAAAGCAACGGTCTCGACCTCGAACATATAAACTGGGGGAATTACGACCTCGTAGTTATAGACGAGAGCCATAACTTCCGCAACGGCGGCAAAGTCACCACCGACGAGAACGATGAGAATCCACGCGAAAACCGCTATCTCCAGTTGATGAACAAGGTTATTCGCGCCGGGGTCAAAACTAAAGTGCTCATGTTGTCGGCCACCCCCGTCAACAACCGCTTCAACGACCTGCGCAATCAGCTCGCTCTCGCTTACGAGGGCGACAGCACCAAACTTGACTCACTACTCTCTACTAACTCCTCACTTGAAGAGATTTTCCGTCAGGCTCAGACTGCTTTCAACCGATGGTCCAAACTTCCTGCCGAGGAGCGCACAACAAAGGCATTGCTCGAAATGTTGAGTTTCGATTTCTTTGAAGTCCTTGACAGCGTTACCATTGCTCGCTCGCGCAAGCACATCGAGCAATATTACGATACCACTGACATCGGTAAGTTCCCGGAGAGATTGAAACCAATCTCCCGTGCCCCGAAACTTACTGACCTGCCTACTGCGGTCAGCTTCAATGATATTTTCATCAGCGTCAGCGAGCTTAATCTCGCTATATACACGCCCTCCGACTTCATCTTGCCGAGCAAGCTGGAGAAGTACATGGAGGTGCGCGAGGACGGACGCTTCGGCAATCTTTCGCGTAGCGGTCGTGAACGAGGCATCAGGCAACTTATGAGCATCAACTTGCTCAAACGCCTTGAAAGTTCTGTCAATTCGTTCCGTCTTACACTTGAACAAATCAGGAAATATATCGAAGCCACGATAAAAGCCATTGATGATCTTGCCGCCAAGCAAGAACCATCCATGGTTTGCGATTATGATTTCTCTTACGGTCTCGACTTCGACGATAGGGAGGACACCGTCTTTATCGGAAACAAGAAAACCAAAATCGCACTGGAGGATATGGACTATGTTCAGTGGCGCGGCTATCTCGCCAAAGACCTCGACAATCTGAACACGCTGCTGTTCATGCTTGCCGACATTACCCCTGAACATGACAGCAAACTGCAAATGCTCATTGAGGACATTCGCAATAAGTTTGCCCATCCAATAAACGGCGAAAACAAAAAGATTATAGTATTTACCGCCTTCTCTGATACGGCTCAGTATCTCTACGATAACATCGCACCTACCGTCCGGGCACTCGGTTCTCATATTGGCCTGATAAGCGGTGACAATGTTGGGACATCGCTTCGCGATGTTTCGAGAAACGGTTTCGATTTCAACAAAATACTGACGCTTTTCTCGCCCATCTCGAAAGAGAAAGCCTCGCTATATCCGAAGCTTAATGAGGAAATAGACGTACTTATCGCCACCGATTGCATCTCGGAAGGTCAGAACCTCCAGGACTGCGATTTCCTTATTAACTACGATATTCATTGGAACCCCGTGCGCATCATTCAGCGTTTCGGTCGAATAGACCGCATAGGCTCTCGCAACGCGGTTATTCAGCTTGTCAACTATTGGCCCGACATGGACCTTGACGATTATATCAATCTCAAAGGTCGTGTCGAAGCCCGTATGAAAGTGTCGGTTCTCACCGCCACCGGCGATGACAACCCCCTTTCTGCCGAGGAACAGGGCGACCTCAAATATCGCCGCGACCAGTTGGAACGCCTCAAAGAGGAAGTCGTGGATATTGAAGAAATGAGCACAGGCGTTTCCATCATGGACTTGGGCTTGAATGAATTTCGTCTCGACTTGCTCGACTACATGAAGCATGATGCAAGCCGAATGCAGAATGGAGCTCGCTCCGATTCTGCTGAGGCGCAGCTCATGCAAGGCAAAGCCAACCTGGGACACGACATTGAGCATACCCCGATGGGGCTTCATGCTCTCGTCGCTTCCGATAAGGACGCGCCTCCGGGCGTTGTTTTCGTGCTAAAAAATCGCAATAACGAAATCAACATCGACCGAAAGAACAGGCTTCACCCGTTCTATATGGTCTATATCTCGTCAGTTAGTAGTGAGGAGTTAGCAGTGAGGAGTGGCCTTAACTCCACGCCACTCACTTCTCACTCCTCACTATACATAAGTCACCTCGACCCTAAAGACCTTCTCGACCGGATGCGCCATCTTTGCCGTGGCAAGTCGGAGCCGCTACTTGAACTTTGCCGAAAGTTCAACGCCGAGACTCGCGACGGTCAGCGTATGGGTACTTACTCCCGTCTGCTTGGCGATGCAATCTCGTCACTAATCAAGGTCAAGGAATCCACTGACCTATTTTCGTTCCTCGACGGCGATAGCGGCTCGCTTTTCGGCAACGATGTTCGAGGCCTCGATGATTTTGAACTGATTTGTTTTCTGATAGTGAGGAAGGAGGAGTGAGTAGTGAGTAGTGTTACTTTAGAAAAAGCGAAAGCATTTGCTGTCAGGATTATAAATCTTTACAAATATCTTTGTGAGGAAAAAAAAGAATTTGTGCTGTCAAAACAGATTTTAAGGTCTGGGACATCAATAGGTGCAAATCTTACCGAGGCACAATACGCTATAAGCAAAAAGGACTTTTTATCGAAAACATACATCGCATATAAAGAGTGTGGTGAAACTTTCTACTGGCTCGACCTGCTTGCAAAAACGAATTTCTTATCGGAATCAGAATATAATTCAATTAACTCCGATTGTGAGGAATTGATGAAACTACTGACAAAGATTACTAAAACAACCTCAAAACATATTTGCGATGAATAACTCCTCTCTTCTCACTCCTAACTTAGGTTTACCCGAGTCAACTCGGGTAAAACGCTCACTGCCTAAGGCACAGCTTTATAAGCGGTTCGACTGGAAACCATCGCAACGTGAAAGTTTCGATGGGGATGTGTCACATCTTGACTTCGTAAACTGGATTGCTCCGCGCACCCTCCCGGCTATCGCTGAGGGTGCCGAGGTTAAAGAGATTTTCGTTATCGAAGTTTCGCTCAAATCTCGCGACTTCGATACCAAGAGTATCGTCCTACTCGCTAAAAGTATTCCGCAGCGCGTAATATATCTTCTTCGCTTCGAGGACGAGGCTATGCTTGCAGTGTATCACTCCAAGCTATTCACAGCTCCGTGGCAATCGTTAGACTCTGCCACCATCACGCTGTCCGGCCTCAATCTTGATGCCGTTTGGCAATCTCTCGTTTCTTCAATCGGTCAGTTCTCGGTTGAGCAAGAAAACTCGCTCACCGAGCAAATTAAAGTCGATGAAGAACGAGATAAATTACTCCGTCAGATTGCTTCATTGGAACGTCAAATGAACGCCACGAAGCAGCCCCGTCGGAAAAGAGAACTTTTCCTTGAACTCCAAAAATTGAAACAAAATATAACACTATAAATGGATAAACTACGAATGAAAACCCATGACGCATCAGAGAGCAATGTGGCTAAGATAGCCGCCTTGTTCCCTCAATGTGTCACTGAGCGGATAGGTAAGGACGGCACCACCGAACTTGCTATCAACTTCGACAAACTCCGCGACGAGTTGTCGAAGGACTTGCTCGACGGGGCAGAGGAACGTTATCAGTTTACTTGGCCTGATAAGCGTGCCGCGTCTCGCCTTGCAAATGAGGCTACCGATAAAACTCTCCGTCCCGACCTCGATGCTTCCGTAGATTTTTGGAATACCAAAAATCTATACATTGAGGGCGATAATCTTGATGTGCTCAAAGTTCTCCGAGAGAACTATCTTGGAGCAATCAAGATGATTTACATAGACCCTCCGTATAACACCGGTAATGACTTCGTCTATAATGACGATTTCGCCCAAACTCGTGTAGACTTCGAGGCAACCAGTGGAGCCTTCGATGAAGACGGGAACCAACTTATTGACCCAATGCAGCGTAATACTGAAAGCAATGGCCGATTTCATACCGATTGGCTCAATATGATATACCCTCGTCTCAAAGTCGCCCGCGACCTGCTTTCAGAAGATGGTGTTATCTTTATCTCTATGGATGACAACGAAGCCAAAAATCTTAAAGCAGTGTGCGATGAAATATTCGGTTCTCAAAATTTTCTTGCACAAGTCGTTTGGGAGAGGGCATTTTCTCCAATTAATCTGATGAAGCACTTTTCGCCCTCTCATGATTATATATTTGTTTATTCAAGAAATGCTGAAATGGCTGAATGCCGGGGTATTCAGCGCTCTGAAGAAGCAGATAATCGTTATTCTAATCCCGATAATGATCCTCGAGGACCATGGATGTCGAGCGATATATCTGTTGGACCAGCGATTGAGGCAAACATTTATCCGATAACGACGCCCTCCGGGCGTATAGTCGAGCCTCCAGCTGCTCGCAGCTGGAGGCTCTCGCGGAACGCGTTCCGCGAGAGACTCGCCGATAATCGTATTTGGTTCGGGCCCGATGGAAACGGTGTGCCTCGTATTAAACGTTTTCGCTCGGAATTAAGGAAAGAAGGCATTACCCCGATGACAATATGGAAATATACCGAAGTCGGACACTCCCAAGATGCCACAAAATCATTGGCTAAGTTATTTGACGGTAAGAAATACTTCGATTATCCCAAGCCGGTAGAACTCCTTAAGCGTTGTCTTGCTCTTTATACCTCTCCGGATGAATGCACTGTGCTTGATTTCTTCAGCGGCAGCGGCACTTTTGCTCAAGCCGTAATGGAACTAAATGCAGAAGACGGCGGAAAACGCAAGTATATACTGGTCCAAGCACCAGAAAAAATGGAGAATCCGGCAAATGTTACTCTAACGTTTGAAACAATTCCTCAGTTTGCAGAGGAGCGCATCCGTCGTGCCGGTAAGAAAATTTTAGATGAGATAAGAAGCAGAAGGGAAGCTGAGAACAGTGGGAATGGAGTAGTGGAAAGTAGTGGTTGTGGATTGTTTGATGATATAACTGATTATGTAACAGGTAATTACCCCCCCCCGTTGCAAGTGGCGCTGCCTGATGTTGGCTTCCGTGTCCTCAAACTCGACTCGTCGAATATGGAGGACGTATTCTATACTCCGGAGGATTTCGACGCTCAGAACATCTTCACTACCGTTGATAATGTCAAGTCTGACCGCACTCCGCTCGACTTGCTTTTCCAAGTTCTGCCCGAACTCAATATCGAGTTGTCGGCCAAGATTGAGGAGAAGGAGGTCAACGGCAAAAAGGTGTTCTTCGTAGATGGCAATTATCTTATTGCCACCTTCGACACCGAGGTCAACGAGTCAACCGTGACGGAGATTGCCAAGATGAAGCCGCAATACTTCGTTATGCGCGATGCTTCCGCTGCCAATGACAATGTCCTTGACAACTTCGAGCAAATCTTCCGTCACTATTCGCCTGAAACAGTCCGCAAAATCATCTAAGCCATGAAGTTTAAGTTTAAGATTCAAGGCTACCAGACGGATGCAGTCGAGAACACTACCGCCATCTTCACCGGGCAACCAAATCGCGACGCTACTCACTATCGCCGCGACCTGGGCCGTCAGCAAAAGGGCACGTTCCGTTTTGACGGTGACGATGATGGCTACCGCAATGCGGACGTGGAACTTTCTGCCAAGCAGCTTCTCGACAATCTTCATGCGGTACAGACAACCGCAGGGGTACCTCTTTCCAAATCTCTTTCGCGGATCGACGGCCTCGGTGCCGTCAACCTCGATGTCGAGATGGAAACCGGTACAGGTAAGACTTACGTCTATATCAAGACGATGTTTGAACTTAACAAACTCTACGGTTGGTCGAAGTTCATCATCGTAGTGCCAAGTATTGCAATCCGCGAGGGCGTAGCCAAATCTTTCCGTATGCTTGAGGAACATTTCATGGAGCAATACGGCAAGAAAGCACGTTGGTTTGTCTACAACAGTTCGAACCTCAATCAGCTCGACCAGTTCTCACAGGATGCCGGGCTGAATGTGATGATCATAAACACTCAGGCTTTCGCCGCTTCCCTCAAAGAGGGTGGCCGCTCAAAGGAAAGCCGTATCATTTACTCGAAGCGTGACGAGTTCGCTTCTCGCCGTCCTATCGACGTGATTGCCGCCAACCGCCCAATCATCATCATGGACGAGCCGCAGAAGATGGAGGGCGCCGCTACGCAGTCGGCCCTCAAAAAGTTCAACCCGCTTTTCGTGCTGAACTATTCCGCGACTCACAAGACGAAGCATGATACCGTCTATGCCCTCGACGCTCTCGATGCTTACCGCGAGCGTCTTGTCAAGCGCATCAAGGTTATCGGTTTTGAACTGAAAAACCTGCGAGGCACCAACGGATATATGTATCTCGAAAACATTATCCTTTCACCGAGCAAGCCCCCGATGGCACGTATTTGCATCGAGGTCAAGAATGCATCCGGTGAGCCTCGCCGTCATTTCAAAACCCTCGGTGTCGGTGATTCTCTCTACGTCGAGTCAAACGAATTGCTCCAGTATAAGGGCTATGATATTGCTGAGATTTTCCCCGGCTCAAATACTCAGCCAACTGCCTACGTTACGTTCACCAACGGAGTAACACTCCGCAAAGGCGACCTCGTAGGCGACACGAACGAACTGCATATGCAGCGCGTTCAAATACGCGAGACTATCAAGGCTCACTTCGAGCGGGAACGTCAGCTTTTCAAAAAGGGAATCAAGTGTCTGTCGCTGTTCTTTATCGACGAAGTCGCTAAATACCGTCGCTACGACAAGGACGGAGCACCCGAAAAGGGGGTGTTCCAGACTATCTTCGAGGAAGAATACGCCCGTCTTGTCAATGACGAACTCCACATCTTTGATGAGGAATACAACGAGTATCTGCGCCGCTTCTATCCATATCAGGTACATCGCGGCTATTTCTCTATTGACAAGAAGGGCAAGATGGTCGAGACAAAGACGAAGCGCGGCTCTGACGTGTCGGAAGAAGCATCGGACTACGACCTCATTCTTCGCGACAAGGAACGCCTGCTGAGTTTCGATGAACCGACTCGCTTCATCTTCTCTCACTCCGCACTCCGCGAGGGCTGGGATAACCCCAACGTGTTCCAAATCTGTACGCTGCGCCACAGCAATTCAACTACTGCCAAACGTCAGGAAGTTGGCCGTGGCTTGCGTATCGCCGTTGACCGCAATGGTGTTCGCCAAGACAAGGAATTACTCGGCGAAGAAGTCCACAACATAAATGTGTTGACCGTCATTGCCAATGAGAGTTATTCCGACTTCACTACTGCTCTCCAACGCGAAACCCGCGAGGCTCTGCGTGAACGCGCCTCTAAAGCTACTTCGGGCTACTTCGAGGGCAAGACTATAACACTCGATGGTCAGCCACACGTCATCAATGACCGTGAGGCAAGCCGTATCATGGTCTATCTCGAAGACAACGATTACATTGACTGTGCAGGTAACATAACGCCCAAGTATCATGCCGACCTTGCAGCGGAGGCACTTGCCCCCTATGGCTCTCACCTTGCCCCTATGGCGGAGGGTATAACAAGACTAATCAATTCAATCTTCGACCCGTCGCAACTTGACGGCATGACCGAAAACGGAGCCAAGACGAAAATGCCTCAGCCCAAGCTCAACGCCAATTTCTACCGAGACGAGTTTCAGGCTCTCTGGAAAGCCATCAACCATCAGTATGTCTACACCGTCAGCTACAACTCTGACGAGTTGATTGAGAAGTCGATTCTACATCTCAATACTGACGAATTGCAGGTTCGCACTCTGCGTTATATCAAAATCGAGGGTCAACAGGACGAGGAAGAAGTTACTGAATTTGGCGACACCAAATCCACCTCTCAGGAACTTACTGACGTAAGCACTTCTTCCGTCAAGTATGACCTCGTAGGTCAGATTGCCAAAGGTGCAAACCTGACGCGCCGCACTACGGCTAAAATTCTCCAGGGCTTGCGTCCTTCAAAGCTCGCTTTGTTTCGCAATAACCCCGAAGAATTTATCCGCAAGGTCATTCAGATTATCCGCGAGCAGAAAGCCACGATGATTGTAGATCATATCCACTACCATCTCACTGATGGCACATACGACTCCGACATCTTCACGGCTGCAAGCAAAGCGGAATTTGACAAGGCTTATCAGGCAACGAAGCACGTTACCGATTACGTCGTTTCGGACAGTATCGGTGAGCGCAATTTCGCCCACGATCTTGACGAGGCAAGCGAAGTCGTGGTATATGCCAAATTGCCGCGCTCGTTCCAAATTCCTACTCCCGTCGGAAGTTACGCTCCCGACTGGGCGATAGCTATGCAGAAGGGCGAAGTCAAACACATTTTCTTTATCGCTGAGACAAAAGGCTCGCTCCAATCAATGCAGCTAAATGCGATAGAAAATGCGAAGATTGAATGCTGCACCCGACTCTTTGACGAAATGTCGAGCCTCCATGTCCGCTATCACAAAGTGACCTGCTACCAGGACCTTGTCGACGCTATGACTGCAATCTCATAAGCGCACCAAGATAAGAAGACCCGCGAGAAGCACAGTATGAAAAATACCCCCGCCTTCCGGGTTGCGGAGGGCGGGGGGTAGGGGTTGGTCCGGGATGGGGACGGGGGATTATTCTTCGGTGTTCTTTTCGGCGTATTCTTTGAGGAGGCGGTCCTGGACGTCGCCGGGGACGAGTTCGTAGGAGGCGAACTTCATGGTGAAGGAGGAGCGGCCGCCTGTGATGGAGCTGAGGGCGGTGGAGTAGGAGGACATCTCCTTGAGGGGGACCTTGGCGGAGATTTTCTCGAAGCCGTTCTCGCTTGACATGCCCATGATGAGGGCGCGGCGTCCCTGAAGGTCGCTCATGACGTCGCCCATGACGTCGGCGGGCACGAAGACCTCTACGTCGTAGACGGGTTCGAGGACCTTGGGATTGGCTTCGCGGAAGGCCTGGGAGAAGGCGTTGCGGCCGGCGAGGCGGAAGGAGATTTCGTTGGAGTCGACGGGGTGCATCTTGCCGTCGTAGATGCAGACGCGGACGTCGCGGGCGTAAGAGCCCGTGAGGGGACCCTGCTCCATGCGGTCCATGAGGCCCTTGACGATGGCGGGGATGAATCGGGTGTCGATCGCGCCGCCGACGATGCAGTTGCAGACAACGAGCTTGCCGCCCCATGCGAGGGGTATTTCCTGGGTGTCGCGGACGTTCATCTTGAACTCCTGGTTGCCGAAGCGGTAGGTGTCTGGCGCGGGCATTCCCTCGGTGTAGGGCTCGACGATGAGATGTACCTCGCCGAACTGGCCTGCGCCGCCGCTCTGCTTCTTGTGGCGGTAGTCGGCGCGGGATGCCTTGGTGATAGTCTCGCGGTAGGGAATCTTGGGTTCCTCGAAGATGATGGGGAGCTTGTCGTTGTTCTCTACGCGCCACTTGAGGGTGCGGAGGTGGAATTCGCCTTGGCCGCTGAGGATTGTCTGCTTGAGCTCCTTGCTCTGCTCGACCTGCCATGTGGGGTCTTCCTCGTGCATGCGGTTGAGGATGCCGGCGAGTTTTTCGGCGTCGCTCTCCGTGACGGGGCGCACGGCGCGCTGGTATTTGGGCGCGGGATACTTGATGAAGTCGAAGGCGTAGTCGCAGCCCTTCTCGTCGAGGGTGTTGCCGGTGCGGACGTCCTTGAGCTTGACGGCGGCGCCGATGTCGCCGGCCTGAAGCTCGTTGACGGCCTCGCGAATCTGGCCGCAGACGCAGAAAATCTGGGCGAGACGTTCCTTGCCGCCGCGGGTCACGTTCTCGAGGTCGGCTCCGGCCTTCAGCGTTCCGGACATTACCTTGAAGTATGATACCTCACCGATATGGGGCTCGACGGTGGTCTTGAAGAAGTAGACGCTGAGGGGACCGGCGGGGTCGGGGGCGACAGGCTGTCCGGCGGTGTTTACGGGCGCGGGCATATCGCTGACGAAGGGCACGACATTGCCGAGGAATTCCATCATGCGGCGGACGCCCATGTCCTTTTCGGCGCTGACGCAGAACACGGGGTAGATCGAACGGTCGATGAGGCCCTTGCGGATGCCGAGACGGAGCTCGTCCTCGGTGAGGTGCTCGCTCTCGAAGAATTTGTCCATGAGGGACTCGTCGTTCTCGGCGGCCGCCTCGACGAGAATCTTGTGGAGCTCGTTGGCGCGTTCCATTTCCTCGGCGGGGATGTCCTCGATGACGGGCACGCCGCCGTCGGGGCCCCAGGAGTACTTTTTCATGAGGAGCACGTCGATCATGGCGTTGAAGCCCGGACCGCTCTGGAGGGGATACTGTATGGCCACGACCTTGGGACCGAAAATCTCGCGCATCTGCTCCATGACGTTCTCATAGTCGGCCTTCTCGCCGTCGAGCTGGTTGAGGGCGAAAATCACGGGCTTTTTAAGGGAAGCGGCGGTGCGGAAGATATTCTGGGTGCCGACCTCGACGCCGTACTGGCCGTTGACGAGAATGACGCCTGTGTCGGTGACGTTGAGGGCCGTGATAGCGGAGCCTACGAAGTCGTCGGCGCCCGGGCAGTCAATCACGTTGAGCTTCTTTCCGAGGAACTCGGCGTAGAAGACGGTGGAGAAGACGGAGTAGCCGTACTCCTTCTCGACGGGGAAGTAGTCGGTGACGGTGGACTTGGCGTCGACCGAACCGCGGCGTTTTATAACTCCACACTCGAAGAGCATAGCTTCCGCGAGTGTGGTTTTGCCGGAGCCCTTGCTGCCCAGCAGGGCGATGTTTTTGATTTCCTGAGTCTTGTAGGTTTTCATTCAGCTTGGGTATGGGATGATTAGTATTATATTTAAGGTACTGCGGAGGGCCGAGGGCCAAACGCGAGCGCAATTTATGATTTATTTTTGGCAAAATCCACAAAAAAGCATATGTTTGAAAACATATTTTGCAATTTTTGTTGTTTTCGCGACCCGAAAGCGTCGCAAAGCTCATGGAATTTGACGATATGCGGAAAATTTCGTAATTTTGGTCCCGATTTTGCAGTAATGGCAGATATGAACGAACAGAATCCAGACGAGAACACACTTAACAAGATAAGCATAGACCTGTCGGAATTCAACAAGGAGCCCGACACACAGAACCTGTACATACTTCCGACACGCAACCTCGTGCTTTTCCCGGGGGTGACGATACCCATAGCCCTCGGACGGGACAGCTCGCTGAGCCTCGCGCGGAGGGCATCGGAAGAGAAGACGCCGATCGGGGTAGTGTGCCAGACCCTTGCGGAGGAGGACAATCCGGGGGTGTCGCAGGGCCTGTATAAATACGGAGTGGTCGCGGACGTCCTGAAGGTGATAGAACTTCCGGACGGGCACCACACCGCCGTTGTCCACGCCCGCGGAAAGTTCCGCATACTCGGAAAGGGAAACGACGGCTTTGCCCTGACGGCGCGAGTGCGCCTCATCGACGAGTCGGCTCCCGAGGACCCGTTAGCTTTCCACGGCTACGTGGAGGAGGCGAGGGATATCACCCTGAAGCTCTACAGCCAGATGCCCGAGGGCGCGGCCGTGGTCCAGAACCTGAAGCAGACCGACGACGATGTGCAGGCCATGAACTTCATCGCCACGCATCTTCCGGTAGACGCTCCGACGAAAATCGCCGTGCTCTCGCGCTCGCGGGCCGACGACCGCATAGCGGCCGTTCTCTCCTATCTTAAAGAAAGCGGCGAGAAATTCGCCATCTCGAACGAAATCGCCGCCAAGGCACGGAAAGCCATGGAGGACAACCAGCGCTCGGCCTTCCTCCAGCAGCAGATGGACACCATCCGGGAGGAACTCTACGGCGACAGCGAGGAAGAGATCGACAGCCTCATTGCCAGGGCCGAGCAGGAAGGGATGCCCCGAGCCGTTCTGGACACCTTCAGGCGCGAGGCCGAGAAGACACGCCACTTCAACCCCCAGAGCCCCGACTATGCCGTACAGTACGCCTACCTCGAGACCCTGGCCTCTCTGCCATGGAAAAAGACCACAGAGAGCAACAACGACATAGCCAAAGCCACCGAAATCCTCGAGGAGGACCATTACGGACTCGAGAAACTCAAGGAAAGAGTACTGGAGCAGCTTGCCGTGCTGATGCACAATCCCGGGGGAAAGGCCCCGATACTTTGCCTTGTCGGACCTCCGGGCGTGGGCAAGACCTCCGTGGGCAAGAGCATCGCGCGTGCCCTGGGCAGGAAATACGAGCGCGTGTCGCTCGGCGGCCTGCATGACGAGGCCGAGATACGCGGGCACCGGCGCACCTATGTGGGAGCTATGCCCGGACGCATCATCGCCGCCATGAAAAGGGCAGGGGTAGTGAACCCCGTGCTCGTTCTCGACGAGATAGACAAAATCGGAGCCGACTTCAAGGGGGACCCCGCGTCCGCGCTTCTCGAGGTGCTCGACCCGGAGCAGAACTGCCACTTCCACGACAACTACATAGACGTTGACTATGACCTGTCCAAGGTGCTCTTCATCGCCACGGCCAACACCCTCGGCACCCTTGCGCGCCCCTTGCTCGACCGCATGGAGGTGATGGAAATCAGCGGCTATCTCGTCGAGGAGAAGATGGAAATCGCGCGCCGTCACCTTATCCCGGACGTTCTCAGGGAGTACAGCCTCGGGGCCTCCGAACTCGAAATCTCCGACGGGGCCCTGCGTGCGCTCATCGAGACCTACACAGCCGAGAGCGGCGTCAGACAGCTTGAGAAGAAAATCGCCTCGCTCGCGCGCAAGGCTGTGCTCTATAAGCTTAGGGAGCAGACCTTCCCGCGCCCTCTGGAAAAAGAGCAGCTCTACGGCCTCCTGGGCCTTTCCCTGCGGGAGAAGGACGACTGGGAAGGCAATGACACCGCAGGGGTCGTCACAGGCCTCGCATGGACCGAAATCGGGGGCGAGATACTCCTTGCGGAATCGTCGCTGTCAGAAGGGAAGGGTGGCAAGCTCGTACTCACGGGCCAGCTCGGAGACGTGATGAAAGAGTCGGCCACGATAGCCTACCAGTGGGTGAGGTCCAATGCCCGGGATCTCGGAATAGACCCTGAGCTCTTCGACAGATACACCCTTCACGTCCATTTCCCGGAAGGAGCCGTGCCCAAGGACGGCCCCTCGGCAGGAATAACCATAGCGACATCGATAGTATCGACATTCCGGCAATGCAAAGTACGTCCGAGACTGGCCATGACGGGCGAAATCACCCTCCGGGGCAAGGTACTTCCCGTGGGAGGCATCAAAGAGAAAATCCTTGCGGCGAAACGCTCGCAGATAGAGACAATAGTCCTGAGCGGACGCAACCGCCGCGACATCGAGGACATCCCCGCGCAGTATGTCGAGGGCCTTAGCTTCGTGTATGTGGATACGGTAAGGGAGGTCATCAGCGCGGCCCTGAGCGACGAAAAGGCAGTCAATGCCCGCGAACTGTAGACCGCTCACGGGGGAGGGGCGGGGTCATGCAGGAGCGAATGTCTCGAAACTGCCGTCGGAATAAAGAACGAGAATAGAGGTCACCTTCCTGGAGGCGGCCTCTTTTTTTATGTCGGTACGGGGTTCCGGCGAGTCAGACTCGGGCATGGAGCGAACATCATAGTAAAAGGCGTCCGCGGCCATAGAATCCTGAGCGGGAGAGTCGGTCTTACGGGCCAATCCGGCGCCAGAGGCGCCGCTGACAATAGCAGAAATCTCTTTGGGCAGTTCGGGAGAGGTATGCAGACGGAAGCCTTCGCCCTTGTCCGGCTCCTGATTTACAGAGGAATCAGCGCCCGGATTGTCAGTTCCGGGGGCATTTTGAGGCCCTGAGAATTGCGAATTTGCATCCATAAGCATATCACCCGAGCCAAACAGCAGCCAGCGGATGTCAAGCTGGGGATACGCTTCATTGATCTTGCGCAGGAACTGGTCGTTGATGGACTTGTTGCGGCCGTTGAGGAGCTGGGATAGAGTAGGGCGGGAAATCCCGGTCGTGTCGGCGAACTGTGAATTGCTCAAACCGACATGGTCCATAAAGTCTTTTAGGCGTTCAGCGACTGTTTTTTCTGTTTCCATTTGCAAATTCAGACAAAATTAAACATTGCAAATGTATGACTTTAAATTGACATATGCAAATTTTTAAAGAAAAAATCCACAATTAACAATTTGCAATCTGAATTTACAAATCCAATTTACAATTCAAAACCAAACTCCGACACCGACCAGCCAAAACATTGCCCGACTTAAAGTTACAGTAGCAGTTCAGGCTATAAAATAACTGAAAATGCATGGAATACACCTTGAAGGTTATTCTGACGCCATTCACTCCCGCCGACTCCTGTATATTCTAAACAGACACTTTAAATCATGTGAGTAAACAGCAGGTAATAAGCGCTTTGTGATAAATCTAAAAATATGCAAACCTCACATTTCGGGCCTTGATTAACAAATCCGACCGATGTGACTCGGTAAATTCCCCGCAAACATGGCACCCTGAGAATTTAAATATCTAAACCCATACACAAGGCCGGAAGCAGAAACCGACGCGAAGCCGGTTAATGAAACAAAACCGCCGAGGCATTTCCTGAATTCCCCAACTGTAAACAATTCAAAAAACCAAACTTCGGAGAAGCAAAACCACCCTCCAGGACAGGCCCGGATGCGGAAACGCCGATTTTCGCCTCCGCAGTTCCATGCACTCATAAAAATAACAATACGGAAAGAGGAAAGGTTTAATACGGGAGCATATCAGGAACCACAGTAAATCCTGGTTTTTAAAACCTTAGTATTTGTTTGATAATACGTATTATGTTAAATATACATATTATTATTTTGCCTTTTCGCGGGAGTTTCGTATCTTTGTATGTTTTTTCACCTCACAAACAAGAAATGGAGCAGCTGTTTTACATCATACCACGCGGAATAGCCATCGGTGCGCTGATATCCGCACCGATGGGACCGATAGGAATGCTCGTAATCCAGCGCACGCTTTCGAAGGGACGCCTCCCCGGCTTCTTCACAGGTCTGGGCGCCTCGCTCTCGGACCTCATATACTGCCTCATCACCGGCTTCGGCATGAGCTTCGTCACAGGCTTCATCGACCGCCACCAGATCCTGATCCAGCTCATCGGCGGAATCGTGCTCGCGGCCTTCGGCTTCTACCTATATAAAAAGAACCCTACCCGAGCGCTGAAATCCGCGGACATCCCCCCTGCTGCGAACTACTGGAGCGACGCCATCTCGGGATTCTTCCTGACATTCTCGAATCCGCTCATTCTTTTCTTCATCATCGGCCTTTTCGCACGCTTCAATTTCCTGCAGCCGGAATACATGTTCCACCACTACGTGGCCGCCTACCTCTGCATCATCGGAGGGGCCGTCGGATGGTGGTATCTGGTGACACTCCTCGTCTCGAGACTCAAGGGCCGCTTCAACGTGCGCTCGCTCTGGCTGATCAACCGCATAATCGCGGCGATACTTTTTGTCATGGCCGTTGCGGGAGTCGGCATCGCCGTCTATGATTATTTCTCTCCGACACACTAAGCAAGAATGAAAGCCATCAAGCGAACCATAATCCCGGCAATCGCGGTGCTCGGCATAATCCAGAGTCTGCCGGCCCAGACCGCCGAACACACCCACAGCGGACACAGCAAACTGCAGCTCGCCCCCTCGAGAGCCTGGAGCCTCATCCCCCCGCTGGGACTGCGCAAGGAGGCCACGATAGACACCCTGCTCTACAACTATTACCGCCTCTCCATCCCGTCGGCCGTCAGCGACGTCTGGGCCTCCACGGGCAATCTCGGCGGGGAAGGAATAGACATGCTCTTCGACGGACGCCGCGGGATAAGCGACTTCTTCTTCCGCGACGCCATCGACGCGTGGCTTCCGACCTATGACAAGATGAAGTTCTACAACACCCGGCAGCCAATGACCCTCGTGAGCTTCAACACCTCCGGAGGCAAAGAAAACGCCCAGGAGCGGCTGACGGCCGTGTTTTCGGGAAACATCAACTCGAGGGCGCAGGTCGGGGCCAACGCGGACTACCTTTACAGCAAGGGGTCCTACGCCAACCAGGCGGCGAAGAACCTGACCTGGGGCGCCAACGGCTCATATCTGGGGGACAGATACGAGTTTCAGGGATATTTCAACCATTACAACCTCCTGAACAAAGAAAACGGAGGCATCACGGACGCCCTTTACATAACCGACCCGGCGGCTCTTCAGGGCGGAGTGGACAAAATCGAGGCCAAGAGCATACCCACGAACCTCAATGCCGCGCATACGAGAGTGCGGGGAGAAGACCTCTACCTCAACAACCGTTATAAGGTAGGCTACTGGCGGGAGCAGCGCGACAGCACCGAGACGGACTCCGTCGTTTCCCGCGAATACGTGGACGTATCCTCCTTCATCCACACCCTGCGTTACCGCGGAGCCAAGCACATGTTCCTCGACACGAATCCCGAGGAGACCGCCGAATTCTTCGAGCACAGCTACCTCAATCCCGAAGAGTCGCGCGACTGGACGACATACTGGAGCCTGAGCAACACCCTGGGGGTGTCGATGATAGAAGGCTTCCACCGCCTCGCCAAGTTCGGGCTCGCGGCCTACGCCACCTACGAGATACGGAAATACACACAGACCGCCGACACCCTTGACCGGAGCCGGTATCCGGAGCTGACGCCCCTGCCCGAGGGCGTGGAGCACATGGAGAGGAAGGGGACTCAGAACCTCCTGTGGGTCGGCGCGCAGCTCACCAAGCAGCGCGGCTCGATACTGCGTTACGAAGCAAACGCGCGATTCGGGCTGGTCGGCGCCTCCGCCGGCGACATCTCCCTTGACGGCCGCGTCTCCACCACCCTTCGCCTGCCGGGCGTCGACTCGCTGAGCGTGTCGGCTTTCGGGGAGTTCCACAACGAGCATGCGCCCTACCTGCTGAACAACTACGTGTCGAACCATTTCGCCTGGCGCAACGACTTCGGGAAACAGCGGCGAGCTGGCTTCGGCGGCGAGCTGGACGTGCCGAAGACCGATACCCGGGTGAGGGTCGGGGTGACCAATCTCCAGAACCACCTTTATTTCGGAGAAGACTTCCTGCCGAGACAGCACGGAGGAAGCGTACAGGTCTTCTCGGCATCGCTGGAGCAGAGGCTGCGTCTCGGCATCCTTCACTGGGACAACTCCGTCACCTACCAGACAAGCTCGGATGCCGCAGTCCTTCCCCTGCCCTCGCTTACCGTTTATTCCAATCTCTACATTCTCTTCCGCTTCGCCACGCTGAACGTGCAGCTCGGCGTGGACTGCGACTACTACACCCGCTACAGGGGGCTGAAGTACCAGCCGGCAACCATGACATTCGCCGTACAGCAGCCGGGACAGGAAGTGCTTGTGGGCAACTATCCCTTCTGCAATTTCTACGTGAACATGAAGCTGAAGAAAGCGCGTTTCTACGTGCTCCTCTCGCACGTGAACCAGGGACTTTTCGGGGGCTCGAACTTCTTCTCCATGCCCCTCTACCCCATGAATCCGCGGCGCCTGCAGCTCGGCATATCCGTGGATTTCGCAAGCTGAGGAATTTGGAAAAACGAAAAATAATCCGTAACTTTGTCACTCGCATAGAAATCAAAACCACAATATACACACACAAGACCGACAATGGAAGTCAAAGGAAAAATCACCGTCGCCCTGCCTATGGAATCCGGCGTGTCGCGCAACGGCAATACATGGAAAAAGAAATCATACGTCCTTGAGACGCAGGAAACATATCCCCGGAAGGTACACTTCATCTGCTTCGGCGACAACGCCGACAAGATCAACCTCCAGATCGGGCAGACTGTTGTCGTAAGCTTCGACATCGACAGCCGCGAATACAACGGCCGCTGGTACACGGACATCCGTTGCTGGAAGGCCGAGGTCGTGGAGCCCGGAGCCCCCGAGCCTCCCGCAGTGACCCAGACCGGCGCCGGCGTCCCCCCCGTGGTTCCCGCACCTCCCGTACCCGACAACGGCAACGACGAAGAATTCCCCTTCTAACCCCCGGACGACAGACATGGCTACAGAACTCAAAGGCCTCACCAAGCGCAAGGACAATTATTCCCAGTGGTACAATGAGCTTGTGGTGAAGGCGGATCTCGCCGAGCAGTCGGCGGTGCGCGGCTGCATGGTCATCAAACCCTACGGCTACGCCATCTGGGAGAAGATGCAGCAGACGCTCGACCGGATGTTCAAGGAGACGGGCGTCCAGAACGCGTATTTCCCACTTCTCATACCCAAGTCCTTCCTCTGCCGGGAGGCCGAGCACGTGGAAGGCTTCGCCAAGGAGTGCGCGGTCGTGACCCACTACCGCCTCAAGAACGACCCCGAGGGCAAAGGCGTGGTCGTCGATCCCGAGGCGCGCCTTGAGGAAGAGCTCATCGTACGCCCCACTTCGGAGACCATCATCTGGGGCACCTACAAGAACTGGATACACTCGTGGCGCGACCTGCCCGTGCTCTGCAACCAGTGGGCCAACGTGATGCGCTGGGAGATGCGCACCCGCATGTTCCTCCGCACCAGCGAGTTCCTCTGGCAGGAGGGCCACTGCGCCCATGCCACCGCCGAGGAATCGGAGGCCAGAACCGTGCAGATGATCAACCTATACGCTGAATTCTGCGAGAAATACATGGCCGTGCCGGTAATCAAGGGCGTCAAGACCGCCAACGAGCGCTTCGCCGGCGCACTGAACACCTACACCATCGAGGCGATGATGCAGGACGGCAAGGCCCTCCAGAGCGGGACCTCGCACAATCTGGGGCAGAATTTCGCCAAGGCCTTCGATGTGACCTTCGCCAACAAGGACAACAAGCCCGAATACGTGTGGGCCAATTCCTGGGGCGTGTCGACCCGCCTGATGGGCGCCCTCATCATGACCCACTCGGACGACAACGGCCTCGTGCTCCCTCCGCACCTCGCACCCATACAGGTAGTCATCATACCCATCTACAAAAACGCCGAGCAGCTCGCCGAGATCACCGACAAGGCGCTTCCAATAATCGAGCGCCTGCGCGAGCTCGGCGTGAGCGTGAAGTACGACGACGCAGACAACAAGCGTCCCGGCTTCAAGTTCGCCGACTACGAGCTCAAGGGCGTGCCCGTGCGGCTTGTACTCGGGGCGAGGGACATCGAGAACGGCACTGTCGAGGTGATGCGCCGCGACACTCTGGAGAAAGAGACAGCTCCGCTCGCGGGCATAGCCGACCACGTGGCAAGCCTGCTCGAGGATATCCAGAAAAACATCTACGACAAAGCCCTGAAGATGCGCAAGGAGAAGACCTACGTCTGCGACTCCTACGAAGAGTTCAAGGAGAAAATCGAGGACGGAGGATTCTTCCTCTGCCACTGGGACGGCACGACCGAGACTGAAGAGCGCATCAAGGCCGAGACCAAGGCAACTATCCGCTGCATACCCCTTGATTCGGAGGAAGAAGAGGGGGTGTGCATGGTCACCGGCAAGCCCTCGAAACGCAGGGTGATAATCGCCCGAAACTATTGATCAGCCAACGGCAACACAACTACCGCGCCGCCCGAAACCGAAGGCGGCGCGGCGGTTTTTAGTCTCCCCCCCCTACTCCAGCATGGACAACAAAACCTTCCGAAAGAAACTCTCCGAACGCAGCGGACGCAGCCTCAAGGACCTCGACGCCCTTGTCGGCGCCCTGAAACACCTCCTGGAGGAAAACGCACTCGAACAGCGGAGCCTCGCGATACCGGGCTTCGGCACATTCGTGCCCGTGAAGCATGACGAGAAGGTCGTCACCGATCTTACTACCGGCAGGCGCATGCTGCTCCCACCTGAAATCACCCTTGAATTCTACCCCGGGAGCTCCCTTCGAAAAAAGATAGACCCGACCGCGACAGCACGGGAGATACCCCTTAGCGCCGGGGGGCTTATGACACTTCCCGCGGCCTCGGCCGCGATTGCGGGAATCAGCGAAATCGGAAACGAAGGTGCGGAATCGTTCCTGAAGAACTTTTTCGAGACCATCGAGGAGGCAGACGCGGGACAAGGGGATGTGACAGTCAAAGGCATCGGGGAATTCCGCGGGCTAAGCTTCAGACCGGACGCGGCCCTTGCCGAAGAAATAAACCAGCCTTTCGCCATGTTCGAGCCCGTGGAGCTGGAGACCGACGAGAGCGCGCTTGACACACCGGAAGAGGAAAACCCGGTATCTGACACGCCTCAGGCGACGGACGAAACGGAAGGGGAATCATCCGAAGAAGAACCGGAAGCGACCGACCGGGAGAGAGAAGTGATTCCCGCCCTACCCCCTGTAAACGAAGAAACAATCCGGAACGAGGAAGCCCGGGAAGAGACAGAAAGCTCCCCGGAGGAGGAGCCTGCCCGTCCCCGCTGGCGCCGCAAGACCTTTGCCATCTCCGCGGCGGCGGTAATGGCGGCATTTGCCGGAGGATTCGCATGCGGACGCCTCACGCAGGAAGTGGTAACCGTAGAGACAGTGAGGACGGACACAGTGACAGTCCGGGACACCGTAATAGTGGCGGCCGCCCTACCAGAGCCCGAACCGCCGAAAGCTCCCGATCCCATTTACGACACAGTCACGTCCACGCGGTATCTCGCTTCAATGTCAAGACAATATTACGGACGGATGGAATACTGGGTATACATCTACAAGGCCAACGAGAGCAAGCTCGGCGACCCTGACCGCATCAAGCCCGGCACGAGAGTGGAGATTCCGCCCTTCGAGCGCTATGCCGTTTCCCGGAACGACACCACGAACCTCGCGGCGGCCCGACGGATGTCGCGCGAAATCTACGCCAAGTACGGGAAATAAGAGAACGGCCTCAACCGGAGAGGGTTGGGGCCGTTGACAGAGACGGAGACGGGGACGAGCGGTGATGTTATCGCTTGCCGAGAATTGCCGAGGGAGAGAGCTGGGCGACCATAGTCTGCCAGGCGATGATGTTCATGTTGAAACTCAGTGCCGGCAGGCCGATGAGTCCGGCGAGGTCGTTGAGCCAGAGGCCGATTTTGTTCTTCAGGGATTTCTCGAGACGTATGTCGTCCGCTTTTTTTTACCGGGAAAAGGTATGTGTCTGAAGCATGTCCGTATCTCCGGACTATTGCCAGTGCCTCACTGTCGAGGGGGACGGTCTGTACAGTTCCCGATCCCCGTTTATGATATGTCAGAGTTCCGTCGCAGAGATTTTTAGGGGCAGGTTGATGATGTCTGACAGTTCCATTCCGCGGCAATAGAAACCGAACATGAAGAGGTCGCGGGCGAGGGCGATGTTCGCGTCCCAGCTCAGGTCAATCTCCGAGATTTTCCGAATGCTGTTCCCGTCGATTGACTCCTCGCGGCGCTTTTCGTACCGTACCTTGGTGTTCATCCCGAGGAAGAGGCCTTTTTGGGGATGGACGAGGCCACGGGATGATGCATGGTTGAGCGCCATGCGGAGCGTGCGGAGGTAGAAGGACTGCGTGCTTGCAGACACACCCTCGTTCTCCAGCCATGACGAATAGCTTTCGAGGAACGTGCGGTCCACTATTTCCATATATTACTGTCCGCTAAACGATAGATCAGTGAGTCCAACTTCTTGAAAAGCAGAAG
>CABUIC010000004.1 GCA_902491515.1 uncultured Porphyromonadaceae bacterium
GGGGCCGACCCGTCATATCCCTGTGTTGCTACATTGACAGTTTTTACCGTCTGAGAACCCAAAAATCGCAGCCCGACCAACACCCATCTCCGTATACGCCATTCTTAGCCATTCTCCCTAAGTGCGTTTGAGGCCATTAACTGAATATCCCTAAGTAAGCTAAATTAGCTAAAATAGCCAACCCCGCTAAAAACTCTAAATTCCAAACTAAATAATGCCCGTCCTCTCAGTCCCCCAATTGCGCGCTTTGGCCGCCTCGCGGCCCGCGCCCGTATCCCTTTATGAAAACTGGTTCGAGAAGCAGACCGCCTGTATCATAGGCGACAATCCCGACAGGAACTCCGAAAAGGCAATCGACGTCGCCCTCTCCGTGGCCCGCTTGGGTCGCGAGGTTCTCTTCGTAGACTTCCGCCACGGCCTCGACCGCTTTCTCGACCGCACCGCCGCCACGAACCCTCCGAACCTCTTCTACCACGAGATAGACCTCTCCGGCATCGACCCCGAACGCGATGGAGCCCTCTATCAATCCATCGCGGACGCCCTCAAAGAGTCCGGCGCGAGAATATGCGTCATCGACTCCTTGTCCCTGCTCTGCAGTTGGCGCGGGAAAACCGCTCCCGAGCGATATTTCCTCAAAATCTTCCGCAACATGAGCGTTCAGCGCGATACGACATTCCTCTTAACCGCCACTCCCCGCAAGCGTATCGGCAAGTCCGGCATCGTCACCACCGACCACCTCCCCCGCTTCACCGAAGCCTACTTCCGCGCGATAATCCCCGCCGCCCAATCCGCCGAACTCCCCAATCCGCACCCCGCCGAAAACCCCAATCCGCACCCCGCCGAAAACCCCAATCCGCACCCCGTCGAAAATCCCACTCCCCAACCCGCTGAATTCCTCAATTCGCAAATTGTTGAAAATGAGGTAGGGACGCGCCATGGCGCGTCCGCCCCGCCCGTATCCGCAAAAGTGTCCGAGCTGTCCGAGAAGTCCGAGCCGTCCGCCCCGCCCGCCCGGCCCTCGAAAGTCCGCCGAAAACGGCATCGACGGTGACGCCGGCACCCTCGGATTACTACTTGTTTTCGGCCTTTAATCCCGGCTAAATTTCTGAATTTCAGCTGCGCGATGCCGCGAGCCAGCTATATTTCGTCTGTGCTCTCTTTATAAAGAGCAAAAGTCTTCTTAATTTTGCGACCGACTACCATGAACCCTGTACTGATTATGAACTTCATTCTGCGCCTTCTTCTGACAGCACTTTTCGCGATAAGCGCCGCCTCGGCGGGGTATGCCGCGATTGACCGCGGACGCCTTTACCTTGTCGGCGACGCCACCCCTGGCGGCTGGAACGAGAACCTTCCGGAAGAGATGGTCCCTCTGGGCAACGGCTGTTTCCTCTGGGACGGTGTGCTCACTGCCGGAGAGCTCAAGTTTCTGAACACGCGGGGCGACTGGAGCAGTTCCATCGTCACCTCCCGGCCCGGCCTCGAGTTCGAGGAGGGCGTGCATTATGACCTCTTCTATCAGAAAGGCTCCGACGACAAGTTCGTCAATTCCCGCCCGGGCCATGTGCGCATTGTCGTTGACCTCGTCAACATGAAGGTCAATTTCAGGCGCCCGGCCCTGTGCATTGTCGGCGATGGAGCCCTCGGATGGTCGCTGGAGCGCACCATTCCGCTGTTTGCCGACGATGGGGGCAATCTCGAGTGGAGCGGGCAGCTCAGGAAAGGCGAGGTGAAGTTCCTCGACGGCGCCGGCGAGGGCTGGGCCCCGTGCTACAACGCGCCCTTCGAGGGCGACGAGCTCACGTCCGGCGGACATCATACGGTCTACAACCAATCCGAATACGACTCCGCGGGCCGCTTCGTGGACTTCAAGTACGTCGTGCCTAAGCCGGGGCTCTATACCCTGAGTTTCAGTCGCGGCGCCGACGGCCGTTTTTATAGTCTTGAAGTTGAGCGCGAGGCCGAGCCGTCTCTTTCCGGAGGTTTCCGGGCGCCCGAGGGGCGCTATCTCGTGGGTGTGGATCGCGAGGCGGGGACGGTCCATCTGTGCGCCCTGCCTTCGCACCTCTTCCTGACCTCGGGAGAGAACCATTTCGAGGAGCTCCGTGCCGAAGCCAATGCGCCGGGGCGCTTCTCCGCCGAACTGCGCCTGACGAAAGGCCTGCGCTACGCTCTCTGCTCCGACCGCTCGCGCCGGAGCGCCACACTCCTTTCGCCCAACACCGACACCGACCTCTCCGCCGGCCCGACCTCGAACCTTGCGCCTTTCGCCGGAGAGGCATTCACCGTCAGCCGGGACGGTCTGTACACCCTCACGGTGGATTTCAGCGGCACTGCCCCCCTTGTAGGGCTTAGCACCCCCGTCTCCGTGGCACCAGCACCCGGAAGCGGCCCGGTTCCCGCGCCCGTTCTTGACGGACGCCGCCTCGGGGTCCTCGGCGAATACCGCGCGTTAAGCGTCGTGGATGTCGCGGGGCGAACTGTGGCCCGCTCCGTCCCCTGCATTCTGTCCCCGGGGGTATATATCGTAAGTATCGACAACAACACATATAAGATTTTCGTAAGATGACGACTTTGTTCAAGACCTTTCTCCTGATTGCGTCAATGTGCCCGGGCTCGGAATTTCCGGCGGCGGACGCCTCGCGCATGGCCGCCCAGCCCGAGGGCGATTTCCATACGGCAATAGCTTCTGTCGCCGATGGCGAGATTCTGGCCATTGCCGAAGAAGGCTCGCTCGCCCCTCTGGGACCGGCGGGAATCAAGGACTATGCCGTAACGGAGAACCGCAGCTATTCCGGCCTCGGAGCCGAAGAGGTGCGCGGGGAGGCCGGACGAAGCGTTGCCTCCGGGAAACCGCGGATTTCCGACTGCGACCTCTGGACCGACAAGGCATGCTACCGTCCCGGTGAGGCCGTGTGGATTCATGCTCCATGGTTCGCCGATTATCCCGGCGCCAGGGTCCGCTACCGCCATGGCGCGGAACTCGTCAGGGAAGACCCGCTCAGGCAGGAATGGTGGTCGTGGCAGCCTCCGGAGAAGGATTTTACGGGCTATCTTGTGGACGTATACACCCTCGGAGCCGACGGCGCCGAGAAAATCATCGCCTCGATAGGCGTGGACGTATCATCCCACTGGAAGCGTTTCCCGCGAAACGGATACACCGCCTGGTACGAGCCCGGAAAGGAGCCTTACGTCGAGGGCGATGTGGCCTTCCTCAACCGCAGGCACATCAATGTGGTCCAGTTCCAGGACTGGCACTGGAAGCACCACCGGCCATATTGCCCCGACGGGGTGTACACGGACATTGCCAACCGCCCCGTATCGCAGAAAGTGGTTAAGGCGATGATCGACGCCCAGCATGGCTACAACATGAAGGCGCTCTTCTACAACCTCGGTTTCGGTGCCCTCGAGCGCGACGGTGCCCGCGAGGACGGCGTCAGCGACGACTGGTACTACTTCCTCGATGAGGCCCGCACGGTCAGGGACTACCACCGCCTGCCCTCCGACTGGAAGAGCGACATATCTTTCGTCGACCCCGGAAACGGCGGATGGCAGAAATATATCTGCGACCGCACCGACGAGGTCTACTCCCATCTCGGTTTCGACGGCTTTCAGGTCGATCAGGTCGGACGCCGCGGCGACGGTTATATTTATCTCCGCGACGGCTCGAGGCATCTCCTCGCCGACCGCTTTCCCTCGCTGCTGAAAGCACTCAAGGCCCGGCAGCCCTCAAAGGCGCTGGTTATGAACTCCGTCTCACTCCACGCCCAGGAACAGATTGCCTCCTCGGGGGTGGTCGATGCCTGTTACAGCGAACTCTGGGGCGGCGAGCCGGACTTCACGGACCTCTACAGGAGCATCGACCTCAACCGCAGGGCCGGAGGAGCGGGCATGCGCACGATTTTCGCAACCTACATGAACTACGATCGTGGCCGCGAGAACGGCGGCGCGGCCTTCAACACTCCCGGTGTACTTCTGACCGATGCCTGCATCTTCGCCCTCGGCGCCTCGCATCTCGAGCTCGGCACGGGAGGCAACATGCTCTGTAACGAGTATTTCCCCAACACGAACCTCCATATGGACGGGGAACTCACCGAGGCCATTACGCGCTACTATGACTTCATAACCGCCTACGAGAACTTCATTTACGACACGGAGCGCGAACTCGAGCCGGTGCTGACTTCCCTTTCCGGCGCGGAGATTTCCGTGTGGACAGCTTTCATGGGCCCGCAGCCGCGGAAGATTGTTGTCCACGGAAAGGAGGCGGCATCCGGGGCGCGTGTGCTCCACTTCCTCAATTTCCGCAACGTCAACTCCCTGAGCTGGCGCGATGTCAAGGGGGATATGCCCCGGCCTGAAAGGATTGAGAATGTGGCGCTCGACATCGACTGCGACCGCATGGTGTCGAAGGTCTGGGCCGCCACGCCCGACGAATGCGCCGGCGTGGCCCGCGAGCTGGAATTCACACAACAGGGCCGCTCGCTCAGAGTGACCCTGCCGTCGCTGGAATATTGGACGATGCTCGTGCTTGAGTGATTACCTTAGCGTAATCACCGAGGCCTCGTCAAGAAATTTTTTTGCAAGGGACGCGAGGGTCTCCCCGGTGACGGAGCGTATGGCTTCCGTCGTCTCGGAGGCCTTCGCGGCTTTTCCGCGGAAAAGAACGGCCCGCGCCGCCGAGAGGATGCGGTTTTCACTGTTCTCTCCGGCTATCAGAAGCTGGCCGAGATACTGTTTCTTCGCCGCCTCGAGGCGGCGGGGGGTGAGGGCGCCGTCGGCAACCCGGCGGATGGTGTCGAGGCACAGGCGCCGGCAGAGGGCGTTGTCCTCAGGGTCGCAGCCATAGTAGACGCACAGCGCGCCGGCGCCCGAGAACATGGCAGTCGAGGCGTCGACGGAGTAGACGAGGCCGCGGCGCTCGCGCAGCTCGACGTTCAGCAGGGAGTTCATTCCCGGTCCGCCGAGGATGTTGGCCAGGAGTGCCACGGCGTGGCGCCCCTCTTCATATAGGCCCGGCATCCGGGCGCCGATTACGGTATGGGCCTGATGCGAGGCGATGTTTTCCGTCGCGTCGAAGCGCGGGGCCTCGGGTAGGATGTCGGTGGCCTCGCGCGGTGGCACCGGGCCGTCGGGAACGGTCCCGAAATACCGCGAGGCTATGCGGCGGATTTCGGCAAGGGGCCGCGAACCGGTGTAGAACACCACCAGATTGCGCCGCACATAGTTGGCGGCGAGATAGCCGCGGCAGACTTCGGGAGTGAAGCCCTCGAGCGAGGCGCGTGTACCCAGGATGTTGTGGCCCAGAGGGCTGCCGGCGAAGAGCCGGTCCTCGAAGATGTCGAAGACGGCCTCGGAAGGCGTGTCGAGATAGGAGTCTATTTCGTCAGCCACTACCTCGCGCTCTTTGGCGAGTTCCTTTTCCGGAAAACGGGAGTTCACGATAAGGTCGGCGACGAGTTCGGCGCCGCGCGAAGCCTCGCCGGAGGGGAAGACGGTGTAGACTACGGTCTCTTCCTTTGTGGTATAGGCGTTCAGCTCGCCTCCCACGGCCTCCATGCGGTTGATGATGTGCCAGGACGAGCGCCGGGCCGTGCCCTTGAAGATGGTGTGCTCGACGAAGTGCGCCAGGCCCTCGCGGCCGGGGCCGTCGTTGGCGCTTCCGGCGCGAACGGCCACGCCGAGGATGCCCGCACGGGCGTCGCGCGAGTGGCGGTAGACGAGGCGCAGGCCCCGGCCGAGGTCTTCGACGGCTGTTTCTTCCTCGCGCCTCATCATTCGGGGTCTTTCCAGTCGCCGTTGGCCTTCAGCAGCTCAATCAGGCGCGGAAGGGCCTCGCCGGCGGGGATGTTCTTCAGAACGCACTCTTTGCCCTTGTAGAGGCTGACGTGGCCGGCGGCGGCGCCAACGTAGCCGTAGTCGGCGTCGGCCATCTCGCCGGGGCCGTTGACGATGCAGCCCATTACGCCGATTTTCAGGCCTTTGAGATGCGAGCAGGCTGCCTTGATTTCGCCCAGGACAGTCGGTAGGTCGAAGAGGGTGCGTCCGCAGCCCGGGCAGGCTATGAACTCGGTGCGGGAGATGCGTGTGCGCGTGGCCTGGAGGATGGTCAGCGCCAGGGAGTCGGCCTGGTCCTTCGTCAGGGAGGGGGCCTCGAGCCAGATGCCGTCGCGGTAGCCCTCGAGAAGGAGGGCGCCGAAGTCGGTGGCGGCCGCGAGGGCCACGCGTCCCGGGGCCATGTCGGCGGGGTAGCTCAGACGGATGATTACGGGCTCCGTGGAGTCGCCGAGGGCGTCGATCTGGGCGCGGATGTGGCCGATGCGGTTGGCGTGGGAGGAAGAGAGGACTTTTACACCCGCGGGGATTGCTTCAGCCGGGAAGTCGAGGCCGACGATTGCGGGCTGGTTGGAGCCGCCGACGGCAAGCTTGTCGGCGCCTATGCCTGTTACCTCGCGGGAGGGGCGGCGCTCGTCGTATTTCTGACCCGCGGGCTTGCCGGGTCCCTGGATTTCGGGCGCTTCGGCTATTGTGCGGATGTGGTCGGCGAGCTCGCGGGCCACGGGGAGCTCGGCCTCGGGGGCCTCGCTGAGGCTCACGCGGATGGTGTCGCCGAAGCCGTCGGCAAGGAGCGAGCCTATGCCCACGGCGGACTTCACGCGTCCGTCCTCGCCGTCGCCGGCCTCGGTGACGCCCAGATGGAGGGGGTAGCGCATTCCCTCGGCGTCCATAGTCTCGACGAGAAGGCGCACTGTGGCTGTCATAACCACCACATTCGAGGCCTTGATGCTTATCACCACATTGTCGAAGCCTTCCTCGCGGCAGATGCGCAGGAATTCCATCACGGACTCGACCATTCCGGCGGGGGTGTCGCCGTAGCGGCTCATGATGCGGTCGGAGAGGGAGCCGTGGTTGACGCCCAGGCGTATGGCGGTGCCGTGCTCGCGGCAGAGGGCGAGGAAGGGCACGAGTTTCTCGCGTATGCGGCCGATTTCGGCGGCGTACTCTTCGTCGGTGTAGCTGAGCTTTTTGAATGTGCGGCCCGGGTCGACGAAGTTGCCGGGGTTGATGCGCACTTTCTCGACCTCCTCGGCGGCGGCGAAGGCCGCGGCAGGGTTGAAGTGGATGTCGGCCACGAGGGGTGTCGCGATTCCTCGGGCGCGGAGCTCGCGGCGGATGTTGCCGAGGTTGCGGGCATGGCTGACGCCCTGGGCGGTGAGGCGCACGAGGTCGGCGCCCGCGCGGGCTATGCGCTCGCACTGCTCGACGCTCGCTTCGGTGTCGAGGGTAGGGGTGTTGGTCATTGACTGGAGCCTCAGGGGCTCCCTGCCGCCGATGGCCGTGGTGCCTACGGGCACGCGCAGGGTCTGCCGGCGGCTGTAGTTGTATCTGCTCATACCTTATATTTGTAACCTTCGAGGGCTGCGAGTTCGGCGTCGGCCTTCACCACTTTCTGCGAGAGGGTTGAGCAGAAGGCGGCGTAGCGGGAGGCGATTTCCTTGTCGCCGAGGGCGAGGATGCGCACGGCGAGGACGGCGGCGTTGGCGCCGGCGTTGATGCCTACTGTGGCTACGGGAATCTGCGGGGGCATCTGGACGATGGAGCAGAGGGCGTCGACGCCGGAGAGGGTCGAGGCGATGGGGAGGCCGATGACAGGCAGGGGGGTGAGGGCGGCGATGACTCCGGGGAGTGCGGCGGCCATGCCGGCGGCGGCGATAATCACCTTGATGCCGCGTCCGGCGGCTTCGGAGGCGTATTTTTCGACTTCGCGGGGTGTGCGGTGCGCGCTCAGGGCGTGCATCTCGAAGGGAATTTCGAGCTGTTCGAGTATATCGGCGCTTTTGCGCAGGATGGGAAGGTCGGAGGTGCTTCCCATGATGATGCTGACGAGAGGGGACATATTTCAGTTTATAATTTAGAGCTTAGAGTTTTTTAGCTGAGTTAGCTAAGTTAGCTGCTTTAGCTGATTTTGCCGGGCGGTCAGCTGTTGAGGGCCGGGACGCCGAGGAGGCAGAGGAGGCCGAATTCTACGGCTACGCCGAGGAAGGCGCCGACGGCGGTCTGTCCGAGGGTGTGGTGGCCGAGGATGAGGCGCGCGGAGGCCATGCAACCCAGGAGGATGATGGCTACGGATACCACGGACATCGGGCTTACGACGAACATCCCTTTCCAGGCGAGCCAGCAGATGATGCCTACGAGGCCTCCGAGGCCGGAGGTGTGGGCGCTGATTTTCCACCAGTGGGTGATGGCCATGGCGATAGCCGCCGTCAGGGCCGCTCCGATGAAGAAGACCATGAGCCAGACGGGAGCGTGGAGGGTGAGGACGTAGAATGCGGCGCCGAGGTAGCAGATGATGGTGCCGATGAACGGGAGGGTGCGCTCGCGGGGATTGGAAATCGACACGTCGGAGACCTTGCCTGTCTTCATCAGTATGAAGATGTAGAGCATGGGCAGGAGGCATGTTATGAAGAAGACCCCGAGGGTGGAGCCGAGGCGCGTGGACACGGGGAGGACGACGAGACCGGTGAGGGTCATTGCCATAATCATGCCTACCGTGGGCACGAGCATGGGCGAAAGGACGTCGCTGATGATGTGGGCGGCGCGTAGGAGCCCTTTGCTGTCGCTGGGCGGCGTCGGGGCGGAGATACTTGTCTGTTCATCCATATGGGTCAGAAATTTTTGCGGAGGCGTCCGACGGGGAGGCCGAGGCGCTCGCGGTACTTGGCGACGGTGCGTCTCGCTATGTCGAACCCGCGGCGGACGAGCTCGTCCTTGAGGGCTTCGTCGCTGAGGGGGTGCTGCTTGTCCTCGGCTTCGATAATGGAGCGGAGGACTTCGAGGATGCGGTGGGATGAGGCGTCTTCGGCGGCCTTGGGACGCTCGTTGAAGAAGAGCTTCAGGGGGAAGGTGCCATGGGGGGTGAGGACGTATTTTCCGGAGGTTGCGCGGGAGACGGTGGAGATGTCGAAGCCCGTGTCGGCGGAGATGTCCTTGAGAATCATTGGGCGGAGGTCGGTCGTGCGGCCGGAGCTGAAGAAGTCGGGCTGGCGGCGGACGATTGCCTCCATCACGGCGAGGAGTGTGCGGCTGCGGTCGCCGAGCATCCGGATGAAGAGGGCGGCCTCGTCGTGTTTCTTGCGGATGAAAGCCTGGGCCTCGCGGATGTTCCGGGCGGCGGTGGCGTTGGCGGTGCGGGCGCTCTCGTCGGTGTCGGAAGGCATGAAGCTGCGCTCGATTGCCAGCTCGGGGGTGCGGTTGAGGAGGCTGACTGTGAAAGGCCCGTCGGCTCCGCGGCGCTCGACGGAGAAGTCGGGGACTATGTGGCTCGCGCGGTCGGCGGCGGAGCTGCCTCCGAGGAGTGCTCCGGGCTTGGGGTTGAGTCCGCGGATGAGGTTCAGGGCCTCCTGCATGAGGGATGCGTCGACTCCGAGGCGCCCGCGGAGGCGGTCGAAGTGCTTTTTGGAGAAGAGGTCGAAGTTGTCGGCGATTATTTCGCGTGCGACGCGCTGGGGGAGAGTTCGCTCCATGCGGTCGAGCTGGAGGAGGAGGCAGTCGCGGAGGTCGACGGCGGCGATTCCGGCTGGCTCGAGGGTGCGGATAAGAGCGAAGACGCGTCGGACGCTGTCGACGTCGGCCTCGGAGCCTTCGACGGCGGCGATGTCGGCGGCGATGGCGGTCAGGGTGCGGGGGAGGTATCCGTTGTCGTCGAGGTTGCCGATGATGTACTCGGCGATGAGGCGGTCGTCGTCGGAGAGGTCGAGGTCGCTGAGGCGTGCGGTCATGGCGGCGTTTAGGGAGCCTTCCTCGGCATCCTCGGCCTCGGCGATGCTCATGGGGTCGAATCCGGGGTCTGCGGCGCTCCGGCGCGGGCAGGAGTCGTCGGAATAGAAGGGGACGTCGTCGCTGCTGGCGTAGTCGGCGCGCTGGAGCTCCTCGGCGGTTTCGTTGAAGTCGCTTTCGGGGTCGGGAAGGGCTTCGGCGGAGGGGTCGAGGACCTCGAGGGCCGGGTTGTCGTCGACTTCGCGGAGCACTTCGTCCTCGACTTCCGGCGCAGACATCTCCAGCAGGCGACCGAACATCACCTGCTGCGGCGACAAGCGCTGCTGGAGCTTCTGCTCCTGACTGAGTCTAAGCGAGGATTCTTCCACGAGCTGAGAATTTTGAATTTTTGAGGGCAGGCTGGGCTTCCACGCAACTGCCCTCCGGCTGTCTGACGCGGCACTCAACCTCCATCCGGAGAACTGACGCCGGGGGCCTTTGCGGCCGGGAGGCGCGGGCGCTTCGCTGGCGCCTTTCGGGGGCGGGCCGGGGGGCCGGCCGCTGTCTGGCGCCTTGGGGGGCGGCTGAATGGGTTTAGTAGAATTTTTTGAAGCCCATTATTTGTTTCATTCCGGCAAGGGTCTCGGCGGCGCGGGCGCGGGCTTTTTCAGCTCCTTCGCGGACTACGCGTCCGATGTAGGCGTCGTCGGCGGCGATGTCGGCGATGCGCTCGCGGATGGGGTTTGTGACGGCGAGGATGTCTTCGGCGAGCTGTTTCTTGAGGTCGCCGTAGCGGATGGAGCAGTCGGCGTATGCGTCGCGGAAGTGCTTGACGACTTCCGGAGTGGATGTCAGTTCGAGGAGGGTGAAGAGGTTTGCGACGGGCTCGCTCATGGGGGAATTGGGGGTCTGGGGGCCTTCGTCGGTGACGGCGCGCATCACTTTCTTGCGGAGGGCCTTGGGCTCGTCGATGAGGTATATGCAGTTGCCTTCGCTCTTGCCCATCTTTCCGGAGCCGTCGAGGCCGGGGACCTTTACGGGTGCGCCTCCGAAGTCGAAGTCGGTGGGCTCGGGGAAGAAGTCGACGCCGTAGAAGGAGTTGAAGCGGCGGGCGAAGCGGCGTGTGAGCTCGAGGTGCTGGAGCTGGTCCTTTCCGACGGGGACTTTCGTGGCCTTCTGTATGAGGATGTCCACGGCCATGAGTACGGGGTATGTGAGGAGGCCGGCGTTTACGCGCTTGTTGTTTGTCTCGTTGCCGATAATCTGCTTCTCGAAGGCTTCGTCGGAGTCGTCACCGCCTTCGGGGACGCCGATTCCGAGGGCTTTGCGGGCCTTGTCCTTGAAGGAGGCAGTGCGCATGAGCTCGCCGACTCCTGCGTGCATATTTAGGAGGAGGTACATCTCGGAGATTTCGGGGACGTCGCTCTGGACGAATATCGTTGCCTTTTCGGGGTCGATGCCTGCGGCGAGGTATTCTGCGAGGATGCTCTTGACGTTAGCGTGGAGAATCTTGGGGTCGGGGTGAGTGGTGAGGCTGTGGAGGTCGGCCACGAAGAAGTTGCAGTCGTAGTCGTCCTGAATTTTGACGAACTTGCGGAGGGCGCCGTAGTAGTTGCCGAGGTGGAGGTTACCAGTGGAGCGTATTCCGCTGAGTACTATTTCTTTTTTAGTGTTTGTCGTTTCGCTCATGATGAAAGGGGTATAAACAGCACAAAATTACAAAAAATCCCCGCAAAAAGCAAGCGGGGAAAGTTAAACGGAGTTCCGTAGGGGGCACGTTAAGTTAGTGAGGGTGTTGCAAACCTTAGAACTGTAGGGACGCACGGTTCGTGTGTTTGTTTGTAATGTCTTGGACCTTAGCTGGTTATCAGGACGCACGAGCCGTGCGTCCCTACAATTCGATAATTGATTTCGTAGTTCAGCAACGCCTTCTGTCAATCCGGAAGTTCGCTATTTACAAGTCTAATGTATTCGTTGAAATCCCGGCATTTGATTGTGTCACTGCTTTCAAGCGCTTTGATAACACTGATGGTTATGAGATTGGGCGCACGGAGAGTCTTTGATTCATTGTGAGGAAAGACTCTCCTTAGGCGCCGAATCGTACTCTTGTTGTCTGAGGTCATTTTTTTCTCGTTACTTCTTCCCTTTTTTCTGCTGGGCGCGGAGGGCGGCCTGCTGCTGGCGCTGTGCTTCTTCGAGCCGGGCCATGAAGCCGGACTTCTTGCGGGGCTTTTTGGCATTTTCTGCCATTTCGGCGCGGACTTTGTCCTCGTCGATGAACTTGCGGGTGAGCCAGGTCTGGAGGATGGTGATGAGGAGGCTGAGGAAGTAGTAGTAGCTGAGGCCGGAAGCGTAGTCGTTGAAGATGAAGAGGAACATGACGGGCATGGCGTAAGTCATGATTTTCATTCCGGGCATCGACTGCCCGCCGGGCTGGTTCTGCATTGAGATGGTCATGTAGATGACGTTGACTACCGTCATCAGGAGGCAGAAGAGGCTTACGTGGTTGCCGTAGAAGGGAATGGAGAAGGGGAGGGTGAGGATTGAGTCGGGGGCGGAGAGGTCGTGGGCCCATAGGAAGCTCTGACCGCGGAGCTCGATAGCCGAGGGGAAGAATGAGAACATGGCGATGAGCACGGGCATCTGCAGGAGCATGGGGAGGCAGCCGGAGAAGGGGCTTGCGCCTGCGCGGGAGTAGAGTTCCATGGTCTTCTGCTGGCGGAGCATGGCGTTCTCGTTTCCGGGGTACTTGTCGTTTATTTCCTTGACTTCGGGGGCGAGGATGCGCATGCGGGCCTGGCTCTTGTAGCTCTTGAATGTGAAGGGGAAGAGGATGAGCTTGATGAAGACGGTGAGGAGGAATATTATGAGGCCGTAGCTGGAGATGAACTTACCGAGGAAGGTGAAGACGGGGATGATGAGGATTACGTTGACCCAGCGGAAAATTCCCCAGCCGAGGGGTATGAGGCGGGTGAGGGAGAGGTCCTCGTCGGGGCAGAGGGTCTCTTCGAGGGAGGAGAGGAGGGGATAGTCGTTGGGGCCGAAGTAGAAGTCGAAGCGTGCGGCGGAACCGTCGGCGGTTGTGTAGGGGAGGGTTGCGGCCATGCTCATGTCCTTGAGGTACATGGGGTTGCCCTTGAGGGGCGAGGACACGAGGGTGGCTGTGGCGAAGGGTGTGCGGGCGACGAGGAGGGAGGAGAAGAACTGGTTCTTGAATGCCACCCAGCGGACTTTACCGTTGAGGTCCTTGTCGTCGTCCTTTCCGCTGTTGAGCTCTTCGGGGCTGTCGCCGACGTACTTGTACATCACGGAGGAGTTACGCTCCTCGAAAGTGCGTCCCTGCTCGTTGCGGACCATTCGCTGGCGCCAGTCGAAGTCGATGTTGGCGGTGCTTGCGGGGAGGACTTTTGCCATTCCGTTCTGGATGATTTCCATGCCGACGACGTAGGAGTCGGGAGCGAGGGTGTAGCGGATGCCCCAGGAAGCACCGGGGGCGGGCTCGAGGGTGAGCATGACGGCGGAGTCGGCCTCGGCCTTTACGGCGAAGTTGAAGTCGCGGGTGTCGATGCGCTGGTCTGCGGTGTTGAAGCGGAAGGAGTAGCTGTCGGTTTCGGGTGTGAAGAGGGTGACGAGGGCGGAGTCGCCATGGACCTCAGAGCGGTAGTTCTTGAGGGTAACTTCCTGAATCATTGCGCCACGTGAGGCGATTTTGACGCGGATGAGGTCGTTCTCGAGGGTGATGTCGCGGCTGTCGCCGTCGAGGTACTTGGCGAAGCCCTGGTACTTGGCGGTGCGGTCGATGAGGTCGCGGACGGCGCGGACGGCTTTCAGCTGAGAGGGTCCTTCGAGGACAGTGCGTCCGCTGAGGAGGGCCCGGACGTCGGTGTAGGAGCTGTCGGAGGCGAAGGTGCCCTGAAGACCTGTCTCGGGGCTGTAGCGGAGGTCGAGGGGGCCGTTCTTATAGGAAAAGGCTCCGTCGCCGTCGGGCGAGCCGACGCTGCGGAGGGCGCTTACGAGGGAAGCGCTGTCGCCGGGAGCGAAGGCGAGGAGTTCAGCGGGGGTGTCGGAGGTGACGGCCTCGACGTTGTCGGTGCCAGAGGGGGCAGCGTCTTCGGTCTTGGACTTGTTGAGGTACATGAAGCCGAACATAACGGCGGCCATGAGGAGCAGTCCGGTAAGGGTGGATTTGTCCATTTCGTGGAATTTATTGTCGTTGTTAGCGGTCTCTTATTTCTTGGCGAGGCGTTCGTCGCGGTATGCGATTGCGGCGTCGATGAATGAGCGGAAGATGGGATTGGGGGATAGGACGGTGGAGGAGTACTCGGGGTGGTACTGTGTTCCGATGAACCAGCGTTTGCCGGGGATTTCGACGACTTCGACGAGCTTAGTGGCGGGGTTCTCGCCGACGCAGGCCATTCCGGCCTGCTCGAAGCGCTCGCGGTAGTCGTTGTTGAACTCGAAGCGGTGGCGGTGGCGTTCGCTGATGTGGGTCGTACCGTAAGCCTGAGCGGCGCGGGAGCCTTCGCGGAGGGTGCAGTCGTAAGCACCGAGGCGCATGGTGCCTCCGAGGTTGGAGATGCTTTTCTGCTCCTCCATGAGGTCGATGACGTTGTGCGGGGTCTTGGTGTCCATCTCGGTGGAGTTGGCGTCCTCGAGGCCGAGGACGTTTCGGGCGAACTCGATGACCATGCACTGCATGCCGAGGCAGATTCCGAATGTGGGTATGTCGTTCTCGCGGCACCAGCGGAGGGCGGTGAACTTGCCTTCGATTCCGCGCTGGCCGAATCCGGGGGCTATGATGACGCCGTCCATGCCGGCGAGCTTTTCGGCGACGTTTTCGGGGGCGAGCTTCTCGGAGTGGACGTAGACGAGGTTTAGCTTGCGTCCGGCGTATGTGGCGGCGTGGAAGAGGCTTTCGCTGATGCTCTTGTACGCGTCCTGAAGCTCGACGTATTTGCCGACGAGGGCGATGTCGACGGGTTCGGTGGCGGAGTCGAGCTTGGCCACGAAATCGAGCCAGGGGGCCATGTGGGGCTCGCCCTCGGGTGTGACTCCGGTCTTGCGGAGGACGATTTCGTCGAGGTGCTGCTCGTGCATCTTCAGGGGCACCTTATATATGGAGTTGACGTCGATGCTCTGGATTACTGAGTCCGGGGCGACGTTGCAGAAGAGGGCGATTTTGCGCCGCATGTCTGCGGGGATGTCCTTCTCGGTGCGGAGGACGAGGATGTCGGGCTGGATTCCGAGCTCCTGGAGGTTCTTGACGGAGTGCTGGGTGGGCTTTGTCTTGAGCTCCTTGGCGGCGCGGATGTAGGGGACGTATGTGAGGTGGATGCAGAGGCTGTTCTGGCCGAGTTCCCAGCGGAGCTGACGGACGCTCTCGAGGAATGGGAGGGATTCGATGTCGCCGACGGTACCGCCGATTTCGGTTATGACGAAGTCGTATTTTCCGGTGTTTCCGAGGAGCTTGACGTTTCGTTTGATTTCGTCGGTGATGTGGGGGACGATCTGGACGGTTTTACCGAGGTAGTCGCCGCGGCGCTCTTTGTCGATGACGCTCTGGTAGATTCGGCCTGTGGTGACGTTGTTTGCGCGGGAGGTGCGGACGTTTGTGAAGCGTTCGTAGTGTCCGAGGTCGAGGTCGGCTTCGTGTCCGTCTTCGGTGACGTAGCACTCGCCGTGCTCGTAGGGGTTAAGCGTGCCGGGGTCGATGTTGATGTAGGGGTCGAATTTCTGGATAGTGACTCTGTAGCCCCGGGCCTTGAGGAGGCAAGCAAGGGAAGAGGAGATAATTCCTTTACCTAAAGAGGACACAACGCCTCCGGTGACGAAAATGTACTTGGTATCCACGCTGTTTTTATATAAGAAATGAGAGCATGCCGGTTTTTCCGGCACAATTTTGCGCAAAAATACAAAAAAAACTTGGAGGCGGCAATAGAGGGGATTTGAATTTAGAATTATTTTGCCGCGGCACTGAACCTCCATCCGGATAACTGACGCCCGGGGCCTTTGCGGGGCGGGGAGGCGCGGGCGCTTAGCAGGCGCCTTTTGGAAGGGGGCTTTTCTTGCTTTTTTTGTCTGGTGTACGATTTTGGACAGTTGGAGGGGCTTTAAGTTGTTGATTTTTAGGTGAGGTTGATTTGGGGCGCGGTTTTTTTGTTATTTTGCATCAGAAAATTTGGAAATCCTATGGACAAGATTTTATCTCAGGAAGAACTTAAAAGGAACAAGCGCCGGGGGCTGTTGAAGGCCGGGGCGTGGGTGCTCGGGGCGGCTGTCGTTGTCGGCGCGGGTATTTTTGCTCTCGGCGGGAAGAGCGTGAGGGAGGGGGACCTGAATCTTCAGGCCGCTACTTCGGGTCCGCTGGAGACTGCCGTGGCGGCTTCGGGGCGCCTGGAGCCTGCGTTTCAGGAAATTATCAACTCGCCGGTGGCGAGCCGGATTTTAGAGGTATATGCCCGTCCGGGCGACAGTGTGCGGGCGGGGATGCCGCTGATGAGGCTTGACCT
The DNA here is from genome assembly GCA_902491515.1 of uncultured Porphyromonadaceae bacterium. Lineage (GTDB taxonomy): Bacteria > Bacteroidota > Bacteroidia > Bacteroidales > Muribaculaceae > CAG-873. The sequence continues at coordinate 16,263 of CABUIC010000004.1, forward strand.
CGGGGAGGCTGACGCTCAATATCAGAACCTGCGGGACGCCTATCAGATCAAGCAGAGTCAGCTTCGTCAGCTGAAGCTGAGCAACCGCTCGGCGCTGGCGGACCTGGAGATGCAGACTCGCATCAAGGAGATGGAGGTGAACCGTCTTGGCATCGAGGTCGAGAATGAGAAGCGCCTTGACAGCATAGGCTCGGGAACGGGCGACCGCGTGCGTCAGGCGGAGACGGCCTATGCCACGGGAAAGCTCGAGCTCGAAGGGCTCAGGCGTCGCATCGTGAACGAGCGCGAGCGGCTCGCTGACCTCGAGGGGGCGACGGCTCTTGAGCTCGGGAACTCAGCGCGCGACATGGCGCTGATGGAGGAGACGCTCTCGCGTGGTCAGATTCCTGCGCCGCACGACGGGGTGCTCACCTTCCTGAAAAACAGCATAGGCAGCACGGTGGCCACGGGCGAGAAAATCGCGGTTGTGGGCGACCTGAGTTCGTTCCGCGTCGACGCGGAGGTTCCGGAGGGGAGCTCCTACAAGGTAAAGCCGGGAGCAACGGCCACGGTGCGTCTTGGGAGCATAGAGCTCGACGGGAGTGTGGCGAATGTTGAGCCACAGTCGACGTCGGGGGCTGTTCCGTTCACAATCACGCTTTCGGACGCGTCGAATCCACGGCTGCGTCCCGGGGTGCGCGTTCAGGTTTACGTGAACTACGGCTACAAGGACGAGGCGGTGCTGATTCCGACGGGGAGTTATTTCAAGGGCCCCGGGGAGTACACGCTGTTCGTGGAGAGCGAGCCCGGGAAGCTGGAGAGGCGAAAGGTGTCGCTGGGCGACAGTAACCGCAAGTATGTGGAGGTTGTGAGCGGCATCGCACCCGGGGAGCGCGTGGCACTTGCGGACCTCGGGGCATTAGAGAAGTATAAGAAACTGAAGGTAAAGAAATAAACACAAAAAAGGCACAGCATATGGCATTAATTGAACTCAGCGGTATCAGCAAGGTTTACCGCACTAAGGAAATCGAGACAACGGCTCTCGAGAATGTGAACCTCAGCATCGAGGAAGGGGAATTCGTGAGCATCATGGGTCCGTCGGGCTGCGGAAAGTCGACACTTCTGAACATCATCGGCCTGCTTGACAAGCCGACGGCGGGGAGTGTGCGCCTGCTCGACACGGACTGCGGGACACTCGGCGACTCGGCGCTCTCGGCGTTCAGGAACCAGAACCTGGGCTTCGTGTTCCAGAGCTTCCACCTTATACCGTCGCTGAACGTGGAGGCGAATGTGGAGCTTCCTCTGGACTACCGTTCCGGCGGGGCCCCGGAGCGCAAGGAGCGCGTCGGAGAGGTTCTGGAGCGCCTCGGGATAGCGCACAGGCGGAAGCACCTACCGTCACAGCTCTCCGGCGGGCAGTGCCAGCGAGTGGCCATCGCGAGGGCCATCGTGGGGCGTCCGCGGATAGTGCTTGCTGACGAACCGACGGGCAACCTGGACTCGAAGATGGGCGCCGAGGTGATGGAGCTCCTCCACAAGCTGAATAAGGAAGACGGTATCACGATCGTAATGGTGACGCACAACGAGCAGCAGGCCCAGCAGACTGACCGCATCATCCGCTTCTTCGACGGGCGAGTAATCTCCTAAAGGACAAGAGACATGAACAACAATCTACGACAAATCATATACGACATGCGCACCCAGCCGGTGATAGCCTGGGTGACGATAATAGGCACGGCGCTGTCGATTTTCCTGATAATGACGGTTGTAATGCTTCAGCAGGTTTACCTGATACCCTTCGCGCCGGAGACGCACAGGGAGCGTATGCTCTACGGATGCTTCTTCCACGTTGAGGAGCCCGCGTCGGGCAACAGCAGCTCGGCGAGCATAGGCTACGACCGCGCCAAACAGCTGTACAGCAACTTAGAGGGCGTCGAGGAGGTGAGCTTCATGCACAAGGACATCGACAACTACGACCTGAAGGGCACGACCGGGGAAGCCTTCTCGGGGTCTGTGCGAAAGACAGACGAGGCTTTCTGGCGCATCTACGAATACCCGCTCCTTGCGGGGCGCTACTACACGCCGGAGGAAATCGAGGCTAACAGCCGGGTGGCCGTGGTGAGCGAAGGCACGGCGCGGAGACTCTTCGGCGGCGAACATGCCGTAGGCCAGCATTTCCTTCTGGACCACAACGATTTCGAGGTTATCGGGGTTGTTAAAGACGCCTCGCGTCTGGCGACGATGGCCTTCGGCGAAGTTTTCGTGCCGATCCACACAGACGGGAGCGAGGACTATTCCGATATGGGCATGGGCCCGTTCTGCGCGGCGCTGTTAGTGAAGGAAGGCGTCGATTTCGAGAGCGTGCGCTCGCAGGTTAAGGCCCGCTACGCGCAGGCCGACACGGAGATGGCTCCGGAAGGGCGGAACACGGTGTACCACGGCTCGCCCTTCGACCAGGAGACGGTGGCCACGGGTCTGAGCGGGAGCAACACGACGCCCGACAACACGAATGAGAAAATACTGAACTGGATTATCTACGCGGTACTCCTTCTCGTACCGGCCATCAACCTGAGCAGCATGCTCCACAGCCGTCTGCGCCGGAGAATCAGCGACATAGGCGTGCGCAGGGCCTTCGGCTGCACGAAGGGGCGGATTATCAGGGACATCATCACGGAGAACCTGATGGTGACGCTTGCCGGGGGCTTAATCGGACTTGGAGCGGGCGTGCTGTTCGCGCTGTTCTACGACGGCCTGTACACGACCGAGGACGGCGACGCGGTCCGACCGGCGCTTTCGATGATTCTGAACCTGAAAACAACAGGCATAGCATTCGGGGCCTGCTTCATACTGAACCTTATCAGCGCGTCGATACCGGCATGGCAGGCGGCGCGAGTAAACCCGGTGAACGCCATAAACGCGAAGTAAAGATATGAAACGCAAACTTATACAGCAGATGCGCAACGAATGGCGCAGCAACTTATGGATGGGCGTCGAGCTCGTAATCGTGGGCCTTGTGCTCTGGGCCATCTTCCTTGTATTCGGGATGCTGGGGCTGATCCATCAGGAGCCGCAGGGCTACGACCTGACGGATGTCTACAACGGCGACCTGTGGACCATAGACAAGGATGCGACGACGCATGTGGAATACCCTGACTCGGCGCACAACGAGTGGACGGACCTGGAGACGCTTATCGCGAACCTGAGGAACAATCCGAATGTGGAGATGGCCGGAGCGGGCAACAATGCCTTGCCTTACAGCTACAACTATTCGGGGAACAGGCTCGCGGCGCACATCAACGGATGGAAGCAGACCTACATGGGCAACTGCCGCAATATGTCGCCGGACTTTGTGCGGACGATACGTCTGACGGGCATCAACGGGGAGACTACCGAAGAACTTGCGCAGATGATAGCCGACGGCAAAACCCTGATATCTCTTCTGGAAACTCCCTCGGAGGAGTGCAATCCGGAGGAATGGCGCGGGAAAGAAGTATTCTGGGACTGGGACTCGACAAGGACTGTGCATATCGGAGCCATCATCCAGGGCATCCGCCGCTCGGACTACGAGCCGCTGTTCCGCGGGGTGATAATCAATAACAACACATGGTTTCCGGACCAGATTGCCATCCGCGTGAAGCCCGGGAAAGGCCGGGAATTCATGGAATCGCTTAAATCGGAGGACCTTGAGTTCGGGAACGTGTACATCTCCAATCTCCAGAGCATAGAGCAGAGACGCGACGCGGCGCACCTGACCATAAGCACGACGATAAGGAATCTGACTGCGGGAGCGCTGTTCGTGATGGTGGCCGTGTTCTTAGGCTTCTTAGGCTCCTTCTGGTACAAGACGCAGCAGCGGATACCGGAACTGGCCCTTCGGAGAGTGAACGGTGCGACGCGCGGCGACCTGCTGCGGCGGCTCTTAGGCGAGGGAATGCTGATGCTCTTCTTCGCGGCCATACCTATTGCGGGCCTCGGGGCGCTTCTGCTCGGGCAGGTGAATATCGAGGAAGAGGTCGGGATGGGAGTGCCGGCGTGGCTCCCGTGGACGATGTTCGCGGCTGCGGTCGGAGCCCTCGGGCTGATGATAGCGGGGGGCATATGGTTCCCGGCGGTGAAGGCAATGAAAATCAATCCTGCGGAAGCACTAAAAGACCAGTAAGAAAGAATGTTGACGATAACAATAATCCTTGTGGCCATGGTCCTGGGCGCCTTGAGCGTCCAGGGTCAGGAGGCCCCTTCGGACACGGTGCGGCTCACGCTCGACGACGCGATAGCGATGGCTCGGGTGAGGAGCGTGGACGCGGCGGTGGCGCTTGACGAGCTGAGGACGGCCTACTGGGAATGGCGTACCTTCCGGGCTGACCAGCTGCCGGAGCTGAGTTTCAAGGCCACGGCGCCGTCCTACGCGAAGCAGTACAGCTCGTACATGAACGAGAACGGCGACTATTCCTTCGTGCGGACGAACACGCTCCAGGCGACGGGGGAACTGGCCGTGACGCAGAACGTGGCTCTTACGGGCGGCAAGGTGTCGCTGAGCTCGTCGCTGGACTTCCTGCGCCAGCTCGACGGGGAGAAGTACAACCGGTTCATGACTATCCCGGTGGCGCTGAGCATAGAGCAGCCGCTGTTCGGGGTGAACACGATGAGGTGGGACCGGAAAATCGAGCCTGTGCGATACTCGGAGGCCAAGGCGGCGTTTCTGAGCGCGACGGAAGACGTGGCGCGGGCGACTGTGGACTATTACTTCAACCTTCTGATGAGCAAGGAAAACGTGGCGATTGCGGCGCAGAACCTCGAGAACGCGGAGAAGCTGTACGCGGTGGCGCAGGAGAAGCGGGAGATGGGCAAAATCAGCAGGAACGACCTCCTGCAGATGGAGCTGAACGTGATAGACGCGCGGTCGGCGCTGACGGACTACCGGAGCGAGCTGAAGGCGTCGATGTTCAATCTGCGGGCCTTCCTGGACCTCGGGGAGAACGTGGAAATCGTGGCCGAGGTGCCGGAGGAGGTTCCGGAGGCGGAGATAGCCTACGGGGACGCGCTCGAGCGTGCGATGGCGAACAATAAATTCGTGAAGACGATGCTGAGGACGCAACTGGAGGCGGACTACGAGGTAGCGCGGGCGAAGGGTGACCTTCGGGAAATCAAGCTTTTCGCGCAATTGGGCTACTCGGGGACGGACCCGGAGATAGGCGGGGCTTACTCGCGCCTGCGGTCGAACCAGGTGGCTTCCATCGGGTTCTCTATTCCCCTTCTGGACTGGGGCAAGCGACGTGGGAAGGTGAAGGTGGCGGAGAGCAAGCGGAGGGTTGCGGAGAGCCGGATACGCCTGGAGACGATGAACTTCAACCAGGAGCTTTTCATACTTGTGGAGCGTTTCACGAACCAGCAGGAGCAGCTCGACTTAGCGGTGCGGGCGCAGGACATCGCGGCGCGGCGCTACGACACCAACGTGCAGACGTATATGGTGGGGATGCTTTCGCCGCTGGAACTGAACGACTCGCGGACGAGCAAGGACAGCTCGCGCCGGGAATACATCAATCAGCTGTACAAGTTCTGGAACTACTGGTACCAGCTGAGGTCGCTGACGCTGTACGACTATTCGTCGGCGCACGACATCAACGCGGATTTTGACAAACTGGTAAAAATTCAGTAACTTTGCGCCATGATTCTGATAGTTGACGACGACCGTGCCATCCGTCTGTCGATAGGTCTGATGCTGAAGCAGGCAGGGATGGAATTCGAGGCCGTCTCCACGGAAGAGGAGGCCATGGCGGCAGTGCGCCGGGCGGACCTGGAGCTGGTGATACTGGACATGAACCTGACCATCAGCACGACAGGGCGGCAGGGGATAGAGATGCTTCAGGGCATCCGGATTCTGGCGCCGGAGGTTCCGGTAATCATGCTCTCGGCGTGGGCCACGGTTCCGCTGGCAGTGGAGGGGATGGGGCTCGGGGCAGTGGACTTCGTGACGAAGCCGTGGAGCAACCGGGACTTCATGACGAAGATACGGTCGGCGCTGAAGAGGGCTGCCGACGCAGCGGAGGCCTCGCGTCCGGGGACACTTGACGAGACGGAGCGCGAGGCGATAGCGAAGGCGCTGCGGACGGCTGACGGGAATCTCTCGGAGGCGGCGAAGCTGCTCGGAATCACGCGCCAGTCGCTGTACAGGCGGATGGAGAAGTTCGGATTGAAATAAAAAAAATCAATGTCGCGGAGCAGTCTATATTTTCTGATTTCGGTTCTGGGCCTTGCGGGCCTGACGGTGATGCTTTATCTGGGGAAGCCTGCGGGGGTCTGGGCCTTCGCGGGGGTGGCGCTTGGGGCGCTGCTTCTGTACCGGAGGTCGACTGCGGGGACTCTGCGGGCCATCCGCAACGGGATGGACCTTCTCAGGAGTCAGGACTTCGCGAGCCGGCTCTGCCATGTGGGCATCAAGGATGCGGACGATGTCGTAGACCTGTTCAACGCGCTGATGGGTACGATGAAGGCGGAGCGGCTGAAGAACGAGGAGCAGAACGCCTTCCTGTCGAAGCTTATCGAGGCGTCGCCGATGGGTGTGGCGCTGTGCAGTCTGGACGGGGAGATAGTGGAGACCAATCCGTCGTTCAGGAAGCTTGTTGACGGCTCTGTGGCCCAGACGCTCGCGGAGCTAGGTTACGGGGAGCAGCGGACGGTTAGGCCAAACGGGACGCAGGTGCTTATGTGCACGAGGATGCACTTCATGGACCGCGGGTTCCGGCGGAGCTTCTATCTTGTGGAGCGGATCACGGACGAGATAGTGCGGTCGGAGACGGAACTTTTCCATAAGATAGTCAGGACGATGGGGCACGAGGTGAACAATACGCTCGGGGGCGTTGTGAGCGTGCTCGAGTCGCTGGAGACGATGCACGCGGGGGACTCTTTTGTCGAGGAGGCGATAGGGTCGTGCCGGAGTTCGTGTCTTGCGCTGACGGGCTTTGTGAAGGCTTATTCGGACGTGGTGAAGCTTCCGGAGCCGGAACTGCGGGCGACGGACCTCGGAGAGTTCGCGCGCGGGTGCGCGGGATTTCTCGGGGCGATGTGTCCGGAGAACGTGAGCTTCAGGGTCGAGGTGAGGGATGCGGAGACTGTCGGGCTTGACCCGATGCTGATGGAGCGGGTGATGGTGAACGGGGTGAAGAACGCGGTGGAGAGCATAGGCGAGCGGGCCGGGGAGATAGTTGTGCGCGCACACGGGCGGACACTGGAGATTGTCGATAACGGTCCGGGGCTGAGCGCTGAGGCGTCGGCGCGGGTGTTCACTCCTTTTTTCTCGACGAAGCGTGCGGACCGGGGTCTCGGGCTTATGCTGATCGGGGATGTGCTGAGGAAGCTCAAGGCGAGGTTCGGACTGAGGACGGATTGCGGGGAGACCACGCTGCGGGTGGAGTTCAGGACAGGAGAACAGTAGAAACAGGAGGGCACGGGATGAACAATGGGGCGGCTGGGGTGTTTATTATTCAGAGAAATAATCAAACACACTGACAATATATGGAAACTATTTATTTCAAGGGGCAGCCGTGCCACACTTATGGCGAGGTGCCCGTGGTAGGGTCGAAGGCTCCGGCGTTCAATCTGGCCGGGAAGGACCTGAATGATGTCAGCTCAGCTGACTTCAAGGGTAAAAAGATAGTGCTCAACGTTTTTCCGAGCCTTGACACACCGGTGTGCGCGGCTTCGGTGCGCCGCTTCAACAAGGAGGCTTCGGAGCTGAAGGACACGGTGGTAATCTGCGTGTCGATGGACCTTCCGTTTGCGATGAGCCGCTTCTGCACGGCGGAGGGGCTCGACAATGTGGTTGTGGCTTCGGCTTTCCGCTCGCCGGCTTTCGCGCAGGAGTACGGTCTGCAGATTGTCGACGGTCCGCTTGCAGGGCTTCTGGCTCGCTGCGTGCTGATTATCGACGAGGACCGCAGGATTATCTACCGCGACCTGGTGAATGAGATTACGATGGAGCCGGACTACGCCGCCGCGCTGCACATGCTGAAGGAGAAATTCTGAAGTCAGAAGGTCTTGCTTTGCAAGCTTATTGAGGCTTATGGGGCCGAGGGGCCTCATAGGCTTTTTTTTTGCCGCGACACTGAAGCTCCATCCGGCAAACTGACGCCGCGGGAGGCGCTGGCACTTCGCCGGCGCCTTTGGGGGCGGCGGGGCTGAGGCACCCCCGGGTTAAATTATTATCCGGCGGAGGGTTTTTGCGCCGGCGTGGAGGCTGAGGAGGGCGCTTATATCTGCCGAGAGGGCTTGGATTTCGGTTTCGGTGGTTTTGTGGTAAAGGTTTACGGTGAGGAGGACGCGGGTGGTGTCGGGGGTGAGTTTGGTGCGCTCGTTGTCGGAGGTGGGTGTGCCGATGCCGCCGAGGGCGTCGCGCCAGACTGGGAGGCCCTCGATGTTGAGGGGGCCGCGTCCGATGGCTTCGTATGGCTCGCCGGCCTGTCCGCGACCGTATACGAGGCGGGTTCCGGCGATTTTGTCGGCGTCGAAGCCTCCGATGCTAATGCCGGTGCGGAGGGAGATGAGGTTAACGAGGTCTATGACCGTCAGGGTGCGGTATAGGTCCATTCCTTTGACGGCACGCCGGGCGAGGGCCTCGGCGGAGGGGCGGTAGCGGTTGGGCTCTTTTCCGAGGGCCTTGTAAGCGCGGCGCGTGGCGTCGATAGCGGGGCGGAGGCGGACTTCCTCCATTTTTGTGGAGGTGGCGATGGCCTTCATTTCGGCGCAGATGAGGTCCCAGAGGGCGTCGGAGGTGGGGGCGTTGACGATGCCGTCTGCCTCGATGGCGATGAGGGTGTAGTCGGGGGCGGCTGTGCGGAGCTCGGGGCTGATTTCAAAGTCGAAGCGGGGCGTGTCCATCAGGCGTCGAGTTTTTTGTAATAGAGGTAATAGTGGACGCATCCGACGAATACGGCGCCTCCGATGATGTTGCCGACGGTGGCGGGGAGGAGGTTGGCTGTAAACATTTCGAGGATGCCCACGCGGGCGCCTTCCATCATGCCGAGGGGAATGAAGAACATATTAGCCACGCAGTGCTCGTAGCCGAGGATTACGAAAGCCATAACGGGAATCTGGCAGGCGATGAGCTTTTCGCCGAGGTGTCGTCCGGACATTGCGAGCCAGACGGCGAGGCAGACGCACCAGTTTGCGCCTATGCCTTTGAGGAAGATGACCCATGGAGATGCCGAAACTTTGGCCTCGGCCATGCGGCAGATGGCGCCGTGGTATGGCTCGGGGGTTGTGAGGCCGCAGAGGTAGACCATGAAATATGCCACGGCGAGGGCACCGGCGAAGTTTCCGAGCCAGACGAGGGTCCAGTTCCGGGCGACGTCGGCGAAGGAGACTTTCCGTTGGAAGAGGGGAGGCATGAGGAGGGCGTTGTTGCCTGTGAAGAGCTCAGCGCCGAGGATGACGACGAGCATTAGTCCTATGGGGAATACGAGGCCGCTGAGGAGGCGCTGGAGGGAGGGGTTGGCGGATGTGGCCTCCGGGAAACCGAAGCCGACGATCAGGGAGAGGGTGCCTCCGAGGGCTATATATGCGCCGGCGAGGAGAGAGAGGAGAGCGAAGCGGCCGAATGAGCCGGGAGCGGAGAGGGCGGCCTTGCGGGAACCGGCGTCGAATCCGGCCTTGAGGGTTTCGTCGGGGGTGCGGACAGGCATGACTGGCTGAAGGATAGGGTGAGGTCTAAAAACATAATCGGGCCACGCTGCGGCAGGGCCTCATGGTTGAGGAGTGTGCCGCGAAGCGTGGTCCGGGAGCTGCTTTATTACTTTTGTTGGGTCTGTGCATCCGACCGGGCTTTCTGCTTGTTGAAGCGCCGGTGATGCTTCATCAGTTTTTGGGTGAACTTTCGTTCGGTGTTTTTGAGGCGTAGTATCTGTCGGTTAGTCAGAATCTTGGTGAATTTGTCGTAGTAGGACTGCTCGATTTCGCCTTCGCGGAGGCGCTGGGAGAAGATTGCCTGGGCGGCGGCTTCCATCTCGGTGTCGGAAGCGTCCTGTTTGTCGATGATCTTTCGCTCGAGGTCGCGGGTCTCGCTGTTGAGCTTCATGATTTTGTCCTCCATCTCGTCGTATACGGGGAAGAAATCTCTCTGCTGCTCGCGTGAAAGGTCAAGCTCCTTGGCGATGTAGTCGTGCTTGTACTGCCGAATCTCGCCTACGAATTTCTCGCGCCTTGCGTCGGAGATGTCCGGCTGGGGGGACTGGGCCTGAGCCGAGAAGGCGAAAAGAGCTATGATGAAAATAAGAATCCTCTGTTTCATTCTTCTTCTTCAAAACTGATGGACTGGGTGGAGGGGTCGATGAAGCCGGAGAAGTCGAGGCTGTCGATGAGGCCGTCCTGGGTCATTTCGTCGATAAGGTCCCACTGGTCGACGCCGGCGTCCTCGACGATGTAGTCGAGCATGAAGCGGTCGTCGCTGAAGGCTTCGGCCATGACGGGGTTTGCGTCCATTGGGCGGAGGTCGCCTGGATGGGAGATCAGGGTGAAGAGCTGGAGCATCAGCCAGATACCGGCGAACATTGCGGCGAGGTAGATGTAGGGGCGGACTCTCTGCCAGAGAGAGCGCTGAGCGCCGGCAACAGCGATGGAATCGGGGCTTTCGAGCTCGGGGCGCTCGGGCAACGAAGCGGCCATTCGCCGGGAGAAATCGGCGAAATAGCCCTCGGGCACTGTCATGCCGTCGCGGCGCCGGGCTTTGTCGAGGATGTCTGTGCTTTGCTTCATTGTTCGATTGCTTAAGAGAGAGGAGAATGGGAGCCTTTTGGCTCCGTTTTACTTTTAAGACTCGGAAAGGGGAGGATGGTTTAAGAGGATATAAGTTAAAATCCGTTAAATGGTTTTGGCGGGGCTTCCTCGCAACGGCCCTCCGGATAACTGACGGCGGGGGAGGCGCGGGCGCTTCGCTGGCGCCTTGGGGAAAGGCGGGGAGCTTTTTGCTTTTTTTAGTCTTCGCCGGAGAAGAATTGCTCGATTTTTTTTACGGCGAGGTGGTAGGAGGCTTTGAGGGCGCCGACGGTTGTGCCGAGGATTTCGGAGATTGCCTCGTATTTCATGTCGTCGTAGTACTTCATGTTGAAGACGAGGCGCTGTTTCTCGGGGAGTGTTGCCACGGCTTGGCGGAGGCGGAGGGCGAGGCTGTCGCCGTCGATGTCTTTGTCGGCTTCGATGGTGTTTATGAGTGCGGCTTCCTGGTCGTCAAGAGATAGGTTCGCGCGCTTGCGTTCACGCGCGAGGAAGGTAATGCTCTCGTTGATTGCGATTTTGTAGAGCCAAGTCGAGAGTTTGGCGTCGCCCCGGAAGTTCTCGATGGAGCTCCATGCCTTGATAAAGGTGTTCTGGAGGAGGTCGTTTGCGTCGTCGTGGTTCTGGACCATACGACGGATCTGCCAATAGAGGGGCTCACTGAAGAGATTAATCACCTCAGTGAATGCCTGACGGACGGTTTTTGGGTCTCTCAGGCGGCCGACGAGCTCGTCGGAAGGAACGGGCATTTCTGGCATTACGGTTCAAAGATAATAAAAACATTCGGAAAAAGCGATAAAAAAAATCTTAAACGTGTAATTTTGGGGCGCCGAGGTGCGTCATATATGATGAAAAAAGTAAAAATCTACATCTATTACGCGTAATTGCCACGTATTCAACAGCTATGTCAACAATGATAAGCCTACGGGACGTAAACAAGACCTACCCGGGCGCTGTTCCGCTCCATGTTCTCAAGGGCATCGACCTTGAAATCGCGAAAGGGGAGCTTGTGAGCATCATGGGCGCTTCGGGTTCGGGGAAATCCACACTTCTGAACATTCTCGGGATTCTCGACAACTACGATTCGGGGGAGTACCGTCTTGACGGCACGCTTATCCGCGATCTGAGCGAGAACCGTGCGGCGGAATACCGCAACCGAATGATAGGCTTCGTGTTCCAGAGCTTCAATCTCATCAACTACAAGAACGCGCTTGAGAATGTGGCGCTTCCGCTGTTCTACCAGGGGGTGTCGCGGAGCAAGCGCAACGCCCTGGCGATGGAGCAGCTTGAGCGGATGGGTCTTGCGGACAGGTCGCATCACCTTCCCGGGGAGCTGTCCGGCGGCCAGAAGCAGAGGGTGGCGATAGCCCGCGCGCTGATAACGAAGCCTTCGATAATCCTGGCGGACGAGCCGACGGGCGCGCTTGACTCGCGGACGTCGGCGGACGTGATGCAGATATTCAAGGACCTGAACCGGGAGGAGGGCATGACGATAGTAATCGTGACGCACGACCCGGGAGTGGGCGCCCAGACGGACAGGCTGATACGCATATCCGACGGCGTGATAGTCCCTGACAGTCCCAAAATCGTGACGGAGGCCTGAAAATGTTAGACTTGTTAGCGGAAATACGTCAGGCCCTCGGGCACAACAAGCTGAGGACGGCACTGACGGGTCTGTCGGTGAGCTGGGGCATTTTCATGCTCATCGTGCTCCTGAGCATGGCCCGCGGAGTGACGAACAGCTTCGAGGAGAACATGGCGGGGACGTCGAGCGCGCGCATTACCATCTGGGGCGGCATGACCTCGAAGCCCTACAAGGGGAACCGCGAGGGGCGTTCGATAGACTTCAAGGACAAGGATATGAGCACACTTCAGTCGGAGCATCCGGACTTCACGGCGAGCGTGAGTTCGGAAATCAACGGCCCGACGGTGATGATATCCTCGGGGCGGCAGAGCGTGCAGTCGTCCTACTCGGGTGTCTTCCCGGAGTATCTGAGGAACATGGGCTTCAAGAAGATGACCTCGGGGCGCAATTTCAGCGCCCACGACCTAAGTTCGCGGGCGAAGGTGATGATTCTTCCCCAGGAATACGCCACACAGCTTTTTCCGGATAATCCGGCGGGGGCCGTGGGCGAGCGAGTGAGCCTTGAAGGCCTGTCGTTCAAGGTTGTCGGGGTGTACGAGGGGCGCTGGATGCGCTCGATTTTCATACCCTTCACCACGGCTCAGATGATGAGCAAGGAGAAGGACGACGTGGGGGCTCTGACCGTGAATCTCCGGAACGTCAGGACGGCGGAGGACGGGAGCCGGGCCGAGGAGGGGATACGTCAGACCCTCGCGCAGACCCACAACTTCGACCCCGCAGACGAGAGCGCCGTCTGGATCGCCAACCGCTTCAACAACAGTCTCCAGAGCCAGACGGCCATGGGGATACTGAACACGGCGGTGTGGATTCTCGGGATGCTGACGCTGCTGACGGGCGTCGTGGGGATAAGCAATATAATGTTCGTGAGTGTGCGCGAGCGCACGCACGAGATAGGCATCCGGCGGGCCATCGGCGCGAAGCCTCGTGCGATACTTACGCAGGTGATAGCCGAGAGTGTGGCGATAACGGTGCTGTTCGGCTATATAGGCATAGTTTTCGGAACGGCCGTGAGCCAGCTGCTGGCGATGGTTCTTTCGTCGGTGGAGTTCCTGAAGAATCCGACGGTGAGCCTTTCGATAGCTGTGGAGGTGACGGTGGTGCTTGTCATCGCCGGTGCGCTGGCGGGACTCTTCCCGGCTATGCGCGCCCTGAAAGTTAAACCCGTAGAAGCCCTGAGAGACGAATGAAACTGACAATATTCGACATCGACAACTGGAAGGAAATCGGCGCGACGCTCGCGCGGAACAAGACGCGGACCTTCCTCACGGGGTTCGGCATTTTCTGGGGTGTGGCCATGCTTGCGCTGCTGATGGGCGGCGCGAGGGCGACCCAGACCGCTCTTAGCAGCAATTTCCGGGGTTTCGCCACGAATTCGGGGGGCATGTTCGCCAACACGACCACGATGCCCTACAAGGGCCTTGCGAAAGGACGCACCTGGCGCATGGACCTGACGGACGTGGAGCGCATACGGCAGACCGTTCCGGAGCTGAAGGCGGTAGTGCCGGTGTTCCAGAGCTGGGGGCAGGCCTCGTGCCGCAACGGGCGCTACTCCTACGCGGGGTCGGCGTTGGGGGCGGTACCCGAATATGTGGAAATCAATGCGCCGCTGATACTCTCCGGGCGCTTCATCAATGAGGCCGACGAGGCCATGGCGCGCAAGGTGGTCGTACTCGGCAAGAAAATCGTCAACGAAATCTTCCCGGGCACTCCGGACCCCGTGGGGCGGAGCGTGCTTGTGAACGGCGTGACTTACTCCGTCATAGGAGTAGCCGTCGACCAGGGAGAGGTGAACCTGAACGGCAGAATCGACGAGACCGTGGTGATGCCTTCGGCTACCTTCCGCAAGGCCTTCGCGCGGGCCGACAAGGTTGACCTCATCACCTTTGTGGCGCGCGACGGGGTGAAAATCCGCGACCTTATGCCGCGCATCCGCTCGACTCTTTACAGGCGTCACAATATCAATCCTGCCGACGAGAGCGCGCTGTGGATGATGGACATCTCTGAGATGTTCGAGAACGTGGACTCTCTTTTCGCGGGCGTGAACTTTCTGGCTCTGTTCATCGGAGCGTCGACTCTGCTCGCGGGAATAATAGGCATCGGCAACATCATGTGGGTTATCGTGAAGGAGCGGACGCAGGAGATAGGCATCCGGCGTGCCATCGGGGCGAAGCCGCGCGACATCGTGGCTCAGGTTCTTTCCGAAGGTGCGGTGCTGACGCTGGTTGCCGGTGTGGCCGGGATATTCTTCTCGGCGGCGGTTCTCGGCATAGCCAATTATGCGATAAGCAAGGGCAGCACCGGAACGACGAGCCTGCAGATGAGCTTCGGCTCGTCGATGGCCATACTCGCCACCTTCATGGTGCTGGGCATCCTCGCAGGCCTCGTTCCTTCGCTGAAAGCCATGAAAATCAAGCCTATCGAGGCGCTAAACGACAAATAACATTCTACATCATATGAAAAAATTCTTCAAAATCCTACTCTGGACGCTTGTGGGGCTGATATTTGCCGGCACATTCGTCTATCTCTTCCTCAACTCGCGGCCCAAGGAGACGAGCTACGAGACGGTGAAGCCCGAAGTCGGCACGGTTGAACGCACAACGGTGCTTACGGGCAAAATCGAACCCCGCGACGAAATCGAAATCAAGCCCCAGATTTCGGGCATCATCAGCGAGATACTCGTCGAGGCGGGAGACCACGTGAACAACGGCGACATCATCGCCAAAATCAAGATAATCCCGGAGGAAGCCCAGCTTTCGAGCGCGGAAAGCCGCGTGAAGGTAGCTGAAATCAACCTGGAGCAGGCGCGTCTGACCTACGAGCGCACGAAGGCTCTGTACGACAAGAAGTACGAGAGCCGGGAGAAGTACGAGAGCGACAGGGCGGCCTGGCAGAATGCCGTCCAGGACCTTGAGCAGGCCCGCGACCAGCTGACTATCGTGCGCGACGGCGTGTCGGCGGCGAATGCCCAGGGGTCGAACACGCTTGTGCGCTCGACGGTGACGGGCGTGGTGCTCGAGGTGCCCGTTAAGGTGGGTTCGTCGGTAATCCAGGCCAATACCTTCAACGACGGCACGACGATAGCCAAGGTGGCCGACATGACAGACCTGATATTCAAGGGCAAAATTGACGAGACGGAGGTGGACCTTCTCCGCGAGGGCATGCCTGCGCGCATCTCCATCGGCGCCATCCCCGGGAGCGACTTCCCGGCCACGGTCGAGAAAATCGCGCCGATGGCCTCCGATGACAACGGGACGAACACCTTCGAGGTGAAGGCTGCGCTCGGCGAGGGCGAGCTCTCGAAGCTCCGCGCGGGCTACAGCGCGAACGCCACGGTGATATTGGAGAAGGCGGAGAACGCGCTGACCATCCCCGAGAGCGTAATCGAGTATGCCGGGGACTCGGCCTTCGTCTATGTTTTGGCTGACTCCGTCGGGAAGCAGAACTTTACGCGCACACAGGTGACGACGGGCATCTCCGACGGCATCAAGGTGGAAATCAAGGAGTCGAAACTCAGCACGTCAAGCGCTCTCCGCGGCAATCAGAAATAAGATGAAAAAGACCATTCTCCTACTCTCCGCGGCCCTCGGGGCCGCACCCTTCGCCGGCGCCGAGCGGTGGAGTCTCGAGCGCTGTGTGGATTATGCGATAGAGCACAATATCTCTGTCCGCTCGGCGGAACTGCAGGTGCAGTCGGGCCGCGACAATGTCGACGCCGCGAAGGACGCCTTCCTTCCGACGCTTGACGCCTCGGCGTCGCAGACCTTCAACTTCGGGCGCGGCCTGACGGCGGAGAATATCTACGCCAACCGCAATACGTCGGGCTTCCAGTGGGGGGTGAACTTCAATCTGCCTCTCTTCCAGGGGCTGGCGGACGTGCGGCGGCTGAAGATGCAGCGCTCGACGCTCAGGCAGCTGCTTTACGAGCACGAGGCGGCGAAGGACAATGTGGCGCTGAACGTCATCTCGCAGTACCTTCAGGTGTTATACAGCCGGGAGGTTGAGGCGAGCGCGGCCTCGCAGGTTGACTTCTCGGCCTATGAGGTGGAGCGCCAGCGGGCTCTCGTGGCCGAGGGTAAGGTGGCGGAAGCTGACCTCTACGACGCGGAGGCGCAGGCTGCGCAGGACCGGCTTCAGCTCGTGACGGCGCAGAACGACACGCAGATGGCGCTGGTGAACCTCGCGAACCTTCTTCAGCTCAAGGGTGTGGACGGCTTCGACGTGGAGGCTCTTCCGGATGCGGAGCCTGTGCTTCCGCGGCCCGAGATGGTGTTCTCGGAGGCCATGAGTGTGAACCACGGCATTCTCGGGGCGCGTCAGGCCGTGACGGTGGCGGACGAGGGTGTGGCCGTGGCGAAGTCGGGCTATATTCCCACGCTGAGTTTCAACGCGGGCCTGGGTTCGAGCTATTATTACCTCAAGGGGCTTCAGAACGACAGTTTCGGCGACCAGATGCGCCACAACTACTCGACGTATCTCGGATTCTCGCTGCGCATTCCCCTCTTCGATGCATTCTCGACGCGGAACAACGTGCGGGCGGCAAAGGTGAACCGGCTGAATGCGCAGCTCCGGCTCGAGGAGCGTGAGACGGAGCTTTACACGAATATCCAGCTTGCCTATTATCAGGCTCTCGGGGCGCAGGAGCGCTGGCTGACTTCGGGGGAGACGCTGGAGAAGACGCGTCTTTCCTTCGAGGCCACGAGGGAGAAGTACAATCTCGGGCGCGCGACGCCTCAGGACTTCGAGCAGGCGAAGAACAATCTTTTCCGCACGGAGGTGAGCCGCATCCAGGCGCATTACGAGTATCTTCTGCGGACCCGGATTCTGGAGTTCTACAGGAGCAACAGGCTTTAGAGGCGGGGCTTTCGGCGGGGCTTGCACGCAACCGCCCTCCGGATAACTGACGGCGGCACTGAACCTCCATCCGGATAACAGACGGCGGGGGAGGCGCGGGCGCTTCGCTGGCGCCTTTTGGGGGCGGGTTTCTGCGGGGCTTTTTGGCCCCGTTCTTTTTGCTGATTTTTTGTTACAAAGCAATTGCGGAATGGAGACGGATGGATGTGGTTTTTATAGATGTACCAAAGTTGTAACAATTATTGCGGATTTTAAGGGGTTGATTATTAGCTGATATAGCTGGTTTGGTTAATTTATTTCTGAGATTAAGACTTATTAACATTAAAAATTTGTGGAGGGGAATTTTTAGGGCTAATTTTGGGGGGTCAAACAAAAAAAAGACACATCTGAAACCTCGAAAAAACTGACCACCTAAAAACTTCACGATTATGGCAAGCGCAAAATTTCAATCCAATCTTATGAGCCTTCAGTCGAATATGCTCAATTTCGCCTATATGCTGACTTCTAACCGGGACGATGCCTACGATCTTCTGCAGGAAACGACGCTCAAGGCTCTTGACAATGAAGACAAGTACACAGAGGGTACGAATCTTAAAGGATGGGTTTTCACCATCATGCGCAATCTGTTTATCAACAACTACCGCCGCGTGTCACGCGCCGCTACGATTGTTGACACGACAGATAACCAGTATCTTATCAATCTGCCGGCAGAAAGCGCCCACGAGACTCCGGAGGGCACGCTGACGGCCAATGAAATTACGGCGGAAATCAATTCATTCGCCGATGAGTACCGCATTCCGTTCTCGATGCACGTAGCTGGCTACAAGTACGAGGAAATCGCCAAGGAAATGAATCTGCCGCTGGGGACGGTGAAGAGCCGCATCTTCGCTGCCCGCAAGCGCCTTCAGGAGCGTTTCGCGGACTACCGCTGAAGCCCCTCGCCGCTTGCCGACAAGCTATTCGCCCCCGCGACTCCGAGCCCGGAGCCGCGGGGGTGGCTTTTGACGGGCGTATAAAACTTATAAGACTTATGAGATTTATAAGACTTATACCCTTATCCGTAGAATACAGCTCCTACGAGGGTTATTTCCTTGAGGCGCGGGCCCCATCGGAGGGTTATTCCGAGGAGGTCGTCGAGGGTGCGGGTGATGTCGAAGCCGTAGGCTTCGAGGGAGGGGCGCATGCGGTCGGGGTGGCGGCAGGGGTGCGCGTCAGGGCGTGTGCAACGGGGGCAGATGCGGCAGGAGCCTCCGAAGGCGCAGGCGAGGCCTCCGAGCTCGCTCTCGATGGCGAGGATGTCGGCGTTGAGCTTCTCGCGGACGGGGGCTATGGAGTCGAAATCGGCTTCGGCGCCGGGCGGGAGGGGGAAGGTGCAGGCTATGATGCGGACGGTGTGGAAGCGGCGGAGGCGTGCCTCGATATCGAAGTCAAAGGGGTGGCAAGCCCATGTCCGCCCGTAGGCCGGGCAGGCGCGGCAGGCGTCGGCGAAGGCGTCGGGGGTGCGGAAGCGGTCGATGTATTCGGCGGCGGGGAGCTCGATTTCGCGGCGGGTCACGGCTCGTAGAGGCAATGGACTTTTCCTACGGGTAGCTTGCCTTCCATCCTTAGGGGGATGCGGGAGGGGTCGGCACTGATCCAGGCGTCCATGTCGTCGGAAGTTTTCTTTCCACCCTTGGAGGTGAAGATGAAGGTGATGTGGTAGCAGTCGTGGCTCTTTCCGTCGAGATTGACGGGCTCGACGCCGAGGTATTTGATGGTGAGGAGTTCCTTCTGCTTGCCTGAGAAGATGTTAATAGTGGTACGATGGCCGGGCTTCCATGTCTGGAAGGGGAGGGAGCGCATGTAGAAGAAGCTCGTGAGCATGTCGACGGTGGTTCCGTAAGCTTCGAGCTCGCGGGTTTCGTCGATTTTGAGGTTTCCTTTCTTGTCCCAGACTTTTCGGACGCAGTCGGCCTTGACTTTCGCGCCCTCGCGGCGGTATGTGACTTTGTCGTGCTTGTGCTCGTCGCCTTCGTGGGCGATTTTCTCGTAGAATGTGGGTTTCCACTCTCCGGGGGAGAGGTGACCTCGGAGGGTGTCGCGGACGGCGTAGAACTTGTCGGCCCAGGGTGCAGACCTGGCGGTGAGGGTTGTGACGAAACCGCCGTCGCCGGTGGGACGGAGGGTAAGAGTAGCGGAGCCGGCTTTCTTGTTGATAAGGCCCCACTTGAACATGACCCTGTAAGTGAGGGATTCACGGCCGTCGGGCTTGTAGGTTGTGTCGGCTGCGAGGGCGGAGAGGGCTCCCGCGATGAGGAATGCAGCGAGTATAAGGAATTTTCGGAAGAGAGACATCAGACAGGGATTTTAATGCAGAGTTTGCGATGGTTGCCGAGGCCGATATTGGGTGCATGGGCATCCTCGGGGAAGAATATAGCGGCGACTCCGGGATGGACGTGGAGGAGGCTTACGGCGGCGTCGCCCCAGAAGCGGATGTCGCGTTCGGGGTCGTATTCGCCGTGGGGATGTCGGAGGTTGGCGACGGGGGCCCAGCCGATGGTCTCGACGTTCTTGAGGGGAACGTGGATGTCGATGAAGCGGCGGTGGGCCTCGAGGCTAACGCGCTCGCGGGGGAGCATTGCGGGCTCCTCGCACTTGACGGTGAAGGAACCGCCTGGAAACTCGACGCGTGTTTCGCCGGGGGTGAATGCGTCGGCGGCGTGGGCAATGAGCCAGTCGATGGCGTGGCCGAGGGCCTCGGGAGCGACGGCGCGGTAGCGGGCGAGCTCGGGGATTGCGCTGAAAATCATAAGGCACCCTCCTCCACGGGGGCGGCTGCGGGCTCGGGGTCGAGTTCTTCGTCGAGGAAGGGGAGGGATGCGCGGCGGCTCTGCTCGATGCGTTTGTTTCGCCAGCATTTGCGGCAGACGGCGACGTAGCGGTCGTCGCCACCGATTTCGACCTGGGCGCCCTGCTCGACAAGGTTGCCGTTGGCGTCGATGCGGGCGTTGATGATGGTCTTCCGGCCGCAGTTGCAGGTGGATTTGATTTCGTCGATGGTGTCGGCGATTTCAAAGAGGCGCCGGGAGCCTTCGAAGAGGTTGCTCTGGAAGTCGGTTCGGAGGCCGTAGCAGATTACGTTGATTCCGAAGTCGTCGACGACGCGGGAGAGCTGGTCGACCTGAGCGCGGGAGAGGAACTGGGCTTCGTCGACGAGGAGCCATTCGACGACGCGGTGGTTCTCGCGGCAGATTTCGCGGACGAAGTCGTAGAGGTTTGTGTTGGCGTAAATCCATGAGCACTCGCGCTCGATGCCGATTCGGGAGCGGATGACGTTCCGTGCCTCGCGGGTGTCGACGACGGGCTTGAGGCATTTGTATGCCATTCCGCGCTCCTCGAAGTTGTAAGCAGTGGTGAGGAGGAGGGCGGTCTTGGCGGAGCCCATTGTGCCGTATCTGAAATAAAGTTTTCCTTTTCTATACATTGGGGGAGGAGAGAGGGGGTATGATTTTCCGGCGGTAAAGATACGAATAATAATCGGAACCTCAGGCAGGGGAGAGGGGAAATATTTACGGGCACAGGGCACACGACTGCCCTCCGGACGCGGAAGTTACTTTGCGGCGGCACTCAACCTCCATCCGGATACGGGATTCTTCGCGGGGGATTATTTTTTGCGGACGGGGTCGCAGGTGAGGTCGACGCCGAGTTTGCGGAAGATTTTGCGGTCGACTTCGGAAAGCATCACCGTGGAGTGGACCTGACAGCCACGGAGGCGGGGGAGCTCGGCGAGAGCGCGGCGGCAGTTTTCGTCGGCCTGGGAAACGACTGAGAGGGCGACGAGGACTTCGTCGGTGTGGAGGCGGGGGTTCTTGCTTCCGAGGTAGTCGATTTTTGTGGTCTGTATGGGCTCGATCATGTTCTGGGGGATGAGCTTGACGGCGTGGTCGATGCCGGCGAGGTGCTTTGTGGCGTTGAGGATTAGGGCCGCGCTGGGGCCGAGGAGGGGAGAGGTCTCGGAGGTGATGATAGTGCCGTCAGCGAGCTCGATAGCGGCGCAGTTGTGGCCGGAGGCGTCGCGGCGTGCGCGAGCGGCGACGGTTACGCGGCGGTAGTCGGTGGTGATTTTGGCCTGGTTGAGCAGGAGCTTTATCTTCTGGATTTCGGCGTCGTTGTTGGCTCCGAGGGCATATTTGTTGGTGGCGTCGAAGTAGCGGCGGATGATTTCGTTGTTGGAGGCGCGGGAGCAGGCGTCCTCGTCGCTCATGCAGAAACCGACCATGTTCACGCCCATGTCGGTCGGGGACTTGTAGGGGTTGGCGCCGTAGATCTGTTCGAAGAGGGCGTTTAGGACGGGGAAAATCTCGATGTCGCGGTTGTAGTTTACTGCGATTTTTCCGTATGCCTCGAGGTGGAAGGGGTCAATCATGTTCACGTCGTTGAGGTCGGCTGTGGCGGCCTCGTAGGCGATGTTGACGGGGTGTTTGAGGGGGAGGTTCCAGACGGGGAAGGTCTCGAACTTGGCGTAACCGGCGTCGATTCCGCGCTTGTGCTCGTTGTAGAGCTGGGAGAGGCAGACGGCCATCTTTCCGGAGCCGGGGCCGGGGGCGGTGACGATTACGAGGGGGCGGGAGGTCTCGACGTAGTCGTTCTTTCCGAAGCCTTCGTCGCTGGCGATGAGCTCGACGTTGAGGGGGTAGCCGTCGATGAGGTAGTGGACGTAGGAGGGTATTCCGAGGCGTTGGAGGCGTTTGCGGAAGTCGTCGGCGGCGCTCTGGCCGTTGTAGTGGGTGATGACTACGGAGCCGACCATGAAGCCGCGGGCGGTGAATGCGTCGCGGAGACGGAGGACGTCCTCGTCGTATGTGATTCCTAGGTCGGCGCGGACTTTGTTCTTTACGATGTCCTCGGCGGAGATTACGATGACGATTTCAATCTGGTCGGAGAGCTGTGCGAGCATCGAGAGCTTGGAGTCGGGACGGAAGCCGGGGAGGACGCGGGAGGCGTGGTAGTCGTCGAATAGCTTTCCTCCGAGCTCGAGGTAGAGCTTGCCTTTGAAGTGGTCGATGCGTTCTTTGATGTGTTCGGACTGGATGCGGATGTATTTGTCGTTGTCGAAACCCGTGGACATATGTGTTAAGAATTATGTGTGGTTGAAGTTAATGCAAGAGCGAGGAGGACGAGAGAGACGAGGACCATGAACATGGCGGTCTTGCCGAGCCAGGGGGTGAGGGCGCGGCCTGTGTGGCGGCGCATAGCGGCTGAGGCGAGAAGCCCGAAGCCGAAGATTGCGGCGGAGGCGGTCCATGCCCAGCGGCCCATGACGGAGGCGAAGCCGGGGTAGAGAGCGGCGGCGGCGACAAGGGCGTTGAAGCGGTAGAGGATGCGCATGGCGCGGGGACCGAAGCGGACTGCGAGGGTGTGCTTTCCTACGGCGCGGTCGTCGGGGATGTCGCGGTAGTTGTTGACCACGAGGACGTTGGCGCCGAGGCATCCGATGGCCACGGAGGCGGCGACGACCTTGGGGGAGAGAGAGAGGGTTAGGAGCCAGTAGGTGAGGCACACGGGGACTACGCCGAAGAAGAGGAGGACGGCGACTTCGCCGAGGCCGTGGGTGCTGAGGGGCCAGGGGCCGGCGCTGTAGGCGTAGAGTCCGGCTACGACGGCGAGGCCGACTGGAATCATCCACCATCCGCCGCGTAGGACGAGGGTGAGGCCGAGGAGGCAGGCGGCGGCGACGAGTGCGCCGGTGGCCGTGAGCATCGCGTGGGGGGAGATGTCGCCCTCGGTGACGCCCCGACGGGGGCCTTCGCGTCCGGGGGCGTCGCGCCCGGCGCGCCAGTCGAAGTATTCGTTGGCGAAGTTTGAGGCAATCTGGCAGAGTAGGGCGAAGGCGAGGCAAACCCATCCGGGCCAGGTGATTGAGGCGCCGTCGAGGATGGCGTAGGCGAAGGCGCAGAGCACGCCTGCAATGCTGACGGGGAGGGTGCGAAGGCGCATGGCCTCGACCCAAGCCCGCAAAACTCCGGATTTCATTCTGCAAAGGTACGAAAAAATTTAGAATTGAGGAACGGGGAAACACACAACTGCCCTCCGGAGGGGGAGAATGCCCGACGCGGCGCTGAACCTCCATCCGGCGACGGCGCCGGGGATGATAAGGATTAGAATCGGGGACGGGATAATTTTTGGCCGATAGAAGAAAATTCATAGAATTCCGTGACAAAAAAATCAATCCTTTATTTTTATCTTTGCGAATTCAATATAACCTCAAAACCAATCCTCCCTTATTCAAACAAAAATCAAGATATGAAAAAACGCATTTTACTACTTATGCTGCCGCTGCTTGCCGGGGGCGGTCAGGCGGTAGGGGCTGTCAGCGACGGCTCGGAAACAATTCCCATCGATCCGGTGGAGACCGGCGTAAGCTTCGAGGCTGACGGAATCTACTATAAGATTATTGATGAGACCAAGTTGTATCTTTCAACTGTCGAAGGGCCGGTGAAATATTCCGGTAAAGTTGTAATTCCCGATGAGGTGAAGTACGAGGGAAAGGACTGGAAGGTGACGAAAGTCAGCGGCTTCCTTAATTGCCCGGATGTGACGGAAATTACCATACCGCGCTATGTGACGACAATTTCCGGCTTTTATGGTTCGTATGGCTATTGGGACTCCAAGCCAGGTATCAAGAGCCCGAAGCGGAGAGCGGAAGGCGCGCAGGAGAGCAAGCTCAGGACGGTACATTTCAATGCCGAGAATTGCGAGAAAGCCTATTACAAATACCACAAGACAGGTATGATGGGAGGTGGAACATATGGCGAGCAGGCTGCGTTTCCCTCCACGGTTGTGAATGTCGACTTCGGCGAGAACGTGACGAAGGTGCCTGTGGGGCTGTTTGTCTATTGTTCCGGAATCAAGAAAGTCGTTTTTCCTGAAAGTGTGACTGAAATAGGGGCACTGTTTATCGACAAGGATTATGACAATGTCGAAAAGTGCGAAATACTAAGCCGCGACCTTCAGGTTTGCGACTGGCTGCCCAACAATTATTCAGCCGTGACTTTAGGACCGGAATTCCACACCTATCCCTATTCAGACAGCGGAGTGAGATATGGGGCGGAACACGTAGGCCTCTATACCCCTTATACGGACAAGCCTTATGTTTTCCATAAATATATGGGCTACGACCCGGAAACTACAAGCAAGTTAGAGTTCCCGGCATGGGTCAGGAAGGTGGCTCCTAATGCTTTCAGCTCTTTTAAGGTGCTTACAGAAATATCGCTCGACGGGCTCGAGGAAATCGGTAAACGTGCGTTCTACGGAAGCGAGTTCGAGGCGCTGACAATCTCGTCGACAGGCAGCCTGACAGTCGGAGAAGACGCAATCCGAGCAAAAAAACTTGTTTTCAATGTTCGGGAGCTGACGCTGAACGGTTCACTGGGTCCGACGGAGGTGGAACTGAACTGCGAAAAGCTGGATTTCCCTAAGGGTAATTTCTACAATGCCGAGCGGTGTGTCTACAATGTCGGGAATGCAACACACGGGCAGGGATGGTGGTTGTTCTCAAGGAATCTCACAGAGGTGGAATTCGGCGAGAAAGTAAAGACCATTCCTAATTGGGTTTTCAATCAGTCAAGATTAAAATCGCTGTCAATTCCTTCGCATGTCGAGAATATCGAGTCCGGGGCCTTTGTGCCTTATAAAGAGATCAGTACTCTGGAGGAAGTCTATTTCGATTGCAACCTTATAGCGCAGGAAAGCTTATGGATGCTTCCTTTCCCATCTGTACTGAAAAGAGTGACTATTGGTCCGAATTGCCGTGTTATTCCGTCGCGTATGTTCGCCAAATGTAGTTTGGAGACAATTGATATCCCCGGGACGGTGGAAGTATTAAGCAGTGATGCCTTTTCTGAAACTACGCTTCGTACGGTCAACTGCAATATGAAAAAAGTAAATTTCAGTGCTTTTGATAAATGTGAATCCCTTGACACTTTTATTTTAGGCGAGAATGTAGAAGAAGTTTCAGGGCAGATGATGGGTACGAATGTCGAACGTCTTGATATTCATCGAAATTTAATTGGAGATGTCTCCATCCCAACGCTCAAAATAGCCACATTCTCCAAAGATGTAACAAAAATTCCAAATCGTTTTTTAAAGGACTCTCCTCTTGAGGTCATTACGTTTGATGGTGAAATAGAGGAACTCGGCGAAGATTGCTTCGCTTCAAGTCGGCTTGAGAAGATTGTTTTGCCTGAAACCTTGAAGAAATATCGTTATTCTTATGGATTTGACAACGCTACTGAAGTCGAGATAAATTCAAAAGACTGTGATTTTGTATACCTTGAGATCGAAGGTGAAAAAATCAAGAGCATAACAATCGGAGAGAATGTGATGTATAACCCTCCTCTTGATTTTTGGGGATTTAGCGGCGCAACCCTGTATTACAATGCCCGCAGGATGGAAAGAAAGGAGGATGACAATAGAGTTATCTTCAATAGCACTCAGAATGTTTTTGGTGATGTGATAATCGGAGAGAACGTTGAATACATTCCCGAGGATTTTATGCGATACAACATAAATCTGAAGGAGATAGTGCTGCCCCGCTCGGTTAAGGAAATCGGCTATGGAGCCTTTAATGGTTGCGATGGCATGCTGCGGGTAGTATCTGCGCCATTCGTTCCCCCGTTAATGACCAAGTTCGAGTTTTACACGGATGTAAATTTCTCAGAGGTCGTTTATGCCACAGCCACGCTCTGCGTGCCCAAGGGATGCGCGGAAAGCTACAGGAAAGCCGAGGGATGGAAGAATTTCAAGAACATCATCGAACTGGCGTCGCTTGGGGAGAACGGAATCGAAGGCGTGGAAGTCGAGAGTCCGGGTTTCCGCATCGATGGAAACTCCCTCGAAGTGTTTGACGAAGGTATAACGGTCTATGATATGGCGGGCAAGGTTGTGCAGACTGACCGTGGGCGCGCTGTGCTTTCGGGCGGGGTTTATATTGTCCGGTACCGGTCGGGGCGCGTCGAGAAGGTTGTGGCTCCGGGGCGGTGACTTCCACGCAACTGCCCTCCGGCTAACTGACGCGGCACTGAACCTTCATCCGGAGAACTGACGCCGGGGGATATGAAAAAAGGGCGCTTTGGGCGCCCTTTTTTGTTGGTTTTCGGGGGGGGTTATTTCTGGTCGGTTTCGGGGGCTATTAGTTTGTAGCCTTTGCCGTGGATGTTGATGATTTCGATGGAGGGGTCGGCCTTGAGGTGCTTGCGGAGCTTGGTGATGTAGACGTCCATTGAACGGGCGTTGAAGTAGTTGTCGTCAATCCAGATTGTCTTGAGGGCGTAGTTGCGTTCGAGGATTTCGTTGACGTGGGCGCAGAGGAGGCTGAGGAGTTCGGACTCCTTGGTTGTGAGCTTGGTCATCTTGTCGCCAATCATGAGCACCTGCTTCTGTGTGTCGAAAGTGAACTTTCCGATCTTGTACATTGTGATTTCCTTGCCTTTCTTGCCTTTTACGCGGCGGAGGATGGCCTCGATGCGGAGGACGAGCTCTTCCATGGAGAAGGGCTTTGTGATGTAGTCGTCGGCGCCGATCTTGAATCCTTCGAGGATGTCGTCCTTGAGGGACTTGGCCGTCAGGAAGATGATGGGCACTTCGGAGTTGACGGTGCGGATTTCCTGGGCGAGGGTGAATCCGTCTTTTTTGGGCATCATTACGTCGAGGACGCAGATGTCGTACTTACCTTTGAGGAAGGCTTTGTAGCCGGCTTCTCCGTCGACGTAAAGGTCGGCGTTGTAGCCCTTAGCCTGGAGGTATTCGCGGAGGAGCATACCGAGGTTCTCGTCGTCCTCGCACAGTAGGATGCGCATGCGGTCTTCCATAATTTTCAATTTTTAGAGAGTGGTAGAGTTATTATAAATTTTGTTCCGTGGTTGAATTCGCTTTCCACGCTGATAGAGCCGCCCATGTCGCCGATGAGCTTGTGGACGTATGCTAGGCCAAGTCCGAAGCCTTTGACGTCGTGGCGGTTGCCGGTGGAAACGCGGTAGAATTTCTCGAATATTTTCTTGAGGTCGTCCTTTCGGATGCCTATGCCGTTGTCTGCGATTGTGATGCGGAGGTTATCCTCGCCCTGGTCGTCGGTTGAGACAGTGAGGTCGAGGGGGCGCTCGTCGGAGCGGTACTTGACGGCGTTGTCGAGGAGGTTGAAGATGACGTTTGTGAAGTGCATCTCGTCGACGTTTACGATTGCGTCCATCGCGTCGAGGTTGGCGGTTAGCGAGCCTCCGTACTGCTCGACCTTGAGCTTGAAGGTGTTCACGACGTTGTAGATTATCACGTTGGCGTCGACTTCCTCGATACGGAGGGTTGCTTTCTGGCGGTCGAACATGGACATCTGGAGGACTTTCTCGACCTGGAAGCGGAGCCGCTTGGTCTCGTCGGTGATTACGGTTGAGACTTTCTGCATCATCTCGGGGGACTTGCGGACGGTTGGGTCGTTGAGCATCTGCGCGGCCAGGGAGATGGATGATATGGGAGTCTTGAACTCGTGGGTCATGTTGTTGATGAAGTCGTTCTTCATCTCGGTGAGCTTCTTCTGGCGGAAGGCCACGATGATGGTGTAGACGAAGATAATCAACAGGATGAGCGTGAAGGCGAAGGCCGGGACCATGAAGGAAATGCTCTTGAAGATGTAGTCCTTCTTGGTGGGGAAATATACCTTGAGGTAGTTCCGGGTGCCGGATGCGTCGTTGGGGAAGAGTGCCTGGGCGAACATTGCGTCGCCGTCGATCTGTCCGGGGACGTATCCGGGGCTTTTGTAGAATATGAGGCCGTAGTGGTTGACGAGGGCGTACTCCACGGGGACTTTGAGGCCGAGGGTGTCGAGCTCCTGACGGAGGTATTCGCCGACGACGGTGGAGTCTGCGCGCTCGGTGATGGGGCGAGCGGAGGCTTTGGAGATTATGTTGAGGATGACGTCGTCGAGGACACCCTGCTGGTAGAGGTACTTGCTGCGGTATGCGTCCTGCATGTTGCGGATGTGGGCCTTGGGACCGCGCTCGTCGGGGGACTGGAGCTTTGAGAGGGCGCTGACGTCGCCCTTGATTGTGAGGTCGGCCTCGATACCGGTGGAAGTGGTGAACGAGTACTTAATTCCTCCGACGCGGGGGACCGACTCGCCGATGTACTGGGAGATTATCGAAGAGGACTCGATCTGGCGGACATCGTCCTCGAGGAAGTGGCGGGTCTCGTCCTGCTCGAGGTGAACGGCTGTCGCGATAAGGGCCTGGCGAACGCCCTGAGAGAACTGTTCGTAGCGGATGCTCACGATGTTCCTCATATAGAAAATCTGTATGCACAGAAGGCCAATGAAAGTAATGGCCATCAGTATAGCGAGTATCCAGATTGTCTGCTTCTTCATAAGGGGACGAGTGTGCCTTGCGGGGAGGGAATTTTAAAATTAACCTTTATTTGTTAACAAATCTGAGCCGCCATTGTTTGGAGAAAGTCACGACTTTAGGGGCGGAATTAACATTTCGGTCCAAAATTAACACTTAAATGTGAAAACACAAAATTTTTGGAGGAAAAATTATCGACAGGTGTATGAAAACCTGTTTCGGATGGCATCGACGACTGGGTCGAGATTACCTGAGGTATGGACGTAGAGACGCTTACGGGCGCGGGAAAAAGCCACGTAGAAGAGTCGCGCGCGGTCTGTAACGGAGCCGAAAGCGCGGTCGGCGGAATATACGAGGACGTTTTCCATCTCGAGGCCCTTAGCCTTGTGGACCGTCATTACGGAGACGTTCTCGCGGATGATGCCGTTGGTGAAGAGGTCGCCTTCGTTGAAGGTGAGGAGTTCGGCGTAGCGGCGCATCGCCTGCTCGCGAAAACGGGGCTCGGCGGCGGGGTCGACAACGACTTCGTCGACGAGACGGCGCACGTAGTTGTAATGTTCAATCGGCTCGATGAATCCCTCGAGGGCGAAGGAGTCGTGGAGGCGAGTCATTTCTGCGGAGAGGGAGTTGAAGGGCCCGGGGGCCGGGTCCGTGAGGAGAGCGCGGGAGCGACGGTAATGGGTGCCGTAGATGCTTTCGAAGCGGGCGCAGACGTGGCGCAGACGCCTGTCGGCGCGGATTTCGGCGATGCCGTGGACACGGGATGCGGCGCGGGGCTGAAGCGCTATGGCGAGGTCGGCGGTTGCGAGGACGTCGTCGAGTGCGAGGTGGAAAGTGCGCGCGGGGAGGCCGAGAGTGGCGGTCATGTCGGCGAGGCGGTAGCGGCGGAGGCGTGGGAAGAGGAGGCGGGATGCGCGCAGGGTGTCGATGAAGGGCAGGGAGTCGTCGAGGACAGCGGGGAGGGGAAGGCCGGGCGCCCGACGGGAGAAGTTGAAGCGCAGGGCGGGGAGGTCGAAGTCGAGGTTGTGGCCGCAAACGGCGTCTGCGCCGTCGAGGTATCGGGCGAAGAGAGTGAAGGCTTCAGGAGCTTCGAGCAGGGGCCCCTCGGCGTAGAGGTCGAGGAGGGGGTTGGGGATTCCGTCGCCGAACTCCCGGGGTATGGGGCGTTCTGTGCGGATAAGGACGGAGAATTCGCTGCCTTCGAGGATTCGGCCGTCGGCGATTGTGACGGCGGCAATCTGGACCACGTCGTCGGCGAAGATGTCGAGGCCGGTAGTCTCGGTGTCTAAGACCACGACACGCTTTCCGGCGCCCGGGGCGAGGAGTGCGGCGAAGCGTTCGGTGTGGGTCGGGGCGTCGATGTCGAGGAGCTCTCCGGGGCTGACGGCAGCGTCGAGGAGTCGGGCGCAGAGATGCCTGGCGGAGCGCATGGTGCGGAGGCATCGGGTCTGGAACAGGAGACGCGCCCATTCGCCGATGCGGGAGGGGTTGACCGTGACGGCGATGTGGCTGAAGAGGGTCTTGAAGGCCGGGCGCCTGAAGAGGTCGTTGCGGCTGAGGTGAATGTGCTCAATTCCGGCGAGAGAGAGGAAGTCGGAAGCTTCGTCGCCCTGAGCGTTGGTCTGTACGAGAACGGCGACGGACTCGCCGGGGCAGTAGTTGAGGAGCGAGCGGACGCGGCGGACCATCCCGGCACCGGGCTCGGGGGTGAGGACGAGGCGCACGACGCAGTCGGAGTCGTCGGCGCGGCTTTCGGCTGCGGGGAGGTAGCGAGGGTCGGTGTCGAGCCAAGTGGCGGCGAGGTCGTTGCAGAGGGCGACGAGTGGAGAGGGGGAGCGGTAGTTGCGCCGGAGGCGGAAAATGCTGTCGCGGCAGCTGAGCTTGAGTTTTTCGAGGGCCGCGCCTCCGGCACCGGTGAAGCTGAAAATGGCCTGCTGTTCGTCGCCGAGGTACAGGCAAGTGCGGCGCCCCGGGGCGTTGCGGAGGAGAATGGCGGCGATGTCGAGCTGGATAGGGGTCATGTCCTGGACCTCGTCGACCTGAATCCAAGGGAAGGCGCTCATGGCGAGGGTGTCACCGCGGGCGGATGTGAGGGCGGAGTATGTGCGGAGAATCATTTCGTCGAAGTCGACGAGCATGTTCCGTTCCTTGTACTCCATGTACTCGCGGACGCGGTCGTAGTCGCGGTCGGAGAGGGAGAAGCGGAGGCGCTGCCTGCGGTCGTCGGGGAAGTCGTGGTCGTCCTGCCAGACGCGAACCACGGCCTTTGCGAAGTCGGCGACGTCGGAGGCGCGGGTGATGTTGAAGGCGGATTCGAGGTATTCGAGACGGTCTGTCTCGTCGAGGATGCCGGTGTCGGGCGGGATGAGGCTGTTTGCGAAGAGGAAGCGGAAGCAGAAGCGGTGCATGTTCCCGACGAAAAGGTCGGGAGGCACATATCCCATTAGCCCGGCGATACGCTCGTTCATCTCTCGAGCGGCGCGGTTGGTGAAGGTGAGGCAGAGCATGTCGGAGAAGGGGATTCCGAGCTCCGCGTTGGCGCGGAAAATGCGGAGGGCGAGGATGTGGGTCTTGCCGCAACCGGGCCCTGCCAGAACGAGGGCCGTGCGGTCGCGGATGTCGCAAATTTCCTGCTGGGAGTTGTCGAGCGCCAAGAGATGAAACGGGGAGTATTATTCCGCCACGTATTCCTTGAGACGGTCGCGCCAGATATCGTAGCCGGGAGCGGTGAGGTGCAGGCCGTCGGTGGTGATTTCCTTGCGGAGGTTGCTGTCGGCGTCGCAGAAGTAGGGATAGAGCATAATCCATGTGACGCCACGCTCCCGCGCCATAGGCTCGAGGAGGGCATTGATGTCGCGGATGGTCTGTTCCTTACCGATTACGCGCCTGTAGCGCCCGAAGCTGTTGTTGATGGGCAGGAGGGACTGAAGGTAGAGCCGGGTGGAGGGGCTTTCGCGCCGGATGCGGTCGACGAGGCCTATGACGGCGCGGGCCACGGAGTCGGCGGAGAGGTCGTGGCTGACGTCGTTGACGCCGCACATGAGGAAAATCTTGGCGGGATGTCCGGCTGTGACTTCGGCGAGACGGGCGTCGATGTCGGCGGCAGTGTTTCCGATAATTCCCCGGTTAACGGCGTTGGAGATGCCGAAGAGTTCGTTCCACTTACCGCCGTAGGTGAGGCTGTTTCCGAGGAAAACGATGGACTCGGAGGTGACGGAGTCGCGCCCGGCGTCGGGGGTGGACTGCCCCTTGGGCATCTCGCCGGGAGCGGAAGCGAAAGCTAAAGCCCCGGCGAGGGAGAGGGCGGCCATGAGGATGATTTTGCGGAAGGGGGTCATTGTTCGTGGGTGCCTTTGTAGTAATCGGAGGCTTTCTTTACGGAGCCGTGGAAGAGGAGGAGACGCCGGGCTTCGTCGTAGGGGAGTCCGAGCTCCTCGACGAGCATGCGGGTGCCACGGTCGACGAGCTTGGCGTTGGAGAGCTGCATGTTGACCATCTTGTTGCCCTTTACGCGGCCCATCTTGATCATGACGGAAGTGGTAATCATGTTGCATATCATCTTCTGCCCCGTGCCGCTCTTCATGCGGGAGCTTCCGGTGACGTACTCGGGACCGACAATCATCTCTATGGCGATGTCTGCGGCTTCGGAGACGGGAGCGTCGGGGTTTGAGGTGATGGCTGCGGTGAGGATACCGTGCTCGCGGCAGGCCTTCAGGGCACCTATGACGTAGGGGGTCGTGCCGGAAGCGGCGATGCCGATTACGGTGTCCTTAGAGTTGATATTGAACTTTTCGAGGTCTTTCCAACCCTGTTCGGTGTTGTCCTCGGCGTTCTCGACGGGGTTGCGGAGCGCGGTGTCGCCTCCGGCGATGAGTCCGATGACCCAGGAGGGGTCCATACCGAAAGTAGGAGGAATCTCGGAAGCGTCGAGGACACCGAGGCGGCCGGAGGTGCCGGCGCCCATGTAGAAAATACGACCGCCCTGACGCATACGGGGGACAATCTGCTCGACGAGCTTCTCAATCTGAGGAATGGCCTTCTCGACGGCGAGGGCTACTTTCTTGTCTTCGGTGTTTATGTCATGTAGAATTTCACCGACGCTTTTCTTTTCGAGGTCGTTGTAGAGCGAGGACTGCTCGCTTATCTTAACAAAGCTCATATTGACAGGGAATTAAGAATGGAACTTTACAAGGCCCTCCATGGGGCTCTTGAGAATCTTGCCGACGGCGAAGCCTTCCTCGCGTGCGGCCTCTTCAAGGACGGGCCGGAAGTAGTAGGCGATAGAGCCGACGAAATTCGCGGTGCGCTCGCCGGAGCCGGCGTACTGGCGGACGTTCCTGCGGAAGAATGCGCGGAAAGTGGAGAGGACGATGGCCCGGATTTCGGGGACGTCGAGATGGGCGGAGAGGAAAGGAGTTACGGACGCAAGGAAGCGGTTGGGAAGGGGCTCCTTGTATACTCGGCGGATGATGTCGAGGTATGTGAGGCGGTATTCGGCCATGAATTCGTCGGCAACGGCCCTGGGGAGCTGGTTCTTGAGGAGGTCGCCGAGGAAGAGCTTTCCGATGACGGCTCCGGACCCTTCGTCGCCGAGAATGAAGCCGAGGGGTGAAACGTTGCGGACGATTTCGTTGCCGTCGTAGAGGCAGGAATTCGAGCCGGTGCCGAGGATGCATGCAATACCGGTCTCATGTCCGCAGAGAGCGCGCGCGGCGGCGAGGAGGTCGGTGTAGACCTCGACGACGGAGGCGGAGGGGATGTTGGCGCGGAGAGCAGCGGCGACATTGGCGCAGACCTCCGGGGCGAGGCATCCGGCGCCGTAGAAATATATTTCCGTTATTTCGGGGGCGAGGTCGGCGAGTTCGGGCATCAGCTCGGCGGCGATGCGAGAGCGCATCTCCTCCTCGGTGAGCATGACGGCGTTCATGCCCATGGTGAATACTTGTTTTGCTACTTTCTTTTCGGACGAGAGCACGCACCAGTCGATTTTGGTGCTCCCGCAGTCGGCTATCAGTATCATATCTTGATGTAAATTTTCTTCTTATACAAAACATATCCCACGCACCAGTTTACAGCGACGAAGAGGAGTGCGAAGAGGAGTGATGCAAGGGTAGCGTCGCCGCAGCAGAGGGGCATGAGGAAATCCTCGTAGACGTGGCCCTTGACAGAAGTGTCGCCAATCTTCACGGCTCCGATGACGATGCTGAGCACGGCACCGAGGCAGTACATGAAGAGAGGGTTGATTCCGAAGGCCTCGAAGAAGCGGCACCATTTCTTATACCCCCTGATGTCGATAATCCAGATAAGGAGACCGAGGAAAGAGGAAGCGAGGCCGCAGGTGGTGAGGACGAATGAGGGGGACCAGACTTTCTTGTTGATGGGGAGACCGAAGTCGAGGAGGAATCCGGCGAAAGTGAGGATTGTTCCGACGATGAAGAGGCGGTTGATGCGGATGTTGTTGTCCTTTGTTGCCATGATGAGGGAGCCGCACATGAAGCCTATGAGCATATGGGCGATGGACGGCAGGGTGCTGAGGAGGCCTTCGGGGTCGAACTTGAGTCGGACGCCGTCGATAGTGTCGGCGTAGAGGTGGTCGGGACCGATGATTTTGTTGTCGACGATGTAGAGGACATTACGGTCGGAGAACTCGAAGCCGTTGCCGCAGAGGAGGATAATGGCATAGGTAATAAGTATTCCGGCAATGACATAGGGGAGGGTCCGCTGCTTCAGGGTTATCGCGAGAAGGGAGCCTACACCATAGCAGATGGCGAGTCGTGGCATTACGCCGAGGATGCGGATATGGTCGAAGTTCCACATGGCGTCGAGGAGCGTCTTCTCGTTGAGAACACCACGGAGGAAGAGGCCGAACCATGCGATTGCGAGGCCGATGAGCCAGATAACGACTGTGCGCCTGAGGATTTTCCATGCCGCAGGACCGCTCCAGGCGAAGTTGTACTTTCGGAGGGACATGTAGGTGCTGACGCCCATTATGAACATGAAGAAGGGGAAGACGAGGTCGGTGGGTGTGAGACCGTTCCAGGAGGCATGTTCGAGGGGGGCGTAGATGTGGCCCCAGGAGCCGGGGTTGTTCACGAGAATCATCCCCGCGATGGTGATACCGCGGAGGATGTCAAGTGCGAGAAGACGGCCTTTGGGGGCCGTGTGAGCTGCGGTGCTCATAAGAGAGTGGTTATGGATTGGTTTATTTATGATAGGAAAATCGGAGGTGTGGGAGGTCAGGGTCGGGTGACTTCGTCGACGAGGTAGACTATAGACTGGTATGGGATGCCGCTGTTGGTGGTGAGGCCGATTTCGCAGGTGCGGGAGTTGGAGTATCCTTCTTTGGCGCCGGCTTCCCCGACGGACTTGCGGAGCTTCCGGAGGCCCCAGCTGTTGAGCTCGGGGATGGTGAAGCCTTTGTCGCCTGCGAAGCCGCAGCAACCCACCTCGGGTGGTACGGTGACGTTAGTGGAGCACATGGAAGCGAGGGCCACAATCTTGTCGCCGATGCCCATCATGCGGGAAGAGCAGGTGATGTGGACGGCCACGGGGCGGTCGACGGGGCGGAAGGTGAGCGAGGGAGCGAGGAAGTCGTGGATGAACTCCGCGGGCTCGAAGAGCTTCATGGAGGTGATGCACTTGCGCATGCGGTGGAGGCAGGGGCTCTGGTCGCAGACTACGGGGAAACGTCCGCCCTGCGAGGCCTCGGCGAGGGCGGCCTCGAGCTCGCGGACCTTGGATTCGGCGATGTCGGGCATGCCTTTGCTGGACCATATCATTCCGCAGCACAGAGAGGGGAGGCCTTTGGGGAATATGACTTCATAACCGGCGCGCCGGCAGAGGCGGACGAAGACCTCGGAGAGGGGTTCTTCGGCACGGGGGGCGTTTTCGGCTATGCCCATGGTGCGGTTGAGGCAGGAGGGGAAGTATACGACCTTTGGCTTCTCCGGAGCCGCAGGCTGCGCCTCGGTCCGTGCCACGAGTGCGGCGGGGTTGTAGGGCTTGGGGAGGGAGGGAGTCCACAGCGGGAGACCGACGGAATGGAGGGCGGGACCGATCTTCTCCACGCCCTTCACCCCTATAATCTTACGGGCGAAGGAGGCGAGGCCGAGGGTGGCGCGGAGGGCGGAGCTGATGCCGGCGAGGTGGTCGGCGGCATAGCGGCCGAAGCCGTGGCCGAAAGAGCCCGGGGGAATGCGGTGCTCGCGGAAGACGTGCATGAGTTCGCCGGTCTTGATTTTCATGGGGCAGGCGAGTGAGCAGAGGCCGTCGCCGGCGCAAGTGTCGACGCCTTCGAAGCGGAAAGCCTTCTCTATTTCCCTGATTTCTGGGGACCCGGGGGCCGTGGCTTTGAGGCGCTCGAGCTCGCGGCAGACGACAATTCGCTGACGGGCGGAGAGGGTGAATCCGCAGCTTACGCAGTTGACCTCGCAGAAGCCGCACTCGATGCACTTGTCGACGATGGGGCTTACCACGGGCAGTGGCTTCAGGAAATGGATGAAGCACTCGGGGTCGTCGTTAAAAATCACTCCGGGATTGAGGAGGCCGTGGGGGTCGAATGCGGCCTTAATACGCTTCATGAGTGCCCATGCCTCGGGCCCCCATTCCTTTTCGACGAAGGGGGCCATATTGCGCCCGGTGCCGTGCTCGGCCTTGAGGGAGCCGTGGAACTTGTCGACGACGAGTTCCTCGATTGCGAGCATGAGCTTGCGGTAGCGCTGAATCTCGGCTTCGGAGTCGAAGCCCTGGGCGATGATGAAGTGGAAGTTCCCCTCGAGGGCGTGGCCGTAGATGCAGGCGTCGTCGTAACCGCAGTCCTCAAGGAGCTTGCGGAGGTCGGCGGTGGCTGCGGGGAGGTCCTCGATGTGGAAGGCGATGTCCTCGATAAGGGCGGTCGTTCCGGGTTTTCTTGTGCCTCCGACGGCAGGGAACACCCCGGCGCGGATGAGCCACCATGCGGCGACTGTGGCGGGGTCTGTCGAGAAAGCCGCGGGCTTGAAGAGGGTGAAAGAGTCGACGATTTCAAGGGCCTTGGCGCAACGGTCGGCGAGGACGTGGTTGTCGGCGGCATCGACGCGGAGGAGGAGAGCTGTGAGACCTGTTCCCGTGGGGTCTCCGACGGCTTCGAGGGACTTGCTGTCGAGGAGCTCGCAGGCGTCGACGATGCGTGCCTTCCTGAGAGCGACGACTGCGCGGCAGGCCTCGGTGAGGTCGGAGAAATATACCATCGCGGAGGCCGTGCAGGGCATTTTCTCTTCCGTGGCCATGCGGATTTCGCTCATGAAGCCTAGGGTGCCTTCGGAGCCGACCATGCAGTGGGCAATGATGTCGAAGGGGTCGTCGAAAGAGACGAAAGGCAGGAGGTTGAGGCCCGTTACGTTCTTGATGGAGTATTTATAGCGGATTTTTTCGGAGAGCGCGGGGTTGCCGAGAATTTCGGCGCGGATAGCCTGGATTTCGGCAATCAGTTCGGGGTGTGAGCGTCCGAACTCCTCGCGGGAGACGGAGTCGGCGGTGTCGAGGACGGTACCGTCGGCGAGGACAATGCGCATGGAGCGCAGGACCTTGTCGGAATTGGCGTGGGTTCCGCATTTCATACCGGAGGCGTTGTTGGCGACGATTCCGCCGACCATCGCGGACTTGATTGAAGCGGGGTCGGGGCTGAAGACGCGGCCGTATGGAGCGAGAATCTCGCTGACGCGGGCTCCGACAATACCGGGCTGGAGGGCGATTTCGCGAGCCTCTTTGTCGAGAATGCGGAAGCCTTCCCAATCCTTGCCGGCCACGACGAGGACGGAGTCGGAGAGGGACTGGCCGGAGAGACTTGTCCCGGCGGCGCGGAATGTGACTGGGAGACGCATTGAAGAGGCCGTGCGGAGGACGGACTGCATCTCCTTCTCGTCGCGCACGTGGACCACGACCTTAGGGACGAGACGGTAGAAACTGGCGTCGGTGCCCCAAGCGAGCGTGCGCATGGGGTCGGTGTAGATGCGGGCGCCGTCGATTCCGGCGTGGCGGAGATTGTTTACAAATTCCGAGTATTTCGGATCCATATTCAATTACTTGTAAAGATAATGAGCGGCGCTTCGGGCCTTGAAGGCGGCGGCGTCCTTGTTCCAGTAGTCCTCGATGTCGGCGACTTTGTGGGATGCGCCGAAGCGGCGTCGGATTTCCTTGGAGCCGCAGACCTTGTCGAACATGCTGAAGCGCTTGGGGTCGGCGTTGTCGAGGGTCTTGCGGTCGGGGTACATCTGCGCGAGCTCGTCCATGACGTGGAACTGCACGAGGCTCAGCGGGGCGGCGTCGAGGTCGGTGACGTACATTTCGACGCCCTGAATGTTCGTGCCCTGGCCAACGGAGTAGAAGGGCTTGATGTGGATGGGGCGGAACATCACTCCGGGAATTGCGCGGGCATTGAGGCGGCGGGAGAGGTCCTCGGCGTCAATCCATTCGGCGCAGAAGAGTTTGAAGGGTTCGGTGTAGCCGACGCCGATGCTCATGTAACCGAGCTCGCCGAGGATTCCGGAGGCGGGATAGTATACGGCGCTCTCGGGGGTGGGCTGGTGGGGCGAGGGGAGCACCCAGGGCATACCGGTTTCGCGGAAGTCCATGTCGCGGGACCAGCCTTCCATGGGCACGACGGTGAGATTCACCTTCTTTCCTCCGCCGAGGAGTCCCTCGTCGTTGAGGTATCCGGCGAGCTCGCCGGGGGTGAGGCCGTAGAGGTAGGGAATGGGGAACTGGCTGACGAATGAGATGCAGTCAGGCTCGGCGAGGTTGCCCTCGACCTTGTTGCCGCTGATGGGGTTGGGTCGGTCGAGAACCATGAACTCCTTACCGAGTTCGGCGCAGGCTTCCATTGCGAGGCCCATTGTGGAGATGAAGGTGTAGGAGCGGCAGCCGTTGTCCTGGATGTCGTAAACGAGGACGTCGACGTCCTTGAGCATTTCGGGGGATGGCTTGCGGTTCTTGCCGTAGATGGAGTAGACGGGAACACCGGTGGCGGGGTCGACGGCATTGTCGACGTGGTCGCCGGCGTGGACGTCCCCGCGAACCCCGTGCTCCGGGGCATAGAGGGCTACGAGCTCGACGCCCGGGGCCTCGGCGAGGATGTCGACCGTTGACTTGAGGCTGTTGTCGACGCCAGTGGGGTTTGTGATGAGGCCGACGCGCTTTCCGCGGAGCTGTTCGAAACCGCCGTCGCGGAGCACTTCGACGCCGGGCTTGACTTTGGGGGCGGCGGCGAGTGAGAGGGCCGTGGCTGCGGCGAGGAAAAGGGTGATGATATGCTTTGTCATGATTCTTTACGTCCGAATTTGGGGTCAATCTTGAGGAATGCGCAGATGCCAACGGTGGCGATGCAGCAGATGATGGTCCAGATGAAGAAGTGGCGGTAGCCGATTGTCTCCTGGAGCCAGCCGGCGGCCATTCCGGGGAGCATCATACCGAGGGCCATGAAGCCGGTGCATATAGCGTAGTGGGCAGTCTTGTGGGTTCCTTCGGAGAAGTAGATGAGGTAGAGCATGTAGGCGGTGAAGCCGAAGCCG
Source organism: uncultured Porphyromonadaceae bacterium (assembly GCA_902491515.1). Classification (GTDB taxonomy): domain Bacteria; phylum Bacteroidota; class Bacteroidia; order Bacteroidales; family Muribaculaceae; genus CAG-873. The sequence goes on from CABUIC010000004.1 coordinate 55,415, forward strand.
TAGCCGAACTGCTCGATGAACACGCAGATGTTGACGGTCAGGAGCGAGGGGGCCGTGGCGTAGCTGAGGTAGACGAATGTGAGGCAGGTGAGGGACATGGACCATGCCATGGGCCAGATCCATTTCTTGAGGCCGCCCTTGGCGGCGGCGATTCCGCCGATGATTCCGCCGATGGTGAGGCCGATGATGCCTACGGTTCCGTAGACGATGCCTACCTGACCGGTAGTGAGGCCGAGGCCACCTTTATCGATGGGGTCGAGGAGGAAGGGGTTGATGAGCTTGACGAGCTGCGCCTCGGGGAGGCGGTAGAGGAGCATGAAGGCGATGGCGACCCAGATCTGAGGCTTCTTGAAAAATGAACGGAAGGTCTCGAAGAACTCACGCATGATGTCGCCGGCGGAATTGAGCTTCGCGGCGGAGCCGTCGTCGGCGGGGCGGGGAAGTGCCCAGCTGTGGTATGCGGCTACGATGAAGAAGAAAGCGGAGAGTGCTCCGAAAACGACCATCCATGCGAGGGGAATGTTTCCGGACGCTCCTTCGAAGGTCGCGGAAACGCGCTCGGTGAGCTTGTGGTCGATTTCGTAGTAGAGCCAGGCGGTCTTGTCCCAGTTGGATTCGTTGAAGACGAAGCGGGTGGAGAGCTTGTCCTGTTCGAGGTGAATGCTCTGGTCGCCGCCTTTCTGGGTAACGTTGACGATTATTTCCTCGCCGGGTGCGGGCTTGCGGTTAAGGCGGAAGCCCACGAGGGCGATGTTGTTGGCGGCGGGGCCGTCGGCGGAAAGCTCGCGCTTCTCGCCGAATGTGTCGCGGACCCAGCGGGTGAAGGCACCTTCGGTTTTGGCGGGGGCGGCAGCGGCGGCAGTGGTTTTAGCCGCGGGGGTCTCGGCGGTCTGGAATCCGGCGCGGGCGTTCATGTGGCGGACGGAGTCGCGCATCATCGCGGCGTATTCGCGGAAGGGCATCTCGGCGAAAGTGGAGTCCTCGCGGAGGACAGTAACCACTGCCGGGGCCTTTGTCGAGGCCGTAGTCTCGGCCATGGGGGTGAAGAACTGCATTTCGCCAGAGAGGTCCTGCTCTGTGGCGGCGATGTCGTAGGTCGTCTGGGCGGACCACTCGACGTCGGGGTCGGCGTTGACGGTGAGGTGCAGGGGGGTGAGGCCGGAATTGGACTCAATGAGCCCCGCGAGGATAACGAGAAGGCCCTGCCCGGCGACAGTGGCGACGCGGTAGAAGGTGGAACGGATGCCGACGTAGAGGCTCTGCTCATGCTCGGAGAGGGCGAGCATGTAGAAACCGTCGGCGGCGATGTCGTGTGTTGCGGATGTGAATCCTACGAGCCAGAAGACGGCGAGGGTGAGCTGGAAGAAGAAAGGCGCGGGTATGGCGAAGGCAATTCCGGCCATAGCAAAGGCAATGATCCACTGCATCGTGAGGGTCCACCAGCGCTTTGTCTTGATAATGTCCACAAATGGGCTCCAGAAGGGCTTGATGACCCAGGGGAGGTAGAGCCAGCCGGTGTAGAGGGCGATGTCCGTGTTAGAGATTCCGAGGCGTTTGTACATAATCACCGAGATAGTCATCACGGCGACGTAAGGCAGCCCCTGCGCGAAGTAAAGCGTCGGAATCCACGCCCACGGATTGCGTTTCGTTGTCTTTTGCATTTTAAGTTTTTTTGTATGGTATAAGATTTCAGTATTTTTTGATTATTTGAGCGCCGGGGAAGTAGTGGGCGAGGATTTCGCGCCATGCGAAGCCCTGATGGGCCATCATGGCGGCTCCAATCTGGCAGAGACCTACTCCGTGGCCCCAGCCGGCTCCGCGGAGGCGCCAGCGGGAGGGGACTCCGTCGGAGTCGGAGCCGAGGGGTTCGGCGAAGAAGGCGGAGCTGTAGAGGTGTGATTCGGAGAGGGAGCGGCGTATTTCGAGTTCCTTGCCGAGAACCATTTCCTTTCGGGTCCCCCGGACGAGGAGCCGGATTATGCGGCCTGATGTGCCGCGCTCGAGGGCGCGGAGCTCGAGAATATCGCCGAAATCGACTCCTGAGCGGCGGCGGAGGAGGTCGGCGAGTTCGGCGCGGGAGTATTCGACGGTCCAGCGGTAGAAGTCGGGGGTCTCCTGATCGTAGGAATTGAGGACTTCGCGGAGGACGCGGGCGTCGGCTGTGTTGCAGAAGGCGTCGGGAGCCCCTGCAATCCATTCGCGGGCGTTTTGCTCGTCGCGGAGGTCGGGGAAGTCGTGCTCGGCGCGGCTGTCGCGGAGAGCACGGAGGTAGGGATGGGCGACGGGCTGCCAGCAGGACTCGAATTCCTCGAAGACGCCGCCGCAGCATTTGGAGAAGCGGGCGTCGCAGGTCTTGCCTGCGTCGTCGGCGAGGACGGTTCCGGCAGTGGCGTCGATAGCGGCCTCGACTTCGGGGCGGGTCTGGCGGGTGATTCCCTGGTAGCGCTGGCAGTGGTCGTCGGCGCAGACGTCGAAATTGCGGTGGTCCTCGCGGTCGTACCAGACGATGCGTTCGGCATCGGTTTCGGTCCAGCCGTCCCTGCACTTAGGCTCTCCGGCTGCCTCGAGCTGGGCGAAGAGCCATGAGCGGGAAATGACGGCGTGGGCTTTCAGGAGCTCGGGAGAGGATGTGGCGCTCATTTCGGAGGAAATGACGCTCTTGAGGTAGTCCTCGACGGGTAGCCTGTTCACGAGAGTGAGGCGGAGGGGACCCTCGCCCGGGCGGAGGCCTTCGACGATAACACCGAAGGAGCCGCTGAAGCGTTGGTTTTCCTTGCGTTCCCAGTGGAAGTTCACGCCGATTGTCACGTCCTTGACCTCGAACCATGCTCCGTAGGGGACGGCGGGACTTAGTTCCACGGCTGAGAATTCCCGGCCGATGAAGGCGACTTTGCCCTCAGGGGTGATGCGGAAGGAGGTGTCGCCGGCGACAGCCTGACCGCAGCCTTCGACCTCGTAGGGGGTGTCGAGATAGACGCGGATTTCGTCGCCGCTGAGGATGCCGACGTTGAGAATGGGGCCGGCGGAGGACGTGTCGGTGTTCATCGCTTAGATTTTGTCAATAAGTTCGGCGACTTCGGCGGGAGTCCAGCAGACTTCGTCGAGAATCTGACGGAGAGTATCGGCGGAAATACGGGAGAAGTCTTCCTCGCGGGGAGTGATGAACACTCCGCCCATGTCGACGCTTGCGGGGCTTATGAGCCAGCAGTCGTCGCCCTCGGTTCCGTAGAAGGCGGGGCGGTGCTTGCGCCGGGGAATGAGCACGAGGCGGAGGTATCCGTCGGGGAGCCCTTCGGGGGCATAGCAGAGGATGTTCATCATGGGCTCTTCCTCGCCTTCGGGGACGGGGAGGGCCTTGTAGACGAGGGCGAATATCTCGGCAATGTCCCCGGGCTTGTAGCCGTCGATGACGACGACACCCATCGGGAGGCCTTCGGGGGTCCATATGCGGGCGGCCTCTCCGGGCTGGATTGGCTCGAGGTGCGAGTCGAGGTAGGCCGGAAGGGGGAGGAATCCGGAGTTTCCGGCCTGGAAGTGCATGTGGTCGGGGGCGGATGCGCCGCAGCGGGGGCCGTTGTAGAAGACGGTCATGCCCCTGAGTTTCAGGGCGAGGCGGCACATGTCTTCGATGCGTCCGAGGATGCGCTGGGGGGTGTGGGCCTTTGCGGGGACGGTGAGATGTCGCGGGAAGATGGGGAAGGGGTTGATGAGAATCTCGTAGTCGCCCCAAGGCTCGGAAATCTGCTCGGCCGGGCGGTTCTCGCCGCAGAGGAAGCACTTGCGGGCCTTGAGGGATGCGGCGTCGACCTTAGCGGCGGAGGATACGCGGCGCGCGGGATTGAACTGGACTTTCATGTCGAGGAGTCCGACGCGGGGGAATTCCCTGACTTCGACGCCTTCGAGCGCGGCGAAGTTCGCGGCCGCCATCGGCCAGAGCGCGAGCTGACGGAGGAAGAATTCCTCCGTCGCGGGCGCTATTCCGTATTTGTTTTCGGGTGCGCTCATTTGTTCATGGCCTTGCGGGCCTGCAGTTCCCAGGTGCGGATGCGGTCCTTGTAGAGGTTATTGGCGTTCATCTTGTTGATGTCAAGAGCGGCGTCGGAGTTGTCCTCCCAGCGGCGGCAGAAGTAGAGGACGTCGTAGATGCGTCCGATCTGGTTGTGGCGGGAGAAAGCGAGACCGAGGGCGTAGTCCTCACCGTAAGAGGTGTTGGGGACCTTTATTTCTCGGAGCATGGGGGTGTAGAATGCGCGGGGCGCGCCGAGGCCGTTGATACGGAGGGCGTTGTTGCGGCCGTTTTCGGGCGTCCACTCCTTGTGGTCGATTACGCCGGGAGGGAGCATCTGGAGGTTTATGTCGGTGAGCATATATGTGCCTACGACCATCCCGCAGTTCTGCTCGTAGAAGGCCTTGACGATTTTTGCGAGGGTATTCTCGTCGGAGTATACGTCGTCGCTGTCGAGCTGGACGGCGAACTTGCCGCAGTCGGGGTGGTTAACGCCGAGGTTCCAGCATCCGCCGATTCCGAGGTCGTCGCGCTCGGGGACGAGGTGGATGAGGCGGGGCTCGGTTTTGGCGATTTCAGCGAGGATTTCGGTTGTGCCGTCGGTGGAGTGGTTGTCGATTACGATGACGTTGAAAGGGAAGTCGGTTTTCTGGGAGAGAGCGCTGCGGACGGCGTCGGCGATTGTACGCTTGCGGTTGCGGACGGGGATAATTACGGAAGCCTCGTTGGCGAAGTCGCCGGCGTTGAACTCTATGGAGTCGAATTTGGGTTCAAGGTATGCACCGACGGCTTTGAGGTGGTCGGTGCAGGCCTCTTCCATCTCGAGCTGGACGCCGCGGTTCTTGGGGTCGACGTAGTCGAAGATTTTCTCGCCGCTCTTGCGGTTGTCGAGGGTCACGTCGGAGTAGAGATACTCGTTGATGTGGACTATGGGAGCGATGCGGCTGAGACGGAGGCGGAGGTCGTAGAGGCCCGCGGCCTTGAAGTCCTTGCTGATTCCCGCGGCGGCTTTCTTGAAGTCGGGGGTGTGGAAGAAGAGGACGGAACCGAAATTGAAGTCGTCGCGGAGAGCGCCTTCCTGATAGTCAATCACGGGTGCGTTGCTCTTGCGGCCTTCGATTACGGTGTAGCAGTCGGAGTAGAGCATACCGGCGCCGGAGTCCTCTGCAATCTTGAGGAAGCGGTCGAGGGCGAGGTAGCCGGGCTCGAGGGTGTTGTATTTTGTATAGAGGAGGATATAGTCTTCGGTGGTGTGTTCGGCGATGGCTCGCATCGTGGCGGAGGAGTTGAGGGCGTCGATGGGGAGTGCGTCGCATCCGTCGATGGCCGGAGCCTCGGTTCCCTGGGGAAGGAGGAGGGTGATGCGGATAACGGCGGGGCAAGCCTTGAGAGCCTTGACGGTGGCGCGGGCCGGAGCTTCTTCGCTGTAGGGAAGATAGCAGTGGATGGTCTTGTTCATGATATGTGGTGAGGTTTTTTGTTTTACTTATTGATTATTTTCCGCGGAGGAAGTCGGTGACCTGCTTCATGAGGTGAGCGCGGCTGTCGGCTCCGTCGATGGTTTCGAATGGGAAGCCGATAACGACCGTGCGGTAAGTTCCGGGTGCGTAGGCGGTGCCGGCGATGAGGTTGTTTTCGGAGTAGCGCATGAAGGTGGCGCCTTTGGAGTCGTCGGCCGGATAGAAGGAGTCAGGGCTCTCGACGGCGTAGCAGTCCTGGTTGCGCTCGTTGGAGAAGCGGTATACGCCCTTTCCGAGAGCCTTGAAGCGTGTGGGGACCTGATAGGCCTCGCCGGTGACGGAAGCCTGTCCGACGCGCCAGTTGTATCCGAGGACTTCGCGGGCGAATTTCTTGTCGGCTTCGGCTGTCGCCTTGTCGGAGTAGGGGTTGTCCCAGATGTCGGTTGCTACGAAAGCTCCGCTGACGAAGATGCATCCGCCGTCGGCGGTGTGTTCGGCGATGCGGTCCTGAAGGGCTGAGGGGAAGGCCTTGCAGACTGTTCCGTATGCTCCGCGGCCACGCTGGATTTCTTTCTGCTTGCCGAGAATCAGGTCTACGAGGACGTCCTTGCCGCCTCTGACGGTTCCGGCGGTGAAGGCGTCTACTCCGGCGGAGGTGAAAGAGAAGCCGCAGGCCTCGAGGGCTTCGCCGTGTATGGCCGTGAAGTCGAAGGTGTTTCCGGCGATGACCTTGTCCTCGAAGTCGGCCCTGGAGGCGCCGAATCCTGCGGCGTCATCGTCCATCCAGGGGATGTTGCGTCGGAACTCGAACTGGTCGCCGATGTATGAGATGTCCCTGATGTAAGCGACGCCGCGGTCGCGGGTGTCGTAGAAGCCGGCGATTTCTCCGGCGTCGAAGCGGTCGGGGGCGCTTACGCGGGTGAAGCCGTTGACGATGAGGGCCTTCGGCGCGTCTTTGCCGCCGAAGCGGAGGGCGAGGACCTCGGAGGGGAAGCTTGTGCCGCCTGCATTGGCGGCGAGGATACGGTAGGAGTGGATGTCGTGGTCGGTGACGGAGACGGTCCACTCGGGTCTGTCGACGGTTGCTATGCGGCGGAAGCCTGTTTCATTGCCCCGGCGCTCCTCTATTATATAGGAGGAAGGCACGGCGGTGGGCTCCTGGGAGTCGTCGGTGGGGAGCCAGGAAAGGGTGTATGTTCCGGGTTCGGCGCCTTCGGCTATTGCGAAAGAGCGGACAGGGAGGGGCTGGACAACGAACTCGCGGCCGTCGCGGTTGGCGATGAAGCGGAGCATGCCTTTATAGATGGCACGGGCGACGGTGAAGCGGAATGCAGGGTCGAGACCGTAGCCCATGTCGGCGAAATTCTGGTGGGAGAGGAGTTCGAGGAGCATGGCGGGGACCTGCGGGGAGCGTGCCTCGTGGTAGCTCTGGTCCCACATTCCGCGGCGGGTCCAGTTGGGTTCGAACTTGGCGCGGACGTCGTCGGTGATTTCGGTGAGGACGAGGTCAGTGAGGTCGCGGGAGACGAGGCGCGAGCTGCCGTTTCCGGTTGTCTCTCCGACGGTGCAGTATATTCCGAGGGTGCCGATGATGGAGTCGTTCATGGTGGTTCCGGCATCGGAGTGGAATGCGAAGCTGAGGTCAACGGGGATTCCGAGGCCCTCGCGCTTGGGAAGCATTGAGGAGCCTCCGGCGAGCCAGTTGACCCAAAGGCCGCGGCTCATGTAGTCGTCGTTGTAGTCCTTGACGTTATTCGAGGGGGTGAATACGCTGTCGGGTGCTCCGGCCCACTGGAGGAAGTAGCGCGCGCCCTCGGTGAAGCGGGGATAGCCGCTGCGGACGTACTCGTAGTCGATGGAGTCGAGGGGTTCCTTTACGATGCGGGCGACGTTACCGAATCCGCCGCCGATTTTCACGGCGTCGGCGGTGACTACTTCATGGCTGTTGGCTCCGGCGTTGGAGAGCTCGACGATGGGCGCGGACTGTTTTCCGGCCTTGAAGGGGAAGTGGCCGAGGTAGATCCATGTGCCGCCTCCCATCTTCTGGTTGATGGTGAAGCGGTGCGGGCCGTTAGCGGCGTTGACGGTGTAGCGGGCGTGGTCTGTGCTGTGGGGAACGGTGACATAGCTCACGTATACGGCATATTCTCCGTCCTCGGGGATTTCGGCAGACCAGGAAGCCGTTGCGGAAGCCTTGTCCTTGTCGCCGGAGACGTGAACGGCGCGAGCGGTGCCCATGCGGAAGGGGTTTTCGGTGTCGCGGAGCTCCTCGGCGTAGTAGCGGAAACCGGCGGGAGCTGCCTTTGTCCAGGCGTTGCTCTTTCCGGTCTCGGAGTAGTCGCCGACGGTGAATGTGGAGGAGTCGTTGTCGATGATGAGCTCGTTGAGGTTGGTGTCGCGCTCGCGCGGGCTCATGACGTATGCGCCGGCGTTCTCGAGCATGGGCATGAGGAATGGCATGACGTAGCTCTGGGTGTAGAGGTCCTCGACGGTCTCGAAGATTCGTGCGCGCTGCCATTCCCAGCGGTTGAGCTTGGGCTCGAAGTACCAGCCGTGGCTCTGCCAGAGGGCGATGTTGGCGCCGTCGAGGCCGAGGGGAGCTGCCTGGGCGTCCTCGCGGGTGACGAAGGGCTTGGTCTCGGTGGGGCCGATGTTTTTCTTAGGAGCGAAGAGCACGAGTTTGTCGAGGCTGGTGTCCTTCTTGTTGACCGGAGCAGTGACAACGACCTTGTACTTTGCATATTGCGGGCCCATCTCCTCGCTGACCTTCTCCTTGAATTCCTTGAGCGACTCGTAGGTGAAGGGGATGTAGGCGGTGTTGGCGTTGCACTTTACGGTGATGGTTTTGGCCTTTTCGTTGATGGTGACCTTATCGGCGGACACGGGGCCGAAGCCGGTGTTTCCGGGGAGGTATGTCCGTAGGATGCGGGTGACAGCTGCAGGACGCTGCGCCGCACCCGCGGGAGCGGCGTAAAGGACCGAAGGGCTTAAAACGGCAAGAATCAGTGAGATACAGATACTCGCGCCTAATTTATTCATGGCAGGGTTGTGTGAGTTATGATTTCTTACAAAGTTAAAAGAAAAACCCAAGCCAAACAAGCGCAAACCGGAAAAAAATCCGCAATTTAAGAATTAACTACTTTAATTTGCTTTTGATAACAAACAAAAGGGCGGCTGTCTGGGGCCTGGCGGGGATTACACACAACTGCCCTCCGGCGGACTGACGCGGTACTGAACCGCCATCCGGCAGACTGACGCGGGGGCCGGAGGCGGGAGGCGCGGGCGCTTCGCTGGCGGTTATTGGTGGGGGCGGGCGCTTTTTAGCGGGCGTCCGGGCCGGAGACGGCGATGCGGAGGCGGGAGGGGTCGAGGTGGGCGGCGGCTGTTTCGGCGATGGTGTCGGGGGTGAGGGCGGCGATTTCGCGCTGCTGGGCGTCGAAGTAGTCGGCGGGGGTGCCGGTGACGAGTTCGAGCTGTCGGTAGTTGGCGATGGTCATTGGGGAGTCGAGGGTCTCGACGAGGGTGGTCATCGCGTTGAGTTTGAGGCGCTCGAGTTCGGGGCCGGAGGGCGGGTTTTCGGCGAGGAGGCGCAGTTCCTTGCGGATTTCGTCGATGACCCGGTCGATGTTCCCGGACTTGCACTGGGCCTGGATGGTTACGGCGGAGGCGTCGAAGACGGCGGAGACGTAGGCGTCGATGTGGTATGTGAGGCCTTTTTCCTCGCGGATGTTTGACATAAGCCTTGAGCCGAAATATCCGCCGAGGGCCATTACGGCGAGGCGCAGGCGTATGAAGCCCGGGTCGCGGCGCGGGAGGGCCGGCATTCCGGCGCAGATGGCCGTCTGGACGGCTCCCGGAGCGGGGATGAAGACGGTCTGCGGGTCTTCAGGGCAGAGGGGATGGTCTTCGGCTGTGAATCCTTCGGTCTGCGGGGATATGGCGGCGAGGCCGGAGAGGAACTGCTTGACGGCGTCGACGGTGGGCTCGCCGAAACCCCCGGAGAGGTAGACGTGGATTCCATCGGGCTTGACAAGGCGCTTCTGGAAGTTGTGGAGGCTGGCGGTTGTCACTGTGTCGAGTTCTTCTTCCGTGTTGACGTGGGCCTGGGGATGGTTTTTTCCGTAGACGAGGCGGCGGAACTCGGAGACGGCGCGGAAGAGTACCTTGGAATGCTCGACGCGGAGTCCGGCGAGCATGGTGCGCCGGATGTTTTCGAGCGATTCGGAGCTGAATCGGGGTTCCTGAATCATGGCTCCGATAATGGGGAGGATGTCGGCGAGGCGGTGGCTCAGCACGATGGAGGAGAGCCCCGTGAATCGGGCGGAGGAATGGGGCTGGAGGGTGGCGCCGGCGAAGTCGAGACTGTCGGCGATGTCTGCGCCGCTGAACTGTCCGGCCCCTTCGCTGTAGAGGCGGGAGGCCATGGAGGAGAGGACGGGAGAGCTGAAAGCGCCTCCGGGGAGGAGTACGGTCATCTGTCCGACGGCCTGGGTTCCGCCGAGGACGGTGTGGAGTGTGACGCCGTTGCGCAGGCGCTCGACGCGCTCGGGGGGGAGGGGCCTGAAGTCGAAGGGACGGACGGGCGGCGGGGTAGTGCGGTCAAGCATATTCGGGATGTTCGAGAATCATTTTTTCGGCGGCGGCGAGGTCGGCGGGGGTGTCGATGCCTATGTTCGGGAGGTCGGTGACGGCTACGCGTATGCGGTATCCGGCCTGGAGCCAGCGGAGCTGTTCGAGGCTCTCGGCGAGTTCGAGAGGGCTCTGGGGAAGTGCGCTGATCTCGCGGAGGACGGGTGCGCGGAAGGCGTAGAGGCCCACGTGGGTGAGGTAGGGGAAGCAGGCGGGCCACTCCTCCCTCTCTGCGCCACGGACGTAGGGGATTACGGAGCGGGAGAAGTAGAGGGCGAATCCGCGGGCGTCGGTGACGAGCTTCGGGGTGTTGGGGTCGGCGAGGGTTTCGTAGCTTTTCTCGGGGCCGAAGCTTCGGGCGAGCGTGGCGATGTCGGTGTCCTCGGAGTCGAAACAGGAGACGAGCTGCTTGAGCTGAAGGGGGTTGAGGAATGGCTCGTCGCCCTGAACGTTGATTACCACGTCGGCGTCGGAGCCGAGGATGTCGTATGCCTCGCGGCAGCGGTCGGTGCCGCTGCGGTGGTCGGGAGAGGTCATGACGGCGCGTCCGCCGAAGGCTTCCACGGCGTCGAAGATGCGCGAGTCGTCAGTGGCGACGGCCACATTCTCAGCTCCGAGGGCGCGCGCGGCGGCCTCGAAGGTGCGCTGAATCATGGGCTTTCCGCCTATGCGGGCGAGGGGCTTGCCGGGGAAACGTGTAGAGGCGTAGCGGGCGGGGATAAGGGCGATATACTTCATGGTTTTATGCTTTTACAACAGTAAGCTGGGCGTTTTCGTAGCGGACTGCGCGGATGCGGGTTCCCCGAGGGATGAATTCTCCGGCAGAGACGGCTTCGAGGCGCTGTCCGGCGATGTCGATTTTTCCGGCGGGGCGCATGTCGGTGGCGGCCACGCCTTCCTCGCCTACGAGGGAGCGCGGGCTCATGTCGACGCCGACGAAGCCTTCGGAGTTGCGGAGTTCGGTCATAAGCTCGGTGTGGCGGCGGATTGCCTTAGGGCCGTGTTTGCCCGTGAGCCACACGGCGAGGCATATGGCCATTACCAGACCTGCGAGAACGGTGAAGAAGGCGTTGACGAGGCCTCCGAAGTCGAAGCCGGTGACGGCGTCGCTTTCCATTATGGCACCGCCGAGGGATGCCATTACGGCTATACCTCCCGCCACTCCGCAGATGCCGAAGCCTGGAATTACGAAGACCTCGAGGGCGATGAGGACGACGCCGAGGATGAAGCAGACTATGACCCATGCGGAGATGGAGCCGGTGACTATCATCGGCAGGAAGAAGAGAGCGGCGGCCACTGTCGCAACCGCGGCGGCGACGCCGAGGCCGGGAGAGTGCATCTCGATGTAGATGGCGCCGAGGATGAGGGTGACGAGGACGGCGCGGACGGCGGCGTTGCTGAGAAAGCCGAGGATGTTCTCGGTCGCGCCGGGCTCGTAGACCACGACGCGGGCATCCTTCATTTTCAGCTGTTCGATGACGGAGGCGACATTGTCGGCGATGCCCTCGGCGTAGCCTTCGGCCACAGCCTGACGGGCGGTGAGGGAGATGGATGCGTCGGGGCGGACCATGCGGTCGGCAATGTCGGGGTTCCGGCGGGGGACGAGGGAGTCGCCGCGGAGGACGGTGCCATGGCTTTCGGCCGTGGCACGCATCATGGCGCGCATATACTGCTGGTATTTCTCGGGCATGGGCTCGCCGGCGCCGTTGACGACTGTGGCCGAGCCCATCGAGGCTTCGGGGGACATCCATACGGAGTCGCAGGCGAGGGCTATGAGGGCCCCGGCGGAAGCGGCATTGGGGTCGACGAAGGCCACTGTCGGCTCCGGGCAGCGGCGGAGGGCGGCGCGGATGGAGTCTGCGGCATCGAGGGCGCCTCCGAAGGTGTTGAGACGCAGGAGGATGAGCGAGGCGCCGCATTCGCGGGCCTCCCGGAGACCTGCGCGGACCTGATGGACGGTCTGCATGTCGATTTCGCGCTCGACGGGGAGGACGAATACTGTTTTGCCCTCTCCCTCGGCCGCCGGGGCGGCGAAGTGGGCGAGAACTGTGGCGAGGAGGAGTAGGATGATGAGGCGGATGTCGGTTTTCATTGCTTTGCTGTGTCCGTTTTCTTGAAATATCCCGGGAGTAGACATGTGCCGGCTATGAGGTAGACGTAGTAGCTGAGGATTCTCCAGATGAGGGCGAGGACGAGGGCGACCGCCATGTCGCCGATGAGGTCTCCGTAGTAGTTCGTGAAAAGCCATTCGCTGATGCCGCTGCCGCCGGGGGTGGGGCTGACCATGAGGACGACCCAGACAACGAACTGGCGTCCGAAGACGAGGAGTCCGGAGGCTGCGGGGACTAATCCCCGGAAGAGGGCGTTGACGACGAAGTAACGTGAGAACCATGAAACGACGGTGGCGCCGAAAATCTGCGCCCACCAGCTCAGGGGGCGCCCTTTGACCCACTGCGAGGTGCCGTGCATATTTTCGGCGGTGGTTCGCAGGGCTTCGCCCCAGCGGCGGATGAAGCGGCGTCGGCTGACGGCGCGGAGGAGGGCGGCGGTGCTGTCGGGGCGGCCGAGGATGGCGAAATAGAGGATAGCGGTCCAGACGCATATTCCGGCGTATACGGTCCAGAACACTGCTTTGACGCCCGTTAGGAAGTGCTGTCCGCCGACACCTGCGGCGGCTACGGCGTCGAAGAGTTCGGCGGTGGGGAGCAGGAGGACGATGACGGGGCAGAAGACCACGAAGAATAGCTCGTCGAGGAAGAGGGTTGTGAGGGTCAGGGAGGTGGCACGGCCCACGGCTATACCCTCGCGGTTGAGGTAGAATACGGCGAGGGCGCTTCCGCCGACAACGGAGGGGGTGATTGCAGATGTGAAGGCGCACATGACGTCGACGCGGAAAGAGCGCTTCCACGTTAGGTCGCCGGCGGCGAGGGTGTGGAAGCGCCATGCCAGGCCGAAGTCTCTGCCGACTACGAAGAGGAAGGCGAGGGCTATGGCGAGGCACGCGCGGGAGTCGAAGCGGATGGCGTTCCAGCTTTCCCAGGAAAAGTCTTTCCGGAAAAGCCAGAAGCAGACTCCGAGGCCGATGAGGACCGGGAGCGCGGTCCGCAGGAGCGTCTTCCTGAGCATTTATTCCTTAGAGAGACACTTGATGTATTCGCGGGTTGTTTCGGCGGGGGAGTCGGCGTCGGCGATTGGCGCGCTGACGAGGACGCCGGAAGCGCCGTGGGCCATCATTTCGGATGCCGCGGCCATGTCGGGGGGGTAGGCCATTACGATGGGGATTAAGCCTCCGGCGCCCCGGACAGCTGCGATGATTTCTTCGCAGGCCTCTATTGAGAGGGTTGGAGCGAGGACGGCGTAGTCGATGTCCATTTTCTCAAGGGCGCGGATGGAGTCGGCGGCTGCGGCTTCTACGCCGATTATGGCCTCCGCTCCGAGGTCCTGACGGACCTTGAAGGGCGAGAGGCCGGAAGCGGCGGTGAGGTATACGCCGTGGATTCCGAGCTCGCGGGCTACTTCGGGGCGGTCGGCGATGGTGAGGATTACCTCGCTTCCGCGGCATATGTCGGCGATGGGGCGCGCCTCTTCGATGAGGGCTTCGTCGGTGGAGTCGCCGGCGGGGATGACAATCCATCCGCATCCGCCTTCGACGGCAAGGCGCGCCTGGTCGGCGAGGCTGTAGCGGGAACGGGGGGAAAGTTCAAATTGAAGCATAAAAAACGGGTTAGAGGAGTTAATCTGCAAATTTAACGAAAAAACACGAAAAAGGCTCAAGTAGGAGAAAAAAAGATTGAACCACTCAACTGCCCTCCGGCTAACTGACGGGGCACTCAACCTCCATCCGGAGAACTGGCGCGGCCGGGGCGTCGGCGCCTTGGGGCTTTAAGGCGCGGGCATGAAAAAACCGCCCGCGGCGGTTAGGCCGGGGCGGTTTTTATCGGGAGGGAAGGCGGTCAGGCCTTTTCGTTCATCTGTTCGATTGTGGCGATGGCGGGATCTGCGCCCCACTGCTGCTGGGAGAGGCGGAGGTAGTTGTTGTAGCGCCAGCGGGCGTTAGCCTTGGCGGCAGCGAAGAGTTCGGCGGCCTCGGCGGGGTACTGTTTCATTACGGAAGCGTAACGCACTTCGCCCTTGAGGAAGTCTTCGAACTTGTCCCAGTCGGGTTCCTTGCTGTCGAGGGAGAAGGGGTTCTGCCCCTGTTCCTCGAGAGCGGGGTTGTAGCGCCAGAGGTGCCAGTAGCCGCAGGCGACTGCCCTTGCCTCTTCTTCCTGCGAGCGACCCATGCCTGCCTTGAGGCCGTGGTTGATACAGGGGGAGTAGGCGATGATGATGGAGGGGCCGTCGTAAGCCTCGGCTTCGCGGATGGCCTTTAGGGTCTGAGCCTGATCGGCACCCATTGCTACCTGCGCGCAGTATACGTAGCCGTAGGTGGAGGCGATGAGGCCTAGGTCCTTCTTGCGGACACGCTTGCCGGCGGCGGCGAACTTGGCGATGGCGCCGACGGGGGTAGCCTTGGAAGCCTGGCCGCCGGTGTTGGAGTAAACTTCGGTGTCGAGGACGAGGACGTTGATGTTCTTGCCGGAAGCGAGGACGTGGTCAAGGCCGCCGAAGCCGATATCGTAAGCGGCGCCGTCGCCTGCGATGATCCACTGGGAGCGAGCAACGAGGAATCCCTTGAGCTCGATGATGGCCTTGCAGATGTCGCAGCCGCAGGCTTCGCAGAGGGGCACGAGCTTGTCGGCAACCTCGCGGGTCAAGCCGGCGCTGTGGCGGTTTTCGAGCCACTGCTTGGCGAGGGCCTTGATTTCGTCGGAGCAGTCGGGGCATTCCTGAGCCTTGGCCATGAGGTCGGCGAGGCGCTCGCGAATCTTCTCGGTGGCTATCTTCATGCCGAGGCCGAATTCGGCGAAGTCCTCGAAGAGGGAGTTTGCCCAGGCGGGACCGTGGCCGGCTGCGTTGACGGTATAGGGCGTCGAGGGCACGGAGCCGGAGTAGATGGAGGAGCAGCCGGTGGCGTTGGCCACCATTTCGTGGTCGCCGAAGAGCTGGCTGATGAGCTTGACGTAAGGGGTCTCGCCGCAACCGGAGCAAGCGCCGGAGAACTCGAAGAGAGGCTGTGCGAACTGGCTGTTCTTGACGTTTGCCTTGGTGTCGACGAGCGCCTGTTTCGAGGTGACGTGTTCGGTGCAGTAGTCCCATTCCTTCTGTTTGTCGAGCTGGGTTTCGAGGGGTTTCATCTCGAGGGCCTTAACGCCCTTCTTGCCGGGGCATACGTCAACGCAGTTGGAGCATCCGAGGCAGTCGAGGACGTCGACGGACTGGATGAAGCGCATACCCTTGAAGGAGGGTCCGAGAGCGGGAATTGTTCCGGCCTCGCCCATGGGGGAAGCGGCGGTTTCGGCCTCGGTGAGGACGAAGGGACGGATGGCGGCGTGAGGGCATACATATGCGCACTTGTTGCACTGGATGCAGTTCTCTTCCTTCCATTCGGGGACGAAGGCTGCGACGCCGCGCTTTTCGTAGCGGGCGGTACCCTGTTCCCAGGTGCCGTCGGGGATAGCCTCGAAAGCGGATACCTTGAGGTCGTCGCCCATCTGAGCGTTGATGGGGCGGACGATGTCGTTGATGAAGGCGGGGTCGTTGTTGCAGGGCTTTTCGGGCTCGGGGAGCTGGGCCCATGCGGGGTCGACGTCGAGCTTGTGGTACTCACCGCCGCGGTCTACGGCGGCGTAGTTCTTGTCGACAACGTCCTGACCTTTCTTGCCGTAGCTCTTGACGATGAATTTCTTCATCTGCTCGATGGCGAGGTCAACGGGGATTACTTCGGTGATGCGGAAGAATGCGCTCTGGAGGATGGTGTTCGTGCGGTTGCCGAGGCCGATTTCCTGAGCAATCTTCGTGGCGTTGATGTAGTAGACGGTGATGTCGTTCTGTGCGAAGTAGCGCTTGATGTGGACGGGGAGGTTCTTTGCGAGTTCCTCGCCTTCCCAGATTGTGTTGAGAAGGAATGTGCCGCCCTTGCGGAGGCCGCGGGTCACGTCGTACATGTTGAGGTACGCCTGGACGTGGCATGCCACGAAGTTGGGGGTGTTGACGAGGTAGGTGGAGCGGATGGGCTCGTCGCCGAAGCGGAGGTGCGAGCAGGTGAAGCCGCCGCTCTTCTTGGAGTCGTAGGCGAAGTAAGCCTGGCAGTACTTGCGGGTGTTGTCGCCGATGATCTTCACGGAGTTCTTGTTTGCGCCGACTGTGCCGTCTGCGCCGAGGCCGTAGAACTTGGCTTCGTAGGTGCTTTCGCCGCCGAGGGCCATCTCTTCCTTCATGGGGAGGGAGGTGAATGTCACGTCGTCGACGATGCCTACGGTGAAGTGGTCCTTGGGCATGGGGAGGGCGAGGTTCTCATATACGGCGATAATCTGCGCGGGAGTGGTGTCCTTGGAAGCGAGGCCGTAGCGACCGCCGACAATCACGGGGGCGTCGGCCTTGCCGTAGAAGCATTCCTTGACGTCGAGGTAGAGGGGTTCGCCGTTAGCGCCGGGCTCCTTGGTGCGGTCGAGGACTGCGATGCGCTTGGCGGTGGCGGGCACGGCTGCAAGGAAGTGCTTTGCGGAGAAGGGGCGGTAGAGGTGAACGCTCACGATGCCGACTTTCTCGCCCTTGGCAGTGAGGTAGTCGATGGCTTCCTGAGCGGCCTGGGTTACGGAGCCCATGGCGATGATGACGCGGTCGGCGTCGGGAGCACCGTAGTAGTTGAAGAGGTGGTACTCACGGCCGGTGATTTTCGTGATTTCGGCCATGTAGTTCTCGACGATTTCGGGGACGGCGTCGTAGTGCTTGTTGCAGGCTTCGCGGTGCTGGAAGAAAACGTCGCCGTTTTCGGCCATGCCGCGTGCCACGGGAGCCTCGGGGGAGAGGGCGCGCTTGCGGAAGTCGGCGAGGGCATCGCGGTCGAGGAGGGGAGCGAGGTCATCCTGGCTTATTTCCTCGATTTTCTGGATTTCGTGGGATGTGCGGAATCCGTCGAAGAAGTTTACGAAGGGCACGCGGCTCTTGATTGTGGCAAGATGTGCCACACCGGCGAGGTCCATGACTTCCTGGACTGATCCTTCTGCGAGCATGGCGAAACCGGTCTGACGGACGGACATTACATCCTGATGGTCGCCGAAGATGGAGAGGGCGTGGGATGCGATGGTGCGTGCGGAGACGTGGAACACGGTGGGAAGAAGTTCGCCGGCAATCTTGTACATGTTGGGAATCATGAGCAGGAGGCCCTGCGAGGCGGTGTAGGTAGTGGTGAGCGCACCGGCCTGGAGAGAGCCGTGTACAGCGCCTGCGGCGCCGCCTTCGCTCTGCATTTCCTGCACGAGTACTGTTTCGCCAAAAATGTTCTTACGTCCGGCGGCAGACCATTCGTCGACGTATTCGGCCATAGTCGAAGACGGCGTGATGGGGTAGATGGCTGCGACTTCCGAGAACATATAGCTTACGTGAGCGGCGGCCTGGTTGCCGTCGCAAGTCACGAATTTCTTTTCTTTGCTCATAGTCATCAGAGGTAAATTATAGAAAAATTGTATTGTATTCCTGGAATGGACGGCATTTTGCCAATCCCGGGATTTGCGGTCCGGGAAAAATCCAGCGCAAAGATACGAATTTTTCGGCTGATTTGAAGCTTAAAAATCACTTTTTTGCGTCGTGGTAGTCTTATAAAAAGCTAAAAGGGCCGGCGTCCGGAGACGTCGGCCCGTCCTGGGGTTCAGGAAATTACTTGAGCTGCCGGACGAGAAGTCCTTCGTAGGGCATGGAGCCGGACTTGACCTTGAAGGTCGTGGCTCCGAAGTCGGCACCGTAGGCGCCTTCCTCGGCGGCCATGTAGCGGTTGTCCCAGATTTTGTCCTTGACGGGCTGAATCACGCCGACGCGCTTGTAGACCATCTTTCCGTCCTTCTCCTCGGGTTCGAGGACCTCGTACTCGGAGTCTTCGGTGAGACCTTCCTTGAGGCCTATGGCCACGAGTACGTCCTTGCCGTCGACGGCCTTGACGGGCGACTTTACGCGGAATTCGTCGTAAGCCTTCTGAAGGTCGCGGACATTGTCGTCGATGGCGCGCTTGCAGGCCTTGCGGATCATGATTTCGGGATGTTCCTCGCTGATGCCGAGGAAAGAGTTCTGCGAGCCGCTGGACTCGACCTCGCCGATGTAGCGGAGGCGGAACTTGCCGCGGTTGTTCTCGAAAGCGAGGCGCTTGTCTTCGTTAGGCTTGTCGGTCCAGTATTCCTGATAGAAGGTAGCCTGGTCCTCGGGTGTCCACTCGAGGCGGTAGAGGCGGGTGTGGAACTTCACGCGGAAGCCCTTGAAGGTCTCGGCCATGTCGGCGGCGGAGTCGAAGAGGTCGCTGACGCCGGAGCCGAGGAATGCACCGGCGAACGCGCCGGCGATGCGGAGGCCGGTGCCGACGTTTTTGCCGCGCTGGGCGTTGTCGATGTAGTGGGCCTCGTGGACGAGGACGAAGGTGTTGCCGATGAGGTCTTCGCCGGCGTCGGCGAGCATTGCCATGCCGCGCGGGGTGCGCTTTGCGAGCTCGATGTCGAGGTCGGAGGCGTTGTAGAGACCGCGGCTCTTGACGAGGTCGAGGGAGCATTCGCCGGTGAGGACGTTTCGGCTGAACCAGCGTCCCACGAGGCGGCTGGCGATGAAGTTTTCGGCGAGCCAGGAGTCGAGGCTGTCGGCGTACTCGGCTTTCTTGCCGACGTTGAGTACGCGGATGCTGAGGTCGTGGTTGTTATACTGGTCGGGGGTGGGCATGTTGAGATATTCGGACTGTATTTTGTCGAACATCTTCTGGTCAGTGCGCGAGACGAGGAAGCTGCAGAGGGAGCTGCGGCGGTACCGGGTCTCGACGTTCTCCTCGGTCTTGGCGAATGCGCCGAGAGAACCTGCGGCGATGAGGAGTGCCGCTGTATATTTTCTGATGTTTTTCATGTTCAATAGTCCCACATGTTGGACGAAATTTTCTGATGGAGACGGAAGCTGTTGATGCCGGGATGGTTGTAGATGTTGAAGCGGTATGCGTCGATTTCTTCCATTCTCGGCTTGCCGGCCTGGTCGATGTATACGAGCGCGCGGTTTGCGGTGGCCACGGTGTTGAAGCTCAGGGGGAGGACCGCGGAGCCGTCGGAGCCTACGGCGCCGAAGAGGTCGTCCTTCTTATAGAGGGCGCGGCCCTTGGAGTCGAAAGTGTAGCAGTCGTCGGCCGCGATGTCGAAGGGGAGCCTGTCGGTGGAAATCTGAAGCACGCTCCACTTCTGCGTGTCGGGCGACTTCACCCACACGAGGTCGTCGTCGGGAGAGGCAGCCGGAAGGATTGCTTCCCAGCGGTTCTTGACGACGAACTTGCCGTTGCGGTCGATGATTCCGTAGAACTGGCCCTGCTTGACGTAAGCCTTTCCGCCGACGAAGGCGGAAGCGTCGTCATAGTCGAAGGGGATGATGGTAGCGCCGTCGGCTCCGATGAAGCCGCTGCGGTGGTTCTCGTTCTTAGCGGCGTAGACTGTCCCGTCGGCGGAGGCGGGGGTGATCTTGCGGTATGTCGGGGCTACGATTTCCGTGCCGTCGGGGGAGAGGATGCCCATGCGGCCGTTGCGGGTGCTGAGGAAGAATCCTCCGGCTACGGGTGCGAGTTTCGAGTATGAGCCGGACTTGCGGTCGGCGTAGATGTCGATGAGGTATGCCTCGGAGCCGTCGCCGCAGAGGGCCTTGCCGTTGACGAAGGGTCCGCAGGCGTCGTAGACGTCCTCGGGGTCGACGAGCTGGCGGATGTCCTTCTTGAAGAGCTTTGTGCCCTTGCCGTTGGCGGCGAAGTAGTTGAAGTCGTAGTATTCCTTCTTTCCTTTTTTGGAGTAGGCGCGCTTGAGCATGTATCCGTCGCGGGGCATTCCGACAGCGCCGTTCACGTTCTTGACGAGGACCTTTCCGTCGAGGTCGAAGACGGTGGTGTATGCTCCCCAGTTGGCCCAGATGTAGGGTTCTTTCGAGCAGGAGAGTTTAGCGAGGTTCTCGGTGATTTCGCAGTTTACGGGGATTCCGTCCTTGTGGGTGATGACATTTCCGGAGGTGTAGTCCGCGGAGTCGGTGGTGACGTAGAATCCGAGGCCGTAGAACTTGGCGGGGACTACGAGCTTGTCGTTGCGGTATAGGCCCTTGAGGGCCTGGGAGAGGGACTTTCCTTTGCCTACCCAGACGTATCCGTCCTCGTTGATGGTGCCGATGTAGTTCCAGTCGGGCTTGATGTATATGGTGCCGTCGTCCTTGATGTAGCCGTACTTGCCGCCTTTCTTGACGCGTGCGAGGCCGTTCTGGAATTCCTCGATATTGTCGTACTCGATTTTGATTACGGGCTTGCCGTCGGTGCCGATGTAGCCCCATTTGTCGCCTTTCTGCACCTTGGCGCGTCCGTTCTCGAAGGGATATGCCTTGGTGTAGTCGGCCTTGATGACTACATTCCCCGAGGGGTCTGCGTAGCCGAACTTGTCCTTGACTTTCGTCACGGCGAGGTCCTGGGCGGAGGCGAAGAATCCGCAGAGGCAGATGGCGAGTGCCGAAAGGACTGCTTTTCTGAGTGTTTTCATGGTGGTGTTTATCTCCAGAGAATGTTGGTGGTAGTTGATTTCTGGCCCTGACCGTAAGCCACGCCGATCTGGCGCGCGGCGTCGATGCGGCGCCGCTCGGTCTCGAGGGAGTCCTCGTACTTCTTGTGTACCTCGAAGTCATATTCGACCTTTGTCTGCTTGCGGACGTCCTCGGCGAACTTCATCGCCTCGGGGTAGGCTGAGGAAGCGGGCTCAATCTGATTGAGGAGGGCGTAAGCCTCGGCGGCTCCCTCGGCGTTGGGGGAGACGGCGAAGGCGGCGCGGGCCTGGTTGAGGAGCTTTGTGCCCTCGAGGTCCTGGTATCCCTGCCAGTAGGCGATCATGGCCTTGTGGGCGGAGGGGTATCCCTTGGAGCACTCGGGGATGAGTCCGGCCCAGTATAGGGCCTGGTCGTAGTCGTGCATCTTGGCGGCCGCGGCGGCCTTGTTTAGGAGCTGGCGGTAGTTGGCGTCGAAGTAGGATATTACTTTGGCGTTTGCCCGGCGGATGAAACCCTTGAAGGCGTCGTTGCGTCCGGAAATCTGACCGAGGGCGTTGATGTAGGCCCGCTGGTTGCTGGTTCCTACGCCGCGGAGCTCGAAGCTCTCGGAGTCGAAGACCTTGTTTCCGAAGATGTCTGCGACGAGCAGGGTGAGGGTGGTGTGGACGGCGGTGCTTGCGGGGGGGCCGGGGACTGTTTCCTTGTAGATGTCGTCGAAACGTCCCGTGATGTACAGCTGGCCGTAGTTGTCGTCGGCGCTGACGCCGTCGGCTGTGAGGGCGCGGAGGAGGCGCGAGGCGAGCTGGGTGGCCACGGCGTCGTCGCCGCCGCACATTTCAGCGGTGGGCTTGACGACCTGGACGTGGAGGTCGCAGTCGGCGGCATGTGCGCCGAAGGCTATGAGGAGGGCGGCGGCGAGGCCGGTTATTTTCTTGTTCATGGCGTGGTGTCTGAGTTATTTCTCGCCGAGGACTATGTCGGCACGGCCGAGGCCTTTGGTGAGGATTTTGCAGGGGATGTTGTAGGGAGCCTTCCCGAGGTATTTGCGCAGGGAGTTGGAGAAGGCGCGGGCGTCCATGGCCATTCCGTTCTCGCGGTAGATGGGGATGCGCACCTGCTCGAAATGGAGGGCGGACTCTGTTGCGTCGGAGAGATTGTAGCGGTGGTTCATGGTGTTCTGCGACATCCAGCGGTCGATAATGTCGGTGAGCTCCTCGCCGTCGTACTCGTCCTCGAAGCTGAGCCCCGAGCCGTTGTCGAAGACGCGGACGGTGAGTATGATTTCACGGCCGTTGGCGAGCATGTCGTCGAAGTGGTCCTGAAGCTGGCCGACGAATCCGTCCATCTTCTCGAGTGTGGCTTCCTCGATGAGCACGGGGACTTCGGCTGTGAAGGACTGGGCACCGGTGCCGGAAGCCGCGGCGACCTGCTTGTTGGTGTAGGCGTCGACGCCCTTGAGGGTGTAGGTCACGGAGCGCTTGGGGCCCATGGTGTTCACCTTCCATGTAAGCTCGATTATAATGTCGGCCTTGGCGCGGTTGTAGAGGCGGTCGAGGGGCGTCTCGGCGAGTGTCGCGCCGGAGGTGCGGCTTGTTGTCATCTCGTCTTCGACGGCGTTCTGGTTGATGGTCTTCACGATCGAGGCGAGGTCCTTCATGGGGAAGCCTCGCTCGGCCATGAGCTCGTTGACCTTGGTTATTGCGTTTGCGAGGTCCATGTCCTCGCGGAGGGCGCGCTCATAGTCGGGGATGGCGGACTTGCGGCCCTGGTTGTCGGTCTCGATCATGTATCCGTTGGCCGAGCACCAGGTGTCGCCGGGCACGACCATGAGCGTGGGCTTCTTGGCCTGGGCGGAGGCTGTGGCGGCGCCCATGAGCATTCCTGCCGCGAGCAGGAGGATGCCGAATAGCTTTGTCTTCATGTGTTTTAGGGAATAGACTATTAGGGTTCGATAATACCGTCGGCAATCATGCGGTCCTTGAGCGCCGCGCGGTTCACGCGCACGACCACGCCCCAGTTCTCGATTGACTTGTCGGAGCTCTTGAGGCGGGAGGTGCGTTTTTCGTCGGCCATGGAGGTGAAGTCCTTGTATGCGCCACCGTCGGCGAAGAAGCGGTTGAAGTAGGCCTCGTTCTTTTCCATGGGGTTTGCGCCGCCGATTACGGGGCGGACATTGCAGCCTGCCGTTCCGTGGGTCACGCCCTCGAAGAGAACGGCCTTGACGGCATTTTTCTTTGCTGTCTCCATGGCCTGGGCCTTGTTTTTGCCGGTTCCGAAGACGCGCATGGTCTGTGAACCGTCGAGGTCGGTGCCCATGCACTCCACGGGGAAGGCGGTCATGGAGTATGTGTTGTCTATCACAGTGGGGGTCTTGCAGGCGAAAGCGGCGGCGAGAAGGGCCGCGGAGGCCAGCAGACGGATTGATGTCTTTTTCATGATTGGTGTCAGTATGCTTGATTCAATATTCATAGCCCACGGAGATTCCGAGGGCGGAGACGAAGCGGTCCTTGCCCGTGCGGTACTTGAGGACCTGGCCCGTGTAGTTGAGGCCGACTATGAGAGCCGAGCGCTTGCTGCCGACGCGGATGCCCACGCCCGGACGCATCATGAACCCGTCGCGGACCGCGGCGCCGAGGTCGAAGCTGTAATAGGGGACGACGGTGCGGTATGTGTCGTTGACGAAGTTGCCCTCGACGGTGGCGAATATGGGCAGCGACCACTTGTCGTGTCGCGCGCGGATGCGGTCGTTCTGGAAGTACATGCGTCCGCCGAGGCCTACGCCTGCCTTGAGGTACTGGTTGAAGCGGTAGCCGCCGGCGACGTCGATTTCGGCGAAGGGCGTGCAGTGCTCGGTGAGGAAGAGGGCGTAGGAGGCGCCGACGCGGCCCCGGATCCAGAAGCCGCGGTCGCTCTCGGAATAGTCGGCGAGCGCGGGGTCCTTGCCAACGGCGGGGAGCACGGGCTCGGTGGCTGAGATTTTGTAGACTTCGACGGGGGAGTATGAGAGGGTGCGGCCGTCAGGCGTGACGATTGTCACCCGGGTGTCGGTGCGGGTTACGTCGCCTTTGATGATGTTGCCGTTGTTGAGGGTGACCCATGCGGTCTCGGCGCTTGCCCCGGACAGCGCGAGGGCTGCGGCGAGGCTGAGGATAAGTCGTTTCATGTCAGAATCCTGAATTTAGGCCGCGTACAACCCCGGCTTGCTCGAGGTCCTTGCGGAGTTGGTCTTTGTTTACGGTCACTGTGGCGCTCACGCGGTATTTCTTTCCGGACTTCACCACTGCGCGGGAGCCGCCGACGGTCTGGCCATAGTTGCGGTAAGCTCCGACGTCGCCGAAGAAGGAGTTGAAATAGTCGGCGTGCTGGGCCTCGACTGCGGGGCTGCCGGCGACGGGGCGCTGGTTCTGGCGGTGCTCCTTGCTGGAGAAGCCGCGGAAGAGTACGCCGTGGACAGCGGCCTTGACAAGCTCGGAGTCGTCAATTTTCTTGTTTTTGGTGATGACAGACACTTTCACGAGATAGGTGCCCTGGTTGCCGGTGCCGTTGCCTTCGATGTCGTATTCCGGAACGCCGTCGGCAAACGCGCTGAACACTCCCGTGAAGATCAGGAGCATAAGGGTTAGAAAATGTTTCATGATCGGTATTGAATTTATTGATTATTATCTTTTTATCGCGCTTATTACGCGCGCGGAGCATATTTCACTCCTTCCTCTATTTGTGGCAAAGTTAGGAATAATTATTTAAATATTACAGCTTTTTTGAAAAAATATTTGCACGGAAGTAAGAAATTCCGGCATATTCCGGCAAATCCGGCGAAGCGGGTGCGGGTGCTACCTTCAACGCTAAATAATGCAAATTCTTCCAAAAAAATTGAATATTAGCAGGCGGTAATGACATATTTTGACTAATTTTGTGGAAAGAGCGTCTGTCATCGCTGACCCCGCCCGATTATCCGAAAACAGAATGAACATCCTTTCCGTCCTTGCCATAATCCTTGCCGTCGCAGGCCTGATTCTTGCATTCCGATACCCCATAGCCTCAGCCGTGGCAGGGTATGCCGCTGTTGTCTGCGCGTGTGTCGGCGACGCCGGCGGCGAATTCGTCGTCTCGGCAAACGCCCTGCTGTTCTGGGGCGTTGCCGCAGTGATAGTCCTCGGCCTCAGCATGCTGAATTCAGGAAATCCCATGCTCACGATGCTGCCTCTGGCTTATGCCACAGCCGGCACGGCGGTCGGCGCCGTCCTCGGGCTCTGCTTCTCCCATACGGCCGCGGCTGTGATTGTCGGCTCGGCGCTGGGAGCCTTCCTCGGCTCTCTCGCCTTCACCCGGACGCCTTCCGGCGCTGTCCTGCGAAAGGCGCGCCACGCCTACATCGACTATCTCTGCGGCGCCGGGCTTCCGGCCGTGGTGTGCTGTTCGATGGCCGCCGTCGCTGTCGCCGCGGTGGTCTTCTGACCCGCCCCTCTTCTCCTCGCTCTCCCGAACCTCCCTCCATTACTGTTTAGAAATGAATATCCGCAATCTCACAATCTCAGTACTTCTCTTCCTTTCTCTGTTCACTGCTCTTCCGGCCCTCGGCGCCGATGCCCGCGCGGCCCTCGGCAAGCCTGATCTCGAGCTCATAGCCCGCGAGACCACCGACCCGTCTTCGAAGCTCTACTACGGGCGCCTTCTCTCCGAATTCCTCAAGAACGACACGACCATGACCTCCGAGGAATTTCAGGCATTCTACTACGGCACCCTCTTTCAGGAGGACTACGACCCCTACCGGCCGGCAGTCAATCCCCGGCTCCTCGAGGAGCTGAAGCCCATCTACGCCAAGGAAAAGCGCACGCGCGCTGACCGCCAGAAGATGCTCGACTATGCCATGCAGGTAATCGAGAACAACCCCGTGGACCTCCGGCAGCTCACTAACCGCATCTACGTCTACGAGCAGAACGGGAAATTCGACCTCGCGCGCATCTGGCAGTACAAGCTGAACCATCTCCTTCTCGTCATCGCGGCCTCGGGCACCGGAGCCGACAAGGACAACGCCTGGGTCGTGGTCTATCCCCAGCACGAGTACGATTTCCTCAACCTCTCGGGAAATACGGCCACAGACCGGCATTTCGACTCCTCGGGCTTCGATGTGATCAGCGCGGCCAAGGGCTCCGCCAAGCCCACCGACCACTTCTTCGACATCCGCGAGCTCCTCCACCAGTACTTCCTGAAGCACCCCAGCGAGGCCAAGGAAGCTAAATGAACGCAAATGCGCACTTTTTGTGCGCCATACGGCGTGTTTTTCGGAATAATTTCATATCTTTGCCCTCTCAAATCAAAATCTGACGTTATTATAAAAACTCATACTTAATTCCACAATCGATCTCACCTTATGAAGAAACAAGCACTCACGCTCGCCATAGCTTTCGGGCTCGCGGGATGCTTCATGGCCGACGCTGTTCCGGCGAAACTCGGGCTCCGGGAGGTAGCTCAGCCGGACGGTACGACAATCAGGGCCGAACTGGCCGGCGACGAAAATTTCCACTATTACCTCAGCGAGGACGGACTGCCTCTTTTCCCCGACGCTACGGGCGCCCTCCGCTATGTGCGTCTCGGAGCCACGGGCGAGGTGGAGTTCAGCCCGATGAAGGCTGAGTCGTCGCCCCTCCGCCGCAGCGCCGCGGCCCGCAGCTACGTCTCGGGAGTCGACCCCGAGGCCGTGGTCGACGCGCTCTACCGCTATGTGTCCCTCCGTCCCGGTGTGCGCCGCTCGGCTCTTGCCCAGAGCGGCCTCGGACGCTTCTCCGGCAATTTCCCCCGTGTGGGCGACATTCCCGCCCTCGTGTTTCTTGTGGAATACAAGGACGTCAAGTTCACGCATCCCAATCCGGCCCAGTACTTCGGCGACATGATCAACAAGGAGGGCTTCAGCGAGTACGGAGGCACAGGCTGTGCCCGCGAGTATTTCATACAACAGTCCGGCGGCAAGTTCCGCCCGCAGTTCGAGGTTTACGGTCCCGTCACCCTTCCCGAGAACCGCTCCTACTACGGCGGCAACGACATGTACGGCAACGACCGCAATCCCGAGCAGATGCTCGTCGACGCGGCTAAGATTCTGGATTCGGAGGTCGATTTCTCGAAATACGATCTTGACAACGACGGCTACGTCGACAACGTCTTCATCTTTTACGCAGGGCAGGGCGAGGCCTCCTATGGCTCCGCCGAAACCGTCTGGCCCCACTCCTACGAGCTCGAGGCCGCCGGAAAGGCCATCAAGCTCGACGGCAAGACCCTCAGCCGCTATGCCTGCACCAACGAATGGGAGCAGAACCGCCCGGACGGCGTCGGCACCTTCATCCATGAGTTCAGCCACGTGATGGGCCTCCCCGACCTCTACCGCACCACCGGAAGCGCCTACTACACTCCCGACTCCTGGAGCGTGCTCGACTACGGCCCCTACAACAACGACGGCTGCACGCCTCCCAACTACTCGATTTTCGAGCGCAACGCCATGGGCTGGATAGAGCCGAGGCTCCTCGACGGCCCCGCGGGCATCAACCTCGAGGAAATCGGCGCCTCCAACGACGGCTGCATCATCCAGACCGAGAAAGAAACAGAGTTCTACCTCCTCGAGAACCGCCAGCAGGTAGGCTGGGACAAATATCTTCCCGGCCACGGCATGCTCATCTGGCATGTGGACTTCGTACAGTCCGTCTGGAACCGCAACACCGTGAACAATACCCAGAGCCACCAGTACGTTGACCTCATCGAGGCCGGCGGCGTAGCCAACTCGAGCTACGAGGACAATCTCAGGACCTATCCCTGGCCCGGAACCCGCAACAAGACGTCCTTCACCTCCACCACTTCTCCGGCCCTCAAGAGCTGGGCAGGGCGCGCCATCGACGTCCCCATTACCGAAATCTTCGAGGACGCCGACGGCGTCATCTCCTTCAAGGTCTGCGGCGGACCCATAGATCTGGGCGTGCCTCAGGGCCTCAGGGGCGAAGGCCGCGAGGACGGCGCCGCGCTCCTCTCCTGGGAGCCCGTGGAATTCGCCAAGACCTATCTCATTGACCTCTACACCGAGGCAGAAGACGGCTCGAAGATCTATGCCCTCCGCGAAGCCGAGGTCGAGGGAACGGAATACAGGGTCGAGAATCTTCAGTCAGAAGCCCTGTACCGCTTCACTGTCACCGCCGCCTCCGGGCAGGCCCGTGGCGAGACTTCCGGGGAAGCCTCCTTTGTAATGCCGGCTCTCGCCTGGGAATACATGAGCCCCCAGATTCTTCCCGAGTCTTCCGTATCCCGTAACTCCTTCACTGCTAACTGGACCAAGGTTCCCGGTGCCGTGGCATACCTCCTTGACGTCGATGCGGTGATTTCCGGAGGGACGAAAGTCGAGACCCTCGACTTCGGAAAGGGCAGCACCCTCACTTTCCCCGAAGGGTGGGACTGGAGCGGCGGCAACTCGGACCTCTACGGCTCGAATTCGCTCGGATACTACGGCGATTCCGCCCCCTCCCTCAAGTTCAGCACCACGGGCCGCTCCCTGACGAGCCCCGTCTATACCTACAGCATCGACCGAATCGAATTCTGGTACCGTACCGCGAGCGGCAGCCTCGCCACGCCCAACACGCTCTCCGTCCAGGGCCGCGAGTCCGCCGGCTCCGAGTGGTCGGTAATCAAGAACATAACCCTCGGTACGGCCACAACGGGTGAGGATGTCGTAATAGACGAAATTCCCGAGACCGTGCGTCAGGTACGCTTCGTGTTCACAAAGAACCGCGGCAACCTTGCCTTCGACGACCTAAAGCTCACCACGCAGACCACCGCCACGAAGACCGTGGCTGACTTCAAGGAAAAGAATGTGGGCGATACGGATTCCTTCATCGTAGACCTCTCGACGGTGCCCGATGCCGTGGCCGTCAACTACAGCGTGAAGGCCGTGAATGCCGAAGGCAAGCACTCCCAGGCCTCGAAGGTCCACACCGTCGTTCCCGGCCAGATCTCCGGTGTGTCCGCTCCCGGCGCAGAGCCTTCGGGCCTCCGCCTCTCCGGACGCGAGCTTTCCTTTGAGGGCTCGGCCGGCGACGCCGTCCGTGTGTTCAACGCCGCAGGAATGCTCGTCGCCTCTGCGACAGCCGATGCCTCCGGCCGTGCATCCCTCCGCTTCCCCGCCCCCGGGCTCTACATCGTTGCTGTTCCTGACGGAGCAGCCCGTATGATGGTCCGGTAAGCGCAGAGCGCCAGCAACTTTTCGACTATGGGCTTATAAGGGGCCGAATCCCCTTATAAGCTCATAGTCAGTAAACGATAAACCATCAAAACCAATTATTATTCCGGATTGTGAGAACAGCACCATTCAAGTATCTTATCGCCGCAATTGCACTCGGGATTGCTTCCGAGGCGTTTCCCGCGCCGGCGCGGCCGACCCCGCCGATGCATCCTTCGCGCCCCGCGACTTCCAAAGTATATCCCTCCCAGGGCGAAGTTCCGGTTGCCGTCCTGCTCGTGCAGTACAGGGACGTCAGGTTCTCGCACCCGATGCCCCTGACCTATTTTTCAGGACTTCTTTCCGATGATTCTTTCTCCGAATACGGCGCCGCGGGTTCGGTGTCCGCTTATTTCTCGGAACAGTCGGAGGGTAAGTTCGTTCCGAAATTCTCGGTTTTCGGACCCGTGACCCTTCCGCAGAACCGGAGCTATTACGGAACGAACACCTCCTCCGGCGCGGACAAGAGCGCCGAGGACATGATTGTACACGCCGCTCCGCTCCTCGAGTCGACCATCGATTTCTCCCGCTTCGACCTCGACGGCGACGGCACAGCCGACAATCTGATTGTCGTCTATGCCGGTCAGGGAGAGGCTTCCTATGGTCCGGCCTCCTCGGTCTGGCCTCACTCCGGCTCTCTCGAAGCCAAGAAGAAAACCGCGGAAATCGGAGGTGTCAGGATTGACCGCTATTCCTGCATCAACGAGTGGGAGTACGACAAGCCGGCGGGAACAGGCGTGTTCGTCTACGAGCTTGCCACTCTTCTCGGCCTTCCGGAGCTGGGCCACAGCTCGATGGACGGCATGGCCTTCACGCCGGATGTATGGAGTGTGATGGACGCTGGCTGGAGTCTTGACGACAGCCGAATGCCGCCGAACATGTCGGTGTTCGAGCGGTATTATCTGGGCTGGACCGAGCCCAAGGTGCTCGACGCGCCCGAGAACGTCACTATCCCGGCAGGCTCCCGCGAGGGCTACATGATCAGGACCGAACGCGACAACGAGTATTTCCTTCTCGAGAACCGTCAGCAGACGGGGCGCGACGCCTCCTTGCCCTCGCACGGCCTTCTCGTGTGGCATATCCACCACGACCCCGCCGTCTTCGCGCAGAACACCGTCAACGACCTCGCCACGCACCAGTACGTCGATCTTGTCGAGGCCGGAGGCGTGGCCAATTCCCATAACGACGAATGTCTCGCATCCTACCCGTGGCCCGGACCGCTCGGACGCACCGAGTTCAGCGCCGGAACGACCCCGGCGCTCGTAAGCTGGGGCGGACGCCCCATCGACCTTCCCCTGACGGAAATCGCCGAGGACTCGGAGGGGAACATCTCGTTCAAGGTCGCCGGCGGGAGGGTGGAACTCGGTGTACCCGAACAGCTCCTCGCCTCCCTCGGCGACGCCTCTTCCGTGCGTGTTTCGTGGCAGGCAGTGGAGAATGCCACCGCCTACCTTGTGGATGTATATTCCCGCATATCCGAAGGGGAGCCTGACGAATTTTTTTATCGCGACTTTTCTTGCGCGCAGCCCTCTCTGACGCTGACGGATCTGCCGACGGGCATAGACCTTTACCTCACAGTCAGGGCCACGCTCGGCAGGAACACCGGCCCCGCATCAGCGGAGCTCGCCTTCCGCATCCCCGCGCCTGACTGGGCGGATATTGTCCCCGATGTCGAGGATACGGCAATGCTCGACGACAACGGAGCCTTCACGGCACGCTGGAAGGCCGTGGAAGGCGCTGTCGACTATCATCTGTCCATCGAGGCCCTCCGTGGCGCGCGATACCTCCACGAACTGAATTTCGGACACAGCGCCACTACGGAGCTCTCCCTCCCCGAAGGCTGGAGCTGGTCAGGCACAGCGCGCGACCTTTACATGGTCAACTCAACCGGCTTTTACGGCGACACCGCCCCGGCGCTCAAGTTCAACAGCGACGCCATCCTCGAGACGCCTCTTTTCGGCGACAGGATTATCCGCCTGAGCTTCTGGCAGCGCGGCGCCTCCGAGCAGCCGGCCGATATCCTTAGCGTCGAGGTTTCGGATGTGGCCGGAAGGGACTGGACCACTGTCTACAGGACCTCCCCATGCCCGCAGGAGGGGGGAATGACCGTCACGCTCTCCGATTTCCCCGAGAGTGCGCGCCGAATCCGTTTCGTATACACGAAGATTTCCGGCAATATGGCACTCGACGACATTGCTATTACACTTTTCAGCGGCCACACCGAGGCGCTTGACGACTGGTCGGATGTTTCGGTAGGCGACGTGCAGGAGTACTTCGTGCAGCTTCCGGAGCCTTACGCGCACGCGTACTATTATAAGGTACAGGCATTCGACAATTCCGGCAATCCCACGCGGCTCTCGCGTCCGGGCATCGCGGAGGTCCCCGAATGGCTCGACGTGCCCGATATTCCCGCCTATTTCGACAATCCTGTAGTATCCGGTTCCGGAGTGAAGTATTCCGGAAGGGATGGCGATGTCCTGAGTGTGTATTCCCTCACGGGAATGCTCGTCGGGCAGTCGGTTGTCGACCGCTCGGGCTCGGCCCGAGTGTCTGTCGCTGTTCCCGGCATGTACATTGTCCTTTATCCCGGAGGCGCCCGTAAGGTCCTCGTGCGCTGATGTCCAAGGCTACACTTAAAAAGGAGCTGGCCCTTATGGACAAGGACCAGCTCCGGCAGCTTATTCTCGAGGCCTATTCGGCCCGCAAGGAAATCAGGAACTATTTCGAGTATTTTCTCTCGCCTGATCCGGAGGCTCTTTTCGACAAGTTCGCCGGGGAGCTGGCGAAAGAGTGCTCGCGCGGAAAGCGAAGCTGTTCGCGGGCGCGGATTTCAGTAATAAGGCGGCTTATAGCCGATTTCTCATCTTACCAGCCCGGCGAGGAGCTTGTGCTGAAATTCCGTCTCGAGGCCATACGTCTGCTTCTTGCCGCCTCGGCGGCGGTGAGGATGACGGACACGCTGACCCGTGGCTTCGCGAAGCTCGTAGCCGACTATATCGCCGAGGCCGACAAGGCCGGAGCGGTCACGGAAGCCTTCGCGGAAATCCGCGTCCTCTCCGACAGCCGCCCCTCCTCCCCGACGCTCAGAAGGATATTGCATCAGGCGCTGTTGTAGAGCTTGGCTAAATTAGCTAAGTAAGCTATATCAGCTAATCCTGCGACGGCAGCGGGAGGTTCGCGAGGTAGTCGCGGACGCTCTGGAGCTTGCGCTCGAGTTTCTCGCGCTGGATGGATGCCGAGCGCTTTGTCTGGAGCGCCGTGGCGTATTCCTCGCACAGCATTATGCGCTCGCGCAGGGCAGGGGAGACAGCGAAACTGACCGTGCCGCGGCTTCCTTCGAAAGTACCCTTGAGACCTTTGGCTCCATGGCCTGCGAGCCACGGTCCGAGTCCGGCCACTTCTTCCGGCGAGAGGCTTGCTATTTCCGAGCCTTCCACGGTCAGAACGCGCGTGGCGCTCACGGGCTGCGAGGTCCAGCTCTCGTTTCCGGCGGAGATTTTCAGCCGGTTCAGCCCTACGGTGCGCCCGGAGATGTTGGCGGCAAGATAGAAGTAGCCTTCCGTGCTCACGCGCGGCTGAATGCCCGTGGCGTCCATTCCGGTGGATGTTCCGGTGCTTTTCGGAACGTAGTAGCCGTCGATGCCCTCGGCTGAGGCCTTGACTTCCGTGAAGAGCCCCTGAAGGCTGTCGCATCGGAGAGTAGACTCGGCCAGAACGGGTTCTATGGCCTCTATGCTGTCCTTTACGAGGCCTTCGGTCGCCTGTGCCTGAATGCGCAGGCCCGACTTGCGGATGTCGGCGAACTTGGGATAGCGCTCGTTCAGGGCTTTTATGGAGTCGATTGCGCTCTGGTATTCCTTCATGTCATAGAGGCCTTCGGCCTGACCGAGAAGTTCGGCGGCTGCACGCTCTTCGGCCGAGGGGCCGCATGAGCTGAGGACGCCGAGGACCGACAGTGCGAGCGTCAGCCCGAGGCTAAGTTTATTTGCTGCGTTGTACATCTTTTACGCCTTTTACGGTTTTTATTTTCTTTATCAGTGAATTGAGCGATGCGGTGTCAGACACTCCCACCACGAGAATGCCTTGGAAGAGGCCGTCGTTGGAGTCGATGGATATCGTGCGGAGGCTTACGTTTTTCTCCTTGGTGATTATCGAGCTTATGTTCGTGACGATGCCGAGGTCGTCCTTGCCGACCACGCGGAGGGTGGCGGCGAACTGCGAGCCCATCTTGCCGCTCCAGCGCGTGGGAACGAGGCGGTAGGGGTAGCGCTCGCGGATGTGCGCCGCGTTGGGGCAGTCCGTGCGGTGGATTTTTATCACCCCTTCCGCCGAGACGAAGCCGAATACCTCGTCGCCGTAGATGGGGTTGCAGCACCGGGCCATGCGGTAGCTCATGCCCTTGATTCCTTCGCCTATGACCAGCACGTCGGCTCCCT
Source organism: uncultured Porphyromonadaceae bacterium (assembly GCA_902491515.1). Taxonomy (GTDB): domain Bacteria; phylum Bacteroidota; class Bacteroidia; order Bacteroidales; family Muribaculaceae; genus CAG-873. The sequence continues at coordinate 88,820 of CABUIC010000004.1, forward strand.
TTTCGTCGCCGCCCTCGGAGCCGGGGCTTGTTCCCTCTGTGGGAGCGGTCTGGAGTGTGAACTCGCTGGCCGACACGCGGTCCGCCGGGTTGTCCTGGGCTTTCTCGCCGGAGGCGGTGTAGGCCTCGATTACGGCGTTTATGTCAATGTCGCCTCGCCCGAGGGCGCTGAAGAACTCGATGGAGTTCTTGTGGCCCATGCGTGTCAGCGTCCGCGACATCGTGGCCTCGTCGAAGTCTATTTTGCGGTTCTTGAGGCGCCGCTGCAGGAGTTCCTTGCCTATGTCCGCGCTCTTTGACTCGGCCTCCTTGAGCATGGCTCGGATTTTGTTGCGGGCCTTGGAGGTGACGACGATGTTGAGCCAGTCGCGGCTGGGCTCCTGCTGCGGGGAGGTGAAGATTTCGACGGTGTCGCCGGAATTGAGCTTGTAGTTGAGCTTGCGGTTCTTGCCGTTTACACGGCCGCCGACGCACTGCGAGCCCACGCGCGTGTGGATGTTGAAAGCGAAGTCGAGGAGCGAGGCGCCTTGCGGGAGCTTGTAGAGGTCGCCCTTGGGGGTGAAGACGAATACCTCGCGGGAGTAGACATCCATCTTCACGTTCTTTATGAGCTCCATGGGGCCGGTCTCGGCCGTCTCGAGAATGTCGCGGATGTTTGTCATCCATGCGTCGAGGTTGCTCTCGCTCTTGATGCCCTTGTATTTCCAGTGGGCCGCGAGACCCTTCTCGGCGATTTCGTCCATTCGCTTGGTGCGTATCTGCACCTCCACCCAGCGCTCGTCGGGGCCGTAGACGGTGATGTGGAGGCTCTCGTAGCCATTGCTCTTGGGGATGCTTATCCAGTCCTTGAGGCGGTCGGGGTTGGGGAGGTACATGTCCGTGACAATGGAATAGACGAGCCAGCATGCGCTTTTCTCGCGCTCGGGGGGGACGTCGAGCACGATGCGGATTGCGAAGAGGTCGAAGATGTCCTCCACGGAGTTGTGCTGCTTCTTCATCTTGTGCCAGATGGAGGAGATGCTCTTGGTGCGTCCCTTTATTTCAAAGCTCAGTCCCTCGGCCTTGAGCCGCGTGCGGATAGGGTCGATGAAAGCGGAGATATATCGGTCGCGCTTGGCTTTTGTCTCGTTGAGCTGGCGGGCGATAGCGGAGAAAATCTCGCGGTTGCCGTATTTCAGCGCCATGTCCTCGAGCTGGCTCTTGATGGCGTACAGCCCGAGGCGGTGGGCGAGGGGAGCGTAGAGGTAGTTGGCCTCGTGGGCGAGCTCTTTCACGGCCTTCTCGTCGGGATGGTGGTTGACGGCGCGCATGAGCACAAGGCGGTCGACAATCATGAGGATTATCACCCTGATGTCCTCGGCGAAGGTCAGGAGAAGCTTGCGGAAATTGTCGCTCTGCACAGTCGCGGCGTGGGCGTAGATGCCGCTCACCTTGCGGAGACCTCCCACAAGCCGGGCAACGTCCTCGCCCCAAAGCCCCTTGAGGGCCTCGGCCTCAGGGGCGGTCTCAGCCCCGGCATATATCGGCGCGACGAGGAGGGCCGTCACCATGTTGGTGTCGGGCGACAGCGAGGTACACAGCTCCTCGGCGGTCCTCAGGGCCAGGAGCACGGGATTTATTCCGAAGCGGGTGGCCTTGAGCGTTCCGTTTTCGGCCGCCGTGCGGAGCCCCGCCCTCAGGCGGCGGATGTCCTCGTGGCTCATCCTTCCGTAGAATCTGCGCACCAGCCCGCGGGCAAGCGCGCTAACCTCAGGGAGTTCCGCTTCTGTGAAATATTGTTCTTCGTTCTGCATAGGCTATCTTTTGCGGGCAAATATACGTATTTTTTTCCACCCTACGAACTAAAAACGCTTTTCCCTTGTTTTTTATTCAAACAAAACGATAAAAACTCATCTGCTATGTCGAACGATCCATACAAGCAAGCTGAAAAGCGCGTCGAGAAAAAGAACAGGACAAATCTCTGGGTGGCGATAGGCGCCATATTTCTGATTATCCTGCTCATCCTCTGGCTCACCTTCGCCGACCTTACCGGCAACACGGACGTCGCCGCTTTCGTCACTCCCGCATTCGGCCTTCCCACCGGCCCCGGCTTCTGAGCCCGCTCCTCCCTTTAGCACCAAAATTCAAGAACACACACACAATCCTACCCCTAAGACTGACTTTCTCTAATCTCTTTACGTTACTTCTTTTTTCTTTTGCCTGTATTATACGCCCCCCGGACGCAGAGATGCGCCCGGGGTGATGATGTTTGGCTGTGGACGGATTTGATACAAATTTTGATACAACAAGTTGCCCGGATATGCCCTCCGGCGGTACATTCTGATACAAAATAAACGGAGTTCCGCATTGTCGGAAATTCATTTTTAGCGAACTTTGCATCAGAAAACAATAAACCAAAATCTTACTGCAAAAATATGAGAAAGATGCTTTTCATGGCCATGGCCCTTTTCATGGCAACGACCATGAGTGTCTCGCTCGCCGGCTGCTGAGACGACAAGGACGATCCCGTAGATCCCGCGAAGAAAACAGAGACAGTAGTTGTTGATTACTCCATGTCTCTGAGCCCCGATTACTATGAACTGTGGGATATAGAGGTGTCCTACACCAACCCCGGCGGCACGACCACCACAGTGACTACTCCTATCGACTGGAAATATGAACTGAATCTCCAGGCCGCCGACGAGATTCCCTCGAAGTACTCTTTCACGGTGACGGCCAAGCCCAAGGCAACCGCGCCCGCGCTTGAAGCCGACAAGGTATACACCCTCTCCAGCGAGTGCTTCGTTAAAATCACATGCCTCTCCTCCGAAGGCACCGTACTGAAGACCGGAGGCATGGTGGTTCCCAAAACCGAAACCAAGTCGACATCCGGAAGCCATCTCGAGGAGGCTGTGAAGGCTGACCGCAAGATTTTCTCCGGAGAATTCACCGTCGCCATCGACTAAGAGGCGCTAATCAGCAATCAATTACGGATATGGGGGCTGTGCCGTATGTGCAGCCTCTTTTTTCGTATCGGTTCCAAAACATAAAGAGGCTGCGCCGAAAATAGCTTAATTACGGCGCAGCCTCAAAGTAGTTGAAGGAGTCGGTTATTTGCCGAAGTAGCGGTCGTAGAGGCCGGCGAAGCCGCGTCCGTGGCGGGCTTCGTCCTTAGCCATTTCATGGACGGTGTCGTGGATTGCGTCGAGGCCCTGCTCCTTGGCGTTGCGGGCAATGCGCATCTTGTCGGCGTTTGCGTCGGCTTCGGCCTGCATGCGCTTCATGAGGTTGGTCTTGGTGTCCCATACGCAGTCGCCGAGGAGTTCGGCGAACTTGGCGGCGTGCTCGGCCTCTTCGAAGGCGTAGCGCTTGAAGGCTTCGGCAATTTCGGGGTAGCCTTCGCGGTCGGCCTGACGGGACATGGCGAGGTACATGCCTACTTCGCCGCATTCACCGAGGAAGTGGGCGTTGAGGTCCTTAATCATTTCTTCGCCGGTGCCTTTGGCAACGCCGATTTCGTGTTCGGTGACGAACTGGAGGGCTTCGGTTTCGTCCATTTCCTTGAATTTGGAGCGTGGAGCGCCGCATACGGGGCACTTTTCGGGAGCTTCGTCGCCTTCGTGGATGTATCCGCAGACAACGCAGATGAATTTCTTCTTCATGATTGGGATGTGTGTGTAAACTTGGTGTTTTAGTATTGGGAAGCCGGACCGCCGGGAAATGGCGGTCCGGCTTCACCACAAAGTTACGAAAAAATCGCCGTTTGGTTAATTAAAAAATGTTATAAGAAACGGGTCCTATTTTTTCTTGCGGTTGCGCACGGAACGGACGGCGTTGGAGCTCGAGGAGCTCTTGGGCTTCTGCTCCTTGTATTTTTTTGAGGACTTCTTTTCGGAGCGTTTAGTGGAGCGTTTGGAGGCTTTTTCCTGCTTGGGCTCGGACTGCTCGGAGACAGCGGCTTCCTTGCCTTCGTCGGCCGGCGCCTCCTTGCCCTCGGCCGCGGCCTCGCGCTTTGCGCGGGCGGCAAGTACTTCTTCGCGGGAGGGAACCCAGAGCTTGTCCTCGAAGTGGTCGAGGCGTGCCTGGATGCTGTCCTGGGCGCGCTTGAGGTCGTCGGGGTTGCTGTACATCTGGACCATCGAGCGATTCTTGAGGTTGCGGGTCTTGTAGATCTCGCCGTCGTACATGTTGAGCGTGAAGAAGTCGTCGTAGGTGCAGGTGGGGAGGTTGTTGTCGTCGTCCACGAAGATGGTCTGCGCGGCGAGGTAGGGGCGGATGTCGGAGAAGCGGACCCAGAACATGGGATATTTCAGGGCTTCGCCGCCGAAGTCGCCGGAGCGGTGCAGTACGGGGCAGATGGCCTCGACCACGGGGCGGAGGCTGTTGCGGCGGGTGTCGAACTCCCAGCGCTCGAGGACGAAGTAGCTGAGCACTTCGTTGGTGGGGACGTCGTTCTCGTCGACGGTGAACTTAGGGTTCTTTTCGGTGGAGCCCTTGGCGTCGGAGAAGGGGATTGAGAAGCGGTCGAAGACGTCGCGCATCTTCACGCGGTACTGGTCGGTGAAGATTTCGCGTCCGTCGAGGTATTCGTAGGCGGGGACGCGGCCGTCGGCTAGCTGCTTGAGGATGATGCGGAAGAGGTTTTCCTGGCCGTCGACAGGCTCCTCGGGGAAGTAAAGGGGCGCGTTCTTGTCCTTGTCGAGGTCGATGTTGCGGTATATCACGCGCATCCACTGGCGGTCGGCGTCGGTGATGGAGCTGTTGTTGTCGCCGTAGAAGGCCTGCATTCTGTCGGTGACGACCGTACCGTCCTGACGGCGTTCCTGACGGTCGCGGCCGCCCGAGCGCCGGCGGACGCCTCCGGCGTTGTCGTCCTGGGCCATGACGGAAGTGGCGGCGATGAGTGCCGCGCCCGCGAGTATGGTAATGCGTTTGAGGTTCATATGTGAGTGAGGTATAAAATCAGTTTACGATGACTTCCATAGGGGAGAGGTCTCGGGTGATTCCGTCGGGACCTACCGCGCGGATCCGTGAGATGAAGAAGCGCTTTCCGCGGCTGAGGCGCTGGAACTGCTGTTTCTGGCGTGCGGAGAAGTTGGCTCCGTCGGAGTTCTCGGCCATAGCGTTGCCGGATCCGTCGAAGAGGATGGTCTGGAAGCCGAGGACCTTGAAGGGGGTGTCGAGGAGGCCGTCGTCGATAGCGGCTCCGAGGCCCGGGGCGGAAGTCAGGAGGGCCTTGGCGAAGGGCTTCGAGCCCTTGTAGTGGTCGGTCTGGCCCTGCGGGGTCTGGTAGGCGATGTAGGGCGTGGGGTCGGGGAGCTTGCGGACGCGGAAGGTGGTCTGCGCCACGGGGACGGGCTTGCCGTCCATTGTGGCTGTGACGCTGATTACGGCGTCCTGTCCGACGGTCGCGGGCTTTGCCACCCAGTGGTCGCCCTGACGGGTGAGAGAGCCGTTTGTCATGGTGGCCGAGATGTCGGTCATCGCCACGCCCGGGACGGAGATTCCCACCGGGTTCTCGATACCGGCGTAGAGAACGTTCATCATCGTTGCGGATACCGTGGCCATGGGCTCCATGACGGTATAGGACGAGGTGAAGGGATGGCGGGCCGTGGTGCCGTCGCCGAGGGGGACCTCGAGGTAGCCCTCGTAGTTGTAGGAGCCGGGAGCGCCGGCCGTGAACTCATATAGGCCGCGGTCGTTGCCGAGGGGCTTTCCGCCGATGTAGACCTGAGGGCGCTGGGTGGTGTCGACGGCGGCGAGGACGATGTTCGCGGAGTATTTTCCGCCTTTGATTACGAGTCGGCTCTGGGGAAGGACGAGGGCGTGGAGTTCGTTCACGCGGACGTCGCCGGCGTCGACCTGGGTCAGAAGGGTGCTGAGCGCCTCGCCCTCGGCGTAGAGGATGTCGTTCTGGAGCTTTGAGAGGAGGGTCACGGCGGCTACGACGGGCTGTTGCTCGAAGCGGCTTTCTTCCCATGTGGAGGCGACGAGGGTGCCTCGGCGGAGGATGTTGTCGGTTGAGAGGACTTCGGCGATGTTGTTGCGCTTGAGGGTGTCGGGGAGAAGGCTGCACACGTGGGCGCGGAAGGCGTCGATGCTCTTTCTGAGCTCCAGGCCTCGGTTACGGCCGGGGGCGAGCATGACGACTGCGGCGGCCTCGAGGTCGTCGCGGCTCTGGATGTTCTCGACGCGGCCGTCCTTTCCGTCGGCCTGCCGGACGATTTCGAGCTTGAGGGTGTCGATGAGGCTGTAGAGGGAATCGGTGTGGAGGCGGAGAGCTGTGGCCTTGTCGAGCCAGGGGCGTCCCTTGTCCGGGTTCTGCTCGGTGAGGGCCTCGAGCTGGCTGTAAATCGCGCTGTTTCGGAGGCCGACGTTGTTGTTGGTGCGGGTGAGGCCGTCGTGTACCTGCGTGAAACCGTCGAGCACGTCGCTGGACACGTTGAGGGCCAGCATCGCGGTCAGCACGATGTACATCAGGTTGATCATCTTCTGTCGGGGAGACAGCCGATTGGAGGTTGAGGCCATTTATTCTATCGGGGGTATGCTTGTTCGGTGATACAAATCTGTTGAGCCCGGGGTCATTCCTTTGCGGGCTCGGGGGGCATGCCGGGCATGGCGCCGGGACGGTAGAGGTTTACGGTCATGGCCGTAATCATCTTTTCGTAGACGCTGTTGAGCTGCTGCATGTAGCGTGCCATTTTCTCGGTTTCCTGGCAGTAGCGCGCGCTCTGCTCTGCGCTCTTCTCGTACATGTCGCGGATGTCCTTGATTCCACGGTTGACGCGGTCTATTGAGTCGATCTGAGAGCTGACGCTGCGGAGCTGTATCTCGTAGATGGTGTTGAGACCTCCGATGTTGCGGTGGAGGTCCTGCATCTGGTCGACGTATCCCTTGGAGCTGGCGGTGATGGCCTCGGAGTTCTGGGTGATGGCCTGATAGCTCTGGAGGAGCACGTCGCTGACCTTGTTGAGCGCTTCGGTGGTCTCGCGGAGTCGGGTCATTTCCTGCGCGATGCCGCTCATCTGGTCGAGGTACTGCTGGGTCGCGCTTGTGAGCTCGGCCATGCGGGAAAGCTCGGAGGCGGCGGCGTTCATTTTGGCGATGGACTCGGAGAGGGAGCGGGTGTCGTCCTCGCTGAGGTCTATGCCGCCGGGGATTCCGGCCGCGCGACGCGCTTCACCGGGGGAGACGGAGAGCTGTCCGGCGGGGACTCCGGAGCCGCCGTTGATGATGATTCCGCCGCCACCGTTCATGTCGGGGCGGTCTTCCTCATTGTGGGTGTCGAGCACGGGGAAAACTTCCTCCCACTTGTATTCCTTGGGGGGACGGTCGAATGCCGTCAGGACGAACATCAGGACCTCCGTGCCCATGCCTATGCAGAGGAGGGTATTGCCTCCGGGAAGGTGGAGAATCTTGAAGAGGGCGCCCCAGATGACGATAGCGGCGCCGATGGAGTAGGCGAAGTTGAAGAAACGCTGGCCGTTCTCGCTGGTGATGAAGGCGCTGATTACGTTCTTGTATTGGTTTACTTTACCCATTGTCAGGAGATGGATCGGTGAAAAGTTTGCGGTTTATTTGTTCTTGCCGGGGGCCTTCTGCCCGCGGGCGAAACCAATCTGAGTGCGGACGCAGCGGAAGCCGATGTAGGAGCGCTGCTCGTTCTGGTACTCCCACATGCGGAGGTCGGAGCGGATGTTGTGGGCGACGTCCTTCCAGGAGCCGCCGCGGACAATCTTGCGCTTCATCTTGTAGGGGTCCTCAAGGGCGGCGTCGTAGCGGTACTCGGGGTTGAGGTCGTTGGTGAGGCGTCCGACGCTTTCGGTGAATGCGGTTGAGGTCCATTCGCTGACGTTGCCGGCCATGTCGTAGAGACCGAAGTCGTTGGGGGCGTATGTTCCGACGCGGGAGGTGATGAGGTGTCCGTCCTTGACGTAGTTGCCCTCGTTGGGCTTGAAGTTGGCGTAGAAGCATCCCTTGTCGTCGCTGAGGGCGAGGTCTCCGTCCCAGGGGTACATGTTGTCGTCGTTGCCGGCGCGGGCGGCGTACTCCCATTCGGCTTCGGTGGGTAGGCGGTAGGGCTCGACGTAGACACCCTCGCGGCCGAGGGAGCGGCGGAGGTAGTCGGTGCGCCAGTTTGCGAAGGCGTTTGCCTGCTCCCAGCTTACGCCGACAACGGGATAGTCGGCATAGCCTCCGTGGGCGAAGTACATGCGGACGTAAGGTTCGTTATAGGCGTTCTCGAAGTCGTTGACCCAGGCGGTGGTGTCGGGGTAGACGTTGACGATGTAGGTGTTGAGGAAATCATAGTCGCCGGTGAGCGCGCGGGAGATTGTCTGGCGGACAATCTCGCCTTCTTCGGTGAAGAAAGCCGTGTCCTTGCTGATCATCGGCTGAGCGGTGGGCACGGGGCGGTCGGTGTTGTACTCGCGACGGCGGTTGTCAAGGCGGTTCTTGCGCTTGGCGGCCTCGGTGTGGTTGTAGATTTCGTAGCGGTAGTTGAGCTGAGTGGCGTCGAGCTCTCGCACTCCGGTGATGGGGTTGGTGCGGTAGACGCTCTCGATTGCGCGGAGCTCGTCCTCGTTGGGGTTGCGCCAGGGAATTGGCTTGTTCCAGTTGAGGTGGGGGGTGACGGGGTTTCCTTCCTTGTCTTCCTCAATCTTGAAGTCCTCGTTGCCGCCGTATGCGGGGTCGGCGAGGCGCTCGCGGATGATGGAGTCGCGCACCCAGAGCACGAACTGCTTGTACTTGGAGTTCGTGATTTCGGTCTCGTCCATCCAGAATCCGTCGACGGATATGCCCCGGGCGTTTGCCCGGAGATTCCAGAGGGAGTCGTCTTCCTTGACGCCGACCTTCATGGAGCCGCGGTCGACGAGGACCATTCCGTAAGGCGTCGGTTCGGCCCAGGCCGTTCCTCCGACACCGGTGACTTCGCCTCCGGCGCCGGAACGAGAGGAACCGGCGCAGCCCGCGAGGGCGGCGACGGCTACCAAGCCCGGGAATATCATCTTGAGACTGTTCATATTGTCGTTTTCCTGATGTTTCAGTATGGTGGATGTTGAACTTTTTCTTACATTATTCGGATGCTCTTGTGGCGGTTCCTGTTCTTTTCGGAGAGGTTGAGCTTCAGAGAGTATCCGAGGAATAGCTCGTGGCTGCCGGAGGAAGCCTTGTGGATTGCGGATGTGGCGTAGTCGTAGCTGTATCCGAGGTAGAAGTTCTTGATTTCTGCCGCGAGGGAGATGACTACGGCGTCGTTCCAGCGGTATCCCACGCCGAGGCTGAGGAATTTTTTCCATCGCCCGCGGATGTCGAGCTGCCCGGTAGTGAAGGTGAAGTCGCTCATTACAATCACCGAGGGCATTATTTCAAATAACGTGTTTTTTATCGGAATATTGCTCCCGGCGTTGAAATAAAGTGTGCGGTCGGCCTTGAATTCGTAGCGTCGCTCGCCGGAGGTTTCGGAGCCTCCGGCCTGGTCGCCGGCGCTCATGGAGATTGTCGGCGCGGTGAGATGGGTGCATCCGACGCCGGCGTGGAACCACTTGTGTTCGTATCGGATGCCGGCGGCGATGTCGAAAGCGGTGCCGTGGATGTCCTGGGTGGGGATGGCCTCGTCGGTGCCTTCGTGGTAGTCGTCATCGTCGGGGAGGTATACTTCGGAGCCTTTGAAGGACTGGTCGTACATCCCGAGCTGGATTCCGGCGGACCATTCGCCCCCGAGCTTGCGGAGCTTGTAGGAAATCTGCGCTCCGACGGCGAGGCTCCGGTAGAGGCCCGCGCTCTCCTGGGAGGCCACGAGGCCGACGCCCCAGCGCTTGTTGAGGAACTTGAAGGGCATGTCGGCGCCGAGGCGGAAGGCCATCGGCGCGTTGTCGATGCCTACCCACTGGAGGCGCGCGCCGCCGCGGATGCGGAGCATGTCGCCCGCGCCGGAGCCGGCGGCCGCCGGGTTGTAGAAGGTCGGCACGGCCCAGTACTGCGAAATCTGCGCGTCGGTCTGGGCCGCGCTTTTCTCGGCGCAGAGGAGGCACGCGAGGAGCATGCCGAGGCTCAGGACGATATGTCGGGCTGTATTATTCAAAATAGAAGGATAGAACAATCATCTTGGATGTGGCCTTGCCGAGCGACTGCGTGAACTTGAGGCTCGCGGGGTCGTCGACGAGGTCCGGGCGGTCGTGCTGGAGCACGTCCATGAGCCCGAAACAGAACTTTAGCTCGGGAATGAGCTTGAAGTAAGGAAGATAGAAGTCGCATCCGAAGCCTATCGTGAGGTAGGCGTCGGCGGTTGTGAGGCGGAGGTAGTCGGCGCGCTTCTTCGAGACGTCGAATGCTCCCATGACGCCTCCGACGACGTAAGGCCTTATGTTCCGCCAGCGCTGTGCGGCGAACTTGAGGTCGAGGGGGAGTGTGACGTATGTGCTTTTGATGCTCTGGCGCTCGATTGTGCCGGTATTCAGTTCGCGCATGGTGATGTCGCGGCTTCCGAAGTACATGCCGGGCGAGAATCGCAGCGAGAAGTAGTTGTTGAGCCGCAGGTCGATGAGGCCGCTGACGTTGAATCCGGGCTGGAAATTGGGCTGCTCCATGCGCCATTCCTCGCCCTCGGGGGTGATGAAGCCGTTGTGGGTTAGGCGCAGGTCCTGTGCGTGCATTCCCACGGAGAAACCGAGGTGCCAGCGCCGCAGGTCGGCGTAGGGGCGGTTCAGCACCTTGTCGTTGAGGCCGCGGCGCCCTTTCGGCGCCCCGGAGGCTCCGGGAGCCGACGCAAGGACGGCGGCGAGCGAGAGAAGCAGGCCGGCGACGGTTCGGATTATTTTTCCATTGCAGAGAGTCATCACTATATTTAACGCTCCGCGGGCTCCAATATTGTAGTGCGTCGAAAAAAATGCCCCGCGCCGGATTGAGGGCGCGGGGCATTGGATTGTATTGTCCTGCGTGGATTATTCAGCCACGACTTCGAAGGGCACTTCGGCGGACACTTCCTTGTGGAAGCGGATAGTGGCGGTGTAGTTGCCGACTTCCTTGACGGGCTGCTTGATTTCGATGAGCTTGCGGTCGACGTTGTGGCCGAGCTTCTCGAGAGCCTCGGAAATCTGGATAGCGTTGACGGAACCGAAGATGGTGCCGGTAGCGCTGGTCTTGGCGCCGATGGTGAGCTTAACGCCTTCGAGAGCTGCGGCAGCGGCTTCGGCGTCGGCCTTGATTTTGGCGAGCTTGTGGGCGCGCTGGCGCTGGTTCTCAGCGAGCACCTTAAGAGCCGAAGGAGTTGCTACGACTGCCTTGCGCGTGGGGATGAGGAAGTTGCGGCCGTAGCCGTCCTTCACTTCAAGAACGTCGTCCTTGTATCCAAGGCCGCTGACGTCTTCTTTGAGGATAATTTTCATATCGTTGTCCTTTAGCTAATAGGTGTTGATTACTTCATGAGGTCGGTTACGTAGGGCAGGAGAGCGAGGTGGCGGGCACGCTTTACGGCCTGGGCCACACGGCGCTGGAACTTCAGCGAGGTGCCGGTGATGCGGCGGGGGAGAATCTTGCCCTGCTCGTTGAGGAACTTCTTGAGGAACTCGGGGTCCTTGTAGTCAACGTACTTGATGCCGAGACGCTTGAAACGGCAGTATTTTTTCTTCTTGACGTCTACCGACATCGGGGTGAGGTAGCGGATTTCGGAATTCTGAGCCATCGTTTAGTCCTCCTTGGTTTCTACGGTTTCAACAGTTTCAGCAACGGCTGCGGGAGCAGCGGGAGCGGCGGCCTGGGCGGCGCGGCGTGCGCGGCGCTTTTCGGCGTATTCGGCGGCGTACTTGTCCTGACGGAAAACCAGGAAGCGGATGACGCGCTCGTCGCGGCGGAAGGCGGTGTCGAGCTTCTTGACGAGGGTGGGGTCGCCTTCGAATTCGATAAAGCAATAGAAGCCCGTGGACTTCTTCTGGATGGGATAAGCGAGCTTGCGCAGGCCCCATTCCTCGGTGTTCGCGATGGTCGCACCGTTGTCGGTGAGAGTCTTTGCGAACTTTTCTACCGCTTCCTTCATCTGAGCGTCAGACAAAACGGGAGTTAAAATGAAAACGGTTTCGTACTTCATTGGGTTAAGGGAATGTTGTTTGTGAAATGTTTTGGATTGGAAAACGGGCCGCCCCTTTTGAGCGGCCCGTCTCTTTTTTCGAGGTACCAAGCAGATTCGAACTGCTGTACACGGTTTTGCAGACCGTTGCCTAACCACTCGGCCATGGCACCATTTGCGACTGCAAAGTTACAACCTTTTTTTTGAACCGCCAAATTTTTCGCAAAGAAAAAATTCACCCTATTGCGTTCTTGAGCCAGGTGAAGGCTGCGGCGAGGGTCTGGGCGTAGTTTAGGAAGACGGTTTTGAGGGCTTGCCAGAGGCCGCCGCGCACGGAGAGGAGGATTAGGGTGGCGTTGAAGAGCCATGCGGCGAGGATGAACATGAAGGCGCGGACGGTTCCCTGTCCGGTGATGTCGCTCTGGTGTGTGCCGGTCTGGGCCATGAAACATGTGGCATAGAAAGCGGCTGTGAAACCGGTCAGGAGGTCGAAGACATAGAGGCTTTCGTCGGCGCTGAGGAGCCGGAGGAGCAGCAGGACGTAGGTGAGCAGCGGCAGGCAGTAAGGAGCGAGGGAGATGAAGATGTCGCCGAATCCGGAGCCGCTGTAGCTTACGCGGCCCTCACGCGAGCCTGCGGTGAAGGAGTTGATGCGCTGAAGGAACATCAGGCTGACGGCCGTATGGGCAAGCTCATGGCTGAAAACCTGCATCCATCCCTCGTTCTTGTTGAAGAAAGGGAGCTGACGCAGGGATATGTATGCCGCGAAGCCTCCGGCGAACCAGAGATATTCCTTCCAGCCTCCGACGATGGCCGTGAAAACCGGTACGGTGGCGAACAGTCCGAGGACGAGCCATGTTCCGATGAGGGGATAGCTGAGATATCTGACGGCGGGCGCTTTCATCGTGAGGCCTCCTCTCCGGTGAGGGTGTCGTATAGGTTTCGGCAGGCGTCTTCGAGCAAGTCGAGCACGAGCTCGAAGCCCTCGGCGCCTTCGTAGTAGGGGTCGGGGATATAGTCGTAGCGGGTGGCGAGATTGCGGACGAAGGTGGCCATGGGGATGATTTTCTCCTGCGCCTCGGGGCTGGGCGCGAGTTCGCGGAGATTGCGCTCGTTTGAGGCATCCATGGGGATAATGAGGTCGAAGTCGTCGAAGTCGGACACGCTGACCTGACGGCAGCGGTGTGTTAGCTCGTAGCCCCGGCGCCTGGCGTGGACGCGCATCCGCTGGTCGGGCAGCTGGCCGATGTGGTATCGGCCCGTGCCGGCGGAATCTATGTGCCAGCGGGCGGAAGCGCCCTCGGAGTCGACGATTGCCTGCATTACGCCTTCGGCCGCCGGACTCCGGCAGATATTGCCGAGGCACACGAAGAGCACACTTATCCTGTCCTTGCCTTTCAGGGCGTTGAGAGTCTTGCCGTATCTGGAATCTGTCATGTCTTAAATAGTATATCTTGCCAAAAAAATATTTGACTGATGCAAAGTTAGCAAAAATATTCGGAAAAATACAACAATGATGCGCCGTCGGTCATCGTCGACCGCCGGCGCATCCGGGATTTGACTGAGAAAGCTGTTATTTTACAAAGAGGTGTACGGCATAGACGTTGATTTCGCTTGACTTGTTCGCCGAGAAGGTGTTTGTACGGGAATTTCTGCTGTAGGCATGAGTGTCGTCAATCTCGGTGGAGGTCCATGAAGACAGTCCGACGTTCTCGTTACGGGCGGGGAGATACCAGCCGGTCACACCGTCGACGTTGAGTTCATCGCATAGGGCAAATGCAGGGTAGTAGGATTTCCACGAGGAGAGGGATTTGACCTTAGACATGTTGGCCATGCCGTTGTCGGGGTCGGTCGCTCCGATTGTGAAGGATTCCGTGGAATATGCCGCCTTGCCGAGATCAGCGCTCCGCACGAGGCGTTTGTCGCCGTCCATAAGGCATACTGTACCCTTGATTCCCTTTTCGTTGTAGTCGTCTCCGACAGCATACTTGCTTTGGTCGACGGTGATTTTCACGGAAGTGCCGTCGATGGTCAGAGTGGCCGTGCGGTCTTCGGTGCTGTCATCCACGAGGACGGTGAGCTTGAAGCCGTCGACTACGGTCTGGCACCACGAGGCGTCGCTCTTCACCGTCAGCCCGGTCACGGGGAGGGTAATCTGCATGTTCTGGTGTACACGCGTGAAGTAGATGGTCTTGGGAACGGACGCATAGGAGACGCCTTTCTGAATAACCTGAGTCTGAGCTTTCAGAGAGCCTCCGTTTGCTGATGCGGTGATGACGGCCGTGCGGTCTTTCTCCGTGGTGTTCGGTTCAAGTTCGAGGCGTACAGCGAAGCGGCCTGCGTTCAGTTCGCGGCTTTCGGACACGACCTTGCACCAGGTTGCCGAGCTCGTGACGGTATAGGTGCCGTCTACGCCGGTCTCGAAATTCACTGTGGCGTCCGTCGTGGCGGCGGTCACTTCGATGGGGTCTTCGGCCCACATGTATGCGCCCTGCTGGCGGATTGTGAGGACAGATGTTTTTTCGCCTTTCTTGGACGAGAGGGTGATTTTTCCTTCCCGCTCGGTGGAATTGTAGTTGGAAAGGACGCTGAACCGCAGGGTGGTGTTGCGCATCGCGCGCGAGGGCACATTGCGGCGGACTTCGTCTACGACAATCCAGTCTACGCCGGAGATTGCCTGGAAGTCATCTTCTTCAATGTTGGTCGTGAGGGAGATGTTGTGGGTGGATTCGGCAGAATTGACATCGAGGGTGTATTCGGTCTCGCCGTTGGGGAAGATTACGGTGGGAGCTTGGCCGCTCCGGACCACGTTAATCACCGTGCGCTTGCCATAGAGGGTCTGAAGGGTGATTTTCGTGCGAGTCTCCTCCATTTCCTCATTGGGGAGGACGGTCACGCTGATGCCGTCGTAGAGGAAGGTCTCGTCCTTGTCGGCGGAGGCCCAGCGGCTCACGCGGCACCAGTCGTCGTCGCACTTCACGGTGAAAGGTATTACGGAGGTGTTGGTGAAGCGGAGTTCGTCGGTGCCGCCCTCGTCGCTGAAGGACAGCGCGGCGGTTTCGGGGACAAGCTCCTCGTCGACGCCTTTGAAGGGCGACTGGTACTTGAGCTCCACGCCGATAATGGCGTTGGCTGTTCCGGCTTCGATGAGCCACTGCGTAGCGTAGATTCTGTAGTACTGATTTCCGTCATAGTATACGTAACCGTTGCCGATAGTCACGGCTACGTTGTCGCTCCATCCCGTGAGAGGGATGTCGGTGATGTTTCCGAGACCGGAGACGGGGCCGATAGAGGCTATCATTCCGGCCTTGCAGGAGAAGTTGTTCTCCGGGCTCAGAATCATGGAGCCGAGCTTCGTCTCGTTGTCGTTGCGCATACGCATCGTCACGGTGCCGACGGGGTCGGCGACAGGTTTGTTGGGGTCGACGTTTTCCGGCTTGTTAGGGTCGTCGGGCTCGTCGTTCTTGCTGCACGAAGGAGCCAGAATCGCGCCAGTCGTCAGCAGGATGCAGAGCATCAGTTTCTTGAATGTCTCCATAGAAGAATTGTTACTTTCGGCCAAGCGCGTTCCCTCGAAAGGCCTGTTTGGGAATGGTTATGTTTTTAACAAAAAAGCGTGGAACGGTTCAGTCTATCGTCACTGAGGCATCGCCAAACGCCTTATCGGTAATAAACAGTCCACTCCCACGCCAGATCGAATATCGATGCCCCCTTGTCGGGGAGTGGATAAACGACAAGCATAGGCGTTTTTTCGACTGCTTTGTCCTACCGATTGTAATTTGGCGAATTTCAGTGACAGGATAAAGCAAAAAACGCTTTTTTCTGATATGTCTGCAAAGAGTCGCGGCTCTATGCAGTTGCAAAGGTATTGAAAAAAATTGATTTGCCGAAAGGTTGGCAGATATTTTTTTGAGGGGATATAAAAAAGAAGTGCGCAACCTCACGGTAACGCACCTCCCTCATAACCAAAATTCAAGTATATTAATGATGAGTCTAACAAAACATCGCTATTAGATTCTATTATTGCCTCGGAGGGGACGGGCTAAGGATCCTGTCGAATCCGCTTTCGCGGACTGTCCTTTAGCGACAGTGCAAAGTTACAAACTTTGTTTAGATTTTCAATACAAAAATCACTAAATAAATCCTAAAAAATTCAATTGGTTGTTTTTGTATATCAGCGCAACGGCCTGGGATGCAATTCCTTCGCCGCGTCCGGTGAATCCGAGGCGCTCGGTGGTGGTTGCCTTGACGGAGACGGCCTGAACGGGAATGCGGAGGTCGGAGGCGATTCGCTCCCTCATCGTGTCGATGTAGGGGCGCATTTTCGGAGCCTGGGCGATGATTGTGATGTCGGCGTTGGCTACGGCCCAGCCTTCGCGGTCGAGGAGGTCGCGGACTCCGCGGAGGAGTTTACGGGAGTCGACGTCCTTCCATTCCGGGTCGGTGTCGGGGAAGTGTGCGCCAATGTCGCCGAGGGCGGCGGCGCCGAGGAGTGCGTCGATGAGTGCGTGGATGGCCACGTCAGCGTCGCTGTGGCCGAGGAGGCCTTTGTCGGAGGGGATGTCCACGCCTCCGATGATGCAGGGGCGCCCTTCGACGAGGCGATGGACATCGAAGCCTGTGCCGATGCGGAAGGGAGGGATGCCGGGAGCAGTCATTTCGAGGGGGCGGTATTGAAGTTGTTCAGCGGCGTTTGCCGAGGAGGTCCTTGAGGCCGTCGAGGTCGAAGGTGAGAGTGAAGCGGAGAGTCTGGTCGAGGGGCGAGGTCTGCGCGGTTGCGAGCATGTAGGAAGCGTCGAGGCGCACGACGTTGAGCGAGAATCCGGCGCCGATGCCGAAGTACTGGCGGTTGCCCTTGTACTGGTTCTCGTAGTAGTATCCGGCGCGGACAAAGAACTGCTGGTTGTAGCTGTACTCGGCGCCGAAGCTCATGGTTATTTCGCGGAGCTCTTCCTTGAAGCCGCCGGGGGCGTCGCTGAAGCTCTTGAAGATGCCCGTGAAGGGGCTCATGTTTTTCCAGTTCTCGAGGGCGTCGAGGTATTCGCGCTGGCCGTCGGCGGAATCCATGTCGTAGTCGATTTCGCGCGGACGGGCCGGAACGAGGAGCTTGTTGAAGTCAACGCCGAGGGAGAGAGTATGGTAGTCGGCGAGCGGGAACATGAAGTTTGTTCCGAGCTTGAGGTTCGTGGGGAGGAATGCGGGGTCCTCGCCGTTGTTGTAAGCCACTTTCGTGCCTATGTTCGAGATGTTCCAGCCCCAGGTCCACTGGCATTCGCTTCGGCCGATGACGGGGTATGTGGAGAAGTAACCGGCGAGGTCGGCCGAGAATGCGGAGGCGCCTGTGGTCTGGTCGCCGGCGTAGGAGTCGGAGAAGCCGAGGTCGGAGTAAATGTACCTGAAGACTACGCCCATGGAGAATTTCTCGGAGAGCTTGCGGGAGTATCCGAGGTCGAAGCTGAGTTCGTAGGGGTTGAGGGTCTGGGTCGCGGTCTCGGAGGGGTCGGTGGAGGTCACTTCGCCGAGTGAGAAGTAACGGAGCGAAGCGCTGATGGCCTGGTTGTCGCCGCTGCCCACCTTCCAGTAGCCGGCGAGGTTCGCGAGGAAGATGTCGTTCACGAGTTTGCGGAGCCAGGGGGTGTAGCTGATGCTGACGCCGGCGGTGGAGTAGGCGAAGGCGTACTTCGAGGGGTTCCAGAACTGCGAGTTGGCGTCGGGGTCGGTTGCGGCGCCGAGGTCGCCCATAGAAGCGCCGCGGGCGTCGGGAGCGATGCTCAGGGAGGTTACGCCCGTCTCGATGGGGTTGAACTCGTTTTTCTGGGCCCCGGCGGCCGCAGGGCCGAGGATGGCAGTCAGGAGAATGAGTGCGAATATCTTGGTTTTCATGCGTAGTCTTTCAGAAAAACATTTGTTGCTTATAAAATAACTCCCTCCGGGCTGATTTATTGCGCGGAGGGAGTTATTTTGTGGCTATTTATCGTTCGCGGGGTCGGTTCAGTCCTTTATGACCGTGAAATCGACGGGCTTTGTGGCTCCGTGGGCCGCGCCGGAAGAGAGCATCAGTTTCGCGCGGTAGAGACCGTCGGCCACGGGAGCGCCCGCGGAGTCGCGGAGGTTCCACGTGTAGGGGAATGCGGTGGCGGGAGCCGTGAAGACGGTGTTGCCTGCGGAGTCGAGGATTATGAGCCTTGCCTCGGGGTCGCTCTCGAGGGTGTGGGTGAAGTCGAATTCGGCGGAGGAGCGGGCAATTGCCGGCCCTTCGGCTTCGGGAGCGTCGCCCGTGCAGGTGAGGATGCCTTCGAGGTCGCCGTTCACTACGTAGAATTCTATTTCGGAGCAGACTTCGGCGTCGAGGTTGTTCTTGAGATAGAGGCTGAGTGTGTGGCGTCCGTCGGAGAGGTCGGTGAGTTCCTGACAGATGATGAGCTTGTCGTCGGAATAAGTGGCGGTGTTGAGGATGTTGGAATAGTGGGTGGTGCCGTCGAGCACCATGCGCGCGCCGGGAGTGACGCCGTCGCTCGAGATGCAGATGCCGCTTTCCGGGACGGCTACTTCGGCGAAGGCCTTGAAATTCGGGGAGACGATGTCGCCGCTCGTGAAGTCCGGGCTGTCGATATACATCTTTTCGATCACCGGAGCCTCGGGGGAGAGGTCCGAGACGAAATCGTGGGGCATTTCGGCCACACGGGTATTGGTGACGGTTACGGCGGCGCCGTCCCTGCTGATGTCGTCGGTCGCTGTTATCACCATTCTGTTCATGTCGCCGTAGAAGGGCAGCGCGGGAATGATTACCGTGGCGGTGAATTTTCCGTTCTCGACCCTGAATCCGGACTCGGCAACGACCTTGTGGTCGAACATTGTGGTTATTTTCTTGGTGGTGGGGTCTCCGGAACCGGGACGGGCATCCGTGTTGGGGACTTCGACCTCGGGGGACGTGCCGGGTGTCTCGAATATTTCGATGAGGCCGTCGCCGGTGAAGGCCTCGGCGCTGTGTCCGTCGAAGCGCACGAGATGGCCGGTGACTACTGTCTTGGTCATGGGCTTGACGGCAGTGGGCTGGGTCGAGTCATAGGGCTTGCCGTCGACGGTCTCGATAACAATATTGTAGCGCGGTACGGGCATGACGATGGCGGGGTCGCCGATGAAGTTGTAGCACTGCGAGTTTGCTGCAACCGCGGCCGTTGTTCCGCTCTTGGCAATCAGGGCGTTGCGGCCTCTGGCGAATATCTCGCCGTAAGTGCGGCCTGGAATTGCTGAGGCATATTCATTTGCCACGGAGAGGTAGAGAGGCTGGTTGTACTCGAGGTATACGGAGCGGGAGGCGCCCACACCGGCGATGATGCCTCCCTTCTGGAGTGCGATCATGGCGTCCATGAGCGAGCTGCTGCGGTCGAAGCAGAAGAGGTCGCAGGAGGAAAGGTAAGCGAAGGTGGGCGTCTCGTAAAGCTCCTCGCGAATCTGGCTGAGGTTCAGGAGGCCGGAGCCCGAGAGGCCGGAGTAGTTGCCGTGGCCCGAGTAGCCGAAGAATCCCTGACCGCGCTGGAAGGAGAGCATCAGCACGCGGTGAGCCTCGTTGATGCCGCTGGTCATGATGGGATAGCACGTGACGTGTGCCTTGGTAATCGAGATGCCGGGGAATGCTTCCTGCATCTGTGCGGCCACCTCCTCGGCCTGCTGGAAGTGGGCGTTGGAGTTGCCCTGGTCGCTGGCGATGGCCACGCGCAGGTATTCGGCAGGCGTGGGCGGATTTGTCAGGAATCCCTCGATTTTCGTGTTGGCCGAGGAGGCCTGCGAGGGCGAGAGGAGGTTCATTCGTCCGACGGCCACGTTAGTGGGGGTGAAATGAATTCTCGAGGGATCGTAGCTGTCTTCGAGCATGCCGTAGACGAGGTCGGAGCTGTAGTTTCGGTGGATGTCGCGGGCGTGGTCGAGGATTTCAGCCTCGAAGGTCACGAGGTTGTCGCCCTCGCCGATGGTGATGGCGCGGTTGTCCCAGGAGCCTCCGCCGTAGAGGAGGATGTACTTGAAGACGTCGCGCTCGCGGTCGTAGAACATCTTTGCCATGCGGCGGTAGGCCATGGGCGTGCGGACGCCGCTGGAGAATTCGTTGAAGATGTCTTCCTGAACGAAGACTCCGACCTTGAGGCCCTGGAGGCGCTCATGGATCTCGCCGAGCTGACGGGCTCTGTCGGCGAGGGTTGCTGTAGTGATGATGACGAGCTCCGGGGTCTCGGCGCCGTGGATGTTTGTGTTCGCCACTTCGCCTGCGTAATTCACGGCTTGGTGCGTGGCGGCCGGATTGAACACGACAATACGGCAGGGCCCCGTGCTGGAATTGTACTTTTTCGGCAGGCTGAAACGCATCAGGCCGGGTTCGACGTTGTCGAGGCGGCTGACGGCGTAGCTCGTGATGCTGAATGTATTGTCCACATTCCATGCGCATGTCCCTTCGGGAGTGGCGCGGACGTCGACGCGCTGGTTCTGGGGAGAGGCGAGGTAGTAATGCATGATCAGCTGCGGCTCGTCGCCCAGGCGGGAGAGGCGGGGATAGGAGCATATGACCTTGTCAACCGCAACGTAGGACGCCTTGGTGTCGGCGGGGTTGGTGATCGCGAGGGTCACGTCCTCGTCGGCGAGGGTGGCGCCGTTCTCGGTGTTGGCGTGGAAGCGGTTCGTGCCGTAGCCGTTGCAGTAGAGATAGGCCGGGTTTGTGTTTACCACGCATTCGCCGTCATACTGGTAGGAGGTGACGGCGTTGTCAGAGAT
This sequence comes from uncultured Porphyromonadaceae bacterium, assembly GCA_902491515.1. Classification (GTDB taxonomy): domain Bacteria; phylum Bacteroidota; class Bacteroidia; order Bacteroidales; family Muribaculaceae; genus CAG-873. The sequence goes on from CABUIC010000004.1 coordinate 109,625, forward strand.
TGAGCTCTTCAGCGCGCTGCGGTATGTGTTGTTCTGGGCGTATTCGTAGCGGATCTGGGCGTCGCCTGAGGTTCCCACCATCCCGGAGTTGCTCTGGTCGGCGAAGTCCTTGATACGGAAGGTGTAGTTGCGGGTCTCGCCCGGGCTCATGGGATTCTCATGGTAGTAGACGCCGCCCTTGCCGGGGTTGTTCTCCTCTTTCTCGATGAACTGGAGGGAATAGTGGGTGTCGAAGGGCTGGTTTGTCGACGCGCGGAAACTCGTGACGGGAATATCCTTGACTGGCTGGGAGTCCGAAAGGAAATATACCCCCCGGCGGTCGTAGTAGTTCCGGCGGACGCTGACGGTGTACTGCTGGGTGATGGACACCCGTGCGTCGCTCTCGCCGTAGAAGAGAATTCTGCCGTCGGCGGTGTGCATGGTGGCTGTCTGCGGAAGGTCGTCGACGTGGGTGCTCGTGAATTTTCCCTCAGTGTCGGCGAGGGGAGTGTAGCCGTAGACGGCTACCTTCGAGGGGTCGGAGAAGCCCCATTCGCGGAGCTGGTCGTATGTGATCTGGAATATGCCTTCTCCGTCCACGGTGATTTTAACCCAATGGCCGGTAGCGAGGGCTGATTCTGTTTTGTAGTAGCTCAGGGGATATGCCGGGGCTGACATGGCTGCGCCGGTGAGCATCAGGCCGGCGAGCAGTGTGCGGAAGATATTTGTCGCTTTGAATGACATTGCTTTAGCAGGGGATTTAAGGCTGAATCCTGTTGGGTGTGAAGGAATGGAGGCTTATTTGAATCTGACTCTCAGGGCTTGGCGGCCGTCGAGGCAGGCGTTGATTGTCGTGTCGGGGCGGAGTGTGTCCGCCGGTGCGGGGCCGAGGCCCCGGAGGAGAAGGAGGTCGCCGGTCTTGAAGGTGCAGTAGCGGGAAAGCTCGTGCACGCTGTCTTCAATGAGGCTCCGGAGGCCACTGATTTCGACCGAGGAATCGCCGGAGGGCCCGGAAAGGCTGATTTCCGTCGGGCCGTCGGAGAGAACTTCCTCCCCGAACCATTCGCCGGGAGCCACCGAGCGGTCGAGGAGGCCGCATATGCCCTCGGGATGGGCCGAGGGGTCGGCTGGACTGACGATGAGGACCAGGGCCGCCGAGTCGAAGTAGCGGCCGGCTACTTTCCTCGGAATGTTGGTCCCGAGGCGCGAGAGGCGCACTGCGGGGCAGATTTCCGCGGTCCATTCGCCGAGGTGGTCGGCGATGAAGAGAGGGTCGCCCGTGCGGAGGATTGTCGAGTCGCCTGAGACGCGGACGCTCCGTATTGTCCCGGAAGTTCCAAAGCTTGCCGCAATTACTTTCATCAGTCCGGCTGGGTCTGGGCCATTGTTGCCAGGCGGTTGTACATGACGGCGAGGTGAGAGTATATCGAGGTGTTGGCCACCACGGTGTTGTCGCCGCAGACGCGGATGCGTCTCGGCGTGAAGTTCCAGAGGGCGCGGACCCCAGCGGCGACAAGTTCGTCGGCCACATCCTGAGCGGCGTCGAAGGGCACCGTGAGGATGCCTACGCTCACCCCGAGTTTCTTGACAAGCTGGGGAAGCTGGGCGGGGGAGACCACGGGAATGCCTGCGACCTGCGAACCCTGAAGCTCGGGCGCTATGTCAACGCCGGCCACGACGTTGAGACCGTAGCGCTGGAGGCCCTGGTCGCTCATCAGTGCGGCTCCGAGGGAGCCTACGCCGACAATCACGGCGTTGTGCCGACGGTCGAAGCCGAGGAAGTCGCGGAGCTTGCTCTCGAGGGCGGCCACTTCGTAGCCTATCCGGGTCTTGCCCCTGATGCTCAGAAAGTAAAGGTCCTTTGCTATCTGGGAGGCGTCGACATTGAGCTCACGGGCAATCTGGGTAGACGAGACGTGCGTGACGTTCCGGGCCTTGAGGGTAGCCAGATAGGCGAGATACCACGGGAGGCGACGCAGGGTCGGCTCCGGCAGTATCATCGACGCTCCGGCTGGAGCTTCATTGGCGGCTGGTTTGGCTGTCTGTGACATTTCAATTGGCAAAATTACGAAAAAAAACCGTAATAGCAAGATTTATTCGGCGGTTACGGCCAGACGCCTCGATGCGGTCTCGAATACCTCGCCTTCGGATGTGATGGTGGCGCGGTAGACGTATATGCCCCTCGGCACGCGTCGTCCGCCGCTGTCGCGGAGGTCCCAGCTGACGGGCACGGACTCGAACATGTCGCTCGGGCCCTGGGCGGAACCCGTCCAGACGGGGCGCCCGAGGAGGGTGTATACGGTGACGTGGACGGTGGCCATAGCCTCGGGGCGGTCGTGGCTCACGTAGAAGTTCGCGACGGTGGAGGCGGGATTGGTGTCGGTGTAGACGTCGAATATCACCGGAGCCTTGTTCTTTTCCACGAAGAACTCGATGCTGCGCTCGGCGAAGTTTCCGGAGGTGTCCCATACGTTGAGAGTGAGGGTGTGGGCTCCTTCCGCGAGTTCGTCGAGGGTGTAGAGGATGCTTCCGCCGGGACGCCCGTCGCTGAAGGGGGTGTAGCCGGTGGAAATCTGGCTGTAGACGGTCTTTCCGTCAATCACGGCGTTCATCTGGCGGCCTATGCCTGTCGTGGCGGTGTTGATGCCGACGTTGTCGCTGACTTCGGCGATAAGCGCTGGCGATGGATTGACGACGGAGCCGTTGGTGAAGCTGCTGTGGTTGAGTACGAGGACGTCGATTGTCGGGGCCTCGGTGTCGGGCGTCTGTTCTTCTTTTTCGCCGTAGACGTAATAGTCGCGGCAGAGTCCGGCGGCCTGGACGCGGGGCTCGCCGGCTTTGGCGTCGGTCGAGGCGTAGAGGGAGATGGCTGCGGGACGGTAGTTCTGGGCAACGGCCTCGGGCATGGCCACACGGAGGGTGAAGGTTCCGTTCTCGACCTTTGCGGCGGCTGTGGCGAGGATGGAGCCGTAGTCGTCGTAAATCATTTCCTTTCCGTCGCCCCAGCCGTGGGTGGTTACTGAACGTTCGGCGTCGTAGATTTCAGCGGTAAGGGAGCCGTTGAAGTCGGTCATCGTCTCGCCGGATACCGGCGAGCACACGCGCCCGGTGAGTTCGTAGACGCCTGCGGCGCCCAGGACGGGGTCGGAGCCGTCGGACGGAAGGTCGAGGCGGATGATGTTGTCGGAAATCGCAAGACGCAGGGCAGGGTCGCCCATGAACACGTACCGCAGGCGGTTGGTGCTCTCGATTTTGATGCCCGAGGAGTTGCGGATGTCGTTCTTGGCACGCCGGTAGATTTCTCCGGCGGGAATGAAGCGGCCCTCGCTGTCGCGGGCGGCGATAAAGCGCCCGATGGCGGCTGAAAGATAACCGTTGTCGGAGATGTAGACGGGGCGCACGGCGCTGATGGCGCCGATGCCGCCGCCGTGGCGCTCCATGAAGATGTATTCTCCGCCGCTGACGGTGTTGGAGTCCCAGCGCAGGAAGTCGCAGGTGGCCGTGTAGAGGAAAGGCCAGTGGCGGAGGTACATGTTGTTCATGTCCTTGAAGGTGAGGAGGCTGTTGCCGGTCCAGGAGGTGGTGTTGGCATGTCCTACGAAGTTCCACCAGACGACTCCTTCCTCGAGCCAGCGGAAGAGGTCCTCGCGGGCCGTGGGATACTGTCCGCTCTGACGGTCGTAGGCATCGAGGTAGAGCTTGCGGATGAAGTGCTGGTTGTTCGGTGTGGAGGTTATGCCCGAGACGAGTTTCTCGGTCTGGCTCAGGTGTATGCCCTGGTCCTCGTCGTCGGCGGTGAAGAGGAAGCGGTTGCGCCAGAGTCCGGTGCGGGCTTTGTCGTGGTACTCGTAAATCTTGTCGACAACAGACTCGGCCTGGTCGGCGGAGGTGACGGGCACGCGTCCGACGGCGATGCTAAGCTCGTCGTAACCGAGCCGGGAGCCGGAATTGTCCTCGAGAAGAGCCACGAAGTCGTCGGTTGTGTAGCCTTCGGTGTCTGCGAGGGAGGCGTCGATGCTCCGGGGCATGTACGAGGGAATGGTGGGATACTCGGAGGATGCCATGTAGGAGGTTAGGTGGCGCGGGTCGAAGGTCGGGCGCGTAAAGAACATGGCATAGCGGAAGGGATGTTCGGAATCCGCGGCCCTTGAGCGGTCGAGAAGCATCTTGAAGTACTTGCGCAGCCCTGAAGGGTCGGGCGCGCCGGAGGAAAACTCGTTGTAAATCGACTCGGGGTCGATGACTTCCACGGTCATGCCTTCGGCTTCGTGGAGGGCGGCGAGCCTCCGGGCGGCGTTCATGTAGGCCGTCGGGCTTACGATTACCATTTCCGGGTATTTCTCGCGGGGCGCGTGCAGATTCTGCGGCGATATGCTCCTGAATTCCACGGGCTCGGGGAAGGTGGCGTCCGGGCGCCATGCCGTGTAGTCGCGCATGCCGCTGTAGGGCGTGGCCCATCCCATGCCGCCGCTGACGCTTCCGGCTTCCACCACCTTGATGTCGACAGGGTTCGTGACGTCCCATATGCGGGTGTCGGCTCCGGCGTCGGCGAGGATGCCTCCTGTGCCCGAGAAGCTGAAGAGGAGGCTACCCGAGCGGGGAAGCTTGAGCTGTCTGAGATAATTGACTGAGAGATAGTTGAGATTCGCGGCATGCAGGGGGCTCGAGGAGATGAGCTGAATGCCCACCGTGAGCTTGTCCGAGCCGGGAAGCCGGAAGCTGTGGCGGCTCGTGTTGTTGTTGCCGTGGTGGTGAGAGCTGTTGATTGTCTGCAAGAGGCGGTCGGAGGATGTCGAGGCGAGGGTGGTGCCGTTTATCGAGAACTGGAGCATCGGCCCTGAGGAATAGTTGCGGGCCACGAAAGAGCACTCCAGCCATCCTCCGGGACTTTCGGCGGAGTCGGGCGCGGGGTCGGTGAGGGTGAAGTCGAACCGGCGGCTGGTGGTGTAGCGGAAGTCCTCGCCCACGAGGAGTGCGCCGCATTCGGCGGGTGAGGTGGTTTCGGTCTCGTAGTGGAGCCGCGAGTAAAAGGTGGTGCGGGCTCCCGGCCCCGGCGAGGGGGCGCCGATGCGGTCGGCCTCAAGGCGCGGCCCGCTGTCCTCGCCGGCCTCGGCGAGGAAGTAGTAGGCGCGGACGGTGTAGGGGTTGATGACGAAGCTGTAGTAGCTGCCGGTGGCGCGGGTCCATGTTCCGGCCCCTACGGCGTAGAACACCACGCCGCGGCCCTCGATGTATTCGGAGTACACCTCGGGAAGGTCGTCGATGTAGCTGTCCGCGCTCATGACGTCGTCGATTCTCCGGGCGCCGTAGCCGTAGACCCTCACCTTCGAGGGGTCGCTGAATCCGAGGGCCCGCAGACGCGCGGGAGTGAGGATATAGACGCCGTCGGTCTCGACGGCCACACGGGCATAAGGCCCCTTGCCGGAGAGGGCTGAGCTCTCGGCGTAGGTGGAGAGGTCGAAAGCGGATGCGGCGATTGCTCCCGCGGCCGCGAGGACCGCGAGCGCCAGGCGCCGCAAACAGGGAAATATATGGTTTATGGAAATGTGCATTGATCCGGTCGTGTACTTTTTCGCTAATGAATATAACGTATATTTCGCACACCTTATTGTGCATAGCCAACTTTTTTGTACTTTTGCAAATCTATGGAACATATGCAGTGGCACCGCCTCATAAACGACAAGCGCTTCGGGCTCGAGAACTACCATGACCCGAAGAAAAACCGCACGCGCACCGATTTCCGCCGCGACTACGACCGTCTGGTGTTCTCCTCGCCATTCCGGCGTCTCCAGAACAAGACCCAGGTATTCCCTCTGCCGGGAAGTATCTTCGTCCACAACAGGCTGACCCATTCGATGGAGGTGTCCTGCGTAGGGAAGAGCATGGCCGAGCTTGTGGCCGTAGGCCTCCGGGCCCGCCACGCCTCGTCGCCTGAGGGAACCGAGCATTTCGACCATCTCGGCGACATCGCCGCGGCCGCCTGCCTTGCGCACGACCTCGGCAATCCGCCCTTCGGCCACAGCGGAGAGAAAGCCATAGGACGCTTTTTCAGCGAGGGCGCGGGCCAGCGGCTCCGCGGACTCCTTACCGACGACCAGTGGGCCGACCTTACGAACTTCGAGGGCAATGCCAACGCCTTCCGGGTTCTTACCCACCGCTTCAACGGCCGCCGCGAGGGCGGTTTCGCCATGACTTACTCGACTCTCGCCTCCATAGTGAAGTATCCCTATGAAAGTTCGCTCGCGGGGGAGAAGGGCAAGTTCGGCTTCTTCGTCAGCGAGCGCGGGAGCTATGAGCGCGTGGCTTCGGAGCTCGGCATCCTGCGGTTGTCGCCGCCCGGCGAGCCCCTGCGCTTCGCCCGCCATCCCCTCGTTTATATAGTGGAGGCGGCCGACGACATCTGCTACGAGGTGATGGATATCGAGGATGCCCATAAACTTAAAATCCTCAGCACCGACGAGGTGGTACGCGCTTTCATGTCGTTCTTCCCCGAGGAGTCGCGCAAGCGCATGACCGGGGTGATGGAAAGGGTGGAGGACCCCAACGAGAAGGTGGCCTACCTCCGCTCGTGCGTGGTGGGCGTGCTTGTCGAAAAGTGCTCGCAGGCTTTCCTCGACCACGAGGAGGAAATACTCTCCGGCACTTTCACGGGCTCGCTCCTCGAACATATTCCCGAGCTCGAGAGGCAGGGCTACGCCAACTGCAACGCCATATCGTGGGCGAGAATCTACCGCGCCGCGGAGGTTGTGGACGTGGAACTCGCCGGTAACCGCATCATCACCTTCCTGCTCGAAAAGCTCACGGAGGCAGTCACCCATCCCGAGCTTTATTACTCCCAGCTTCTGCTGGCGAAATTCCCGCGCCAGTACGACGTCCATTCCCCCGACCTCTTCGGCAAAATTCAGGCAGTCCTCGACCATATTTCGGCCATGACGGACGTCTATGCTCTCGACTTATACCGTAAACTCAAGGGGCTTTCCCTTCCCGCTGTATGAAAACCGGAACAATCATAAGCATATTAGCTTTTCTCATTACTTTTTGCGTCGCCCCCGCGCGCGACTTCAAGCCCTCGGAAGTCCCCAATGTCCAGCTCGCCGACTCCAATGCCTATGTGTCGGATCCTGAGGGCATTCTCGAGCCTGCCACCGTCGGGCGGCTGAACGAACTCGCCAGAAATATCCGCCGGACCTCCACGTCGGAGGCATACATCGCCGTGATTGGCTCGACAGGCGGCATGGATATCGACGAGTTCACCACGGAACTTTTCGGCGAACTCGGCATCGGCAAGACCGACAAGGACAACGGCCTTCTTTTCGTCGTGGCCAGGGACGACCGCCGCGCGGCAATCCGCACGGGCTATGGCCTGGAGGGCGTTCTGCCCGACGTTACCTGCAGCCGCATACTCCGCAAGAAGGCATTTCCGAAATTCAGGAAGGGCGACTTCGACGGCGGAATCCTTGACGCTTTCGGCAGCCTTTCCGAAGTGCTGACAGATCCTGCCAACCTCGAGGAGATACGCTCGGGCATACCCGACAGGCGCGCCCGCGGCGGCGATGGCGTCTCGGGGGGCGATGTCTTCCACGTCTACCTCATTGCGGCGCTCATGGGCGCTCTGGTGATGCTCGTGATTTTTATCGCCACGGCCTACGGCGCGAGAAAGAAGGACGATTTCGGCAAATACAAGGTTCTGGAGCGCCTTCGCGCGCCATATCTGGCCCTGACTTTCCTCGGCCTCGGGATGCCCCTCCTGGCTTCGCTTCCGCTGGTGATATACCTCCGTCACCTTCGCGACCACAAGCGCTTCTGCCCGAACTGCGGCGCGCGCCTCGTGAAGATTGACGAGGTACACGACAACGATTATCTTACTCCGGCCCAGGATGCCGAGGAGCGGATTTCGAGCGTCGACTACGATGTGTGGCGCTGTCCCGACTGCGGATATATGGAGATTCTCCCATATGTCAACAAGTCCGCGCCCTTCGAGACCTGCGAGGCTTGCGGGGCACGGACAGCGAAATATACCGGAAACCAGGTGCTTCGCGAGCCGACAACTGTTCGCGAGGGCCTCGGAGTGCGCCGTTTCCACTGTCTGCACTGCGGTCACGACCAGGAAAAAATGTACAATATCGCCAAGTTGCCGCCTGTCGTGGTTGTCGGCGGAGGAGGAGGCAGAGGATCGGGCGGCGGTTTCGGCGGCGGTTTCGGTGGCGGCGGTTTCGGCGGCGGCCTCACCGGCGGCGGCGGCGCCTCCGGCGGATGGTAGAATCTGGCTTGTTTATCTGCCTTGGCTGTTTTTCTCCCGGATCAGGTGCATCTCGCATTTCGCGCAGTCGAAGTCAAGCCGGTAGCGGAGCCTTGCGTCTTTTGTGGACCGGAGATATAGCGGGCCCTTGGGAAATCGGCCCGCAGGATTTTCGCGAAGGCATTCGCCGAGTTCGCGTCGGAGGCAGTAGCGGGTGGTCATCACCCTCAGCTCGCCTTCGGGAAGTTCGCGCTCAACTGCTTCCTGCTCCACCCGGCAGCCTCTGTCTTCGTAGAATTTACGGGCAAGGGGATTGGCCACGTTGGCGTGGTAGTCGAGCTTGAGGTTCAGGGTGTCTGCCTGCGGGAAACTCCTCGCCGGAACGGGGAGGGAGCGGGAGTAGGCGGCGTCGAGGTCGGCTGTGGCCCGGCGACGCAAGTCGCTGAGAACCGACACCGGAATAAATAGCGCGCGGAGGCTGTCGCGGAGGTCGCGGAGCTCGTAGACGGTGTCTCCGAGGCGCGACAAGGTCCTCTTGCGCCCCTCTTCCTGAGGCGTCCGGGCTTCCTGAAGGCCGACGGATGCTGTAGCCTCTCCGCGCAGTCCGCCTGGAGCCTCGACCGAGAGCCTTACCGAGGAATCGCCTTCCCTTTCAAGCCGCATGTCAACTGGAATCACCCTGCGTGTGTCGGAGCGCTCCACAGAGTCGAGGAATGCCTTGTCGATATTCCGGAACAGGGTCATTCCGGGCCGTACTTTCACTTCTGAGGCCGGGAAGAGCCGATTGCCTTCCACGCGGTTGAGACGGAAGCCCTCGAAGGTGCCGTCGGGGCGCGTATAGGTCAGGCCGTCACCGTTGGCGAGGGTGTCAGTGAGCCTGACGGTGAAACTGTAGCCTTTGCGCGAATCCGGAGCTGACACGACCGTTCCCACGGGGCGCCCGGCCCACTTCGGCGATGCCGCCGATGCCATTTTCATGCCGTTCCGGAGTCTTCCGTTGAGAAAATACGGGGTGTAGCCCCGGTTGAAGGTGCGGGAGAGGTCGGGGGTGAAGTCTCTTCTTACGGAGCCGTGTGAGGCGCGGACATATTTGTCGGGATTGGCCCTGACAAGGGCGTCGAGGGCGTCGGAATAGGCGGCGACAACGTTCCGCACGTAGTTCACGTCCTTGAGCCGCCCTTCAATCTTGAAGGACGAGACTCCTGCGGCGGCCATTTTGCCGAGGGTGTCGAGCCGGTTGAGGTCGCGGAGCGAGAGATAGTGCGCCGGCGGGGCAAGTTCGCGTCCTTCTCTGTCGGTTAGACTGTACTGTAAACGGCACATCTGGGGGCACTCCCCCCGGTTGGCGCTGCGCCCCATGGCCACGAAGCCGGCCTGGCAGTCGCCGCTGTAGCTGACGCAAAGGGCGCCGTGGACGAATGCCTCGAGTTCTGTTCCGGAGGGAACGGCCCGGCGGACCGCTGCTGTCTCCTCAAGGCTGAGCTCGCGGGGGAGCACAAGTTGCTCGAAGCCGGCGCGGGCCAGGGCGGCGGCCTTCTCCGGCGTGCGGATGTCGCACTGGGTGCTGGCGTGGAGGGCTATGGGCGGAAGCTCGTCGCGCATCTCCGCGAAAGCCATGTCCTGGACAATCAGCGCGTCCGCTCCGGCGGAATGGAGTTTGCGGACGAGGACCTTGGCATCCTCGAGCTCGGAAGGGTAGAGGATGGTGTTGACCGTGACGTAGACGCGGGCATGAAAGCGGTGGGCGTATTCGGTCACGCGGGCGATTTCCTCGACTGAATTGCCCGCTGCGGCGCGCGCGCCAAAAGCAGGACCGCCGATATATACCGCGTCGGCGCCGTGGCGGATGGCCTCGATGGCAGTCTCGGCGTTTTTCGCGGGAGCGAGGAGCTCCAGGGGACGCGGGGCGCTCATGGACGGCACTCCTCCATCAGACGGTCGAGGATAGCGAAGCCCTGGAGGCGTCCGGCATTTACGGCGTCGGGGCGGTGGGCGTCGCTGTTGACAATAACGGGCACGCCCCGCCGGACAATCTCGCGGAGCGGCCGCACGGAGGGAAACATGCGCCCGTGTTCCCGGAAGGCCTTCGTGTTCAGTTCTATTATAAGCCCGGAGGCGGCGATGGCGTCGACCATGTCGGAGATGCGGGCCCTGTAGAAGGGCTCGTCCTCTATTCCGGGAGCATAAAGGGAGGCGTTGTGGCCTATTTTGTCGAAATGCCCGATTATGTCGAATCCTCCGGCCTCTATCATGTCGAGGGAGTGGGAGAAGAAAGTGTCGACGACGTATCGGATATCGCCGTGGAAGATTTCTGCCATCTTCCGGCTGAAGCTGTCGAAATGGCCGTCTATGTCGGTGGGAACTCCTTCCTGAGAGGGGATGAAATGTACGGAGCCTATGCGGAAGTCGAGGGGAAGTCTGCGGAAATAGTCGTTTGCAGGGCCCCATTCCGGACCGAGGTAGTCAATCTCCATTCCGGCGAAGAAGGAACAGACGGGTCCGAGGAGTCCGCGGATGCGGCGCACCTCCGAAAGATAGTCGGCGACCCTCCCGGCGCTCATGTTGCAGGGAGAGTCGATGGGAATCGGCGAATGGGGAGAGAAGCCGTAGAGGTCAAAACCCTCGGCCACGGCCGCGCGGGCCATTTCTTCCATCGGAGCCCGGCCGTCGCAGAACTGTGTGTGGCTGTGGAGGGTGTAGAGTCTTGATTTTCCTATTTCAGACAGGATATCCATAGGTCAGTTTGACGGTTGGGCATCGACCCGTGCTCCCGCACATCTGCGGAGATGCCGGATGAAGGCAAGGGAACAGAGGACGTCGATTGCGAGCCCGGCGGACACGCCGACGGAGAGCGGGAGCCCGAAGCCCTCGGGAGCCGGGGCGAAGAGGATATAGGAGGTGACTACCACGGTCATGAACAGGGCCGGAACGAGGGTAAGGGCGTAGGCCTTCCCTTTTCTCGCGAGATAGAATGTGCACGCCCAGAGGGTGAAGGCCGCGAGGGTCTGGTTTGTCCACGCGAAGTAGCGCCAGAGGACATTGAAGTCGATGAGCATCAGGGCGATGGTGCCGGCGAAGACCGGGAGGCATACAAGGAGGCGCCTGAGGATTTTCTTCTGGTCGATTTTCGCGGCGTCGGCGATGATGAGTCGAGCGGAGCGCAGAGCGGTGTCGCCGGTGGTGATGGGTGCGGCGATTACGCCGAGAAGGGCGAGCACCCCGCCGAAAGCCCCGAGCCAGCTTACGGAAATCTCATGGACGAGGGCGCCGGCCCCAGAATGGGAGGCCATGTAGCTCTGGAGACCGTCGTAGCCGCCGGTGAACGCTATGGCCGCGGCAGCCCAGATAAGGGCCACGATGCCCTCGGCAACCATGGCGCCGTAGAAAATCGGACGCGCGAGGCGCTCGTTCTTCAGACAGCGCGCCATCATGGGCGACTGGGTGGCGTGGAAGCCGGAAATCGCTCCGCAGGCAATGCTGACGAACATCATCGGGAAGATGGGGTGCCCGGCGCCGGAGCGGTTGTAGAGGCCGTCGGCCATGCCGTCGGGAACGGTCACTGAACCGCTGAGCAGGACGGCGAGAAGTCCTCCGGCCATGAACAGCAGGGCGAATCCGAACACGGGGTAGAAGCGCCCTATGAGTTTGTCGACGGGCACAACCGTAGCGAGCGCGTAGTAGAGGAAGATGGCGGCGGTCCAGAAAATGGTGTCGGCCCATCCGGGGGTGAGGTCGGCGAGCAGTCCCGCGGGCGTGACAACGAACACGGCGGCCACGAGTATGAGGAGAAGCACCGAGACTACGCGCAGAATCTGCTTGATCACGGGTCCGAGCTCGCGGCCTACGAGCTCGGGAAGGCTCTCGCCGTCGTGGCGGAGCGACATCATGGCCGAGATGAAGTCGTGGACGGCGCCCCCGAATATCGTGCCGAGGACAATCCACAGGAACGCCGCCGGGCCGAACATCACGCCCATAATGGCACCGAAGATAGGCCCGAGGCCCGCGATGTTCAGGAACTGGATGAGGAACACGCGCCACGTTGGCATAGGCACGAAGTCCACGCCGTCGGCGCGACGCACGGCGGGTGTTTCGCGGGACGGGTCGATGCCGAAGATTTTTTCGGCGAGCAGACCGTAGAGGAAGTAGCCGCCGACGAGGACGGCGAGAGAAATGAGGAAAGTGGTCATCTGTGGCCCTCTTTGTTACTTCTTTATCTGGGGATTCTGTTCGGAGGGGCGGCCGAGGTTCTCGCGCATGGTGGTGTCGGCCTCCATGTTTTTCATCCTGTAGTAGTCCATGATGCCGAGATTTCCGGAGAGGAAAGCCTGAGCCATTGCCTTGGGGAGCTCGCATTCCGCCTCGATGACCTTGGCGCGGGCTTCCTGGGCTAGGGCCTTCATTTCCTGTTCGCGGGCTATGGCCATTGCGCGGCGCTCCTCGGCCTTGGCCTGGGCGATGTTCTTGTCGGCCTGGGCCTGGTCAATCTGAAGGGCGGCGCCGATGTTGCGGCCGATGTCGATGTCGGCGATGTCGATGGACAGGATTTCAAAAGCCGTGCCGGAGTCGAGGCCCTTGCTGAGGACGAGCTTGGAGATGGAGTCGGGATTCTCGAGAACCTGCTTGTGGCTTACGGAGGAGCCGATGCAGGATACGATACCCTCGCCGACGCGCGCGAGGACGGTGTCCTCACCGGCGCCGCCGACGAGCTGGCGGATGTTCGCGCGGACTGTCACACGGGCCTTGGCGATGAGCTGGATGCCGTCCTTGGCCACGGCGGTGACGGGAGGAGTGTCGATGACTTTGGGATTCACGCTCATCTGCACGGCCTGGAACACGTCGCGGCCGGCGAGGTCGATGGCTGTGGCCATCTTGAAGCCCAGGTCGATGTTGGCCTTGGACGCTGAGACGAGGGCGTGGACCACGCGCTCCACGTTGCCGCCGGCGAGGTAGTGGGCCTCGAGATCGTCGCGGGTCACGTCCTTCAGACCGGCCTTGTGGGCCTCGATGAGGGCGCGGACGATGACGGAGGCGGGAACCTGACGGATGCGCATGAGCACGAGCTGCATCAGGGAAATCCTGACGCCGCTGACGCGGGCGGAAATCCACAGGAAGAAGGGGCAATAGTAGAAGAAGACAATCAGCAGTACGATGACCGCGATTGAAAGCAGGATTACTGTCAGTTCCATATTCAAACAGTGCTTGTTGGTTCAGTTTACAAAGATAAGAATAATTTTTCGTCGAAGCAAGAACGGCGTTCCGGGCATGCACAAAAAAAATCCGCGGTCCCGGCGGGACTGCGGATTGAGTCTTATGAGTTTGTAGTGCGGATGGAGGAGGGATTATTCCTCGTACTTCTTTACAATCACGGATGCGTTGTGGCCGCCGAAGCCGAAAGCGTTCGAGAGGGCGGCGCGTACGGTGCGCTTCTGGGCTTTGCCGAAGGTGAAGTTGAGCTTGTAGTCGATTTCCTCGTCTTCGTCGCCTTCCTCGTGGTTGATGGTGGGAGGCACGATGTCTTCCTGCACGGCCTTGATGCTGAACATTGCCTCGAGGGCGCCGGTTGCGCCGAGGAGGTGTCCGGTCATGGACTTGGTGGAGGAGATGTTGAGCTTGTAAGCCGCGGGACCGAAGAGGTCGACGATAGCCTTGACTTCAGAGATGTCGCCCTTGGGCGTGGAAGTTCCGTGTACGTTGATGTAGTCGATGTCGTCGGGAGTGAGGCCTGCGTCCTCGAGGGCCATCTTCATGGAGAGGATAGCGCCGAGGCCTTCGGGGTGTGTCGCCGTGATGTGGTATGCGTCGGCGCTCATGCCGCCGCCCACGATTTCGGCGTAGATTTTCGCGCCGCGGGCCTTTGCGTGCTCAAGCTCCTCGAGGATGAGCACTGCGGATCCTTCGCCCATGACGAAACCGTCGCGGCTCTTGCTGAAGGGGCGGGAAGCCGTCTCGGGGCTGTCGTTGCGGGTGGAGAGGGCGTGCATGGAGTTGAAGCCGCCCACGCCTGCGGGGAAGATGGCCGCTTCAGCGCCGCCGGTGACGAATGCGTCGGCTTTGCCGAGGCGGATGTAGTTGAAGGCGTCGATGATGGCGTTGTTGGATGAGGCGCAGGCGCTGACTACGCCGTAGTTCGGGCCGTGGAAGCCGAATTCCATGGATATGTGGCCCGAGGCGATGTCGGCGATCATCTTGGGGATGAAGAAGGGATTGTATTTGGGTCCCTTTTCCGCGCCGGTGAGGGCATAGTAGCCGGCCTCTTCCTCAAAAGTGTGGAGGCCGCCGATGCCTGCGGCTACGATGACGCCTACGCGGTTGTGGTCGATGGATTCGTCGGCGAGGCCTGCGTCGGCAACGGCCTGACGGGCGGCCACGAGGGCATATTGGGCATAGAGGTCGAGCTGACGCTCCTTCTTGCGGTCGAAATGGTCGGCGGGGTTGAAGCCTTTGACTTCGCAGGCGAACTGGGTCTTGAACTGCGATGCGTCGAAGTGGGTGATGGGGCCGGCACCGCTGACACCTTCTTTGGCGTTATTCCACGTGGTCTGCACGTCATTGCCAAGGGGTGTGATGGCGCCTAAGCCGGTAACCACGACTCTTTTTAATTCCATAAGTGTGTGCGTATATGATGGTTTGCGGTGATAGGCTGGAGGGGGGGGAGAGATGTAATACTCAAAAACCGCCGGACGAGCCTGCCCCAGGAGGGGGAGGCATCTCCGCGGCGGCTTTGTGGGAAGTGGGGTAGATTGGTCTGGAAACAGACGGGCCCGATTACTGGTTGGCCTCTACGAAAGCGATGGCGTCGCCAACGGTCTTGATTTCTTCTGCCTTGTCCTCGGGAATGGTGATGTTGAATTCCTTTTCGAGGTCCATGATCAGTTCTACGGTGTCGAGGCTGTCAGCACCGAGGTCGTTGATGAAGGTAGCTTCTTCAGTTACTTTGTTGGCGTCTACGCCGAGCTTGTCGACTACGATACCTTTTACGCGCTCTGCAATTTCAGACATAATACTTTTCGTTTTTAATTAGTAAATTCACGTTTTGCGGTGCAAAGTAACGAAAAAAACATCATATAAAGAAATATTTCCGCAATTTTCGGCCGATAAGGGGGCTGAAAAAATGTTAATGAGGCATCTGGGACGTCACAGTGCTGTCTCCCGAGAAAAGGCGGTCATTCAGGAACCTTCCTGAATGACCGCCTCGGAGAATATGACGGATTATAACCAATCTGTGCTTATTTCTTTTCGGGACGGCGCGGGCCACGGCGCTCGCCGCGGTTTTCGCCGCCTTCGCGGCGCGGGCCGCGGGGGCCGCGCTGGGGCTCGACGTAGCCCTCGGGCTTGGGCTGGAGGGCACGCATGGAGAGGCGGAACTTGCCGCTCTTCTTGTCGATTTCGATGAGCTTGACGTCCACTTCGTCGCCTTCCTTGAGCTTGGACGCTTCCATGTCGGGGAGGCGTTCCCAGGAGATTTCGGAGATGTGGAGGAGGCCGTCGCGGTGGGGCATGAACTCAACGAATGCACCGAAGTCCATGATCGAGCGGACGGTGCCGTGGTATACCTTGCCTTCCTCGGGGAGCTCGACGATGGCGTTGATCATCTCGAGAGCCTTGTCGATGGCGCTCTTGTGGGGCGCGGCAACCTCGATGAAGCCGCCCTCGTCGATTTCGTCGATGGAGACGGTGGCTCCGGATTCTTCCTGGATGCCCTGGATGACTTTTCCGCCCGGGCCGATGACGGCGCCGATGAGCTCCTTGGGGATGAGCATGGTGACGATGCGGGGCACGTGAGGCTTGTAGTCCTCGCGCGGTGCGGGAATCGTCTCTTCGATTTTGTCGAGGATGTGGAGGCGGCCTTCGCGGGCCTGGTTGAGGGCACGCTCGAGGATTTCGTAGCTGAGGCCGTCGCACTTGATGTCCATCTGCGTGGCCGTGATGCCGTCGCGGGTGCCCGTTACCTTGAAGTCCATGTCGCCGAGGTGGTCCTCGTCGCCGAGAATGTCGCTGAGGATGGCGTACTTGGAGCAGTTGGTGTCGGTGATGAGGCCCATGGCGATGCCGCTGACGGGCTTCTTCATCTTGACGCCGGCGTCAAGAAGCGAGAGGGTGCCTGCGCAGACTGTGGCCATCGACGAGGAGCCGTTGCTCTCGAGGATGTCGCTGACGATGCGGACTACGTAGGGGAAATTGTCGGGGAACATGCGCTTGAGGGCGCGGTGGGCGAGGTTGCCGTGGCCTACCTCGCGGCGGCCTACGCCGCGCTGGGGCTTGGCTTCGCCGGTGGAGAAGGGGGGGAAATTGTAGTGGAGGAGGAAGCGCTCGCGTCCCTGGTTGAGCACGTCGTCGAGGATTTTCTCGTCGAGCTTGGTGCCGAGGGTCACGGTGGCGAGAGCCTGGGTCTCGCCGCGGGTGAAGACGGCGGATCCGTGGGGGCCGGGGACGTAGTCGGTCTCGCACCAGATGGGGCGGATGTCGGTGGTCTTGCGGCCGTCGAGGCGGATGCCTTCGTCGAGCACGCAGCGGCGCATGGCTTCCTTCTCTACGTCGTGGTAGTAGCGCTTCACGAGAGGCGTCTTTTCATCGCGGACGTCTTCGGGGAGCGAGTCGATGTATTCCTGGCAGATGGCGTCGAAGGAGTCCTGGCGCCAGTGCTTGTCGGCTGTTCCGGTGCGGGCGATGGCGTATGCCTTGTCGTAGCACTTGTCGTGGACGTCCTTGCGGAGCTCTTCGTCGTTTACTTCGTGGCAGTATTCGCGCTTGACGGTGGCGCCGGCGGCTTCGGCGAGCTCGTTGACCACCTTCACCTGCTCGCGGATAGCCTCGTGGGCGGCCTTGAGGGCGGCGAGGAGGTCGGCTTCGGATACTTCGTCCATTTCGCCTTCCACCATCATGATGTTGTCGTATGTGGCGCCGACCATGAGCTCCATGTCGGCTTTCTCAAGCTGGGAGAATGTGGGATTGATGACGAACTTGCCGTCGATACGGGCCACACGAACCTCGGAAATGGGCCCGTTGAAGGGAATGTCGCTCACGGCGATGGCAGCGGACGCTGCGAGGCCGGCAAGGGCGTCGGGCATGTCTTCGCCGTCGGCGGAGAACATGATGATGTTCACGAAGGTGTCGGCGTGGTAGTTGTCCGGGAAGAGGGGACGGAGCACGCGGTCGACGAGGCGGGATGTCAGGATTTCATAGTCGCTGGCACGTCCTTCGCGCTTGAGGAAGCCGCCGGGGAAGCGGCCGTTGGAAGAAAATTTCTCTTTGTACTCTACTGTCAGGGGCATGAAGTCGACGCCTTCGCCGGCTTCTTTTGCCGAAACTACGGTGGCAAGCAGCATCGTGTTGCCCATACGCAGTTCTACCGCTCCATCAGCCTGCTTGGCGAGCTTGCCGGTCTCGAGGGTGATGGTCCGGCCGTCCGCAAGGGTGATGGTTTTCTTGATGGGATTCATAAAAATCGGGGTTCGTAATGGTTTATTTACTTCAAATTCGCGCAAAGATACGAAAAAATATCGGTTGTGTCAATACGACACCCGTTTTTTTACAATTTTTCAGTCCGTGCGCGCTTCATTGCGCGGGTGCGTCGCGGTCATAGTGTGGCATTTCGTCGGGCACGGGCATGGAGATTTCGACCATTCCGCCGATTCTCCCGTCGTCGTGGCGCCACGGCGTCTGGTAGATTACCTTGCGGCGTCCGTGCTTGGTGATTGTGTAGGCGTTGCTTTCGCCGGTGGCGAGCATTGCGCGGATTTTTGCCGCGGAGGCGGGGGAGTGGCAGTCGAAGAGGTTCCGGCCTATGAGGTTGCCGCGCGAGGCGTAGAGCTCGAGGGCCCGGGCGTTCATCCACAGGATGACGCCCTCGGCGTCGCAGACCGTGACGGCGCAGTTGGTGTCGGTGAAGTAGGAGTGCATGGAAGATATGTTTTGAGCAACTGAATCAGCTAAATAAGCTATCTCAGCTATATTAGCTATAAAAGCTAAGTCAGCAAAGGCAGCCCTCGGGTTAAACAAAGCGGCGACTGTGCCTGCGGGGGCACAGTCGCCTTCGGTGCTTTGCGCTTCAAGATGGACTCGAACCAACGACCCTCTGATTAACAGTCAGATGCTCTAACCGACTGAGCTATTGAAGCAGAAAAAAGCGGGAATTGATAATTGCGCTTCAAGATGGACTCGAACCAACGACCCTCTGATTAACAGTCAGATGCTCTAACCGACTGAGCTATTGAAGCAGGTGCTTTTTTCGTCAGCAACACCCCCTCCGGGGTTTTGCGATGCAAAATTAGTGCTTATTTTCGACATATGCAAGAAAATCTCGGAAAATTTCCGAAAAATAATTCAAAGGCATCTTTGTTTCGCTCGGGCCCGATGGGTCCGACAGGTCTGAAGAGTCCGAAATAAAGTCCCCGGAATGAAAAACCTCCCGCCCTCGGTGGAGAGGGGCGGGAGGCTTGTCCTTTTGGCTGTAGGTCCTTGAGGATGACGGGGGAAGAATTACTTCTTCACGCGGCGCTCCTTGATGCGGGCCTTTTTGCCGGTGAGTTCGCGGAGGTAGTAGAGTTTCGCACGGCGAACTTTACCGTATTTGTTGACGGTGATGGAGTCGATGAAGGGCGATTCGATGGGGAAAATACGCTCTACGCCGATATTGTCGCTCATCTTGCGAACGGTGAAGCGCTTCTTGGCGCCTTCGCCGCTGATGCGGATCACTACGCCGCGGTACAGCTGGATACGCTCCTTGTTGCCTTCTTTGATACGGTAAGCCACGGTGATGGTGTCGCCGGGGCCGAAATCGGGATGCTGCTTGCCGGTTGCGAATGCTTCCTCGGCAATCTTAATCAGGTCCATTGTATTGACTGTGATTTAAATGTTAACATTTCGCAACATTCGCAGGCTGCACGTCCTGCCAGCGGTTACGCTTTTCGGCCGCAAAGGTACGAAATTTTTTTTTCTCCGCCAAAAAAGTCTACCACAAATTGAAGCGGTAGCCCGCGGCTGCCTCGAAAGAGAGGACGCCCCCGGCGTAGAAGGTCTGTTTGTCGGAAATCACCGCGGCGTCGAAGCGAGTGGTCATTCCCGCGAACCACCGCTCGTGGTTCCACACCAGCGCGAGCTTGAAGCGGTTGTACAGCGAGACGGACCATTTGTCGTACTCCCCGTTGATGAATCCCTTGCGGGCGCCCACGATGGGCGTCTCGCTCACGCCGAGAAGCCACCCCGGATGGAACACCCAGTTGTACCCGTAGCCGAAGCGGATGGCATAGTTGTTCGTGTCGACGCGGTAGCGGTAGTCTGGCCACGTGTCCGGCAGCTGCTCGCGCATGAATTCCGGAAGCGACGCGAAGTTGAAGTCGAGTTTCTGCGAGTAGATGGAGAGCCCCGCGCAGAGCGAGCCCTGGCTCTTGAGCTGTATCTTGCTGTAATTGAAGGCCGCCGCCTCAGCGTAGCGCTTGTTGTTGAAGAAGTAGTAGACGTCGAGGCCCCAGCTCTCGTTGTTGATGCCGTCGAAGTTGAGGTCGGGACGGTAGTCGCCGAAGCGCGTCATCTTGGCCCCCACGTCGTTCTTCGACAAATAGGCCTCCGCCGCGAAGAGCGCGCAGTTGAACCCGAAGCGGAGTCGCTGACGCGAGCGGTCCGGCCCTCCGAAGAACTTGCTGAAATTCACGTCATAGCCCACCGACACGGCAAGATACGTCAGATAGAGGCCCATCGACGTCGAGGCGTCCGAGTGCATGTAGATGTTCCGGCTCTCCGGGATGTGGAAATTGTAGATGTCCATCCACGAGTCCGCCGTAATCTTCCCGTTGAACTTGAAGCCCGTGCCGCGCACGTAGGTCGAGTCGTAGGTGTTGAAAAACTTGTCGCCCCAGCGGTATACACCCACGCAGAAGCGCGGAAACTTGCCCCACTCGGCTATCGAGTCCAGCGCGAACGACATGGCGCCGCACCGCCCGCTGCCGGCGAGGGCCATCAGAAGGCTGAGGAAGAGAATTCTTACAATGCGGGGCATCAAGGGGCGGAGGGTAGGGTGTGAAACGTCGGAATGTACCTTTGGGAAATTTTTTTTGCGGTGCAAAATTACACATTTTTCTGCAAAACGGCCACGCCTTCGCCGTAAATAGCGAAAAATTTAGTAACTTTGTGGCGGAATTGAATAATCTTTCCCAAAAATTTCCCCCCTTATATTATATGCAGGAAAAAATCATTATCCTGGATTTCGGTTCGCAGACAACCCAGCTCATTGCCCGGCGAGTGCGCGAACTGAACATCTATTGCGAGATTCTACCCTACAACAAATTCCCCTACGGGCAGGAGGAGGGCATTATCGGCGTTATCCTCTCGGGCTCCCCCCTCAGCGTCTACGACAAGGAGGCTTTCCGCGTCGACCTTGAGCGCCTCGCCGCATCCTATCCCCTCCTCGGCATCTGCTACGGCGCCCAGCTCATGGCCTACACCCTCGGCGGGAATGTCGAGCCCGCGGCTTCCCGCGAGTACGGCCGCGCGCGTCTCTCCGCCGTCGACGCCGCCGACCCCCTCTTCGCCGGCATCGAGCCCGGGGCACAGGTATGGATGAGCCACGGCGACACCATCACCGCCCTCCCCGAAGGCTTCAGCTGCATCGCCTCCACGCCCGAAGTCCGCTTCGCCGCCTTCCGTCGCGACGGCCACCGCATGTGGGGCGTACAGTTCCACCCCGAGGTATACCACTCCGAGTGCGGCCTCCAGCTCCTCCGCAACTTCACCGTCGGAATCTGCGGCGCGCACTGTACCTGGTCCGCCGAGAGCTTCATCGACTCCACCGTGGCCGAACTCCGCCGACAGCTCGGCGACGACAAGGTCGTCCTCGGCCTCAGCGGAGGCGTCGACTCCTCCGTAGCCGCCGTGCTCCTCAACCGCGCCATCGGTCCCCGCCTCACCTGCATATTCGTCGACCACGGAATGCTCCGCAAGGACGAGTTCGCATCCGTCCTCCGCGACTACGAGTGCCTCGGCCTCAACGTCGTGGGAGTCGACGCCTCCGCCCGCTTCTTCAGCGACCTCGAGGGCGTCACCGACCCCGAGCGAAAGCGAAAGATCATCGGCGCCGACTTCATCAAGGTCTTCGACGAGGAAGCCCGCAAGATTGAGGACGTCCGCTGGCTCGCCCAGGGCACAATATACCCCGACTGCATCGAGTCCCTCTCCATCACCGGAACCGTAATCAAGAGCCACCACAACGTCGGCGGCCTCCCCGAGCGCATGAAGCTCCGCCTATGCGAGCCCCTCCGCCTCCTCTTCAAGGACGAGGTCCGCGCCGTGGGCCGCGCACTCGGCATGCCCGAACACCTCATCACCCGCCATCCCTTCCCGGGCCCGGGCCTCGCCGTCCGCATCCTCGGCGACATCACCCCCGAGAAAGTACGCATCCTCCAGGATGCCGACCACATCTTCATCCAGGGCCTCCGCGACGCCGGACTCTACGACAAGGTCTGGCAGGCCGGAGTGATACTCCTCCCCGTCCAGAGCGTAGGCGTAATGGGCGACGAGCGCACATACGAACGCGCCGTAGCCCTCCGCGCCGTCACCTCCACCGACGCCATGACCGCCGACTGGGCCCACCTCCCCTACGAGTTCCTTGCCAACGTCAGCAACGAGATTATCCGCAAAGTCCGCGGCGTAAACCGCGTCTGCTACGACATCTCCTCAAAACCCCCGGCAACGATCGAGTGGGAATAAAACGAGGTCTATAAAATTTATAAGACTTATAAGATTCATCCGTCTTATAAGTCTTATAAATTTTATGCGAATTATTCCGTAAAGAGTGCCCGGAGCGGGACTCGAACCCGCACGACCGCAATGGTCAAGGGATTTTAAGTCCCTCGTGTCTACCATTCCACCATCCGGGCGGCCGATTTGCTCTGCAAAGTTAAGCACAATTTTCTTTGAAAACAAATTTTCGTGGAAAATTGAGCGGAAGTCGGTCAGAACCCGAGGTTCGCTTTGCGCCATTCGACGCGGGCCTTATACATCGACTCTTTGAGCCCGCCTTCCGTGAGAAAGTGCTCCTCCATGGATTCAAGGAGGGAGGCGAGCATGGCGTCGAGCTGGCGCAGTTCCGTAATCAGCAGGTTCGCCACGACCTCATCCGTGCATTCCGCGCATTTCCGGCGGAACTCCACGCGGTCATCGCACTCGCGGCAGAAGTTCCGTGCGCGGTGAGTGATTTCATCGTCCAGAAGCCATACTTTCAGGTCGTTCTGATAGAGAAAGTCG
This sequence comes from uncultured Porphyromonadaceae bacterium, assembly GCA_902491515.1. GTDB lineage: Bacteria > Bacteroidota > Bacteroidia > Bacteroidales > Muribaculaceae > CAG-873. The sequence goes on from CABUIC010000004.1 coordinate 132,081, forward strand.
AGATAATCCTCAAGGAGCTCGCGGAGAGAGCCGCGTGCCACGCCGATGAGTTTGATGCCCGTTTCCATCGATACCGTGGAGTCCGTGACGCCCTCGACGATGTTCTGCTTCCCGCTTCGGGCGGCCTGCCGCATCTGGTCGACGGTGCGCGTCTGGCAGGGGAAAGCCCGGCGTATGAACATCTCTGTGGCATCGCAGACACAGGCGCTCTTCCGGTAGATATTCCACCCCGAAAGGTCGCCGGAAATCTTCAGAAACGACATATTGAGGAGTTTTTTTAGATTCTACGATTCTTTGACTGTCTGAGACTTATAAGTCTTATAAGTCTTATAAGTCTTATAATTCTTATAAATCTTATACGTCTTATACGTCTTATACGTCTTATCCGAGTTATACGTCTTATCCGAGTTCTACGTCTTATACGAGTTATCGCGCTCCGCGCTCACTCCCCCGGCTTCAGCTCCAGGCCCGTGCGCTCGTGGAGCCCGAAGAGCAGGTTCATGCAGTGGATGGCGTTCCCCACCGCCCCCTTCATCCGCGGGTCCAGCGCCGCGCGCAGCCGCACGCGCCGCCCGTCCGTCTCGAGGGCTATGAAGCACTTGTTGCAGCCCGCTAACGGAGCGTCCTCCGCCCCGTCGGGCAGGGCCGTACCCCGCGGCAGAAGGAAGGTGAAGTTGTGGTCGTCGTAGGCCTCCGAGAAGGCCTCGCGCAGGCTCTCCTCGGCCACCCCGCAGTCGAATTCCACGTCCACGGTCAGCCCCCGCAGCGAGTGCGCCGGACGTCCCGACGCCCTGAACTCCACCGGAAGCCTGAACGAGGTCTGCACTGCCTCCAGGCACGCCCGGGCCTCGCGCCCGGCTCGCGCCGCGTCGAATTCTGGACCGTCCACCGTCACCTCCAGCGCCCCGCTCTCCGAGGGCAGCATCAGCCCCCGCGCGAAGGGGAAAGTGGCGTCCACCAGAGCCATCGCCGGAGCCGTAGCCAGCCTGACGGCCCGCGCACCGCGCACCATCGCCTTGCGGTTCAGCTCGGGAATACCGTAGACGAAACGCTCGTCGCCCTCCACCGTCGAGGGGCGCCCGGGAGCCGGCGGAAACACCACCAGGCGGAACTCCGGGTCGGCGTCAAGCCGCGCCAGCGCCTCGTCCGGCACGCGGTCCGCGTCCAGACAGAAGAGGATGTCGAGCTTCTGGAGGTCCAGCGAGCGCGTGTAGCGCAGCTCCGACGAGCCGTAGACGTCGAAAACGTCCTCCCATAGCGGCCGCCCCGCGTGCTCCTCGTTGGCGAAGCCGACGAACTGAATGTCCGGGTGTATGAGTAGGAGCCTCACAAGGTCCCGCGCGTTGGGCGTGTCCGTCCGCCCCTGAATCCCCGCTTTGATCATATGCTATAGTGTTTGAGAGTGGTTGTTAATCGTATAAATCGTATAAATCTTATAAGTCTTATAAGTCTTATAAATCTTATAAATCCAGGGCGGCTCCCGCCGAGCCGAACAGCTCCGCGAATATCCTGTCCGTCGCCCCGAGGCTCCTGGAGATGTAGCGCCCCGCGGCCTCCCCGGCGCGCCGCAGCGCCTCAGGGTCGTCGAAGAGCCGCCCCAGCGTCGACTCCATCGTCGCGCGGTCAGTCACCTCGAAGCCCCCGCCGCACTCTATCAGGTCCGCGGCCTCCTTGAATTTCCGCCTCCTCGGCCCGAAAACCACCGGAATCCCGTACACCGCCGCCTCGTTGATGTTGTGGATGCTCTTGCCGAAGCCCCCGCCCACGTAGGCCACCGTCCCGTAGCGGTACAGCGAGCTCAGCAGTCCGAAGCAGTTCATCACAAGCACCCTCACCTCCCGCAGACGCGGGTCCCCGGGGTCGCGCGAGTAGATTTCACGGTAGGTCGTGAAGCTCATCGAAGCCTCGTCGCCCACGGCGTGGCGGATCTCCGCGATGCGCAGGTCGTCGAACTCGTGAGGGGCTATTATCACCCTCGCGTCCTCCCTCCCCAGCACCCAGGGGATGTACAGCGCCTCGTCCTGAGGCCACGAGCTCCCAGCCACGAGCACCTTCGTCCCCGCCGGAGCCAGGCTCAGGAAGTGCTCGACCTCCGGCACGGCGCGCCCGCGGGCCCTGACCTCCGTCACGCGGTCGAAGCGCGTGTCGCCCGCCACGCTCACCCTCTCCACGCCTATCCCCGCCAGAAGGGCCCGCGAGCCCTCGTCCTGTACGTAGATGTGCGTGAAGCAGTCGAGCATCCGACGGAACATTCCACCCCACGGCCGGAAAAACACCTGCCCCGGGCGGAATATCGACGATATAAGGTATGTGGGCACCCCCCGCCGCTTCAGCGCCTCGAGGTAGTTGCCCCAGAATTCATATTTCACGAACACGGCCATCCGCGGCTGCGCCGCCTCTAAAAAGTCCTCCGTGCCCCCGGGCGTGTCGAAGGGAAGATAGACGGTCGCCACCCGCGGGTGGTAGTCCCGCCGCACCTCGAAGCCCGACGGCGAGAAGAAACTCGCAAGGATCGTCGTCTCCGGGCGCTCGCGCAGTAGCCTGTCTATCAGCGGCCTCGCCTGCTCGAACTCCCCTAAGGACGCCGAGTGTATCCACAGGTCGAAGCCCTCGGGCGCCAGCGTCCGGCGCTTACGCCCGATGCGCTTGAGGCTCACGCTCTGCCCCTGGATCATCCGGCGCGCCTTCGGGTTCCTGAGCCCCGCTATCCGCGCCGCCGCCCGGTAAAGGCGTATCCCAGTGTTGTACAGCAGATTCACGCCTCTTCAGCTTTGATTCGCTCGATTCCCGCGCGGAGGCGTTTCAGCGTCTCCGCGCGGCCTATAAGGTCCGTGATCTCGAAAATGTGCGGCCCGCGGCATTCGCCCACCAGGCAGAGCCGGAAAGCGTTCATCACATTGCCCATGTGCAGGCCGTTTTCCCGTATCCAGTCCATCACCATCGGCTCCAAGGCCGCACCGGTGAAGTCCTCCGCGCCCTCGAGCATCCCCGCTAAGGTCCGCATCAGCTCGGGCGTCTCCGCGCTCCAGCGCTTTCGCACGTCCTTCGCGCTGTACTCCGTCGGAGCCGCGAAGAAGTAGTTCGCCTGGTCCCAGAGCTCCTCCGTGAAGTTCACTCTGCCCTTCACCAGGGCCACAGCCCGCGCGATGTACTCGTCGCCGAAGGCCTCCGGGTCAACCCCGTGGCGCCGCAGAACCGGCTTGAACAGCTCCGCAAGCTCCGCGTCGGGCTTCGCCTGAAGATACGTGTGGTTGAACCATTTCCCCTTGTCGAAGGCGAAGCGCGCTCCCGAGCGCGAGCAGTGCGCGAAGGAGAATTTGCGGATGAGTTCATCCATCCCCATCACCTCCGTGTCGTCCCCAGGGTTCCAGCCGAGCAGCGCAAGGAAGTTCACCACGGCCTCAGGCAGATAGCCGCTCTCGCGGTAGCCCCGCGAGATGTCCCCCGACTTCGGGTCCTTCCATTCCAGGGGGAACACCGGGAAGCCCAGCCTGTCGCCGTCGCGCTTGCTCAACTTCCCCTTTCCGTCAGGCTTCAGCAGCAGAGGCAGATGCACGAACTCCGGAGCCGTGTCCGCCCACCCGAAAGCCTCGTACAGAAGCACATGCAGCGGCGCCGACGGCAGCCACTCCTCCCCGCGGATCACGTGGCTCACCTTCATCAGATGGTCGTCCACGATATTCGCCAGGTGGTACGTCGGCAGGTCGTCCGCGCTCTTGTAGAGCACCTTGTCGTCGAGGATGTCGCTCTTGATCGCCACCGTCCCGCGCAGAAGGTCGTGAACCTCCACAGTCCGGCCCGGCTCCACCTTGAAGCGCACCACATACTGCGTGCCCTCCCCGATCAGCCGTTCAACCTCCTCCGCGGGGAGCGTCAGCGAGTTACGCATCCCCCCGCGCGTCGACGCGTCGTACTGGAAGTTCGCCGTCTCCGCCCTCCGGGCCTCAAGTTCCGCCGGAGTGTCGAAAGCGATGTAAGCCTTACCCCGCTCTAAGAGCATCTTCACGTGCTCGCGGTAGATATCCCGCCGCTCGCTCTGCTTGTAAGGCCCGTAAGGACCCCCTTCGCGCACCCCCTCGTCTATGCCGATGCCCAGCCACGCCAGAGCCTCGTTGATATAGTCCTCCGCACCCGGCACAAACCGCTGAGAGTCAGTATCCTCGATGCGCAGAATCATCTTGCCCCCGTGCTGACGGGCGAACAGATAGTTATAGAGAGCGGTGCGCACACCGCCGATATGAAGAGGCCCCGTAGGCGACGGAGCAAAACGCACACGTACTTCGCGTTCCATTGCTTGCTTACTATATATATTAATAAGGAGTAAAAATCGTCCACAAAGGTAATAAAAATTTCCCGAACCCCCAAATCCGCTACCCAGTGCCCCGTTCCACGCTGCCCCGTAGGGGCATCCCGGAGGTATCGGCCCTTCGTCGGGTACTTACCCCGTAGGGGTAACACGGAGGTAGGCAGGGGTTTCAACCCCTGCTTCCCGGCGCCCCGGCGCCCAACGCCCTCCATCCCATATCCTCCCCCTCCCCGCCCGAGGCGGGGAGGG